>JBEKAO010000014.1:0-69004 GCA_050015855.1 Opitutaceae bacterium | reverse complement strand
TTCAAAACTGGAGGTCTTGTAGCTCTGCTGGCCAAGAGTAGCGGCCTAAAGCAGGCTACTCTTGGCCAGCGGAGCAGGGCGAAGCAGTGAGAGCTGCTTCGCCCTCCCTAGCATCAGATCGATAGAGGCCTTGGACCCGTGAGTCCGTACCTCAGCGAGATCGATGGTAGGGCCGCTGGTCTTAACTCGAACAGTTGTCTGAGCGCCGCCCCGCGGTGGAGCGGCAGCTCGCCTAACAAGAAGGAGTGATGCCATGGCCTCGGAAAAAGTCTACGTTGGAATCGACATTGCGAAGCTCACCATGATGGTAAGCTTTTTGGGCAAGGAAATTGAATGCCCCAATACGGATGCTCAAAGCACAGCTTTGATTGGGCGGCTGTGCGCCGGTGCAACCCCGGTTCACTTGGTTTGTGAGGCGACCGGAGGCTACGAGCGAGCGTTGGTGCTTGCTGCCCACCGGGCCAATGTTGCGGTGAGTGTGCTCAACCCGCGTCAGGTCAGAGACTATGCTCGAGCGCGCAATCTGTTGGCCAAGACTGATGAGATCGATGCAGCGGTCCTGGCCGATTACGGAGCGACGATCCAACCGGCCGCCACGCCGGCACCGTCCAGTCAACAGCTTGCCTTGGCCGAGATGATGAGTGCGCGCCAGGATCTGTTGGTGCGACAAACCGCTGAGCGCAATCGCTTGGAGCACCTCAGCCTCCCTGCCTTGATCCGGGATGCAAAAACGGAGATGCGTCGGTTGGAAAAGCGGCTCAAAAACCTCGAGGCTATGATCGAGGCTCAGGTCCAGGCCGATACGCTCATGACCCAAAAGGCCGCTCGGATGGAAGAAGTCGTCGGCGTCGGCCGCATCACGGTCCTGACACTGCTCGCCTTAATGCCTGAGCTTGGCCAACTCCATCCCGGCCAGGCCGCCGCTCTTGCTGGAGTGGCTCCCTATTCCCGCGACAGCGGCCAGTACCGCGGCCAAAGGCACATCCGTGGCGGCCGCGCTGCAGTCCGACGAGTCCTTTACATGGCCGCGGTCGCCGCCAGCCAGCACAATCAAATCCTTCGAACCTATTACCAAAGCCTCGTGGCCCGCGGAAAGCCAGCCAAGGTCGCCATCACTGCCATCATGCGAAAACTGATCGTTCTCCTCAATCGCCTACTTCAGGACCCGGATTTTGTTCTTGTCGGCCAACACAGTTGCTGAGGTCCTTGGCCCAACGCCAGCGTTGCATATCCCGGGGCTTTCGGGTCATCATCCAGGCCCGGACTCGGGAAAGATCATGTCCAAAGCCATCGTGTCGAAGCTCTACGATTCGGACGTATTCCGCATGGCCTGCCGCCAGTTCGACAAGGCGGCGGATGCAATCAACCTGCCCGAGGCCATTCGCGACCGCACGAAATATCCGCGCCGCTGCCTGGCCGTCGCCCTGCCGGTCATGCGCGATGACGGGAGCGTCACGGTCTTCGAGGGCTACCGCGTGCAGCACAACCTTTCGACGGGGCCGTCCAAGGGGGGAGTTCGCTTTCACGAGCACGTTACCCTGGGCGAGGTCGCCGCCCTCGCCATGTGGATGAGCTGGAAATGCTCCCTGGCGGGCCTGCCGTACGGCGGGGCAAAGGGCGGGGTCATCGTCAACCCGCGCGAACTCTCGCTCAGGGAGCTCGAACACCTTTCCCGCCGGTACATGCAGGAAATGATCAACTTTGTCGGCCCCCAATCCGACATCCCCGCGCCGGATGTCGGCACAAACGAGCAGATCATGGCCTGGATGATGGACACCTATTCGAACCATGTCGGCCACGTCGAGCCGGCGGTTGTGACCGGAAAACCCATTTCGCTCGGCGGCTCGCAGGGCCGCCGGGAGGCCACCGGAGCCGGGGTCGCCTATCTCGTCCGAAAGTACCTCGAGGACCTGAAGGTCCCCATCGGAAAGGCTACGGTGGCGATCCAGGGTTTCGGAAATGTCGGGAGCGAAACCGCCGCGGCCCTGTCCGGCTACGGGGCGAAAATCGTCGCGATTTCCGACTACACGGGGGCGGTGTTCTCCGCCAAGGGGCTCGATGTGAACAAGGCGCTGAACTACGTGCGTTACACGAAGGCGCTCAAGGATTATGAGGGCGGCGAGCCGATATCAAACGAGGAGCTGCTCGAGCTCGAGTGCACCGTCCTCGTCCCCGCGGCGCTGGAGCGGGTAATCCACGAAAAGAACGCCCCCAGGCTCAAGTGCAGGATCCTGGCCGAGGGGGCGAACGGGCCGACGACGAACGCCGCCGACCGGATCATCGAGGAGCGCGGCGACATCGAGGTCATCCCGGATGTGCTCTGCAATTCCGGGGGCGTCATCGTCTCCTACTTCGAGTGGATCCAGAATCTGCAGCACTATTACTGGAGCCGCGACGAGGTGATGGCCAAGCTTTGGTCGATGCTCGACAAGGCAAAGGAATCGGTCGAGTACCAGAAGCGGAAGTTCAAGTTCAGCCGCCGCCTCGCCGCCCTCACCCTCGGGATCGGCCGCGTCGCCGAGGCGAAGCAGAGCCGGGGATTGTTCCCGTAAGACCTCTGGCCTCCAGTATTGAAATCCCGGGATTTCAATACTGGAGGCCAGAGGTCTTTGGCTCAAAACGTGTGGATGAATAGCCCGGAGCGAAGCTTGGGCTCGAACCACGTGCTTTTCGGCGGCATGATCTGACCGGCGTCGGCGATGCCCAGAAGCTGCGCCACCGGGACGGGATACATGGAGAAGGCGGCTCCCCCGTTCGCGTCCACCCTCCGGACAAGCTCCTGCGGACCGCGGATTCCGCCGACAAAATCGATCCGCTTGTCCGTGCGCGGATCGCCGATTCCGAGAATGGGGGAAAGCAGCTTCGACTGGAGGACGCTCACGTCGAGGCGCCCCACGGGATCCGCCGCGGGAACGGCCGGGCAGCCCAGCCCGAGCCATCGGCCGCCGTGGTACATGCTGATGCGGCCGGCCCGTTCCGGCGAAGGCGGCGCATCGTCTTCCAGGCCGAACGCATCCCGCACCTTTCCGAGAAAATCGGCGGGAGCGAGGCCGTTCAGATCCGAGACGATTCGATTGTAGGGAAGGATCTTCACCTCGCTCGCCGGAAACAGAACGCAAAGAAACCAGTTGTACTCCTCCGCGCCCGTGTGCCCCGGGTTGCGCTCCCGCCTCAGGCGGGCGACCCGGGCCGCGCTGGCCGCCCGGTGATGGCCGTCGGCGATGTACACGGCCGGAACGGCCGCAAAGGCCGAGGTCCACGCCTCCCCGCCCGGGATTCGCCAAACGGTGTGGCGGACCCCGTCGGGGGCCTTGAAATCGTGCACGGGCTCGCCCGCAGCCAGGCGCGAGGCAAGCCCGGAGACGGCCGGATTGTCCCGGTAGATGAGGAAAATCGGCCCCGTGTTCGCCCCGAGGGCGTCCACCAGCCGGGTCCGGTCGTTCTCCTTCTCGGGCCGGGTGTTTTCGTGCTTCTTGATGACGCCCGCCTCGTAATCGTCCGCGTGGCACAGGGCCACGAGTCCCCGCTGGCGATGCGCGCCCATCTCCTGCTGATAGAGGTACAGGCAGGGGCCGCTTTCCCTGACGAGGACCCCGTCCCGCTGAAGCTTCAGAAAATTCTCGGTGGCCTTCGCATAAACGGCGTCGCCGTAGGGGTTCGCGCCCGCCGGCAGATCGATTTCGGCGCGATCGACGTGGAGCAGGCTGCGCGGCCGCCCGGCCGCCAGGGACGCAGCCTCGGACGCGTCTACCACGTCGTAAGGCACGCAAGCCACTTCGGGCGCGTGCGCTGGAACGGGGACCAGGCCCCGAAACGCGCGGATCCGCATCCTATTTCTTGGCGCTGCGCTTGAACTTCGAAGTGAACTTCTCCACGCGGCCGGCCGTGTCGACCAGGCGCTTTTCGCCGGTGTAGGCCGGATGGGAGTCCATCGTTATGTCGCGAAGGACGATGAAGTAGTCCTCGCCGTCGATCTTTTCCTTCCGGGTTCCCTTCAGCGTCGAGCGGGTCAGGAATCGCTTCCCGGTGGCGACGTCGATGAAGCAGACTTTGTTGAGCGCGGGGTGTCCTGCGGCTTTCACGGTGTGGAAATGGGTTTAGCCCTGGCGCGCCTTGTAGCGCGGGTCGGTCTTGTTGATCACGTAGATCTTGCCGCGACGCCGCACCACCTGGCAGTCGGGGTGTCGCTTCTTCGCGGATTTGATGGAGGATACCACTTTCATAAACGTTCAATCACACGGACCGGGCCCCGGACCTGTCAAACTCAAACGGCTCGGGGGCGTCAGTTTTCAGCCGGATCGTCCGGTTCATCCGCCAAAAGGCGCCACTCCACGCCCTCCGCGCTCAAGATGGTCCGCCAGAGGCTGTTATCGCCCGGTTGTGCAAAAAGATCGGCTGGCGCGTCCGCGATGATCCAGGTGTGCACTTCGAGCTCCTTTTTCAACTGCCCGGCTCCCCACCCGGCGTAGCCAAAATAGGCGCGAAGGTGCGCGTCGCCATCGGCGAGAAGGCCCGCCGCCTTTTCCGGATCGATCCCCATGTGAAGCTGAAATCCGTCCGGCCTGTTCTGCCACGCGACCAGGATCAGCTGCCCGGTCTGCACGGGGCCTCCGCTGAACAGCGGCACCGAGGCCAGGGGCCCCAGGGCGAAGTCCCCGCCCATTTCCCCCAGGCGCTTGCCCAGGGGGCGGTTCAGCACCATGCCCATGGATCCCTCCTCGTTGTCGGTGGTCATCAGGACAACGGCCCGCCTGAAGTTCGGATCCCGGAGGACCGGATGGGCCACGAGCAGCGAGCCCGCCAGTGAATCACGTCCGCCTTTTGTTCGAACCCGCATGATTGCCTAACGACCTTTTGGGATGATCAGAGTTTCAGGATTTCGACCCCGGCCTCCGCGAGCAGCGGCGCCACCAGGGGGTCGTTGTGGTAGTCGAGGCGGTAGCGAATCTCGGAAATGCCCGCCGCGGCCAGGATTTTCGCGCAATTGATGCACGGATAGTGAGTGATGTAGGCGATGCAGCCCTCCACGGAGCTTCCGCGGCGCGCCGCGTCCGCCACCGCGTTCTGTTCCGCGTGGACCGTGGCCTGCTCGTGGCCGCCGCGCAGCCGCGACACATGGGGGGTTCCCGGGAGATACCCGTTGTACCCCGCGGCCACCAGGCGGTTCTTCCTCGAGCCTCCGGTCACGATCACGCAGCCCACCTGGAGCCTCTCGCAATTGGAGCGCGATGCCATCAAGACGGCGGTGGCCATGAAGTACTCGTCCCAGGACGGGCGGTGCGCGAATTTATGCGCGGCCTGCGCGATTAGGTCGACCGGACTGCCTGAGGTTTTCTTCATGAATCCCGTTCGTTACACTGGACAACCGAATTCGGAGGGGCAATCTCGCTCTTGCGCATGCCCACCCTGAGCGACATCGCCGGATATTGCGACAGGCGAACCCGCGTCGCCGAGTTCAAGGACGCGCCCGGCGCCTTCAACGGCCTCCAGGTGGCCAACGGCGGGAGCGTCACCAAGATCGGCGCCGCCGTCGACGCCGGCGCCGTGCCGTTCCGGCTCGCCGTTGAGCAGGGCGTCGATTTTTTGATCGTGCATCACGGCATGTACTGGGACATGCCCCGCCCGCTGACCGGAGCGGCCTATGACCGCGTCTGCGCCCTCATCCGCGGAAACTGCGCCCTGTATTCGAACCACCTGCCGCTCGACGCCCATCCCGAGATCGGCAACAACGCCCTCCTGGCGCGGCAGCTCGGGCTCGCGCGCACGCGCGGATTCATGCCGAACGAGGGAGGGGACATCGGCCTCATCGCCTCGGGCGCCCCGTCCCGGGCGGACCTGCGCGCGCGGCTGGAGGCGCTGTATCCCCGGGTGGTCGCGGTCGAGTTCGGATCGGACCGTCCGCGGGAGGTGGCGATCTGCAGCGGGAGCGGCAACAGCGCCCTGCCGGCGGCCATCGCCGCCGGCGTGGACACGCTCGTCACCGGGGAATTGCGCGAGGAGCATTTCAACCGCGCCCAGGAGGAGCGCCTGAACCTGTTCCTCTGCGGCCATTACGCCACCGAGGTCCACGCCGTGAAGGCCCTGGCGGCGGAACTGTCCGAAAAATTCGGCGTTCCATGGGTTTTCATAGCGACCCAAAACCCGCTATAATGCGGGGATTTCCGGCCCCATCCACGAAATCGACCCATCCATGAAAAAAATCGCGATCCTCAACGGACCCAACCTGGACAGGCTTGGCCGGCGCGAGCCCGAGATTTACGGCCGCTCCACCCTGGCGGACCTGGAGAAGGAACTCCGCGCGGAGTTCGGGAAGGCCGCGCAACTCGAATTCTTCCAGTCGAACCACGAGGGCGCGCTGATCGACAAGATCGGCGCGCTTGCCGAAGCCGGGTTTGACGGGCTTGTCGTGAACGGGGGCGCCCTCACCCACACGAGCGTCGCGCTGCGCGACGCCCTGGCCGGATCGGGGCTCCGGGCGGTCGAGGTTCACATCTCCAACGTCCATAGCCGCGAGGAATTCCGCCACACGTCGCTGACCGCGCCCGTCTGCGCCGCCGTCATCAGCGGCCTGGGATTCCAGGGATACCACGCCGCCGTGCGCTTCCTTCTCCAGGACTGACGGCATGGTCCCGGAGGATCCGAAGGCCCCTTCGCCGCCCGGTGAAGCCTGGTTCGTCTGCCACACCCGGCCGCGCTGCGAAAAGAAGTTCGCGGCCCTCATGGGGAGCGAAGGCTTCGAAGCGTATCTTCCGCTTGTGAAGAGCGTCCGCCGGTACGCCCGCCAGACGAAGCATTTCACAAAGCCGCTCTTTCCCGGCTACGTCTTCTCCCGCATCCCGTCGGAGCGGAAGGCGCGCATTTACCAGCAGGAGCTGCTGGCGCGCGCGATTCCGGTCGCGGATGAGGCGGTGTTTCTTCGCCAGATCGAAAGCGTCAGGGCCATGGTCGCCTCGGGCTACGAGCTCACCGTCCTGCCGCTGCTCACCCGCGGCCGCCGGGTCAGGGTGATCGGGGGCGCGCTCCACGGGCTCGAGGGGTATATAGACGATCCCGCCAATCCGCGCGGGATCGTCGTTTCGGTCGATGTGCTGCGGCAGGGGTTGCTCGTGAGGTTGCCGGTGGACTGCCTTCAGGCGCTGCCATGATCCGGAGGAAATGACCTGTTCCGCGCCTGGAGTCGGCCAATTCCCAGAGGCGCCGCCATACCGGGCCAGGCGGGATCCCAGCCCGTCCTGGCCCCGGAGGCGGCGATAAGGCCGACAACAGGCGCTTCGAGGTCATTTCCTCCGGATCACGGCAGCGCCATGCGCCCAATCACGATTCTCAATGATGCTGCCAAACCAACTTCGCGGCGTGCATGACGAGGCAGGTCGCCAGGGCGGCCGCGTAGTCGTCGACGACGATGCCCCAGCCGCCGGGAAGATCCTGCAATTTTTTGATTCCGAAAGGCTTCCAGATGTCAAAAAGCCGGAACAGCGCCAGCCCCAAAATCCAAACCACCGATTTGCGCAACAGCTCCGGCAGCTCGTTCAACTGCAGCGCGTTCCAGCCCAGGAAGCAGAGCGGCATGGCGACAAACTCATCCAGGATCACCTCGCCCGGATCCTTCCGGCCCAGGCGAAACTCCGCCTCGCCGCACAACGCCACGGCGAGGTAGCCGCCGACCGCACTTAGGATGAGGCTAAAAACGGTACCGCGATACGGTTCCGAATAGAGAGGGTCAAAGAACACTGCAAAGTACAGGAGCCCCCCCACCGATCCCCAGGTCCCCGGCGCCGGCAACCTCCGCCCCACGGGTCCGAGCGTAGCCAGCATGAGAACCGTGCGGGTCGGAAGGAATCGCGTCCAGATCGGCTGGCGAAGATTCATTCGTTGGCCCCGCCGAATGCGACGGACCTGAATTGGGCGAAATACCGCCAGCCGGACCAGACCGCCAGAATCGTTCCGACGATGAAAATGTATTCCCCGATCTGCTGGACGACGCGGCTGGCGACGGTCAGGTCGCGGCCGAAAAAGAAGGAAAGGTCCCGGCCGATCATCGGCGCCCCCAGCAGAAAGCCCAGGGCGATCAACTGGGTCAGCGTCTTCGATTTTCCGCCCCTGTCCGCGGCGACGATGACCCCCTTTGCGGCCGCGGCCATGCGCATGCCGGTCACCATGAACTCCCGGCAAAGCGTCACAAGCGCGAGCAGGATTGCGATCTCGTGGCGCGGGCTTCCAAGAAACTGCGCGCTTCCAACAAAGGTGATCACAAGGCCCAGGACCATGATCTTGTCCGTCAGGGCGTCCATCAGCTTGCCGAACGTCGTCACAAGCCGCCACCTTCGCGCTATGTATCCGTCGAGCCAGTCGCCTCCCGCCGCCGCCAGGAACAGGATGAAGGCAAGGGTCGGCGCGCCCACCCAATGGCAGCACATCAGAACGGAAATCGCGAACATCAGCGGAATGCGCGCGAGCGTGATGGCGTTGGGCAGGTTCATGTTCGCTCCAAAACGCAAAGAACACCCCTCGGGCGCGGGAACGCAAGTGCAGAGCGGAGTTGCCGCCGCTCCCCTCTTGTGCTTGCATCCGGCCCTTTTAATCCTCCCCCATGCGCCATTGCATCTATCCCGGCACGTTCGATCCGATCACCTACGGCCACCTGGATGTCCTGGGGCGCGCGGCGCGGCTGTTCGAACATGTGACGGTCGCAATCGCGGAAAACCCCGGCAAGGCCCCGCTGTTCACGGCGGAGGAGCGCTTCGCGATGGTGCGCCCCAACGTCGCGCAGTTTCCCAATGTGGTCGTCGTCGGATTCAACGGACTCCTTGTCGACTTTGCCAGGGCCCAGAAGGCGGACGCGATCATACGCGGGCTGCGCGCCCTGTCCGATTTTGAATTCGAATTCAACATGGCCCTGATGAACCGCCACCTCCAGCCCCATATCGAGACGCTCTTCGTGATGCCGAACGAGCAGTTCAGCTACACAAGCTCCAGCCTGGTGAAGCAGGTAGCCCAGTACGGGGGCGACGTGACCCATTTCGTGCCCCCGAACGTGGCCGCCGAGCTGAAAAAAGCGTTCCAAAATGCCCGTCACCTTTCCTGAGCCGGTCCGTCTAGTCTTTACGCAGGCCGCGATGCACTCGACGGGCAGTTCTTAGTCGGCGCCCGCGGCTTCAACCTCGATCCAGTGCAATCATAAACCCTTCCTTCCCGGATGGGCTGCGCATGGGCGCAGCCTCCGGTCAGGCTCCAACTTCAAAGTCCCACCGTATGGCCAAGATCATCTTCATCGTCGTCATTCTCGCAGCAGCCGCCGGAGGCTGGTTTTACTGGCAAGGCCACGCGAAGAAGGGCCCCGAATTCTACACGACGGCGGCCAACCGCGGCGACGTCGTGGAGTCGGTGACGGCCGCCGGAACCATCAAGCCCCTGCTCGACGTCCTCGTCAGCAGCCAGATCTCGGGATACGTAACTGCCTGGTACAAGGATTTTAACGCCGAAGTCAAGACGGGCGACCTCCTCGCGACATTGCTTCCCACCTCCTACGAAGCCGCGGTCAAATCGGCCCAGGGCAACCTGGCCAGCGCAAAGGCCAACTACGACCTGCAGAAGGTCAATCTCGAGCGCGACAAGGACCTTTTGGCCAAGAATCTCATCGCGCAATCGGACTATGATCTCCAGGCCGCGCAGCTCGAGGAGGCCGAAGCCCAGACCGAGATCACCCAGGCGGCCCTCGACACGGCAAAGACCAACCTCTCCTATTGCCGGATCACCTCCCCCATGGACGGAATGGTGATCGCCCGCAACATCGACGTGGGCAATTCGGTCGCCGCCACGCTCAGTTCCCCGACCCTGTTCGAGATCGGAAACGACATGACCAAGATGCAAATCGACGCCGCGGTGGCCGAGGCCGACGTCGGCAACGTCGCGAATGGCCAGACCGTCAATTTTTCGGTCGACGCCTACCCGAACCGGCAGTTCGTCGGCACCGTTTACCAGGTGCGCAACGCGCCCCAGACCTCCCAAAACGTCGTGATCTACGATGTCATGATCAGCGTGGACAATTCCGATTTGAAGCTGAAGCCGGGCATGACGGCCAACGTCTCGATCATCGTCACGAGCCACCATAATGTCCTGCGCCTCGCAAACAGCGGACTGCGCTTTCGAAAGCCGGACGGCATGGCCGTGGTGCTTGCGGCGGACCCGGCCGCCGCAAGCGAGGGAGCGGCCCCCGCCGCGAAGCAGATGACCAAGGAAGAGCGAGCCGTGGCCCTGCGCCAGCTCGAGAGCGACGCCGGCTACACTTTCGGCGGCGGCCCGCCCTCGCCCGAAGTCCGCCAGAAACTGATCGATCTCGCCAAGGAGCGCGGGATCGAGTTGCCGGACCGGATTCTCAACGGCGGCGGCCGGGGTGGGAACCGATCCGGAGGCCGGCCCGGGGCCTCGGCGGATCTGCCCGTCTACCGCACGGTCTATCGAATTCCCGCGGGGAGCCCCCCGGGCGCCAAGCCGGAGGAAGTCCGGGTCCGGATCGGAATCACCGACGGCTCCAATACCGAGATCCTCAGCGGACTCAACGAGGGCGATGTGATCATCACGGGCCTCACCTCTCCGACCGCCCCGGTGTCCGCCGGCGGGGCCAGCCCCTTCGGCGGCGGCGGTGGTGGCGGCGGCGGCCGGCGCGGCCCCGGTTTCTGATGAGCGCCCGGCAATCTCATCATGACCTCCGTCATCAAGCTTGAGAACATTCACAAGGTCTACGGCTCCGGCGAAAACAAGGTGCATGCCGTCCGCGGTGTCTCGATCGAAATCCAAAAGGGCGAATTCGTCGCCCTGATGGGCGCCAGCGGCTCCGGCAAGTCCACCCTGATGAACCTGCTCGGATGCCTCGACCGGCCGACCGAGGGCCGCTATCTCCTCGACGGCATCGATGTGTCCAACCTGAACCGCAACGAGCTCGCGGACATCCGCAACAAGAAGCTCGGCTTCGTTTTCCAAGGCTTCAACCTCCTCGCCCGCACGACCGC
This sequence comes from Opitutaceae bacterium, assembly GCA_050015855.1. Taxonomy (GTDB): domain Bacteria; phylum Verrucomicrobiota; class Verrucomicrobiia; order Opitutales; family Opitutaceae; genus Palsa-1447. The sequence continues at coordinate 57,995 of JBEKAO010000014.1, read as the reverse complement.
GATGGAAAACACGGAGCTTCCCATGCTCTACGGCAAGCGCGGCGCGTCCCGCCGCCAGATGCGCGAGCGCGCCGCGGCCTGCCTGAAGGTCGTCGGCCTGGCCAATCGCGCCGACCACTTCCCGAGCCAGCTTTCCGGCGGCCAGCAGCAGCGCGCCGCGATCGCCCGGGGCCTCGTGAACGAGCCGCAGGTGCTGCTCGCCGACGAGCCCACCGGCAATCTCGACAGCCGGACCTCCATCGAGGTCATGGGGGTGTTTCAGAAGCTGAACCAGGATGGGATCACGATCCTGATGGTGACGCACGAGCTCGACATCGCCCGCTTCTGCAAGCGCAACATCATCCTGCGCGACGGCGAGCTGGTGAACGACGTGCAGGTCGCCAACCGCCTGATCGCCGACGAGGAGATCCGCCGCCTGCAGGAGGCCGAGGCCGCCGTAAAGCTCACCAAGTAGCCCGCCATGCGCTTCTTTTTCACGATCTACGTCGCCCTCCGGGCGCTGCGCCGGAACAAAATGCGCTCGATCCTGACTGCGCTCGGCATCATCATCGGCGTCGGAGCCGTCATCGTCATGGTCAGCATCGGCGACGGAAGCGAATCCCAGATCGAGGCCCAGATCGCGAGCCTGGGCCAGAACATCATCCTCGTTTACGCCGGCAGCGCCACCACGGCGGGCGCCCGGACCGGCTACGGCGGTGCCGGCACGCTCACGATCGCGGACGCGGTCGCGATCAAGAGCGAAGTCCGGGACGTCATCGCGGTCAGCCCGGAGATCCGCGGCAATTCGCAGGTCCTTGCCAACGGGCTCAACTGGTCCACCCGGATCATGGGCGAGAGCGAGGACTATCTCGACATGCGGCAATGGCCGCTTGCCGAAGGGGCCATGTTCACCGAGCAGGAGGTCCGCAACTCCGCCAAGGTCTGCGTCATCGGGCAGACGATCGTGAACAACCTTTTCCCGGACGGCAATCCGGTCGGCAAGACCCTTCGCATCCGCAACATGCCGTTCAAGATACTCGGAGTCCTCGTCTCCAAGGGCTTCTCCCTGCAGGGCACCGACCAGGACGACATGGTGATGATCCCGTACACCAGCGCGATGAAGCGCTTCTCGCGCCAGATTTTCCTGCCCTACATCAACGTCCAGGCCGACGACGCGGATCACATGGCCGCGGCCGAGCAGGACATCGCCAACCTCATGCGCGACCGGCACCACATCAACCAGGGGCGCGACGACGACTTCACGGTCCGGGACCAGCAGGAGATCGCCGACGCGGCCGCGGCGACAACCGCGACGATGCGCTACCTCCTTTTCGCCGTCGCCTGCGTCTCCCTGATCGTCGGCGGCATCGGCATCATGAACATCATGCTCGTATCGGTGACCGAGCGCACGCGCGAGATCGGCATCCGCATGGCGGTGGGCGCCCACGGCAGCGACATCCGCATGCAGTTCCTGATCGAGGCGGTGGTGCTCAGCATGATGGGCGGAATACTCGGCATCCTGATGGGCGTCGGCGGGTCGAAATTCCTTTCGTGGTACAACAACTGGCCGACGCTGATATCGACCGTCGCCATCGTGGCGGCCGTCATTTTCAGCGCCGCCGTGGGAATCTGCTTCGGTTACTATCCCGCGAGCAAGGCTGCGAACCTCGACCCGATCGAGGCGTTGCGCTACGAGTAAGCTGGCCTTGGCGCGGCGCGGGTCGTATCTGCAAGGGGATGCCGGTCGATTCTCGCTCGCAGTTCTTGGACGAGCTCAGGGCCGCCGTGAAGGGCGGCACCCTGGTCAAGCTGACCCTCGGACGCCACCGCGGGGAGGACAAGACCCTGCGCAACCTGTTCGTCCGGCCCGTCAGACTGAAGGCGGGCCCTATGCTCGCCTGCGTCTGGCGGCATGCCACCCGCGAGGTCGCCAGGAATTATCCCCCGGACGAGGGGCTGAAGCGGATCGAGCCCCTGATCGGCGTGGAGTTTCTGGACGCCCACCTGTTCACTTCGGCTGAAGTCGCCCAATTGGAATGCGCGGCCGACGGCACCGCGCGCCTCAGGCGGACGAAGCGCCCGGACTCCCCCCAAGCGGGCGACGTCGCCGGTTTGGAACCCGCCGCGGAGCCCCATGACCGCCCGAAGGACTACGTCATAGGGGCCGACGCGCCCTGGCTTGCGGCCCTCGGAGTCACACGCCCGGGCGGCCGCCCGCGGGAGGCGATGGCGGCGAAGTTCCGGCAGATTCAGAAGTTTGCCGAGCTGCTGACCCACTTTGCCGAAGAGGCCGGCCTCGGCGGGACCGGGCCCCTGTCCGTGTTCGACATGGGATGCGGCAAGGGCTACCTGACCTTCGCCGCCGCCGCCGCCCTGGGCGGGCGCGCCCGGGTGAGGGGAATCGAGGCCCGGCCGGAGCTCGTGGAATTCTGCAACCGGGTCGCCTCCGAACAGGGTTTCGGCGCGCGGCTCTCCTTTGCCGCGGGGACGATCGCCGGCACGCCCCTCGACAGGATCGACATCCTGATCGCCCTTCACGCCTGCGACACCGCGACCGATGACGCGCTGGCCAGGGGCATCGCGGCGGGGGCGCGCCTGCTCCTCGTCGCTCCGTGCTGCCAAAAGGAGCTTCGCCCCCAGCTGACCGCCCCGCCGGTCCTCGCCCGCGCGCTCCGGCATGGGATCTTTCAGGAGCGGCAGGCCGAGTTCGCGACCGACGCGCTTCGGGCGCAATTGCTCGAATGGGAGGGCTACCGCACGCAGGCCTTTGAGTTTGTCCCGACGGAGCACACGGCAAAGAACCTCATGATCGCCGCGATCCGCAAGGGCGGACGCGACGAGAAGCTGGCGCCGGCGATCCGGGAATTTGCCGCGTTTTACGGCATCCGCCGCCATTCCCTGGCGCGGCAGCTCGGGTTCGAATTGGACGCGGGGTCGGGTTGAGAACCTCCGGCCTGAAAACCTCAGACCTCCAGAATTGAAATCCAACTGCAGCTGGATTTCAATTCTGGAGGTCTGAGGTTTTCAGGCTTTCCAGCTGCAGTTGGATTTCAATTCTGGAGGTCTGAGGTTTTCAGGCCGACCCCATTCAGACCCTTGACTATGCCGAGGCGGATACCGACCATCCGAAAACACATTTTATGAGCCGACAGTACAACAAAGTCATCAAACGGAAGCGCCGCCATGCCTATCTCAAGCGCCGGAGGGTGGCGAAGAGGGCCGCGGCAAAGGCCGTGACGAAATAGTCGTCTGGAAAATGCGGCGGGACGGAGCGCGAGCAGGGGTTCGGCGGCGGACCTTGCGGGGCGGCGCTCCTGCGCCCGCCTTTCCGACCCTTCAATGATCACGGTCAGCCTCATCTCCCTCGGCTGCGCCAAGAATCTCGTGGATAGCGAGATCATGGTCGGCCACATCCAGCAGGCGGGCATGCGGGTGATACCCGATGCGCGTGAGGCGGACGTGGTCATCATCAATACCTGCTCGTTCATCGATTCCTCAAAGGAGGAGTCGATCGGCCACATTCTCCGGGCCCACGAGGGCCGGGGGATGCGCAAGCGCCGCCGCGGGCAGAAGCTGATCGTCGCCGGCTGCATGTCGCAGCGATTTGCGAAGGACCTGCCCGGCGAGCTTCCCGAGGTGGACGCCTTCATCGGCCTCGACCAGGTGACCCAGATAGCGCCGATCATCGGGCAGATTCTCGCCCGGGGAGAAAAAGGCGGGGCCGCGGGCGCCCGGCCGGAAGGCGGCGGGCCCGCAAGCTTCGTCACCCCGCGCTCGACGTACATCCCGGACTACGACACCCCGCGCTTCCGCCTCACTCCGAGGCACACCGCCTACGTCAAGATCGCCGAGGGCTGCAACCATCCCTGCACTTTCTGCATCATTCCCCAGATACGCGGGCGCCATCGCAGCCGAACCGTCGAAAGCGTCGTCGCGGAGGCGCGCCGGCTCGTGGCCGAGGGCGTGCGGGAGCTGAACCTCATATCCCAGGACACCACCTTCTTCGGGATGGACACGTGGGATCAGCGCCCGAACCCGAAAACCCCCGTCGATTCCTCCCGCGGAGCGGCCCTCACCACCCTCCTGCGCGAGCTCAATTCGATCCCGGGCGACTTCTGGATCCGCCTCCTGTACACCCACCCCGCGCACTGGAGCGAGGAGCTCATCCGGACGATCGCCCGGTGCGAAAAGGTCGCGCGCTACGTGGACATGCCGCTGCAGCACATCAGCGAGCGGATGCTGTCGGCCATGCAGCGGGAGACCGGCGGGGACTACATCCGGAATCTGGTGCGCAGGATCCGCGCGGGAATACCCGGCATCGCCCTGCGCACAACGTTCATCGTCGGCTTTCCGGGGGAGACGGAGGCCGATGTCGATGAACTCTATTCCTTTATCGCGGAAACGAAGTTCGAGCGCCTGGGCGTGTTCCGGTACTCCCAGGAGGAGGGAACGCGGGCGGCGAAGATGCCCGGCCAGGTATCGGCCCGCGAAAAGGAGCTTCGGTGGCGCCGCCTCATGGCCCTCCAGAAGGAGATTGCGGCCGCGGTGAGCGCCCGCGAGGTCGGGCGGACGCTCCGGGTGCTTGTGGAGGAGCCGGGCGTCGCGCGCAGCGAGGCCGACGCGCCGGATATCGACGGGCGGGTCTATGTTCCGCGGGGGCTGCCCGTCGGGGAATTCTCCAGCGTCACGATCACCCGATCCCGGGATTACGACCTGCTCGCCCTGCCGGAGGGCGAGGAGCCGTCCGAGCTGAAGACGGCGAAGATGGCGAGCTAGCCCCGCGCCACCTCGGCCGCGTAGCGGCCGATGATCCCGTCGAAGCTCCCGTTGCTGAAAAACACGACGACCCGCTCCGGCCCGCGCCGGGAAAGCGTCGCGAGCGAAAGGCTCTCGAGCAAAGCCGCGCTGGTATCGAACGACCGGGCGATGCGGCCCTTTTCCCCGAGCGCACGGGCGACCGCCGGGCCGTCGAATCGCTCCTCCTCCCGAAGCCTTTCGGCGCGGCTCACCGGGCCGAGGTAGACCTCGTCCGCCTCGGCGAGCGCATCCTGGAAACCGGCCTGCAGCGCCTTCGTCCGCGCGGTGTTGCTCCGCGGCTCGAACACCGCCGTCAGGCGCGCGCCGGGATGACGCGCCCGAAACGACCGGAGCGTTTCGCGAAGCGCCGTCGGATGATGCCCGAAGTCCTCGATCACGGTCAGGCCCCGGGCGCCGGCCCGGACCTCCTGCCTGCGCCTGACTCCGCGGAAACGCGCCAGGGCGGATATATCGAGCCTGTTCGGTTCGCCTGGGTAAAGCGCAAGCCCGGCGGCCACGGCGGCGACCGCGGCGTTTCGAGCATTGTACAGACCCGGCAGCCTCCAGCGCACATCCGCCCACTCCCGTCCCTTCCACGTCAGCTTGAACCGGGATCCCTCGGGCGATTCCTCGAAGCCCGCGATTTGCGCGTCATTGCCCCCTCCGAGCCCCACCCGGACGACCCGGGTCCAGTCCATGGCCCCGAGCGCCGCAATGTTCCCGTCGTCCCCGTTGAGCACGATGCAGCCGCTTCCGGGCACGATGCGGGTCAAATGCCTGAACGCGCGCTGCACGTCGGCCAGGTCGCGGAAGATGTCGGCGTGGTCGAACTCGAGATTGTTCAGGACCGCGATGCGGGGGGCGTAATGGATGAACTTGCTGCGCTTGTCGAAAAAGGCGCTGTCGTACTCGTCGCCCTCGATGACGAACGGATCGGAGGCGGCGCCGAGGCGGCCTCCCCCGGGGGGATCGACAGGCGCGCCGCCGATCAGATATCCCGGGTCGCGCCCATTCTCCCGAAGGAGGAACGCCGTGATCGCGGTCGCCGTCGTTTTCCCGTGGGTTCCGCAAACGACGATGTTGCTCCGCCTTTTCAACACGAATTCGCCCAGGGTCTCGGGCAGGGAGCGGAACGGGATGGCGCGCGAATCGAGCAGCCACTCGACCTCCGGATTGCCCCGCGACATTGCATTGCCCACGACGACGAGGTCCGGTCCAAGCGCCTTCAGCCGATCCGGATCGTACCCCTCGTGCACGGCGATTCCCGCCTCCGCAAGGACCGTGCTCATCGGCGGATAAACTCCGGCATCCGCGCCTAGAACCTCGTGGCCGGCCGAGCGAAGGAGCAGGGCCGAGTTGCCCATCGCCGTGCCGCAGATCCCCATGAAGTAGAGCTTCATCTGTAAAATATTATCGTACCAAATCTTATGATTTTAAGTAAAGCGGCTTCGATCATCGGATTCAGGATACCACCGCTTCCAGCGCCGATGGGAGCTCGGTGATGCTGTCGTCCTCATTGAAATGTCCCTTGCCGTGCTCGATGACGATTTTGACGGGAAGGACACCCTGAAAGCTGATTCTCGCTTCATCGATCGGAATGTAGGGATCGTCGTCGGAAAGGATGACCGTGCATCTTCCCGCCGCCAATCCGACGCTTTTGGGATCCACACCGGCGGTCAGCCAGGGCTTCAATGCCTCGTCTCCCCTGGTCCTGTTGCCGGCCTCCTCCGGCGACATCCCCGTCGGAAACCGTCCCGCCACCAGCACGGTCTTCCCCACCGACTTTCCGTTCCTGCCGAGCGTCTCGAGATAATGAAGGACGGCCGCGCAGCCGAGGCTGTGCGCAATCATCACGGTTTTTGCGTCCGGCTCGCCGACCAATTTCCCGATGAAGTCAATCCATTCGCGAATGACCGGCCGGTCCGGATGGGGCATGGCCGGCAGGCAGACCTGGTAACCGCGCTTCTCCAGCATGGCCTTGAGCCAGGGAAGCCACGCCTCCCCCGGATAGCCCAGATAACCGTGGATGATGAAGGCGCGCTCCCGCATCACTTGGCGGCAAAGGAGGGTTTGTTCATGGGCGGGCGCCCTGAATCTCGGGCGGATCGGGGCATCGCGTCGAGGACATTTGTAGGGAATTTCCCCACATGATTATACGGAACGAGCCCACAGACACGGCAGCCCCCTGGCTGGTAGGATGGAGCATGCCCCCCTCGCTGTCGCTGCAATCGACGGCGGTACCCCGGAACTTTCTGATCTCTCCCGAAAGGCCGGCGACCGCCGGCCACCCTTTCGCGGGGCTCCGCTCCCGGACAGCCAGGATCAGCGCGACGCTCTTGACCAGGGACAGCGCCGCCCGGCTTGAGGAGGTGATCGGTGCGCTTGCCTGGTGCGATGAGGTGGTCGTGCTCGACACCGGATCGACCGACGGGACGATCGAGATCGCAAGGCGGCACGCAAACGTCGCGGTGCACCGCCTGGACGGGCCGTTTCCGGGCTTCGGCCGGGCGCACGGCCGGGCCGTGGCGCTCGCGCGCAACGACTGGATTCTCTCGATCGACAGCGATGAGATCGTCTCGGCAGAGCTGGCGGAGGAGATTTCGGGGATGCGCCTGGATCCCAACACCGTGTACTCGGTGCCGTTCCATAATTTCTTCGGCGGCCGGCTGATCACCTCGTGCGGCTGGTACCCCGACCGCCATGAGCGGCTGTTCAACCGCACTGCGACCAACTTCTGCGCGAGCGAGATTCACGAGCGGGTCCAGACCGACGGCCTCCGGCGCGTGCGGCTCCGCAATCCGGTCAGGCATTACTCCTACTGCTCCCTCGACGATTTCCTGCGCAAGATGCATTTCTACAGCCGGCTTTTTGCCGAGCAGAACGCCGGGAGCAGGCGTTCAAGCCCGGCCAAGGCCGTAACCCGCAGCGTTTGGGCTTTCCTCAAGAGCTACTGCCTCCAGCGCGGGTGCCTTCAGGGGCGCGAGGGCCTAATCATCAGCGCCTACAAGGCGCAGACCGTATTCTGGAAGTATTTACTTTTGGACGAAGCCAACATCGCCCTGTGCCGCTGAGCCTATTAGTGGTGATGTATCACCGGGTTCAAGCGGGCCCGGACGGCAATTCGCCGTCGATGCTCGACGCCCATTTTGGATATCTCGCCCGGCATTGCGTTTGTGTGGTGCCCGGCGAGCCGCTGCCAGGCCCGCGGCTCAATGTCTGCCTGACCTTTGACGACGCCTATTCCGACTTTCACTCGGCCGTCTTTCCCCTGCTGCAAAAGCACAATCTCCGGGCCGTGCTCGCCGTGCCGCCCGCCCTCATCGGCGAAAAGGCCGAATGGCCGGACGTCGCCCGGGCCCGCGCCGGCGGCGAAAACGGGCGCTCGAAGTCGGGCTGCAACCGCCATTGCACGTGGGCGGAGCTTGAGGCCTTGGCGTCCAGCGGCCGTGTCGTCATCGCCGCGCACGGCCTGTCCCATACCCGGCTCGACCGCATGGGCGCCGATCTGGACGCCGAGATTTCGTTTCCGCGGGAGGAGTTGTCGGGCCGGCTGGGCCAGCCGGTGGACAGCTTTGTCTTTCCCTTTGGCCGCTTTTCCCCGGCGGCATTGCGCAAGGTCAGGGAGCATTATCGGCACGCATTCCGGATCGGCGGAGCGATGAATCGCGGCTGGTCCCAGTCCCTGCTCTATCGCGTCGGCGGCGACCGCCTGGGCTCGCCCGGCGGGCTTTTCTCAACGGGCCGGCTGGCGTTTTTCCGCGCGCGCTAGTACTGGAACCGGCTGCGCGGCCGCTAGCCGCGGGCTTTTTCCATCGCCATGAAAGCAGTGGACGGCAGAATGAAGACGCGCGTGAAGACCTCGCTTGCACACACTGGAACGATGGCTCCGCCCAAGCCCGCGCGGGCGCGCGTGTTCCTGGTGGACGACCATCCGCTGGTGAGAGAGTGGCTTGCGAGCATGATCGCCCTCGAATCGGACCTCGTGATCTGCGGGCAGGCGGAGGAGTCGGCCGACGCGCTCGCCATGGTGGCCGTTGCCCGCCCCGACATCATGATCGTGGATCTGACATTGCCGCGGGGATCGGGACTGGAATTGATCAAGGATCTGCGGGCCCGGTTTCCCGCGGTGCGGCTGCTCGTTCTGACCACCCACGACGACGCCGCCGTCGCGGTGCGCGCGTTCAGGGCCGGGGCGCATGGCTACGCGGTCAAGCGCGACCCGGGGCCCAGGATCATCGAGGCCATCCGGGCGGTCCTCGAGGGGAAATTTTACGCCAGCCCCGTCTTAACGGCTCAATTGGCGGGGAAAATGTTCGGCGGGTCTGCGCCCGGCGGGCGATCGCCGGACGAGCTGCTCAGCGACCGCGAACTGGAAGTCTTCCAGCTTCTGGGGCAGGGGCGCAGCGCGAAGGAGATCGCCGCCCTCATCCGCGTCAGCGCGAAGACGGTCGGTTCCTATGAGGCGCGAATCAAGGACAAGCTGGGCCTTGAAAACGCGAGCGCGCTCAGGCGCGATGCCGTGCTCTGGGAGGACCGCCAGCGCGGACTGTAGCGGCGGGCGGCCGGTCGGCCCATCACGAATGCGAAGTCCCGACTCACCAAAAAAAGCCGCGCGAAGCCGCGGCGAGAGGCTTCCGCCCGCGCTCGCCGCGCAACGGATGCGCAGGAGGATTTCCCGGTTGGAACGGCAGGCGGAATTCCTTGCCGCAAGGCTCGAGGCCGCCAACAGGGATTTGGAGGCGTTCTCAAAATCGGTCGCGCACGACCTGCGCACGCCCCTGCGCACCATCAGCGGTTTCATCGAGATCCTTCGCGATCACCACATGCGGGATCTGCCGGCCGAGGTGCGGCGCTATTTCGAGCTGATCAATGCCGGCGCCAGGGAGATCGACGGGCTCATCAACGCCCTTCTCCTTTTCTCCCGCCTGAGGCGCGAGCGCGGGGCCCGCCGGCCGGCGGATCCCCGAAAGCCGCGGCGCCGCCGCATCAAGGCCAAGCCGGCCGTTGGTGCTTGATTCCTCCGGGGTCCCCTCACACCCTTTTTCTTTTGCGGCCCCCGAAATCCCGCGCAACGCCAGCCGCCGCAGCGCCATTCCAGACCCCAAAATCCCAAGCGAGTTATGCAAGTCGCCCTCACCTGGCTCGATTACCTCATCCTGCTGACCTACACGGGTTTTGTCGTCGGCATCGGCTTCGCCCTCAAGAAGTACATGAAGAGCTCGTCGGACTTCCTGACGTCCGGCCGCTCGCTTCCGACCTGGGTCACGGGCCTGGCCTTCATGTCGGCGAACCTGGGCGCGCTCGAGCTCGTGGGAATGGCGGCCAGCGGCGCCAAATACGGAATCATCCAGGCAAACTTCTACTGGCTCGGCGCAATCCCGGCGATGGTGTTTCTCTCCGTTTTCATGATGCCGTTCTACTACGGCTCGAAGGCGCGCTCCGTGCCCGAATACCTCAAGATGCGGTTCGACGAGCGCGTGCGCACGCTCAACTCGATCTCCTTCGCGGTGATGACGGTGTTCGCCTCCGGCATCTCGATGAATGCGCTGGCGAAGCTCCTCCACCTCCTGCTCGGCTGGAATTACAATGCGAGCCTCTGGATCTGCTCGGCAGTCGTGCTCATCTACGTGCTCAAGGGAGGGCTCACGTCGGCCATCTACACGGAGGTGCTGCAGTTTTTCATGATCGTGCTCGGCTTCGCGCCCGTCGTCTACCTCGGCCTCAAGGACGTGGGCGGTTACAACAAGATGACCGAGCTGCTCAAGGGCATCGCCGCCCATCCCGCGACGCTCCACCTCAGGGAGGCCGGCATCACCTATCGATCCGACGCATGGACCAGCGTGTGGAAGCCCCTCCTGGCCGGCCCGGCCTACAATCCGATGGGCGTCGACTGGTTCGCCATGGTCTTCGGCCTCGGCTTCGTTCTCTCGTTCGGCTACTGGTGCACGAACTTCCTTGTCATTCAGCGCGCAATGGCCGCGCGAAACATGACCGCCGCGCGAAACACCCCGCTCGTCGCCTCGGTGCCGAAGATGCTGCTGCCCGCCCTCGTCATCCTGCCCGGAATGATCGCCGTGGCGCTGATGACAATTCCCGGCAAGGGCTATCGAATCCCGGCGCCGATCCTCGACAACGCGGTCTATGCCAGGGCCATGGCGGTCGTCGCAGCCGATGCCAACGCCCCCTCCGACCAGGCGTTCAACGACGTGAGCGCGGCCGTCGGCAAGAAGATGGACCCGGCCAAGGTCGCCGCCCTCATCAGGGACTACGCCGCGGCGCCGCTCTCCCCGGCCGCATTCCAGGACCGCCTTTGGAACGCCGTGGCGGAGTACGACTATGACGGCACGATTCTTTCGCTCGTAAAGCGCTACTGCCCGCCGGGCCTTCTCGGGCTGGCCCTCACGGGCCTCCTCGCCTCGTTCATGTCGGGCATGGCCGGCAACGTGACCGCGTTCAACACCGTGTGGACCTACGACCTTTACCAGGCTTATTTCGCGCCGAACAAGACCGACGAGCACTACATGCGAATGGGCCAGGCCATGACCGTGGTGGGCATCCTCCTCAGCATCGCCTGCGCGTACTTCGCGTCGATGTACAACAATGCGATGGACATCATCCAGCTTGTGTTTGCCTTCGTGAACGCACCGCTTTTCGCCACATTCGTCCTCGGCATGTTCTGGAAGCGCACCACGGGCACGGGCGCCTTCCTCGGCCTGATCCTCGGCACGGCCACCTCCGCGGTGGTGCACGCCCTGACAATCTCCCAGGGCAACGCCCCCGGAATGAAGGGCGGCTATCTCGGAGTCCTCCACACCTTCCCGAGCGAGATGGCGCAGAACTTCTGGCTGGCGATCTTCGCCTTCCTCGTATGCCTGAGCCTGACGGCGGGCATCTCGCTGTCGACCCGGCGCACCAAGTCCGATGAGGATCTGAAGGGCCTTGTCTATTCGCTGACGCCCAAGATCAGGGACGAAGGAACCCCCTGGTACCAGCGCCCGGCAGTCCTGGGCACGGTGCTTCTGGCCGCGTGCGTTTTTCTAAACTACCTCGTCAGATAGAAAGGAACCACCCATGGGTCTCGACATCCGCTGGCCGATCGGCCTCATGTTTTCGCTCGTCGGGCTGCTGATGACGATCTACGGCTTTGCCACCAGGGGCGACGCCGAGATGTACCATCGTTCGCTCGGCATCAACATCAACCTCATTTGGGGCATCGTCCTGCTCCTCTTCGGCGGCTTCATGCTCCTGATGGCGAAGCGAGGCAAGAACGACCCCGGTTCTCCGGGTCCGAAATAGCCCCCCCGTGAGCCTCCAGGGACTTGCCGGGCAAACCGAAGCGGAATTCGCCAGGGCCTTCGGCCGCGGGCCCGAGTGGATCGCGGCCGCCCCCGGCCGCGTCAACATCATCGGCGAGCACACCGATTACAACGACGGTTTCGTTTTCCCGATGGCGATCGAGCGCTACACGGTCATCGCCGCGGCGCCGAACAACCAGCCCCGGATCACCCTTCGGAGCGCCGCGGGCCAGGGCGTCGCGGTCATCGGCCTCGGCAAGCCGCCAGAGCCCGGCCCCAGGGGCGCCTGGAGCAACTATCCCGCGGGCGTCATCGCCGGATTCCTCGCGCGCGGGATCGTTCCGGCCGGATTCGACGCCCTCATAAACTCCTCGGTGCCGCTGGGAGGCGGACTCTCCAGCAGCGCCTCGCTCGAAGTCGCAACCGCCACATTGCTTGAGGCGGTCACGCGCCGCGAACTCGAACCCGTGGAAAAGGCCCTCCTCTGCCAGAAGGCCGAGCATGACTACGCCGGAATGCCCTGCGGGATCATGGACCAGTTCATCTCCGTCCTCGGCCGGAAGGACCACGTGCTTCTGCTCGACTGCAGGTCGCGGCAGACGGAACTCGTGCCGTTCACCGACAGGTCGATGGCGATTCTCATCACCAACACGAACGTCAAGCATGAGTTGACCGGCAGCGAATACCCCACCCGCCGCAGGCAGTGCGAGTCCGCAGCCCGCGCGCTCGGCGTGCCTTCGCTCCGCGACGCCTCGCCCGAGCTGCTGGAGCGGAACCGCGGCAAGCTGGAAGAGGTCGTCTATCGCCGCGCACGGCACGTCATCGGCGAAATCGCCCGCACCCCGCTGGCCGCGGCCGCCTTCCGGCGGAGCGACTGGACCCGGGCCGGCGAGGCCATGTACTCCAGCCACGCTTCCCTCAGGGACGACTACGAGGTCAGCTGCTCGGAGCTGGACGCCGTCGTCGATATCGCCCGGTCGATCGGCCCGTCCGGCGGGGTCTTCGGCTGCCGCATGACGGGCGGCGGATTCGGCGGGTGCGCCGTGGCGCTCGTGAAGACCGACGCGGTGGACTCCGTCATGAAGACCCTGGAGGCCGGCTATAAGGCGAAGACGGGAATCACCCCCACGATGTTCGTCTCCCGCCCGGGCCAGGGCGCGACCGTGCTGAAGCCCTAACCGGGCCCTTCGGGCGCCGGGGGAGTCCCATTGTCGAGGCGGTCGAAGGCGAGGAGGTCGGGGAAGGCCCGCATCCACACCAACCCCACAATGAGGGTGCCGATGCCGCCGATGACCGTGGCGGGCACGGTGCCCCACCAGGCGGCGGTGACGCCGGATTCGAATTCCCCGAGCTGGTTGGAGGTTCCGATGAAAAGGCCGTTTACGGCGCCGACCCGGCCGCGCATCTCATCGGGGGTCTGCAGCTGGACCAGGGAGCCGCGGATCACGACGCTGATGATGTCCGCGGCGCCCAGCGCAACCAGGGCCCCGAACGATAGCGCGAAGGAGCGAGAGAGGCCGAATACGACCGTGGCGGCGCCGAAGGCAAACACTGCGGCCATCATCTTGCGGCCTGCGCGCCGCTGAATGGGCCGTTGGACGAGCAAACTGGTCATTGCCAGGGCGCCAATGGCCGGGGCCGCGCGCAAGGCGCCCAATCCCCGGGCGCCCACGCCGAGGATGTCCCTTGCATACGCCGGCAACAGCGCCGTGGCGCCGCCCAGGAGGACGGCGAAAAGGTCCAGGGAAATGCTCCCGAGAATGACCGGGTGCCTCCGAATGTAGTGAATGCCCGAGAAGAGCGACGCGAGGGTCGCGGGCGGCCGGGATTGCCCGGCCCGGCTGGGGGGGATGAAGCGCAGGAGGCCCGCGCCCGCGAATGCGAGCGCCGCGGCGGTTGCATAGCAGATGGATGGGTTCCAGGCGTAAAGGAATCCCCCCAAAGTGGGGCCCACGATGGTCGAGAACTCAAAAATCCCGGAGGCCCACGCAACCGCCTCCGAAAGCTCGGCCGCGGGCACGAGGGCGGCCACGAGCGCCTGCGTGGCGGGGCGCTCGAAGGCGCGCGCCGCCCCGATCGCGGCCACCGCCGCGAACAGGATCGGGGTCCGCAGCCACCCGCCGAAGCTGCCAAAAGCGAGAAAGGCGATCGCAAGCCCCTGCGCGCCGATCATGAGGCTCGAAATCGTCCGCCGGTCCCGGTGGTCGGCGAGATGCCCGGCCGGAAGGGTGCAGAGGAACATCGGCAGAAACTGCGACAAACCGATCATCCCAAGGGCGAAGGTGCTGTGCGTCAAAGCGTAGACCTGCCATCCGACCGCGACCGCCTGCATCTGGAACGCAAGGGTGGACGCGCACCGCGCGAATGAAAAAAACCCGAAATCGGGATAGGCGGTTATGATCAGCCGTCTTGCCATAATGGTTCGAATTCCGCCGCCATGCCCATGCAAGTCACAAGGTTGGAAAAAAGGATTCTGAGCATTCTAGCGCTGATCATCATCCTCGGCCTGATCGCGTTGGCGATACGGTAATGCGGGCAAATAATTGCCTCTTGCCACGGCTTGGAGCGACACAAGACTTTGCCGGGCATGATCATCAAACCCAAGGTCCGGGGATTCGTCTGCGTTACCGCGCATCCGGTCGGCTGTGATGCCCACGTGCGGGAATGGATCGGGCATGTCAAGGGCCAGGCGCCGATCGGGGGAGGCCCCAAGAGGGTCCTCGTGATCGGTGCCTCCACCGGTTACGGCCTTGCCTCGCGCGTCACCGCCGCATTCGGGTCCGGGGCCTCGACGATCGGGGTATTCTATGAGCGCCCCTCCGAGGACGGACGGCCCGCCACCCCCGGGTGGTACAACTCGATCGCATTCACCCGGGCAGCCCGCGCCGCGGGCCTTTACGCCCAAAACCTCAACGGCGACGCGTTCTCCGATGAAATCAAGCGCCAGACCGTCGAACTCATCCGGCGGGACCTGGGAACCGTGGATCTTGTGGTCTACAGCCTGGCATCGCCCCGAAGGATCCACCCCAAGACCGGCGTGACGCACAAATCGGTCCTGAAGCCGGTCGGCGCCCCCTACGTGAACAAGACGCTCGACACCGATTCCGGCGTCGTGAGCACGATCACCATCGATCCGGCAACCGAGCAGGAGATCGCCGACACGGTCGCCGTCATGGGCGGCGAGGACTGGGAAATGTGGATCCAGGTCCTGGCGGACCAGGGACTGCTGGCGCCCGGCGCCCGCTCCGTCACTTATTCCTATATCGGGCCCGAAGTCACCTGGCCGATCTACAAGAACGGGACCATCGGCCTCGCCAAGAACGACCTGGAGCGGGCGGCCCGGGCGATCGACGGACGCCTCCGGCGGACGGGCGGACGGGCATTCATCTCGGTGAACAAGGCGCTGGTCACCCAGGCAAGCGCCGCGATACCGGTCGTCCCGCTCTATATCTCCATTCTGTACAAGATAATGAAGGATAAAAAGTTGCACGAAGGCTGCATCGAGCAGATGAGACGCCTTTTTGCCACGCAGCTCTATGCGCCGGGCGGGCCCGCCCTCGATTCCGGCGGCCGGATTCGAATCGACGATTGGGAGACGCGGCCCGAAATCCAGGCTGCCGTCGCCCGGATCTGGCCGGTCGTTTCCACCGAGAATGTCGGCGAACTGACGGATGTCGCCGGTTTCCAGTCCGACTTCCTGAAGCTGTTCGGATTCGGGCTCCCGGGAGTCGATTACGATGCGGACGTCGAGCCGCACGTTTTAATGCCCTGAACGTCGGCTAGTCCTCGAATCCGCCGACGCTCATCGACTTTCCGTTGTGCCTTGGGCCCAGGCCCAGGATGAAGGGCGCGGCCGTTTCGGCCCATTTCGAGGCCTTTGGATAAGTGGACGCGCCGTCCCCCCAGCATTTGCGGAGCATGTCGGTGTCGATGACGCCCGGATTGAGGGGCACCGCGGCCATCCCGTCGGGCAGCTCCGCAGCCAGGGCCTTGGTGAGCCCCTCGATCGCCCATTTCGAGGCGCAATAGGGGGCGACCTCCGGCGAAACGCTGCGCCCCCACCCGGAGCTGAAGTTCACGATCACCCCCTTCTTCCGCTCGATCATTGCGGGCGCCAGCGCCCGGATCACGTTGGCGACGCCGATCACATTGACGTTGATGACCTGCGCGAATTTCTCCGCCGGCACGAGCCAGAGCGGCGCCGGATCATTCATCAGGCCTGCGTTATTGATCAGGATGTCGGGCGCGCCGTTCGCGAGGACCCGTTCGGCCCAGATTCCGACCTTGACCGGCTGGGTCACATCGAGCACCTCGAACAGGTGCGGTTCGGAATGCGCGAAGCGCAGATCGAAGATGACCTGCCCGCTGCGGCCGCACCCCGCCACCGTATGGCCGTTGGCAATGTACCAATCGGCGAGGGCCCGACCGAGGCCCCGGGTGACGCCGGTGATGACTATGTACATGCCGGAGGCCTATCGCGTTTGAATATGGACATTGTTGCCCATGCCCGCCTGCCGGCACGCGTCCCAGACGAACGCGAGCTTCTTGAGCTGGGTGGCTTCATCGGCCTTGATCAGGATGGGTATGTCCTTGCCGAGGGCCTGCACCTGGTTGAGCTGGGAGATCAATTCCTCGTCCGTCACGGGGTGGCCGTTGAAGATTACGCTTCCGTCGCTCTCGATCGAGATCGTCACGCTGTTTGTCAGCGTGTTCTTGCCCGCCGTCGATATCTTCGGCAGCACGATGTTCCGGATCTGGCTCACGTTGAAACGCATCGTGACGAACGCGAAGAGGACGAGCATCACGAGCACGTCGATCAGCGGCACCAGCGGCAGCTCGGGCCGGCGCTTTCTCTTGATCCTGAGGCTGCCGCTCATTTGGCGGGCACGTCCGAGGTCTCCGGCTTGGGGGCGGAACGGGCGAGAATGCGCTCGAGGAGCACGTCGAGGCGGGCGGCGTGGTGATCGATCTTCCTGCCGAGGAAGCCGTTTCCGGCCAGGGCGATGACGGCGACGCAAAGCCCGATGAGCGTCGCGGAAAGGGCGTAGCCGACGCTCTCCGTGAATCTCACCGGATCGGGCATCCCCGTCTCCGGATCGATGACGTTGAATGCCATCAGCAGGCCCGAGACGGTTCCGATGAGGCCGAGCAGCGGGGCGCCCGTATAGATCGTGTCCAGATAGCTGACGCCCCGCTCCATTCGCATGAATTCGAGCCGGGCGTACGCCTTTGCGCCTTCGGCATCGCCCGGGTGGCGCTCGACGAACGCGATGATCCGGCTCAGGGCGGAATGGCTGCCGCCGGTCACCGGCTTGCCCTGGAGGACGGCCTCCGCGAGGTCATTGGGTAGAATCGAGGCGTCGCGCAGGGCGAAGGTGCGCTCGCAGATGATGAAGACGGAGGCAAACGAGCAGAGACCGAGCGGATAGGCCAGAAATCCGGCTTCCTTGATGACTCGACCCCAGTCGACGAGGGCTAAGAGCATGGAATGGGAATGGTAGGGTTGTGCCTGACTGTGACGCCCTAAGAGGCAAAAGGTTCAACCATTCTTGGCAATAATTGCCGCTCGCCAAGCCCCAAAAGGCGTCAAAGGCGCATATACGCCAATTGGGAGGCCCGGTCCCGGGCCCCCGGCAGGCCCTCGAGCAGCTCGCCGATGGGATCCCAGCGTCCGTTGACCAGGGCGTCGCGGGCCGCCTCGCGGATGCCGGCCCGGACCGAGCGGCGGCCGAACCGGATCTCCTGCCCGGCGACATCCAACGTGACCTCAAGCCCGGGATCCGCCTCGACCGCCGAGGCGATGGCCGCGATGTCCTCCCGGCTGGCGGTCAGGCAGGGAACACCCAGGGTCGTGCAATTGCCGAAGAAGATTTCGGCAAAACCCTCGGCGACAACGGCCTTGAACCCGAACTTCTGAAGGGCCTGGGGCGCATGCTCCCGCGACGACCCGCAGCCAAAATTGGCGCCGGAAAGAAGGATGCTCGCCCCCGCGAACCGGGGATCGTTCAGGGGATGGGGCTTGTTCGATCCATCGGCGTTCTTTCTGACGTCGTAAAAGAGGAACTCCCCCAGCCCGTCGAAAGTCACGCATTTCATGAAACGGGCCGGTATGATGCGGTCCGTGTCGATGTCGTTTCCGGGCACGGCCACGGCGCGCCCGGCTATTTGGGTTATCTTTGGAAGGGCCATTTGGGTGAGATCAGCGGGTTTTCATTTCGAACACTTCGCGGGCGTCGGCGACCGAACCGGTCACCGCAGCCGCGGCCACCATGAGCGGGCTCATGAGGATTGTCCGGCCGGTGGGGCTCCCCTGCCGGCCCTTGAAATTGCGGTTCGACGAGCTGGCGCAGAGCTGCTCGCCGACGAGCTTGTCGGGGTTCATGGCCAGGCACATCGAGCAGCCCGCCTCCCGCCATTCGAATCCCGCGTCGCGGAACACCCTGTCGATGCCCAGCTCCGCGCAGAGCCGGCCGACGCCCTGCGAGCCGGGAACGGCGATCGCCTTGACGCCCGCGGCGACGCGGCGCCCCTTGATGTGCCGGGCGACCTCCTGGAAATCGCTGAGCCTCCCGTTCGTGCACGATCCCAGGAATGCGACATCGATCCGGGTTCCCTTGATCGCGGCCCCGGGAGTCAGCTTCATGTAGGCGAGCGCCTCCTCGATCGAGGCCTTCTCGTCCACCGACGCGGCCTTCGCCGGGTCGGGAATGCGCTCGGTGATCGCGATGCCCTGCCCGGGATTGATTCCCCAGGTCACCGTCGGGGCAATGTCCCCGGCATCGAGGGTGACGACGCTGTCATAGGCGCATCCGGGGTCGCTCGCCACGGCCTTCCAGCGGGCCACGGCTTCGTCCCAGGCGGCGCCCTTCGGGGAATACGGGCGCCCCTTCAGGTAGGCGTAGGTCGTTTCGTCCGGGTTGACGTACCCGGCGCGGGCCCCGCCCTCGATCGACATGTTGCACACCGTCATCCGCTCCTCCATCGTGAAGCGGTCAAAGACCTCGCCGCCGTACTCGTACGCGAAGCCCGTGCCGCCGTTGACACCGAGGGTCCGGATGATGTGGAGGATGACGTCCTTTGCGTACACTCCCGGACGCAATTTCCCGGTCACATTGATCCGGCGGACCTTCAGCCGGCCAAGCGCCATCGTCTGGGTCGCCAGCACGTCGCGGATCTGGGTCGTCCCGATCCCGAATGCGATCGCGCCAAAGGCGCCGTGGGTGCTCGTGTGCGAATCGCCGCAGGCGATCGTCGTCCCCGGCTGGGTGATCCCCTGCTCCGGGCCCACGATGTGGACGATTCCCTGCTTGCCCGTGCCGCGGTCGAAGAAGGTGAGCCCGAACTCGGCGCAATTGCGCCTCAAATCCTTGATCATCGCGTCGGCCAGCGGATCGGCGAACGGCTCGCTGAACCGGTCGGTGGGAACGATATGGTCGACGGTCGCGAACGTGCGGTGCGGCATGGCGACCTTCAGGCCCAGGTCGCGGAGCATGCCGAAGGCCTGCGGGCTCGTGACCTCGTGGATCAGGTGGGTGCCGACCAGAAGCTGGGTCTGGCCGTTCGCGAGGTCGCGGACGGCGTGGGCGTTCCAGACTTTGTCAAAAAGGGTCTTTGGCATGGGGAATATGGGCGGGTGAAAACCGGGCTGCGCTCTTCAAAGGCGGGACGATAACAGCTATTGCATTGCCTGGAAAATACTTGTTTAGAAGAAAGCGATGCCCAGGGAGTATCAATTCCCGTTCGAGCTCCGCCACCTCGTCTATTTCCACGAGGTCGCCCGCCAGCTTCATTTTCGGCGCGCGGCCGAGGCGCTGCTCGTGGCCCAGCCGGCGCTCAGCCGGCAGATCGCCCAATTCGAGAAGGCGCTCGGGGTCGCCCTGTTCACGCGGACCAGCCGGCGCGTGGAGCTGACCCCGGCCGGCCGCGCGCTGGAGCAGCAGGTCGAGCCGCTTCTTCGCTCGCTCAACGCGGTGCCCTCCGCATTGCGGGCGGCCGCCGAGGGCCGGGTCGGACTGGTGAAAGTGGCGTTCACCGGCCTCGCGATGGCGACCGTCCTCCCGCGCATCCTGCGCGAGTTTCACCGCAGGCACACGGGGATCCACCTCGAGCTCAACGAGTCGCCGACCTCCGCCCAGCTCAAGGCCCTGGCCGCGGGCCAGATCTCCTGCGGCTTCTTCCACCCCGACGAGCCGTTTCCCGGGCTTCAGACCCGGCTGATGCTGCGCGAGCGCAACGGCGTCCTGCTGCCCGCGGACCACGCGTGCGCGGCCCGCAAAAGCCTCCGCTTGGCCGATCTGGCGGGCGCGCCCTTCGTCCTGTTTCCCCGCTCCCACAACCCGGGGTTCTACGATCAGATTCTCGCCGCATTCTCGGAGGCGGGCGTCGCGCCCCTCATCGCCGAGGAGGTGTGGCCGCGCGCGAACGGCGTCGGCCTGGTCCGCGCGGGCATGGGGGCCACCTTCATGTGCCCGTCCGAGGCGCGGCTCCTTCCCTCCGACGTCGTATTCCGGCCGCTCACCGGCCCGGCCCCCGAAAGCCGCCTGGTCTTCGGCTGGCGCTCGGGCGCCGAAATCGAGAATCCGGCGCTGAAGGCGTTCATCGGCGCAGTCTCCCGGCACGCGGCCGAACTTGCTACGGCGAAGTGACTTCGGTCGCCGCGGGCGGCGTCTTCTGCATGAAGATCAGCCTGTCCCCGTCGCGGCTCACGACGACCGGCTCGCCCTCCTTGACATCGCCGCGGAGGATGGCTTCGGCGAGCGGGTCCTCGAGGTAGTGCTCGACCGCGCGGCGCAGCGGGCGCGCGCCGTATTTCTCGTCGTAACCCTTCTCGATCAGAAGCTCCTTCGCCTCCGGGGAGAACTCGAGCGTGATCTTCCGCTCGACCAGCCGCTTCGCAAATTTCGAGACCTCGATCTCCACGATTTTCGCGAGATCCTCCCGGTCCAGGGGCCGGAAGAAGACGATGTCGGAGATGCGGTTCAAAAACTCGGGCCTGAAGACGCGCTTGGCCTCCTCGAGCACCTTTTCGCGCATCTTCTCGGCGTCGTTGAAGCTCGATGCGGCCGCGGAGAATCCCATCGAGGTCTGGCGCTGCAGAAGCGCCGCCCCGATGTTGGAGGTCATGATGATGATCGTGTTGCGGAAATCGACCGTGCGCCCCAGCGAATCGGTCAGGCGGCCGTCCTCCAGGATCTGAAGGAGGAGCTGGAGCACGTCCGGGTGGGCCTTCTCGACCTCGTCGAACAGGATCACCGCGTAGGGCCTGCGCCGGACCGACTCGGTCAGCTGGCCGCCCTCCTCGTAGCCCACGTATCCCGGGGGCGAGCCGATGAGCCGCGAGACCGAGAATTTCTCCATGTACTCGCTCATGTCGATCTGGACGAGCGCGTCCTGGTTGCCGAACATCTGCGCGGCGAGCTGCTTCGCCGTTTCGGTCTTGCCGACACCCGTCGGGCCGACGAACAGGAACGATCCGATCGGCCGCCGCGGATCCTTCAGATCCGCGCGGGAGCGCCTGAGGGCGCGCGCGATGGCGCCCGCGGCCACCTGCTGGCCGACGACCGTCTTTTCGATCTCGGCCTCGAGCCCCAGCAGCTTCTCGCTGTCCTTCTTCTCCATCCGCGAAAGCGGGATGCCCGTCCAGTCGGCGACGACCTGCATCATCAGGTTCTCGTCGATGCCGACGCGCTTCTCCTCGCGGACCTTCTTCCACTCCTCGGTCGTCTGCTCATGGCGCACCCGGAGCTGCTTCTCCTTGTCCCGGAATTTCGCGGCCTCCTCGAAGTGCTGCTCGCTGATCGCCTTTTCCTTCAGGGTGCAGACCTCCTCGATCTCCTTCATGAGGGCCTCGATGTCCGGGGGCCGGCTGAGCGCCGAGATGCGGGCGCGGGCTCCCGCCTCGTCCATGACGTCGATCGCCTTGTCCGGGAGGAAACGGCCGGTGATGTAGCGGTCCGATAGCTTGGCCGCCGACTCGAGCGCCTTGTCGGTGAAAGTCGCCTTGTGGTGGTCCTCGTACTTGCCGCGGATCCCGTGAAGGATCGTGATCGTGTCCTCGACCGACGGCGGCTCGACCTTCACGGACTGGAAGCGGCGGTCGAGCGCGGAATCCTTCTCGATGTACTTGCGGTACTCGTTCAGCGTCGTGGCGCCCACGCACTGGAGCTCCCCGCGGGAGAGCGCCGGCTTGAAGATGTTGGAGGCGTCCATGGCCCCTTCGGCCGCGCCCGCGCCGACGATCGTGTGCAGCTCGTCGATGAAAAGGATGACGGTCTTCGCCCGCTTGATCTCGTCCATGACGGCCTTGATCCGCTCCTCGAACTGGCCGCGGTACTTCGTCCCGGCCACCATGAGGGCGAGATCGAGGGTCACCACCTTCTTGTCCATCAGAAGCTCGGGAACGTTTCCGGCCGCGATCTCCTGCGCGAGGCCCTCGACGATCGCCGTCTTCCCGACGCCGGCTTCGCCGATCAGGACGGGATTGTTCTTCGTCCTCCGGCAGAGGATCTGGATCACCCGCCGGATCTCGTTCTTGCGCCCGACCACCGGGTCCATCTCGCCCTTGCGCGCGAGTTCCGTCAGGTCGCGCCCGAAGGCCTTGAGGGCCGGCGTCTTGACCTCCTTGCGGTCCTCCGGGGGCGGTCCGCCCCGCGCGGGGCCTCCGCCGCCGGGCTCCTCGCCCCCGCCGACGCCCTCGGCGCCTGAAAACTGCGGATCGAGCTCCCGAAGGATCTCGTTTCGGGTGCGCTCGATGTCCACGTCGAGCGACTTGAGGACGCGCGCCGCCACCCCCTCCCCTTCGCGAAGGAGGCCGAGCAGGATGTGCTCGGTCCCGACATAGGAGTGGCTGAGCGTCTTCGCCTCCTTGCCGGCCAGGGCCAGCACCTTCTTCACCCGCGGGGTGAAGGGCATGCTTCCCTGGCTCTTCATCTCCTGTCCGATTCCCACCTGCTTTTCCACGGCGGATCGGACGGTCTCAAGGTCGAGCCCCATCTTCTGCAGGACGCTCACGGCCACCCCCTGCCCAAGCTTGATCAGCCCGAGGAGAATGTGCTCCGTCCCGACATAATTGTGGTGAAACCGGTCGGCTTCCTTCCGGGCCAGCGCGAGAACCTGCTGGGCTCTCGGCGTGAAGTTGTTCATCGGTTCCTGGGACATGGGAATGGGTTCGGGGGGTCAGTTCTTGCCGTGCGTTGTGCAAATGAAATCCGGATGGGCGACATTGGCAAATTCCGTCCGCAGGCGCGCCGCCCGGATGAAATCGCGCTGGCCGGCCCCGATCTCGCCCTTCTGGGCGTACTGCAGGTGGCCGGGCTGGGCCTCGATGACCAGCCTGTCTATGATTGCGCGGCACGAATCCGGAAAGACCCCGAGATCGACGCCGAGGCGGATGAGCGACAGGAGGTTCATGGCCTCGCCCGAGCTCAGCAGGTGGCTGTTCTGGAGGATTCCGTACGCCCGGCCGATCTTGTCGAACACCTTTCCGGCGTCCGCTTCCAGGAGCTTCTCGCGGGCGTTGAGCTCGTGCTCGGTGATCGACTGCAGGACGTTGGTCAGGGACTTGATGATGGCCTCCTCCGACTCTCCGAGGGTCATCTGGTTGGAAATCTGGAAGATGCTGCCGCTTGCATCCGAGCCCTCGCCAAAGAGGCCCCGGACCACCATTCCGAGCTGGTTGACGGAGCGCACGATCTTCTCCATCTGCCCCGCGATCACCAGGCCGGGCAGGTGCATCATGGCCGAGCCCCGGAGGCCCGTGCCGATGTTGGTCGGGCAGGCCGTCAGGTAGCCGAGGGTCGGAGAGAACGCGAAATCCAGCTTCTCCTCCAGCGCCGTGTCCAGGTCGTCGATCGCATTCCACGCCTTCTTCAGCTGGAAGCCCGCGCGGAGCACCTGGATCCGGAGGTGGTCCTCCTCATTGACCATCACGGAGAAACTCTGGTCCTTGCTGATCACGACGCCGCTGCCCTGCGTCGCGCTGCTCAGCTCGCGGCTGATCAGGTGCCGTTCGACGAGGATCTGCTTCTCGAGGTCGGTGAGTTCGCCGACGGTCAGGCTCAGCCCGCGCTTGAACGGAGCCAGCGCGGCCACCGCGTCCCGGCATTGCTCCATGATCTCGGTCCGCTTGGCGGGCTTTGCCCAGCCCGGGAACGGCTGCCCCGCCAGATTGCGCGCAAGCCGGACCCGGGTCATCAGGACGATGGCCGTCTTGCTGCCCGCGCTGTCGGTCAGCTCGGACGCGGACGAAAGCAGGGAGGAAATGGTCATTTATGCGCGCTCCGGCTTCCCGGGAACGGACTGCTTGACGCGGCTGATCTCGTCGCGGTAACGGGCCGCCTCCTCATATCGCTCGGTTTTGATGGCCTCGTTGAGGTCCAATTCGAGCTTGTTCAGCCGGTCGTGGAGGGATTTGCGGTTGAGGGCGGTGTGCGGGATCTTCCCCAAGTGGGTGGTGCCCTTGTGTATGCTCTCGAGCATCGGCCCGAGGACGTCCTTGAATGTCTCGTAGCAGACGGGGCAACCGAGGCGGCCCAGTCTCTTGAAATCGGCCTGGGTGAAACCGCACTGCTCGCACCGAACCCCCGGGGTCGCGGTCTCCGGATTCAGCGAGGGCTTCACAAGCAGGTCCGCCAGCGAGAATCCGGTCGGGTCGGTGACCCCCTTCTTCTGCGCGCATTCCTCGCACAGATCGACCTTATGAACCTTGTTGTTGACGATCTGGGTGAGGTGCACCGTGGCGGGCTTCTCGCAGAAGTCGCATTTGAGCGGGTT
This sequence comes from Opitutaceae bacterium, assembly GCA_050015855.1. Taxonomy (GTDB): domain Bacteria; phylum Verrucomicrobiota; class Verrucomicrobiia; order Opitutales; family Opitutaceae; genus Palsa-1447. The sequence continues at coordinate 33,153 of JBEKAO010000014.1, read as the reverse complement.
GTTCATTGGTTCTTAGTCGTTCCTACTGCACGTAATGTGCCATGCCCTTCGGCGCTGGCAAGTGCGCACGCTATGTCGTCCAGAATGAGACAGCTCGGCACATTCCGGCGCCCCTACCTGGGATATCGTGACGCTGAGGCCGAACTTAAGGGCTTGGCGGCTGACCTGACCCGCAATCATAGCCCCATAGACAAACCGGGTCAAATTCGGGTTCCCTCCGTCCGGACGCGCCGGCGGAACTCCTCGAGAACCCTCTGGGTGACCGGGCCCGGGCGACCGGACCCGATTTCCCGGCCGTCAAGTCCGACGACCGGAATGACCTCCGCCCCGGTTCCCGTCAAAAAGCATTCGTCCGCGCACCAGATGTCGAACCGCGTCAGGTTTGCCTCCCGCGCCGGGATCCCCAGCTCAGCGGCGATGGCCAGGATCGCGCCGCGTGTGATGCCCTCCAGGGCGCCCTGGCTCGCGGGCGGGGTGAGGATGGATCCTCGATGAACGATGAAGAGGTTGTCGGCCGTGCATTCCGCGACGTAGCCCTGGTCGTTGAGCACGACGCCCTCCTGCGCGCCAAACTCCCTGGCCTCGATCTTCGCCAGGATGTTGTTGAGGTAATTGAGCGACTTGACGGTCGACGGCAGCGCAGCGGGCCCGATCCGGCGGGTGGGAACCGTCACGATCTTCAGCCCCTTTTCATACTGCTCCGCGGGGTAAAGCGAAATCCCGCTCGCGATGATGAAAATCGAGGGCTTCGCGCAAAGCCACGGAGCAAGGCCGAGATCCCCCTTGCCGCGGGTGACCACGAGGCGGATGTACGCGTCGGTAAGCCCGTTGACGCGGCACGTTTCGCAGGTCGCCCAGCTGAGTTCCGCCCGCTTGAGGGGCATCGTGAGAAGGATGGCCTTGGCCGAGTTCTCGAGCCGGTCCAGATGCTGCTCCAGCCGGAAGACATTGCCGGAATAGAGGCGGATGCCCTCAAAGACTCCGTCGCCGTAAAGAAGCCCGTGATCGAAGACGGATATCTTCGCATCCGCCTCCTCCACAAACTTGCCGTCGAGATAGACCTTCATCCTTGCAGATTAGGCCCTTCGGCGAATCGCTGTCGAGAACAGTCAAACGTCGATCACATCGCCCTTGCCGGGCGGGCCGCGCGGAGGGGCGGGCGGCCGGCGAAGCAGGCGGCTCACAAGGAAATTCGTGATGCTGACGACCAGCGCGCCGCCGACGGCCGGCCAGAAGCCCGCGACGTGAAACCCGTTCACAAGACGCGCGGCCAGAAGGAACAGCAATGCGTTGATCACGATGATCCCCACCCCCATGGTCACAAGGATGAACGGAAGCGTGAACAGGACGAGCAGCGGCTTGAGGAAGCTGTTGAAAAAGCTCAGCAGGATCGCAACGATCAAAAGCGTGCCCACATCGTCGCACCAGATGCCCGGCACGAGCTTGGTCGCGAGGGCAACTCCGATCGCAAGCACGAGCCAGCGAACCAGCAGTTGAGCGAGGGAAGATGCCATTTCAAAGCCAACTTTCGCCGCGCCGGGCTCCCGAGCAATGAAAATCCTCGTCATCCAGGACCGCCTGCGAAGCGGAGGCACCGAGCGCCAGTCGCTGTTTCTTTCGGAGGCTTTCGCGTCCGCCGGAAATGAAGTGACGCTCATGACTTTCCGGCCGGGGGGCGTCCTCGGAGGCCCGCCGGCGGGCCCGTTGGTCCGCCGGACGCCGGGCGGACCGGCGCGCATTGCCCTCCAGCCCTTCGATACCGGCCTGGACTGGTTTGCGCCCGGCCTGGTCCGGCGGGCCGCGAGGTTGGCGCCGGATGTCATCCTGTGCCACGGGCGCATGGCCAACTGCCGCGCGGGCGGCATTCAACGCTCCCTTCCCTCCGCGGCAGTCGTCGCAACGATGCGCACCGGGAAGCCGCTCCCCTGGATGTTCCGCCGCTCGGTCCGGACGGCGCGGCATGTGATCGCCAATTGCCGCCAGGCCCGAGATTTTCTCGTCACCGGGCTCGGGGTTTCCACCGACAAAGTCTCGGTCATCCACAACCCGCTGCTCTTTGGCACGGGAGCCGCCTTCGGCGCCGGCGGCCGGCCAACAAGGACCCCACGTGCGGAGGAGTTGCGCGGCGCCTCGGGCGCTTCGCCCGGCACGATCGTCCTCCTCTGCGTCGCCATGTTTCGGCCGGAGAAAAACCAGCGTGAGTTGATCGAAATCGCCTCGGGCCTGCCCCCCGGCCTCGATTGGCAGCTATGGCTCGCCGGCGACGGCCCCACCCGGAATGCCTGCATCCGGCTCGCGCGCGAGCGCGGGAGCGGCGGCCGCGTCAAGTTTCCAGGGTTTGCATCCGATCCGGGCGGGCTTTACGAGGCCGCGGATGTCGCCGTCCATGCGTCGGCAAGCGAATCGCTGTCGAATTTCCTGATCGAGTCGCAGGCCGCCGGCCTTCCGGCGGTGGCCTACGCGGCGCAGGGGGTCGCCGAGTGCATGGTTCCCGACCGCACGGGCTGGGTCACCGGGCGCGGCGATCGCGCCGCATTCCGCCTCGCATTGGGGCGCCTCGCCGCCGAGCCGCCCGAGGTCCGCGCGGCGCGCTCCCTTGAGGCCGCCGCCTTCGCGCGCGCCACCTTTGATCCAACCCGCCAGGTCGCCGCCTACCTAGACCTATTCCAACGGCTCCTCAAGTCCTGATGGTTATGGCGGCCAAGCCCGATCCGAACTCCCCCGGTTTCATCCGCCTCCGCGGCGTCCGCCAGAACAACCTGAAGGGCTTCGACCTCGATCTGCCCCTGGGCCGGTACATCGCCGTCACCGGGCTCAGCGGCGCGGGCAAGAGTTCGCTTGTCTTCGAGACGCTCCACGCCGAGGGCCAGCGGAGATACGTCGAGACGTTCAGCGCCTACACCCGCCAGTTCCTGGACCTCCTTGCGAAGCCGCGGGTGGATTCGATCGAAAACATCCGTCCCTCGATCGCGATCGGGCAGACGAACACCGTGAAGACCTCCCGCTCCACCGTCGGAACGATGACGGAGCTGACGGACTACTTCAAGGTGTGGTTCAGCCACGCGGCAACGTGCTTCGACCCCGCGACCGGCGAAGCCGTCGAAAGCGACGATCCCCGGTCCATCTGGAAGAAAGCATCCGTGGCGAATGCGGGACGGACCCTGGTCATCGCGTTCCGGATCGAAAAGCCGGCGAGCCTCGGATGGCCCGAGATACTCGGCAACCTCAAGGGCCAGGGCTACACGCGAGTCCTGCTCCCCGGGGAAAGGATCCTCGCCGCGCGGATCGACGACCTCCCCGCCGCCCGGGGAAAACTGGCCGTCGACGGGGACGCCCACCTTTTCGTGGTCCAGGATCGAATCGCCATCCGACCCGAACATGCGAAGCGGTTCATGGAGGCGGCCGAGACCGCCCTCCACTTCGGACGGGGCGAACTCCGGCTCTTCGCCGAGGAGGAGGAGGCCGGGGAAAAGCGCTTCCACCCCGCGGGGCACCATTCCCGCGGACTTCATTCGCCCGGGTCGGGCCGCACCTTTCGCCCGGCGTCGCCCGCCCTGTTCTCGTTCAATTCCCCCATCGGCGCCTGCCCCACGTGCCGGGGTTTCGGCCGCGTGATCGAAATCGACACCCGGCTGGCGATTCCCGACCGGTCGCTCTCGATCGACGACGGCGCGATCAAATGCTGGGAGGGGGAAGTCTATGGCGAGTCGAAAAAGGACCTGCGGGTGTTTGCGCGCCGGCAGAAGATCCCGACGAACGTCCCGTTCGGGGACCTCACCCCCGGGCAGCAGGCCTACGTGATCGACGGGGAGCCGGGCTACGGCGAGGAAAACGGAAAGACCTGGCCGCGCCACTGGTACGGGATCAAGGGATTCTTCCGCTGGCTGGAAAAAAACACGTACAAGATGCACGTGCGGGTCTTTCTTGCGAGGTACCGCACCTACAACCCCTGCCCGGCCTGCGGCGGCCGCCGGCTCCAGCCCGAGGCGCTTTGCTGGAAGTGGCGCGGCCTCACGCTCCCCGACCTCTACCAGATGCCGTCGGCGAGGCTGCTCGCGCTATTGACGGAAAACGGGGGCCGCACGGGCGCCTCGCGGCCCGCCGATCTCGCATTCGACTCCATCCTGAGCCGGCTGCGCTACCTCGACGAGGTGGGCCTGGGCTACCTCACGCTCGACCGGACCTCGCGAACGCTTTCCGGAGGTGAGGTCGAGCGGGTCAACCTCACCTCCTGCCTCGGCACCTCGCTGGTCGACACGCTCTTCGTCCTCGATGAGCCGAGCGTCGGCCTGCACTCGAGGGACGTGGACCGGCTGATCCGGATCATCCGCTCGCTCACGGACGCCGGCAACACGGTAGTCGTGGTCGAGCACGACGAGGCGATGATTCGCGCAGCCGACTGCGTAGTCGAGGTCGGGCCGGCGCCGGGTGCGGCGGGCGGCCGGATTGTCTTCCAGGGAAGCGTGCCCGGGATGCTCGCGAGCCCGGACAGCATCACGGGGGCGTATTTTTCCGGGCGCCTTTCGGTCCCGGTTCCGGCCTCGCGGCGGGCGGTCGACGGGGAGTGCGACTGGCTTTCCTTCCGCGACGCGACGAAGCACAACATCGCCGGGCTCTCGTTTCGCATCCCGCTCCGGAGGCTGGTCTGCCTGAGCGGCGTTTCGGGCTCGGGAAAATCCACGCTCCTCGACAACGTCATCTTCCAGGGGCTCCAGGCGCGCCGGCGAAAGCTCACGGATGATCCCGCGGCGATCGGGGCGATCGATGGCGACGGGGGCCTTGCGGACGTCGTCCTCGTGGACCAGTCCCCCCTGGCCCGGACGCCCCGGTCCAACTGCGCGCTTTACACGGGAGCGTGGGAGCTCATCCGCGAGCTCTTTGCGGACACGCCCGAAGCCCGCGCGGGCGGCTATACGGCGTCGAGCTTCTCCTTCAACGGGGGCGACGGGCGCTGCGACCACTGCCAGGGCCTCGGTTCCGAACGGATTGAAATGCAGTTCTTGTCCGACGTGTTCGTCCCCTGCCCGGTCTGCGAGGGGCGGCGCTTCAAGCCCGAGGTGCTGGCGCTCGCGTGGAAGGGGCTTTCGATCGCGAACCTGCTGGATGCGAGCGTGTCGGATGCGCTCGCGCTCTTCTCCGAACACAAGGCGATCCGCTCCCGGCTTTCGAGCCTGGAGGCGGTCGGGCTCGGGTATCTGACCCTCGGCCAGCCGTTGAACACGCTGAGCGGCGGCGAGGCCCAGAGGCTCAAGCTCGTCCGGTACCTGGGGGGATACTCCGGGGCCGCGGAAACCCCCGGCGGCGCCCTCCTCCTCCTCGACGAGCCCACGACCGGAATGCACCGCCACGACGTGAAGGTCCTGCTCGGCGTCCTCCAGGCGCTCATCGAGCGGGGCCACACGGTCGTCGTGATCGAGCACAATCTCGACGTCCTCAAGGAGGCGGACTGGATCCTGGAGGTCGGGCCCGGTCCCGGCTCCGAAGGGGGCCGCATCGTAGCCGAGGGACCTCCCGAGAGGATCGCCGCAGCCGGGACGGCAACGTCGCCATTCCTGCAGGACGCCCTCGGGATGCGGGGCGAAGGGATGCGCCGGGCGGCCGAGGATCAATCGGGCTGGGTTTCCTCCGTGACCCCTTCGGGCGGAATTGAGGTGGTCGGCGCCCGGGAGAACAACCTGAAGAACATCTCCCTGACGATTCCCCACCACGCGCTGAACGTCGTCACCGGCATCTCGGGATCCGGGAAATCCACCCTCGCGTTCGACATCATTTTTGCCGAGGGCCAGCGCCGGTTCATGGAGTCGATGTCCCCCTACGCCCGGCAATTCGTCGAGCAGCTTCCCCGCCCCGATCTCGACCGCGTCTCCGGAATACCCCCGGCGGTCGCGATCGAGCAGCGGGTCACCCGCGGCTCCCGCAAATCGACGGTGGCGACGATAACGGAGGCGGCCCAATACCTTCGGCTCCTGTATGCGCGAATCGGCGTCCAATACCATCCGGACACCGGGCGCCCCGTCGTGCCGCTGTCGCCCTCCGCCCTGAGGCGGCTGCTCTCCCGGGCGATCGATTCGCGGCCGGCGAGAAGGACAAAACACCTTTACCTGTGCGCCCCCCTGATTCGCGGGCGCAAGGGCCACCACCAGCCCATCGCCACCTGGATCGGCCGCCAGGGATACGAATTCATGCGCGCGGACGGGCGAATCCTCCGGGTCGGCGCGTTCAGGAAGCTGGACCGCTACAGGGAACACGACATCGAAGTCGTCGTGGCGGATTTCAAGTCCGGCGCAGCCCCGGGCCGCGGCAAGCCGGGCCGGGACCTGCCCGCCCTCCTCGACGAGGCCCTTGCGCTCGGCAAGGGCACGTGCTTTCTCGCCCGGGCCGAAGGGGACATTCTATCCTGGTTTTCGACGACGCGAACCGACGCCGAGACCGGCGAGTCGTTTCCGGAGCTCGACCCCAAGCATTTCTCGTTCAACTCCCCCCGCGGGTGGTGCCCCGCCTGCCGGGGACACGGCCGGATATTCCCCTGGATGCTCGAACCGGAAGACGAGGACGGCGACGACCCCCTCGCCCGGCTTCGACCGTACGGGATCGATGAAATCTCCGACGTGTCGGAGGCGGGGCGCCTCTGCCCGGAATGCGGCGGCGCGCGGCTGAACCGGATCTCCCGGGCGGTCAGGCTGCCGTTTCTCGGGCGCGGCGGCCAGGCCCGGGGCAAGGCCGCGCTGTCCCTGCCCGAACTCCTCCGCCTGGCGCCTGCACAGCTCTGTTCGCACCTGCGGCGGCTCAAGCTCGACGCGCGGGGAAGGCTCATCGTCCAGGACATCCTCCCGCAGATCGAGGAGCGCCTCGAATTCCTGGACCGCGTGGGCCTGGGCTACCTTTCGCTCGACCGTCCGACCGAGACCCTCTCCGGCGGCGAGGCCCAGCGCATCCGCCTGGCCGCCCAGCTCGGCTCGAATCTGTCGGGGGTCCTGTACGTGCTCGACGAACCGAGCATCGGCCTCCACGCGCGGGACAATGCGCGGCTGATCGAGACGCTCCAGGCGCTGCGGGCCAAGGGAAACACGCTTCTCGTCGTGGAACACGACGAGGAGCTGATGGCCCGGGCCGACCACATCATCGACCTGGGCCCCGGCGCCGGCGTAAACGGCGGCGAGGTTCTGGCCGCGGGCACGCCCGGCGAGATCCGGCGAAGCGACCGATCGCTGACGGGGCTGTTCCTCTCCAGGGGAATCCATCATCCGATCCGGGGATCGCGCAGGCCGGTCGACCCAGGATCGGTCCCCCGGTGGCTCGAACTCGACGGCGCGCGCTACCGGAACCTCAGGGGATTCGACCTGAGGCTGCCGGTCGGCCGCCTGGCCATGGTGGCGGGCCCGAGCGGCGCGGGCAAATCGACCCTGTTCCGGGACCTGCTCGGACCGGCGGCCTCGCTTGCGATCCGGGAACGGAAGGATCGCCTAAGCGGCGCCGCATTCGTCCGGTCCGGAGAATTCGGGGGCGACGAGCCCCTCGCCGGCGAACGGCCTCCGCTCCCGTTCGCGGAATTGAGGGGGGCCGGCGGATTCCGCTCCGTCATCACGGTCGACCAGTCCCCGATCGGCAAGACGCCGCGCTCGACTCCGGCGACCTACCTCGGAATCTTCGACTCGATCCGGAAATTCTACGCCCTGCTTCCCGAGGCCAGGGTCCGCGGCTACACGGCCTCGCGCTTCTCGTTCAACACGGGCGGCGGCCGCTGCCCGGCCTGCGAGGGGGCCGGAAGGATCTGCTACGAGATGGCGTTCATGCCGGACACCTACCTTCCCTGCGAGGCGTGCGGCGGCGGCCGCTACGGTCCGGAGCTGGCCGACCTCACCTGGAAGGGCCGCAATATCGGGGAGGTGCTCCGGCTCTCGTTCGAGGAGGCGGCGTCGTTCTTCGACTTTCACGCGCAACTGGGCGCCGTCTGCCGCCTCATGGCCGACTGCGGCCTCGGTTACCTGACGCTCGGCCAGAGTTCTCCGACCCTCTCCGGCGGCGAGGCCCAGCGGCTGAAGCTGGTCTCCGAACTGTCACGGGGAATCGGGGAGATGCCCGATCCCCGGCGCCCGGCGCCGCCCCGCAACCTGTACCTGCTCGAGGAGCCGACGATCGGACTGCACATGAGCGACTGCGAAAAGCTGATCCGCGTCCTGCACTCCCTCGTGGACCAGGGACACACGGTCGTCGTGATCGAGCACAACCTGGATCTGCTCGCCGAGGCCGATTACATCGTCGAGCTGGGGCCGGCGGGAGGCCCCGGGGGCGGCGAACTCATCTTCCAGGGCCGCCTGGAAGATCTGCTCAAGGTCCGCGGCAGCCCCACCGCGCCCTATCTCCGGTCCAAGATGGCCCCTACGCGGACGCGGCCAGGCTTTCGTCGTGCGCCTTCGCCGCGCCCTGGACGGCCGCGATCAGCTCGGCAATCGCGACCGGCTTGAGCAGATACCGGAAAAGCGCCGCCTCGTTCACGCTCCGAAGGAGCATCTCCGGCTTCATGTAGCCGGTCACGAGGATGCGCTGCATGTGGGGATACTCCTCCCGCGCGCGCACGAGAAACGTCATCCCGTTGCCGCCCGGCATCAGGTGGTCGGAAACGACGACCTTGAAGGCCTGCTTGCGGAGGATGAATTCCGCCTCGCGAACCGAGTTGGCGGTCTTCACCTCGAATTCGTCGCTCAATGCCGCCGAAAAAACGTCGAGAAGGGGCTGCTCATCGTCGACGAGCAGAACGGCGCCCTTCTTTGGCTCCCCGGACGGCAGCGGGTTGGATTCAACATTGCTCATTTAGGGGCGATGCGCGCTGGCCGATAGTGGCCCTCCGCCTCCCCTTGGCAAATCGAATCCGCCTCCTCCATATGCCGCGCTTTTGGTTTGCGGGTCTCCACGGCCCCGCTTTGACTGCGGGCGAACCGCGATGGCTTATCCCGACCTGCAAGAAGCCGCAAGCGCCGGCGCGCTGCGTCAGCTGCCCCCTTCCGCCCTGACCGCGTCCGCCGTTTCGGCGCGCAACGCCTCGGGAAACACGGCCATGCACGCCGCCGCAAAATATGGCGGCCTTCGCGACCTGCCGCCGGCCCTGCTCACCGCCGAACTCCTCTCGCTTCGAAATGACGCCGGATACACGCCCCTCCATCACGCGGCGCTGGGCGGCCATCTCGACCAGGTCCCGGGCGAGCTTCTCACCCGCCAGGCGCTTCTCCAGAAAAGCAACGCCGGTTACACCGTCTTCCACGTGGCGGCGGCAAACGGAAATCTCGGCCAGATCCCGGCGTTTTTGCTCACCGACGAGGTTTTTGAGCTGGCGACCGAAGTGGGCAATTCGGTGATGCACGAGGCGGCGGAAAACGGCGCCCTCGATCGCGTGCCCCCCGGCAAGATCACGGCAAAAAGCCTGGCCCGAAGGAACCTCGCCGGAGAGACCGTCGTCCACACGGCCGCCTTCAACGGACACCTGGACCAGATTCCGCGAAGCCTCTTGACTGCGGGCACCCTGGCCGAGAAGACCAGCAGCGGCGACACCGTCTTTCACGCCGCCGCCATATCCGGCCACCTGGAGCAGATCCCCGCGGAGCTCATCACCCACGACATGCTCGTCGCGGCCAGCAGGAGCGGCTACACGGTCATCCACGCCGCCGCCGAGACCGGCCAGCTCGACCGGATTCCCCGGGAGCTCCTGACCCCGAGCCTTCTGCTCACCCGAAACGACAACGGAGACACGCCCCTCCACGCAGCCGCATTTGCGGGCCACCTGGACCAGGTCTCCCCCGAGCTGCTCACCGAGGAGCGCCTGGGCGCCCGAAATTACGAGCGGGTCACCGCGCTCCAAACCGCGATCGACCGGGGCTTCGCCGACCAGCTCCCGGAGCGGTTCCGGCCGAAGCCGGAGGGCGCGATGCACCGGCTGCTGCGGCGGATCGGCGGGGCGCGCCTCCCGTTTTCGCGCTAGCGTCGCAGAGCCGCGTGCGCGCGGGCGACTTCGACATACTTTTCCGCCCAGGGGCGCAGCCCGGCCTGTTCGGCCTCCGCCAGGGGCCGGATGATCCTGGCCGGCGAACCGTAGACCATCGATCCGGGCGGGCAGACGAAACGCTGGGGAACGAGGGAATTGGCGCCGACGATGCTCCGGGCGCCGATCCTTGCGCCGTCGAGGACGGTGGCGCCCATCCCGATCAGGCACTCGTCTCCGATCGTGCAGGCGTGGACGATCGCCGCATGCCCGATCGTGCACCAGGCGCCGATCACCGCCGCAAAGTCGTCGTCCAGGTGGACGATCGCATTGTCCTGGATGTTCGTCCCCTCACCCACCCGGATCTCCTGGATGTCGCCCCGGAGGACCGCGCCGTAAAACACGCTGCTTTTGGGCCCGAGGACCACGTCCCCGTTGATCGTGGCGTTCGGGGCGACAAAAATCGCGCGGGAAACATCCGGAGTTTTGCCGAGGTACCGGGCAAGGCGTTCTGCGTGTGTCATGATTTATGAGATTATTCCCCTTTCTCGTACGGAACTCCGATCGCCCGCGGGGGCACCGATTTTCCGACGAATCCCGCCAGGAGCAGGACGGTCAGGACGTACGGCAGGGCGATTATGAACTGGACCGGGATCACGCCGACGAGCGGCAGCGGGACGCCCTGCAGACGGGCGGCCAGGGCGTCCGCGAATGCGAAGAGAAGGCACGCTCCCAATGCGGGATAGGGCCGCCATTTTCCGAAGATCAGCGCGGCAAGCGCCAGGTATCCCTTTCCCGCCGTCATGTCCCGGACAAATCCCGAACTGGCCGATATCGAAAGGTAGGTGCCGGCCACGCCGCACAGGGCGCCGGATATGAGGACCGCCTGGTAGCGGAGGCGTCCGACCGAGACGCCGGCCGTGTCCACGGCCTGGGGATTCTCGCCGACCGCGCGAAGGCGCAGGCCGAAACGGGTCCTGTAGAGCACCCACGCGCTCAGGGGGACGAGCGCAGCCGCAAAATACACGATCAGGCTGTGGCCGCTCAAAAGCTCCGCGTACAACAGGCCGGGCACAGGCACCGAACGCGCCTGACGGGCCCACGGCCAGACGATCTCGGTGAACCGCTGCGCCCGGTCCACGAGCTGCGGCGTCTGCCCGCCCTGGTTGAACCATGCCAGCGCAAGGACCGGCGCCACGCCGGCGACGATGATGTTCACCGCGATTGCCGCCACGACCTGGTTCCCGCGCTGGGTCACGCACGCGAATGCGAGAAGCAGGGCCAGGACCAGCGCCGCCGCGACCCCCGCGCCGAGCCCGAGCCAGGCCGATCCGCTGACGGCCGAGACCGAGGCCGAGGCGAATGCCGCACCGAGCATCATCCCCTCCAATCCGAGCGCGATGACTCCGGAGCGCTCCGAAAAAAGCCCGGCGAGAGCCGCCAGAAAGAGCGGGGTCGCCACGCGCACGGTGGCGGCCATCAGGAGAACGAGGAGGGTGTAGTACTCCATGGCCGCCTCACCGGGGGCGCGCGCCCCGCGCCCGGCCCCGCAGAATCCGCAGGGGATTCCTGAACAGATTGTCCAGCGCGCCGCAGAAGAGGATCACCAGGCCCTGGATCACGACGACCATGTCCCGGTTGACGTGGGGCATGTCGAACGAGAGTTCGGACCCCCCCTGCACCAGGGCGCCGAAGAGCACCGCCGCGGCGCAGACGCCCGCCGGATTGTTCCGCCCCATGAGGGCGACCGCGATTCCGACAAATCCCGCGCCCGCGGGAAAATCCAGCGAGATGCGGTGCTGCGCCCCCATCAGCTCGTTGAGCGGCAGGCACCCGGCGAGGGCGCCCGAAAGCAGCATGACGAGAAAGGTGACCTTCGCCGGGGATATGCCGGCGTAGAGCGCGGCCGCGGGGTTTTCCCCGGCAACCCTTATCGCGTAGCCCCATCGCGTCCGCCAGACCAGCACCCAGACCCCCGCCGCCGCAACGAGGGCGATCAGGAAGGAAAGGTTCAGCGGGCTTGCGGCAATGTGGATTCCGATGCGGCCCAACAGGTCGCTGGCCGTCGGCTGCCACGCCCCGGGGCCGAATTCCCGCGTTTCGGGCGACTGCTGGCCGGGCTTGATGAGGACGTTGACGAGAAGCCACGTCATCAGGGCCGAGGCGATGAAGTTGAACATGATCGTCGTGATGACGATGTGGCAGCCGCGCCTGGCCTGAAGCCAGGCGGGGATGAGCGCCCAGGCCGCGCCGAATACCGCGGCCGCGCAGATCGCCGCGGGCAGCACGGCCCAGAACGGCCCATTTCCCGCGGCCAGGCACACAAGCCCCGCCCCGAGCCCTCCGATGTAGGCCTGGCCCTCCGCCCCGATGTTGAAGAGTCCCGCGTGGTACGCGACCGCGACCGCAAGCCCCGTGAAGATGAAATTCGTCGCGTAATAGAGGGTGTATCCAATCCCTTCGGCCGATCCGAACGCCCCCCCGAGCAGCAGCTTGAGCGCAGTCCAGGGGTTCTCCCCGATGATGCGGACGATCACCCCCGAGATGAGGAGCGCCGCGGCCAGGTTCGCGGCCGGCAGGATGAGAAGCTCCGCCCATCCGCCCCTCTGCGCCTCCGCCCCTTCGCTCATCCGCCCGCCCCCTTTCCGGCCGGGGCCGCGCCGCCGTCCGGCTGCGCGCCGGACCCTCCAAAGCCGCCCTCCTCGCGCCCGATCCCCGCCATCATCAGCCCCAGCCTCTCCTCCGTCGCCTCCGAGCGGTCCAGTTCGCCGGAGATTTCGCCGCCGGCCATGACCAGGATGCGGTCGGACAGGCCCAGGATTTCATCGAGTTCCACGGATATCAGAAGGATCGCCACGCCCGAATCGCGCAGCGCCACGAGCCGGCGGTGGATGAACTCGATCGCGCCGATATCCACCCCGCGGGTCGGTTGTCCCACGATGAGCACCCGGGGCCGGCTGTCGACCTCCCGCGCAACGACAAGCTTTTGCTGGTTGCCCCCCGAGAACGCCCCGATCCGGCGGCGCGGCTCCCGCGGCCTCACGTCCCACTCCGACATCTTCCTGGCGCAGCCGGAGCGGATCGCGGCGCGGTTCAAAAAGGGCCCATGGAGGTACTCGGGACGGGTGTGGTAGCCCAGGATTCCGTTGTCCTCGGCGGAAAACGATGCGACGACGCCCATCTTCAGGCGATCCTCCGGGACGTGGGCCAGTCCCCGATTGCGGCGGTCGCGGGCCCCCGCGGGCACTTCCCGCCCGGCGAGCATTATCCTCCCCCGGCTGGGCGCGGATATCCCGGCGAGGGCCTCGAGCAATTCCGTCTGGCCGTTTCCCGCGACGCCCGCGATTCCGACGATCTCCGCGGCCCTCACGCTGAAGCTGATCCCCTTCACCCGCGCGATGCCGCGCCGGTCGCGCACTTCGAGATCGGCCACCTCCAGGAGGGGCTCCCCCGGCCGCGCTGCCGTTTTCTGCACGTCGAGCAGGACCGGGCGCCCGACCATCTTCTCCGCAAGTTCCCGCGGGGAGGTGTCCGCCGTCGCCATCTCCGCGACGACGGCGCCCTGGCGCATGACCGTGACGCGATCGGCGATCGCCATGATTTCGCGAAGCTTGTGGGTGACCAGGACCGCCGTCTTTCCCTGCCCGCGCAGCCTCGCAAGCATGCGGAACAACTGGCCGGCCTCCTGGGGCGTCAGGACCGCCGTCGGCTCGTCGAGGATCAGGATGTCGGCGCCCCGGTAGAGCGCCTTCAGGATCTCCACGCGCTGCTGCAGCCCGACCGGGAGCTGCCCGACCGGCTCGTCCAGCGGCGCTTCGAGGCCGTAATCGCGGCCGAGCCTCTCCAGCTCCGCGCGGGCGGGGCCGAGTCCCCGTCCCAGGAGGGGCCCGCCCTCCGCGCCGAGGACCACGTTTTCAAGGACCGTGAAGTTTTCAACCAGCATGAAATGCTGGTGCACCATTCCGATCCCGGCCCCGATCGCATCGTGCGGCCTTCGGATGTCGACCGTCCTCCCATGCACCCGGACCTCCCCGGCGTCGGCCCTCAGAAATCCGTAGACGATGTTCATCAGGGTCGATTTCCCGGCGCCGTTCTCGCCGATGATGCCGTGCACGGTCCCCGGTCCGACCGAGAGGGACACCGCCCGGTTCGCATGCACCGGGCCGAACCGCTTGTCGATTCCCCGCAGTTCGAGGGCGGGCTCCACGTTATTCCTTGTACTCGGGCACCTGGATGCGGCCCGCGATGATGTCGGCCCTGGCCTGGACGAGCCGCTTCTCGATGGCCGGGGTGAGGACGCCGCGGTTGTAGGGGTCCAGCGAATAGTCGACGCCGTTCTCCGCCAGGCCGAGGACCCTCCGGCCGGCGTGCCAGCGTCCGTTCAACGCGTCCATGAACGCCGTGTAAACCGCCACGTCGACGCGCTTGACGGCGGAGGTGAGCACGGTCCCCGGCTGAAACGAATCCTGGTTGCTGTCGCAGCCGATCGCGAGAAGCCCCGCGTCCTTGGCCGCCTGCATGACCCCGATCCCGGTGCCGCCCGCGGCGTGAAAGATCACGTCGGCGCCGCGGCCGAACTGGCTTTTTGCGAGCTCCGCCCCGCGCGTCGGATCGTTCCATGCGGCGGGCGTCGACCCGGCCATGTTTTCATAGACCTCGATCGCGGGGTTCTCGTACTTCGCGCCCGCGCGATAGCCGAGGGCGAACTTGCGGATGAGCGGAATATCCATGCCCCCCACGAAGCCGATCCTGCCCGTTTTCGAGGCCATGGCGGCGGCGATCCCGCAGAGGAAGGACGACTCCTGCTCCTTGAACGTGATCGACTGCACGTTCGGCAGGTCGACGACCCCGTCCACGATCACGAACTTCACCTCCGGCGACTCCCTGGCGACCTCCTCGACCGCCGAGGCCTGGTTGAACCCGATCGCCGCGATGATGTTCGTCCCGTGGCGCACGAGCTGGCGCATGATCTGCGCCCGCTGCGCCTGGTTGCTGATCTCGAACTCGCGGCAGGCGATTCCGGTCTCCTTCGTGAAGCGGGCCACGCCCTCGGCGGCCGACTGGTTGAACGAGCGGTCGGCCTTGCCGCCGAAATCGTAGACGATCGCGGGGACCAGGTCCGCCGCCCGCACGGGGGCGATCGCCGCAGCCGCTGCGCCGATGAAGGCTGCGAGGCGGGTGGATCGAAAAAGCCCGGACATCATGGGAAAATGGATTCAGGCCACCGGGACGGGGCTCAAGCCCCAAATGTCGCGGGCGTACTCCCGGATCGACCGGTCGCTTGAAAACTTCCCCATGCGCGCGGTGTTGAGGATCGCGCTCTTCGCCCATGCCGCCTTGTCCCGGTAGGCCGCGCCCACCTTCGCCTGGCACTCGCAATAGGCCCGGAAATCGGCGAGGACCATGAACGGGTCTCCGCCGGCCAGCAGCGTGCCGTGCGTCGCGGCAAACGCGCCGTTCTCGCCGGGCGTCCAGAACCCGCTCCCGAGCCAGTCCAGGACGGCGCGCAGCTCCTCGTCGCGATTGTACCAATCCCACGGATGGTATCCGCGGACGCGAAGCGCCTCCACCTCCTCCACGGTCATCCCGAATATGAAGATGTTTTCCGGGCCGACCTCCTCCAGGATCTCGACGTTCGCCCCGTCCAGGGTGCCGATCGTCAGCGCTCCGTTCAGGGCGAGCTTCATGTTCCCGGTTCCGGAAGCCTCCTTGCCCGCGGTCGAGATCTGCTCCGAAAGATCCGCGGCCGGAATGATCTTCTCGGCCAGGGACACCCGGTAGTTTGGAAGGAACACGACCTTGATCCGGCCCGCGACGCGCGGATCCTGGTTGATGTGCCGGCCGATGACATTGATCGCCCGGATGATGTTTTTCGCGACGTCGTAGCCCGGCGCCGCCTTGGCGGCGAACAGGAAGACCCGCGGAACGATGTCGAGGCCCGGTTCCTGCAGGATGCGGCGGTAAAGCGCCATGATGTGCAGGAGGTTCAGGTGCTGCCGCTTGTACTCGTGGAGCCGCTTGATCTGCACGTCGAAGAGGGCGTCCGGCGACACCTCGATCCCGCATTCGGCCATGATGACGCGGGCCAGGTCGACCTTGTTCGCCCGCTTGACGGCCATGAACTCCATTTGAAGATCGGCGTCGCCGGCGAATTTCTCCAGCTTCCGGAGCTTTTCCAGGTCCCGCGGCCAGCTGTCGTCGCCGAGGCGCCGGGTCAGGAGCCCGGCGAGCCTTGGGTTGCACTCGAGAAGCCAGCGCCGCGGGGTGATCCCGTTGGTCTTGTTCTGGAATTTTCCGGGATACAGGGCGTCGAACTCGGGGAAGAGCTGCTTCCGGAGAAGCTTCGTGTGCAGGGCGGCGACCCCGTTGACCGCGTGCGAGCCGACGACGGCGAGATTCGCCATCCGGATCATCTTCGGGGAGTTTTCCTCGACCAGGGAGCACACCCGCTTCTTGGCCGGGTCGCCCGGCCACTTCTCCTCGCAAACCGCCATGAGCCTTTCGTTGATCTCGTAGATGATCTGCAGGTGCCGCGGAAGCACGCGCTCGAACAGCGGCACGCCCCAGCGCTCGAGGGCCTCCGGCAGAAGGGTGTGGTTTGTGTAGGCAAACGTCCGGTTGGCGATGTCCCAGGCCTCGACCCACTCCATCTGCGCCTCGTCCATCATGATTCGCATGAGCTCGGCGATGGCGACGGCCGGGTGCGTGTCGTTCAGCTGAATGGCGGCCTTGTCCGGAAAATTCTTCCAGGAGTTCTCCGGATTCCGGAAATGCCGGCGGACGATGTCGCGCAGCGAGCAGGCGATGAAGAAATACTGCTGCACGAGCCGAAGCTCCTTCCCATTCTCGGTCCTGTCGTTCGGGTACAGGACCTTGGAGATCGTCTCGCCGGCCGCCTTCTCCCGCACCGCGTCGACGTACCCCCCCGAGTTGAACGCGGCCAGGTCGAAATCGTCGGTCGCCCGCGAGGCCCAAAGCCGCAGCAGGTTCACCGTCCCCGTGCCGAAGCCGGCGGTCGGGATGTCGTGCGGCACCCCGAGGACCGTGCGCGTGCCGACCCATCGGGGCCGGTAGCGGCCCCGGTCGTCGAAGACATTCTCGACGCGGCCGTAGAGGCGGACCTCCTGGGCATACTCGGCCCGCACGACCTCCCAGGGGTCGCCGAACACGATCCAGCGGTCGGGATGCTCGATCTGGCTTCCGTGCACGAACTGCTGCTTGAACAGCCCGAACTCGTAGTGGATCCCGTATCCGAGGGCCGGATAGTCCAGGGTCGCGAGCGAGTCGAGAAAGCAGGCGGCCAGCCGGCCGAGGCCGCCGTTCCCAAGGCCCATGTCCACCTCCGCCTCGCGCACCTCGTCGAAATTCACCCCCAGCGACTTGAGCGCGGACCGCGCCGTCTCCTCCAGGCCGCTCGCGAGCAGGTTGCTCTCGAACAGCCGCCCCATCAGGTACTCGAGCGAAAAGTAATAGACCCTTTTGACGTTGCGCGCGTTGTGCACCTCCTGGGTCCTGATCAGCCGGTCGTGGATATGGTCGCGCACCGCGAGCGCCGTTGCGACCCACCAGTCCCTGGGGGTCGCCGCGCTTGCCGGGCGCGCGAGCGTCGATATCAGGTGGCGCAGCACGAGCGAGCGGAAGATTTCCACCGGGGGGTCGACCTGCGGCCTCTTGCCGGCGGCGGCGGCCGGCGGGCCGGCGGGAAGGATGGGCGCTGCGGTGGAGGCGGTGTTGGACATGCGAAGTGTGGGCGGCAGCCGGGGCCGCATCAGACTTTGACACAGCCCCGGAGAAAAAGCCAAGCCGGGATCACGGGCGCTGGAAGCGCTTCGCCAGCTCGGCCCGGTCGATCTCGATGAAGGTCGGCCGGCCGGCGGGGCTGGTCAGCGGCGAGCCCGTCGCGAACAGCCGGGCCGCGAGGGCCTCCATCTCGGGGGCGCCCCCGGCCGGCGGCAGGCGCACCGCGCGCGCGGCTGCCAGGCGCGCCAATTCGTCGCGGGCCAGATCGAGATTTCCAAGCGCGAGCTTCCCGTCGCGCAGTTCGCCGAGCACGTCCCGCAGGAACGGCTCCGCGTCCGCCGGCTCCATCCATTGCGGCGCGGCCTCAATCCGGAAAAAATTCGCGCCGAATTCCGCGATCTCGAATCCGTGAGCCTCGATGAACGGCCGCGAATCCAGGAGCATCGCGGCGGCGATCGGCTCGACCTCCAGCGGCACGGGAAGGAGCAGCCTCTGCCCCGGCGCCGGGCCCGCGGCGAACTGCCCCCGAAGCCGCTCGAACCAGATCCGCTCGTGGGCCGCGCGCCGGTCCAGCAGGACGAGTCCGGACGGCGTTTCAAAAACCGCATACAGATCGTGGGCGATTCCCAAAAAGCGCCAGTTCCTCACGCGGTCATCCCGGGCCGCGGCGCCCTCCGGCGCAGCCGCGGGCCGCCCGCCGCCCGAAACGGAGACCGGGGGGGCCGGGCCCGCCGAAACCGGCCCGCTCGCGGGCAGCCCGTAAACCGCCGCGGGCTCGCCCAGACCGGGCGGCCCTTCCGCAGCCCCGACTCCCGCCCCGGTCCCGAGCTCCCTCAGGCGCCCGAGGACGCACCGGATCACAAACTCCCTGACCTGGTGCTCCCGGCGGAAACGCACCTCCCGCTTCGCCGGATGGATGTTCACGTCGACCTCCGCCGGATCGCACTCGAAAAATAGGATCGCGCGCGGATACCTTCCCTCGGGAAGCGAATCGCGGTAGCTTTCGAGAAGGGCGAAGTTGAGGGCCCGGCTGTCCACGGGCCGTCCGTTGACAAACGTCAGCAGCTCGTGGCGCGTCGAGCGGCCCTCGCCCGGCCTCCCGATCAGGCCGCCCAGGCGCAGCCCTGGCTCCGCGGCCTCGATGGGCAACAGCCGCTCCGCCAGCTGGCTTCCGAAGATTTCACCGACGCGCTCGGCCAGGGTCGCGCACTGCGGGGACCGGAAGGCCACGCGCCCGTCCCCGATGAGGGTGAAGGCGACCCGCGGACAGGCCAGGGCGTAGAGGCGGACGCACTGCGCGATGTGGGCCGCCTCCGTGGCGTCCGTCTTCAGGAATTTCCTGCGGGCCGGGACCGAATGGAAGAGGCGCGCAGCCTCGACGCTCGTTCCCACGGGGCGCCCGCAGTCGCGCGCGTGAACCTGCCTGCCCCCGTCGACCAGGATTTCCGTCCCCGCCTCCGCCTTTTCGGCGCGCGTCTGGAGCGTGAAGCGCGAGACGCTCGCGATCGACGGAAGCGCCTCGCCGCGGAAGCCGAAGGTGGCGAGCCGGTCGAGATCGGCCGTTTCGGCAATCTTGCTCGTCGCGTGGCGTTCGAGGGCGAGGAGGGCGTCCTCCCGCGACATGCCGCAACCATTGTCCTCCACCCTCAAAAGTTCGCGGCCGCCCTGGCGGAATTCGACCTCGATCCGGGTCGCTCCCGCGTCCAGGGAGTTCTCGATGAGCTCCTTGATGACGGCCGCGGGCCGCTCAACGACCTCCCCGGCTGCGATTTGATTCGCGACCCGATCCGGGAGAACGTGGATCTTCGGCATGGGCGGCGCCGCCCTATCCCTTCAACATCCCCTTCCAGCGCCTGATCCGGGCCGCCACCTGCGCGGGCCCCGGCATGCCGACGCCGCTCCGCGCGCGCATCGCGCGCCCGAGGTCGAAGACCTTAGCCCAATCCTCCCCGATGGCCGGGCAAACCGAGCGGGCCTCCGACAGCTTCAGCCCGCAAAGCGGGACCGATTTCCCCTCGGCCAGGGCGACCAGGGCGCCGACCGCGTGATGCGCCTTCCGAAAGGGAACGCCCCGCCGCACCAGGTAGTCCACGAGGTCGGTCGCCAAAAGCGCCGGATCTGAGGCCGCCTCTGCGCAGCGTTTCCGGTCCACCCTGAGCCCGGAGACCACGCCGGCCAGGACATCCGCGCAGGCGGCCGTCTGGTCGAGGGAGTCGAACACCGGAGGCTTGTCCTCCTGCAAATCCCGGTTGTAGGCGAGCGGGAGCCCCTTCGTCAGGGTCAGCAGGGTCTGCAGGTTTCCCTGCAGGCGGGCCGATTTTCCCCGGAGCAGCTCGCAGGCATCCGCGTTTTTCTTCTGCGGCATGAGCGACGAGCCCGTGGAAAACGCATCCGGAATCTCCACGAACCCGAATTCCGCGCTGCTCCAGACCACGAGGTCCTCGGCGATGCGCGAGAAATGGACTCCGGCGATCGCGCACGCGGCCGCAAACTCGATGCAGACGTCGCGGTCCGCGACGGCGTCCATGGAGTTCTGGGTGAGCTGCGGCCGTCCCCGCGCATCGACAAATCCGAGCGCCCGCGCGGTGAACGCCCGGTCGATCGGCAGCGTCGTCCCGGCGATCGCCCCCGATCCCAGCGGGCACCAGTTGGCGTGGTCCGCGACGCCGGCCAGGCGCTGCCTGTCCCGCCCGAGCATCTCGATCCAAGCCAGGAAATGATGGGCCACCGGGACCGGCTGCGCGCGCTGCAGGTGCGTGTAGCCGGGGACCAGCGTTTCGCGGTTTCGATCCGCGGCGGCGAGGATCGCGAGCATCGCCTTCCGCAGCTTCTCCCGCAGCACGCCGCAGGCGTCCTTCAGGAACAGCCGCATGTCCGTCGCGACCTGGTCGTTGCGGCTCCGCGCGGCGTGGAGCTTCGCGGCCGCGGGGACGCGCTTCGTCAGCGCCTGCTCGATGTTCATGTGGACGTCCTCGAGCCGGCGGCTCCAGCGAAACCGGCCATCGGCGATCTCCCGGCCGATCGCGTCGAGCCCCCTGTGAATCGCGTTCCGCTCCCGGGGGGTGAGGATCCCCGCCCGCGCGAGCATGGAGGCATGGGCCTTGCTTCCCGCGATGTCGAAGGGCGCCAGCCGGCGGTCGAACGACACCGATTCGCTGAAACGAAGCATCAGTTCGGCGGGCGCCGCCTTGAAGCGGCCACCCCAGGTTGCCTGGGCGGGCTTGGGCATGCACAATGAGTGAGGCCGTCCGGGGCCGCCGCGCAATGAGAAACAATTGGGGGATTGTCATGGGCCGCCCGACGGCCACAGTTCCGCGATGCTTGGATTGCGACGGCCAACCCTGGTGGTCGCGGCGATTCTGTCCGTATCGGGCTCCCGCGCCGCCGACGACGCCTCCCTTGCGCGCTACGCGGAGGTCGATGTGGCGCCGGTCAGCACCTTTGCCTACCTGGCGAGCATCACCCTCACGGTGGGCCCCTTCCTGCGGAAGGGCGACACGTTTTCGGCAGGCTACGCGGCGAAGGTGTTCCCGTATTTCTTTTACGACGAGCGGGGAAGTATCCACATCACGGTTCCCGACGAAGCCCTCCGCCGGCTGGCCGCGGGCGGCGGGTTCGACTTCAAGGGAAACGCCGTCCGCTCGGACGGCAGGGAATGCCCGGTCGACGGCCGCGTGACCCCGGTCGACGCGGGCACGGGGCGGATCCGGGTCAGGCTCGCGTACACCCGCCGCATCGTCCTCGTGTTCTCGACGACCTACCGGCTGCCGGGCTTCGACCCCGCCCCGCCGCGAAATCCTCAGTCCCAGTGAAACTGGAAGACCTTTTCGACCTCGGGTCCGAGGCTTTCGGAGACCGGGCATCCGCGGGCCGTCTTTTCCATCAAACCGGCGGGCAGCCGCCTTGCCGCCGCGGGCATCCACAACTGGACCGTCAGCCTGGAAATCCTCCTGGGGGCGCTCGACGACATCTCCTTGGTCACCTCGTACCTCAGCCCGGCCAGGTCGACCGATTGCTTCCGGGCGGCGAGCGCCATGGTCGTCGCTATGCACGTGGCAAACGCCGCGGCCACGAGGTCGGTCGGCGAAAAGGCCTCGCCCCTGCCCTGGTTGTCCTTCGGGGCGTCCGTCGAAATCAGGCTGCCCGACGGAGTGTGGACCGCCGTGCAATTGAGGTCGCCCTGGTATCCTCCGGTGATTCTTACCATGGCCAAACGCCTAACCCAGCCCCGGTTGGATGGCAACTGCCTCTTTCCCCGCGCCCTGCTCACCTCTTGGCCAAAGTTCCGCAAAAATTGCACGCATCGGTAAAACAGCTAGCGTACGCGCTGAATTTATCCGACACTGCCATCGCGGTCGCAACGGTCGCAAGGCCTAGTCCCATATGAAGGATACATATACCCCCCTGGAGTTGCGCAACTTCGCCGTCGTCGGCCACGCCTCCAGCGGCAAGACCCTCCTCAGTGAATCCATGCTTGTGTGCAGCGGCAGGATCGGCCGCGCCGGCAGCATCGTCGCGGGCACCACCGTCTCCGACTATCACGCGAGCGAACACCAGCACCAGATATCCGTCCACGCCTCGCTCCTCCACACGGAATGGCTTGGCAGGAAATTCAACATCATCGACGCCCCCGGATACGCCGACTTCCTCAGCGAGGGCATCGGCGCCCTGAGGGTCAGCGATTTTGCCCTCGTGGTCATCCAGGCCCTGCACGGGCTCGGCGTCGGGACGGACGCCATGTGGGACTACGCCACGCACTTCGGGCTGCCCAAGATCATCGCCGTAAACGCGCTCGACAAGCCGAACACGGACTTTGAGGCGGTCCTGTCGGCGGCCCGCGAGCACTTCGGCCGAAAGGTCTTCCCCCTCACGATTCCGCTGGACGCGGGGCCGGGCTTCAGCCGGCTGCTCGATGTCCTGCGCAACGAGGTCCTGCGCAACGAGGTGATCACCTACAAGCCCGGCGGCAACGGCAGGTACGAGTCGCAGCCGGCGGAGGGCCCGCTGGCCGACCGCGTCCAGGGCCTGCACCGCGAATTGATCGAATACGTCGCCGAGTCCGATGACGCCCTGATGGAGAAATTCTTCGCGGACGGGGTCCTCTCCGAGGACGAGCTCCGGGCCGGGCTGCACCGGGCGGTCCAAAACCAGGTCTTCATCCCGCTCTTCGCGGTTTCCGCGGAGAAAAACGTCGGCGTCGCGCGCCTCATGGATTTCATAGCCAAGTACGCTCCGTCGCCCGAGGACCGGCCGGACGCCCCGGCCCGCGACGCGGGCGGCCTTCCGGGCTCCGTGGCCCTGTCGCTGCCCGATCCGGTCGTCTATGTCTTCAAGACGATGAACGAGCAGGGAGTCGGCGAGTTGTCGCTCTTCCGGATCTATGCGGGCAAGATCCGCTCAGGGGAGGAGCTGTTGAACTCGGCCAGGCGGACAAACGAACGGCTGGGCCAGCTTTACATCCTCAACGGCCGGGAGCGCATCGCCGTCCCCAGCCTGGGCGCCGGGGACCTCGGGGCCGTCGTCAAGCTGCGGGAGACCCACACGGGCGACACGCTCTGCAGCCAGCGGCACGTGGTCGAGCTTCCGAAGATCGAGTACCCGAATCCGAACATCCACGGGGCCCTGCGCCTGCGCTCAAAGGGCGACGAGGACAAGCTGGCCGTCGGACTGACCACCCTCCACGTCGAGGATCCCACGTTCCGGTACCGGGTGGACGACGAAGTCCGGCAGACGATCGTCTCGGGACAGGGGGAAATCCACCTGCAGGTGCTGGTGGAGCGCCTCGCCCGCCGGTTCGGGGTTTCGGTCGAGCTCGAGGAGCCCCTGATCCCGTACCGGGAGACCATCCGGGGCCCGGCCGAGTCGCGCTACCGGCACAAGAAGCAAACCGGGGGCGCCGGCCAGTTTGCGGAAGTGTGGATGCGGATTTCGCCCGCTCCCCGCGACAGCGGGGTCGAGTTCACCCAATCGCTCGTGGGGAACGACGTGGACCGGGTCTTTGTCCCCTCCGTCGAGAAGGGCGTCCGCACGGTCTGCAACGAGGGGATTCTCGCCGGCTGCCGGATCGTCGACGTGCACGCCGACTTTTACGGCGGCAAGATGCACCCGGTGGACTCGAAGGACATCGCCTTCCAGGTCGCCGGCTATCACGCGTTCAAGGAGTCGTTCACCAACGCCTCGCCCTGCCTGCTCGAGCCGATCTACAGCATCACGGTCACGAGCCCGGAGGAGTACCTCGGGGCGATCATGGGCGACCTCTCCTCCCGCCGCGGGCGAATCCAGGGCGTCGATTCCGACGGGCGCTTCCAGGTCGTGCGGGCCCAGGTGCCCCAGAAGGAGCTCTACCATTACAGCACGATCATCCGCTCCCTGACGAGCGGCCGCGGGCGCCACTCCGAGAATTTCAGCCACTACGACGAGGTGCCCGCCGAGCACGCGGACAAGGTCCTGGCCGACATCCGCGCGAAGCGGGCCGCCCAGAACGGGAAGACCGCGTAGGCGTTATATAGTTATATAAGCCGGCTGAAAATCGAATTCGGGGATTTGACAAAGGATACGCCCGGCCTCCCTTGCTGCTGCCTGCAGGCGGCACTCCGCCGTCGGCAGTTGCCATCAGTTCACCAGCAGAAAGGTCCATTATATGATCAAGGCATTGTCGCCTGTTTTGTTCGGCGCATTGGTTGTGTTATCCGCTGCATCCGCCTCCGCCATGGAGGACCGCCCCTACACCGAGGGCCCCGTCACGGAGCTTTCGTTCATCAAGATCAAACCCGGCATGTTTGACGCATATATGAAGTGGGTCGCGACCGAGCGAAAGCAGCTCCTGGACGAGGAGAAGAAGGCGGGAATCATCATCGACTCGAAGATCTATGTCAGCCAGGCCCGCACCCCCGCCGATGCCGACCTGGTCCTTGCCGTGACCTTTCAGAACATGGCCGCCCTTGACGGCCTCGACGCCCGCGAGGACGCAATCATGGAGAAGGTCTTCGGCTCCGAGCAAAAATCGAACGCCGCCGCCATCGACCGGGAAAAGATGCGCGAAGTGCTCGGGACCCAGCTCGTCCGCGAGCTCGTGCTAAAATAGGCCCCCGGGAAAGAGCCTTCGAAGCCCCGCCTCGGACGCCTCCGCAATCCCCCGTTCGGTGATAAGGCCGGTGACAAGCCGCGCCGGCGTGACATCGAATGCGGGATTCGCCGCGGGGCTGCCCTCCGGCGTGAGTGCGACGGTCGCCACGCCTCCGCCGGGGAGCCTCCCCTCGAGGTGGGTCACCTCGCGCGCGGGGCGCTCTTCGATCGGTATCTCCCGCACGCCGTCGCGCGCGCCCCAATCGATGGACGGCGACGGCACCGCGGCATAGAACGGCACGCCGTTGTCGCGCGCCGCGAGCGCCTTCAGGTATGTGCCGATCTTGTTGCACACGTCGCCCGAGGCGGTCGTCCGGTCGGTGCCGACGATCACCACGTCCACCCGCCCGCGCTGCATGAGGTGGCCGCCGGCGTTGTCCGCGATCACCGTGTGCGGCACGCCGTGGTTCAGCAGCTCCCAGGCGGTCAGGCTGGCTCCCTGGTTGCGCGGACGGGTCTCATCGACCCAGACATGGACGGGCACGCCGGCGTCGTGCGCGGCATAGATCGGGGCCGTTGCGGTGCCCACATCGACCGTGGCGAGCCACCCGGCATTGCAATGCGTGAGGATGTTCACGGCGGCGCCGCCCGGCTTGCGCTCGGCCAGCGAGCAAATGAGCGGCAAGCCCGCGGCGGCGATGCCCCGGTTGATGGCGACATCCTCCTCGCAGATCTCCGCGGCCCCTGCAAGGGCGGCGGCCGCGCGGGCCGCCGGCGGCAGCGGTGCGAGCCGCTTGATCATCCGCTCGATCGCCCAACGGAGGTTTATCCCCGTCGGACGCGTGGATAGCAGCGCGGCGCCCGCCGCGCGCAAGGCCGAGTCCGAGGGATCGCTTCGAAGCGCAAGCCAGAGGCCGTAGGCGGCGGTCGCCCCGATCAGCGGAGCCCCGCGGACGCGCATTGCGCGGATCGCCTCGGCTGCCTCCTCAAGGGATCCCAGCCGCGCGATCACGAAGGCGTGAGGGAGGCGGGTCTGGTCGATGATCTCAACCGATCTTCCGTCGGAGCTCGGCCAGATTGTGCGGCGGGGTCGGCCTTGGACGTTCAAGGGTCGGTGAGTCCGGACACGATCGGAATGCCCGCGTCCCGCGTCAGGACTTGTTGAAGCGGAAGTTGACCACGTCGTAGTCCCGCATCACGTAGGCCTTCGCCTCGAGGCGAACCTTGTTCGCGTGCTTGGCTTGGGTTTCTCCTCCCGCGGCGACGAGGTCGGAAAAGCCCAGGATTTCCGCGCGGATGAATCCCTTTTGAATGTCCGTGTGAATCGCGCCCCCGGCCTCCGGCGCCGTCGAGCCGTTCCGAATCAGCCATGCCCGGTTTTCCGGCCCCCCCACGGTCAGGAAGCTGATGTAGCCGGCCTCGGCCGCAACCCGGACCAGGAATTCGTCGAATTTCTCCACCTCGGGCGCCTCGGCCACAAAAACCGGCCTCGTCGTGAAAAGGGCGTGCGCGCCGACGGTCTGCGACTCCTCCGGCGTCAATCCGGCCTTGAACACGATCTCCTCCTTCTCCAGGCACGCCTTGATTTTTTGAAGGACCCCCTTTTCGGCGTCGGGCGGATTCCGCTCCAGGCGGGTCTCCACGAATTCCAGGTCGCGGATGATCAGCTCCAGTCGCCCCTCCGGCGAAGCCACGATCGCGTCGGAGGTCAGGGCCTCCTCCTCTCCGACGACATCCACCTGCGCATAGACCTTCTTGTCGGCCTCCACGAGTTTGTCGACCTGGTCAAGTCGGGGATCCTTGACCTTGTGCTTTCCCAATGGGACGCCGGCGAGGCCGGCTAAGGAGACTTTCATGCGATGTGTGGATAATCCGATTGGACACAAGCAGGCGCCTTCAGGGCATGTCAATCGCCCGCCCTCAAGGTCCGCGCCGCATGGGTCGGGCCCCAGGCGCGGCAACCTTTGCCGCGATGTTGAAAAATTGGGAAAAATGAATGTCTTCTAGCCTGTATTATTATTTGTAATATCCTAGGCTGCTGTTTGGCAGTCACTTCCAAGCGCCTGCACACACCTGATCGCAATATGAAGATCCACCCTATCGCTTCCGCTGCCTTCTTTTTCCTCATTCTGGCGCCCGCCCCAATATTCGCGACCCAGGCGCCGTTCATCGGAGTGGCCGCCGTGACGGACAACTCCGGAGTTCCGGCCGTAACGGCCACGGGAAACAATTTCAAGGATTTCACCGACGACATCACGGAAAGCGGAGGCGCCTTTCAGCCCCTCACCGGGCACACGTACGACGCGAACGTGAATTTCCTGGGCGTGCCCAACGCCATGCTTTACGCGACCAACAGCACGGGGACCAGCGTCACGGTGACGCTGCCTCCGATCAATTTCACCCAGACATTCACGGGGTCCTCCCGCTCCGCCGTGAATTCCGAGATCGACGATTTCTTCGAAAAAAACGGGTCGGGAATATTCGCGAACTTTCTGAAGGCGATCGCCCAGACATCCCCCATCGCCGTCACCGACGGCAACCCCGACTCTGCGACCGCGATCGCCGCGAACAGCGTGTTCCTAAACAGCGCGATGACCCCCTCCGACGAGCTGGAGGACGAGGCATCCGGAACCAAGCCGCAGTTCAGCGGCCTGGCCATCGGGTTCGATGCCGGGCAGTTCAAGGCCGGCGGATTCTCCGGCGACAATTACGACCTTTCCTTCACGGCGCTCAATGTGGGGCTCGGCGACCAGGTTCGCCTCCAGATGCCGGTCGATTTCAACTACCTGACGGTCGACGGCGCCCAGGTCGCGGGCGCCGGCGTCACCTTCGTGCTGCCGATTCGCATCTACACGATGGACCAGAACAATCCCGTAAGCTGGCGCTTGACGCCGCTCGCGGGGGTGAGCGGCCGCGGCTCGATCGATCTCGCCGGCGGGGCGGCTCTTTGGGAGGCGGGTCTGATAAGCTCGGTCGACTACAAGGTGAACAGCAAGCTGGTCCTCTGCCTGATGGATCAATACACGGACAACCGGAGTTTCACGGTCAGCTACGGATCGTACTCGTTCAATCCGCAGGTCGAACAGGGAATCCTGAAGAACGGCGTGCGCCTCGTGACACCCCTCACAAGGCGCCTGATCCTCGACGTTTTCGCAGTCGAGACGAATTTCCTGAATCCGGCCGTGACCAAGAACTTCACAACCCTGGGCGGTTCGCTTTCGCTTCGCGCGACCAAGAACTACAATCTGTCGCTGGCCGGAAACTACGACACCGGCTCGAGCTTTAGCTCGTGGTCGGTCGGCCTTCAGTCGGCCTGGCACTGGTGAGCGCGGCCATCGCCTGAAAGCGAACCTGCCGACCGGCTGCAGCCAGCCCATCCCGGCTTTTCGCACCTCTCCCGCCGGTGAATGACCGCCCCGGATCCAGATTCATTCCCCGGGGGCCCGCGGGGCGAACCCTGGTCGTGGCCGGCGCGCTCGCCGCGGCGTTTCTGGCCGGATTGTATCTGTTTCCCGTGCCGGTCGGATGGCTTCTGAATGCGGGTTTGGATTTGTCGCTTCCGCGAGGCTCCCCCGTCCGAATGCGGCTGGGATCGGCCGATTTTCGCTGGCGCCCGGGCCGGGAGCAGTGCCTCCTCACGGTCCGCGGGATCGCAATTTCCGGGCAGGGCGGCCCGAGCGCCGCAATTGCGGAACTCGCCGTCGAAATGCCCAAGGCGGGCTTCCTGCGCCTGCAGTTTGCGCCCTCCCGCATGACCGTGAAAGGGGCCACGGCGGCGCTCGACCTGGCGGCAAGGGAAAATCCCCCCCCCTCGGAAACCGGCATTGGAGTCGCCACGGCCCTCGACCAGGCGGCGGCCTCCCGATTCCTCCCGCATCAGGGCCGGCATTCCATTCTCGACATCGATGGATTCACGCTGCGCCTGCGCCTGCCGTCGGGCGAAACCCAGATTCGGTTCCCGCACGCGACGGCCGAGCTGGCGCCCACGGACGGCGGCGGCCTGCGCGGCGATCTTTCAATCCCGATCGGGGCCGGCGCCGGGTCCGGACGGATCGCCGGCGAGGCCAGCCTCGCCCCTGCTTCGCAGGACCTGGTCTTTTCCCTCAAGGCTCCCCGGTTCGCGACAGCCGACGTCCTGTCGTTTCCAGGCGAGCAAAGTTTCAAGGGCGAAATCGCAATCGATTTGAACGGCGAGTTCAACCTGGCCCAGGGCCGGCTCTTGAAGCTGGCGGGTGCCGTGCAGATCGCCGACAGCCAGATTGAACTGCCGGGCGCCGCGCAGCCCATCGCCCTCCCACTTCTGGACCTGCGGGGATTCATCGACCAGGGAGCCGGCAGGGCCCGCCTCGAATCGGGCCGGATCCAATTCGCCGGGGCGGAGCTCAATGTCTCCGAACTCGAGGCCGATCTGGGATCCCGCCCAAGCGTCCGCTGGCAGGCAAGGTTGCAGCGGGCGCAAGGCAGGGTTCTCCGCGAGCTTGCCGGCGAGCTTCCGCAGCTTCACCTGCCTTCCCCGGCGGCTTTGCTCGACGACATGGCGGACATCGAGATCGCAACGCGCGGGCGCGCGCTCCTGGCGCGGAATGCCGGTGGAAGCTGGGCGGCCGCTTCGGTCTCGGCCGAGTGCAGCGCCAGCGCGCGCATCGGCGCCGAATCGGCGGCGCTCCAGATGACGGCGCTGCAGCCGGAGGGGCGCGAATCGGTTTTGATGACGGCGGAGCTGGCCCCCATTCACCCGAACCTCCTGCCCCCGCTTTGGCAACAAACGATGGGCTTCGCCGGCCTCGATGCGCCGGTGACGTTGTCCGCTTCGGCCTCAATCGCGCCCACCGGGGCCCTTGCCTCGCTTGCGGTCGATCTCCGTGCCGGTTCCGGGCGGCTGCCGGCGCAAATGCCTGGAGCCGACCGGTTGAAGCTCCAGTCAATTGAAGCGCGATTCGAATCCGAAAGCCCCGCGTCGAGCTGGCGGCTGCCCAGGTTCAGGGCTCAATTCGCCGGCGGCCCGACACTGGCTTTGACGGATGCGGATGTGCGTTTCGCGCCCGGTCGGGTCATCGCCCAAGGCCTTGCGCGTCTGGATGGCATCGATGGGTCGCTTATCGGATCGTGGCTGCCATCGGGAGCGCTGGCCCGGCTTTCACAGTCCGGGGTTGTTCCAGGCGACCTGACTTTCGACCAGGCCCAGGGCCGCGTCCGGATTGAAGCCGTTGCCGATCCGAAAGGCGCATGGATTCCGGGCGAGGCAAGTGCCGCCCTTGCCTGCAAGCTCCACGTGCAGGGGACCCCGCTGGGGGTGAGCGCGCAGGTTTCAGTATCCGATGCGAAGGCCGCGGAATTCGTGGCGGATATCTCAGAGTTTCGCCCAGCGGACTTAAAGGCGACCCTGCCTGGCGGGATGCCGGCGAGGGACTTTGACTTTCCTGTCGCCGTGCGCGTGTCGGCGCATGCGGACCCGGGGCGGGGACTGACCGACTTGGGCGTGCACGTGAAGGCCCGGGCGGGGGTATTGCGCCTGGCCCCGGCTTCGCCACTCGAGATCCCGCTCGATTCCGCGTCGCTGGACGCGAGCTGCAGCCCGGGCGGAGGAAGCGTCCGCGTGCAAAGCTTCCATCTGGATTCGAAGCGGATGCACCTGCAGATAGAGGATGCCGTCAGCTCGATTGCACCCCCCTATCGCACCAGCGGCCGGCTGCGGCTGAGCGCTTCGGAATTGCCGCCGCTCGTCGCCCTGTGCGGCGAATCGCCTGATGCCGGCCTTTGCGGGTGGCTCGCCTCCGTCCTGCAGGACGGCCGGATCGAGGGAGCCAGCCTGAAATGGGCCGCCGCTTACGACCCGGAAAAGCCGGCGGGCCTGTCGATCGGATCCCTTGAAGGGCAGGTTCATCTGACCGGACTCCGCGCGGCTCTGGGCCAAATCCCGGCGCCATTGGCCATTCGCGACCTCGCGCTGACGATCGACTATCCCAAGGCCGGCGCCGAGGCGACCGGCCTATCGCTTCCCGGCATAAGCCTGCCCAGCGTGCGCGTGGAGACCGAGGCGCTCGGGACGCCCGGGGCCTCATTCACCGCAGCCGTGCATCTCGACGCCGATCTTCCGATCGCAAGCCGCCTTTGGCCCCTGCCGGATGCGGCCCAGTTTCTCGGAAGGGCCGGAGTCGACGCAAGTTTCAGCGGGCTATTGAGCGGCGGCAAACTCAAGGGCCGTTTTGCGGTCGACCTGGCCAAAGGCAGGATCGCCCTGCCGGGGGTGTCCGACATCGCCCCGGACGCTTTCGAAACCGAAATGAGCCTTCAGGATTTTAACACTCCCGGAACAAAGCCGAATGTCGCTTTTGCAATCCGGGCGCCGC
Source organism: Opitutaceae bacterium (assembly GCA_050015855.1). Classification (GTDB taxonomy): domain Bacteria; phylum Verrucomicrobiota; class Verrucomicrobiia; order Opitutales; family Opitutaceae; genus Palsa-1447. The sequence goes on along the minus strand of JBEKAO010000014.1, from coordinate 2,025 downwards.
ATTGGTTCGGCGAGCCATTGGACGCCGAAGGACGGCTCGATTTCGCACCGGGGAACTTTCAGCTCGCGGGCGTCGAATTCACCCGCTTCCAGCATGGCACCTCCTCCCTGACGGCCTCATTCAGGGTGGCGGCGCACGGTCACGCCTTCCTCCAAGTCGCGGGATCGCGCATCGACGCCGCGCCCTGGCTGCGGGCAATGGTCGCCGCCTCCGACGCCTTTTCAGCGGCTGCGCGCCCGGCTCAGGCGAATTCCGCAGGCGCAAGGCCCCCGGCCCCGGGAAGCCCGTATCCTGCCGAACCGGGTTTCCTGGATGCCGATGTCGAATGCGGCGATGTGGTGATGGGGCCGGGGTCGGACGTTCGCGATTTGAAACTCGTCGCCCATCTTGGAGAGCGGGGTTCCTCCTCCCTCTCGCTCGATGCCACAACGGGCGCAGGTGCGAAACTCCACGCCACCCTGACCGATTCCGGGGGAGAGCAGTCGGTAAAGCTCAGGCTCGACAATGCGCCCGCGTGGGCCGCCGTGCTGGCCGCCCCGTGGCGGGGCTCCGGCCTCAAATCCGGCGGCCTGGCCCAGCGAATGGCACGGATCGCCGAGCTGCCATCGATCGTTTCGGGGGGCAGCATCGCCGCCGATGCCGTGCTCGTCCCCGGGGCGGACACATGGCTCAAGGGCCGCCTGCAGCTCACCAACACCACCCTGGCGCGCGCCCCTCGAATCATGCAGCTGCTCGCCTTGAAGTCCCGCCATTCATTGCAAAGCGCGCCGCTTGTCGACGAATTGACGCTCGACAAGATAACGATCGACCGGAAACAGCTGAGGGTTGGCGAATTCGCCCTTCGCGGATCCGGGTTCACAAGGCACCTGAAGCTCGACAAGGCGAGCTATGGGCTGGCCGACGAACAGCTGGAGATTGAGGGGGGATTCTATGGAGTCGGTTTCGTGGTATCGGGCGCCCTTTCCGACCCCGAGGTCTTCCTCAAGGAGAATTCCTTCATACGGGCGGTCGGGCACCCCAACGAATTCGATTTCGACGAACCCGATAAGCCCGACCAGGAGGGGCCCAAAAAGTAGCGGGCAGCCGCGGGCGCAGGTTCTTGCTTGGCAGCGGGCGGTTCTTGTATGAGAACAGCCGATTCCGCGCCGCCAAAACCCTTTCATTGCGCGGCAGCCGGTTCCGGCGCGGCCCGCGCGCAAAATCATCCGATCACGAGGAAACAAAAATGCCATCCACAGCATCGATCGAAAAGTCCTATCAACTGGCCCGCGAAGAATACGCCCGCCTCGGAATCGACACCGAGGAGGCGCTGAAGGCCCTCTCCAGGGTGCCCGTGTCCCTGCACTGCTGGCAGGGCGACGACGTGGCCGGCTTTGAGGACCCCAATGCCAAGCTGTCCGGCGGCATCCAGGCCACGGGCAATTACCCGGGAAAGGCCCGCACTCCCCGGGAACTCCGGTCCGACGCCGAGAAGGCCCTCTCGCTCATCCCCGGCAGCCACCGGTTCAACCTGCACGCCATCTACCTCGAGACTTCCGGCGGGAAGAAGGTGGAGCGAAACGAGATCCGCCCGGAGCATTTCAAGGGCTGGATCGATTGGGCCAAGGCGATCGGAATCGGCCTGGATTTCAACCCCACCCTGTTTTCGCACCCAAAGGCGGACGGCGGCTTCACGCTCGCACATCCGGACGCAGCCATCCGCAAGTTCTGGATCGAACACTGCCAGGTTTGCCGTGAAATCGGGGCGGCGATGGGCAAGGCGCTCGGCTCCCCCACCGTTACCAACATCTGGATTCCCGACGGGATGAAGGACACGCCGGCCAACCGCCGCGACCCGCGCGAACGGCTGCTCGCGGCGCTCGATGAATCGTTCAAGAAGCCGCTGAATCCCAGGCACAATCTCGACGCCGTCGAGGGCAAGCTCTTCGGCATCGGATGCGAAAGCTACACGGTGGGGATGCACGAATTCTATCTCGGTTACGCGGTGAAGAACCAGAAGGTCCTCTGCCTCGACGCCGGCCATTA
>JBEKAO010000013.1:0-59926 GCA_050015855.1 Opitutaceae bacterium | reverse complement strand
CTCGATCCGCACCAGATTCTCATCGTGCGCGATCTGATAGCGGGCCTGCGGGGCCGGATGACCGTCATCATATCGAGCCACATCCTGCCGGAGATCGAGATGACCTGCGACCGGGTGCTCATTATCAACCAGGGCCGGATCGTGGCCCAGGGGACGCCGGCCGCCCTCAGGCGGGAAATCCTCGGGCGCAGCCGCTATGAACTCGTTGTCGCCTGCGAAAAGGCCGTCCTTGAGGACGCGCTCGGCCTGGTGGACCCGGCCCTGCGCGTGGCGACGCTGGGCGAGCCCGATTCCGACGGCTTCCGCGCGGTGACCCTCACGATCGAGCGGGAGGACGAACTCGGCGAACCGATTCTGCAGGCGCTGCTGGCGAAGCGAATGAGGGTTCGCGCCTTAAACCGGGCCCATCCGACCCTTGAGGACGTCTTCCTGGCCGCCACCCGGCGGAGCTGGGACGTGATCGACAAGCGATGAAACATTTCTTCACCATCCTGAGCCACGAGATCCGCATGCTGCTCGTCACCCCGAGCACCTACATCGCCTCGGTGATATTCCTCTCCCTGATGGGGTTTGTCTTCACGGACATCCTCGAAACGTACAGCCAGGCGCCGCAGGCCTCCTCGCCGGCCGACGTGTTCTTCAAGCAGTTTTACCTTCCCGTCCTTTTCATGGTGCCGCTGCTCACGATGAAGTGCCTGGCCGAGGAGCGGCGGCTGGGCACGATCGAGACCCTTCTGACGACTCCGGTCACGACGACGGAGGTCGTCCTCGGAAAATACGGGGCCGCATACGCGCTGTACGCGGCCCTTTGGGGGTCGACCGCCGGATTCTTCTGGATCCTGCGGAAATTCGCGGGCGACGCCCGGCTTCTGGAATGGGGTCCCATGGTCGGGGGGTATATCTTCATCGCCGTGTCGGGCCTGCTCTTCATCGCGATCGGGGTCCTGGCGAGCGCCCTGTCCCGCAACCAGGCGGTCGCGAGCATCCTCTGCTTTGCGATGCTCTTCGGCCTGATTTTCGGCGGATCGTACCTGGGGGACGCCGCCTGGCTGAAGAGCGACCTTCTCCACCCGGTCAAGGCCGCCGTCGATTACGCCCAGGTGTTCCGCCACTACGAGGATTTCTCGCGGGGGGTCGTCGACCTGCGCCAGCTTCTGTTCTACCTGAGCGGCACGGTGCTCGCACTCCTTTTCAGCATCCTTGGGGTGGAGGCAAAGCTTCTTCACGGCTGAATTGAGGGCGAAAAGCGATGTCCTTGAGCGAAAATCTCCACGCCGCGCGGTGGATACGCACGGCAAACCTCATCCTTCAGGCGATCCTGATCCTGACCCTTTTCGCGGGGATCAACTACCTGGCGAACAACCGCGCGGGCGCGGGCGACCCCTGGAGGATCGACCTCACCCGCTACCACCGCTTCACCCTCTCCCCGGAGACGATCGCCTACGTGAGGGACCTTGCAATCCCCGTGCGAATCGTCGTGACCGAGGCGGAGGACGACGCCCCCGCCGATTTGCGCGGGCTTTTGCGCGAATACGAGAGCGTCTCCGAATCGAACCCCGCCGGCGGGCGGATCACCGTCGAGTACATCGACGTGGATCTTGCGCGGCGGGAGGCGCAGCAGCTTGGCGTCGAGGAGCCCAATTCGGTCTTCATCCTGCGCGGCGGCTACCGCCAGGTGCTCCGGATCGACGAACTCTACCGCTTTGAGAACCAGGAGAGCAGCGCCTTCCTGGGCGAACAGGCGATCACGGCCGCCATCCTGGACGTGGCCAGCGCGACGAAGAAGAGGATCTATTTCCTGTACGGCCACTCGGAGCTGCGCCCGGACGACCCCGATCCCGTCCGCGGGCTGTCGACCCTGCGGGAGTTTCTTCGCCAGCGTGATTTCGACGTCGACGAGCCCCTTCTCGACCTGTCCGCGACCCGCCGGATCCCGTCGGACGCCTCGCTGCTCGTATCGGTGCAGCCCCAGACGCGGTTTTCCGATGCGGAACAGGAATTGCTCCGCCAGTACCTCGCCGCGGGCGACGGCCGGCTGATGCTCTTTCTCGCCCCGGGCAACGAACACGGCCTCGACCGGCTGCTGCACGACTGGGGCGTCACCGTCGACGACGACATCCTTCGGGACAGCGGCGCCGAGAACCGGACGGAGGACGGCGATTTCATCGTCACCAGTTTCGCGCCGACGCATCCCGTGACGCAGGCGCTCCTCCATTCGAGCTACAAGGCCCGATTGCGGCTGGGTCCCGCGCGGACCGTGCGGCCCGACACGACGCGGGCCGCCGGCGGCGGACTCGACGTCGTCACGCTCGCCGCTTCATCGCCGACCGCCTGGGGAGAGGTCGACTTCACGGCGCGCGGATCTGCCGCCATGGATCCCAGGGTCGACATCCGGCCCCTTCCGTCGATGGATCCGCCCAACCGCCTCGGGTTGGTCGTTGCCGCCGAGCATGTCGCGGCCCGCGACAACCTGCCGTTCAGCGTCCGCAGCGGCCGCCTGATCGTGTTCGGTTCCGGCGATCTGGTCGACAACCACCGATTCACCGACGAAGGCGTCCCCAGCCTTGTGCTCGGGGCCGTGAATTGGATGGCCGACCGCGACACCCAGCTCAACATCCCGCCCCGTCCGATCGAGCGCTTTCAGCTTCTGCTCAGCCCGCGGGAGCTTCAGAATCTTCGCTACTGCCTGATGTTCATCCTTCCCGGCGCGGCCGCGCTCCTGGGCCTCATCGTGTACTGGACCCGGCGCAGTTAGACCCATCCCACCCGCTTTCCGCCATGCGCACCAAAGTCACGCTCGTTCTGCTCTTTCTGAACGTCGCCCTGTTTTTCGTCATCTTCCAATTCGAGCGAAGCTGGCGCACCGACAGTGTCGCGCGCGAGGTCAGAAAGCGGGTCCTCGGAGCCGAGGCCGCCGACATCCGCTCCCTCAATGTGGAGAGCGCGGCGCCCGGGGGCTCCTACAGCCTGGAGCGGAGGGGGGATGAATGGTTTCTCACCAAGCCGATCGCCTGGCGGGCCAATTCGCACGCGGTGGGCCGCATCGTGAGCGACTTGGAGTTTCTCGAGCATGACACGAGTTTCAGCGTGCCGGCGGTCGTCAAGAACGGGCAGTCGCTGGCGGATTACGGCCTTGCGCCGCCGAGGATGACGGTGACCTTCACCTCGGGAGGGCCCGACACGACCGGGTCGGCCCCGATCACGACGCGCATCGGGATCGGGGAGGCGACCAAGGTCGGCCAGCGCCTCTACCTTCTTTCGCCCGACGGCTCGCGGATCCACGTCGTCGGCCGCGAGCTGGCCGACAGCCTTTCCGTGCCCCTCGATCAGCTGCGCTCCGATTCCGTGTTCACGATCCCTGTCTACGAGGCGCGGGCTCTCAACGTGCAGACCATGCCATCGGGCGCGCGGGTGATGGTCCAGCGCGACGGCGCCCGCTGGTCGTTTTACACGCCCATTGCGGCGCGCGCGAGCAAGGATGCGATCGAGCTGGCGATCAGCGGCCTGGACTCCCTCAGCGTGAAGGGCTTCCTCCCCCCGAACAGCCCGGCCCCGCAGGCCACGCAGCTGCAGGTGACGATCAACGGGAACGCCAGGTACGAGACCCTTTACATTGGAACCCAGGCTCCCGGCGAGGCGGCGCCCGGCATGCACCCGTACTACGCCCAGCTCGAGGATTCGAGCAAGCCGATGGAGCGGTCTCCCTGGTTCACCGTCGACATACCGGATGCGGAGCCAAAGCCGCCGGACCAGGCGAACAAGTCGCTGCTTTATTCGCTTCGCGACGCCCAGGAGAGCCTGCGAGACAGGCACGTCCTCGAGATCGACCCAAGCCTCGTCACGATGGTGACGCTCAAGGCTCCCAACCAGCCGGAGCTTACGCTGCAGCGCCTGGATCCGGACACGGCGCGCGCCGCCCCGGCGAGCGAGGCGCGCTGGCAGATCCTGCTGCCGGGCGACGGAACCCAGGCTCCCGCGACGCTTCCGGCCGACCGCGCCTCCGTGCAGCGGCTGCTCGACCGGCTCGTCCTCGTCTCCGCCGAGCGTTTCATGAGCGACGCGCCCCAGGAGAGCGACCTGGACAACTGGGGATTCAACCGCCCGGAACGCACGGTCGCGATCACCCAGCAGCCCTCCGCGCAGCCTGTTTCAGGGGCCGCGCCGCCCGCCTCCCCATTGACGCTCGAAATCGGCCGGCCGACCCAGCGCGACGACCCGTTCGTCTATGCCATGATGGCAAATGCGCGGTCGGTCTATGCCGTCGATCCGCAGATACTGCAGGACACCCCGGTGGCTCCGCGCGAATGGCGCGACCGGCTTGTATCCAGCCTGCCGGGCACGGCAAAGATCACGGCGCTTGAAATCGACGACCTGAATGACAACAAGCCGGTGGTCCGGTGGGATGCGGCGGCCGGAGCCGCGCCGGCGGCGGTGCAGACGCTTCTCGACGGCCTGCGCCAGCTCCGGGCGGCCCGCTTCGTCGGCGACGGCTATTCGGAAAAGGTGCTGGTGGCCGGGGAGGAGCGGCCGTGGCGATACCGTCTCCAGGCCACGGTGGTGCTGCCGGGCGCCGGCGCCAGCGAGCAGACCCTCACGCGATCGGTCATGATTGCGGAGAGGTCGGGCGGCGCCGAGCAGATCGCCGGGTACAGGGAATCCGGGGCCGATTTTGTGCTCGAACAGCCGATGGTCGACGCGCTCTGGACGCTCATTTACGGAACCCGCGATCCGGGTCCGCCGCCTGCGAGGAGCTGATGGCCCGCGTCGTTGCCCAACTCTGCCTCCGGGGAGCGCGGCTCGTCCTGGGTGGCGCGATCACCCTGGGGTTCTGGACCCTTTGGCTCGTGCTTTCGCTGCTGATCGTCCTGCAGATTTACATCGCCTCGACGAACGAGCTGCAGGTTCCGGCGTTTGTGCAGCAGGCGCTCCTGGAGCGCCTCGCCGTCTCCGGGGTCCACATAAGCTTTGGGCACACCCTTTTCGATCCGTCCGGGCGAATCCTCATCGAGAATGTCGCGGTGACGCTGGAGGGATTCGAGGAGCCGATCGCCACGGCGCGCTCGGTCTACGCGCGCATCGATCCCTGGGCGCTTGCCGTGAAGCGTTTCGAGCCCCTCGAGACGCGGGTGACCGGCATGACCGTGCGGGTGCCCGCGATGCTTTCCGCCTCCGGGCGGGCGGACGAGATCATCCAGGATCTCGACGGGGCGGTTTTGTCCGAGAGGGGCGCCCTTTCCATCGAGTACCTGCATTGCCACGTGGGGACCCTCGCGGTGTCCGTCGCCGGGAACCTCCGCCTGGGCGCCCGGCCCAGCCTTCGCGCCGCCCCGCTGCCCGTAGTGGAGTTTTTCGCGCGTAATTACATCGGACTCATCCGCCGCGGCGCGGCCGCCCTTGGACAGATTTCCAACCTCGACAAAGGGGCATTGAGCGTTCGGCTTGAGCCGGCCGCCGCGGGCGGCGCCGTCGCCCGGTCGATCCTGATCGCCGACGGGATCAAGCTGTCCGCGCCGACCCCGCTCCAGGCGGGCCCGATGCGCATTTCCGGCCGATGGTCCTTTTTGGACGGGGCGCCCGCCTCCGGCGAGGTGCTCCTTTCGCTTGCGAGCATCGAGGCGCCGGGCTTCCGGGATTCCGCGCGCGGGATCGAGGGGCGATTCGACGTCGGTTTTCCGCCCGGCCCCGCGAAGTCGGACGGTCCCCGGTTTGCGATCAAGTCAGCCGACCTGTCGAGCGCCAGCTGCGTCGTCGAAGGCCTGGGCCTCCGGGATGCCATCGTCGCCCTGAGTTCGCCTGGTCCCGATCTTCTCCAGGCGCCCTCGGTGCGGGCCTCCGCGCAGGCGCTTGCGTGGGGCGAACCGGTGGCCCTGGACGCCGTTGTCGAGCCCGCCCGCAAGGCCGCCCGGGTGAAATTCAGGGCATCCGTGGCGCCGGAGGCGCTCGACTTTGTCGGGGCGCGGGTGGGCCGGGCCCTGACCCCCTTTGTCAGGCTTGCAAACCCGGTGGAGGTGGCGGGCGATGCCCGATTCGACCCCGGTTGGAAGTTCGCGGATGTCGCCGGGCGGCTTGACGCGGCCAAGGTCTACGCGCGCGGGGTGATGATCGACGAAGTGCGGGGTGATTTCCGGTTCGACGGCAGCCACCTGTACGCGCCCGAGGCGTACGCCCGGATCGGGGAGAATTTTGCGCGCGGGAGTTATGAACAGGAGGTGGCGACTCGCCGGTACCGCTTTCTATTGGACGGCCGTCTGCGGCCCCTCGACATCACGCCCTGGATTGCCGGCGGATGGTGGCGGACCTTGTTCGGGAATTTTGATTTTTCCGCGGCTCCGCCGTCCGCCAGCATCGATCTGCGAAGCTGCTGGACCGACGGCAGGCAGTCGAAGATATTCCTGTCGGTCGACAGCCCCGGACCCGTGGTCCGCGGAGCCCGTTTTGACAGGGTCCGCCTGACGCTTTTCTCCCGGCCGCAATTCCAGGACGGAATCGGGTTTGAGGCCATCCGGAGAAAGGGTTCCGTCAAGGGGAGCTTCGCCCGCCGGCTCGATCCCAACGCCGGCGTTGCATCGCAGAGCGTCGAATTCAGCGGGACTTCGAGCGTGGACCTCGACGCCATCGCCCAGCTGATCGGTCCCCGGGGCCCGGCCATGATGGCGCCGTACGCGTTTTCGCAGCCCCCGGATCTCAAGGTCAGCGGGCGTCTGGACGGGCCTCAGGCGCCCGGCGGGTCGCACGAAGCGCTTCATATTGAGGCATCCAGCGGAAGCGCCTTCCGATTTCACGACTTTCCGCTCGATAGCGTGTCGTTCACGGCGGACGTTCGGGACGACGACCTGGAGCTTTCCCAGGTGAAGGCCGGTTTTGCCGGCGGAGCGGCCACCGGGAAGGCCAGGGTATGGGGCCGCGGCGCCGACCGCAGGCTCTGGTTTGACGCGACCCTTGGGGGAGCCTTCCTCGACCGGGCGATTCTTGGCGTCGAGGATTTTTCGGCCGCCCGTTCGAAGCGGGCAGCCCCCGCCCCCGGCAGCTTTTTGAAGGACAAAACCAACGTGAAACTTGACGCTTCGGTGACGGCCGAGGGGCGCATGGACGATCCTTCCAGCTTCCAGGGAAGCGGCAGCGCCGACCTTCAGGGGGCCGAGCTCGGCGAGGTGCATATGCTCGGGCTTTTGTCCGATCTGCTTCGATTCACGGCGCTTAGGTTCACGACGGCCCATGCCTCGTTCAAATTGAACGGCAACCGCCTGGACTTTCCCGAAATCAATGTGACCGGGGCAAACTCCGCGATCACCGCCCACGGCAGCTATTCGATCGATCGCCACGAACTCGATTTCAGGGCCCGGATCAATCCGTTCAAGGAAAGCAGGACGCTGCCCCAGCAGTTCATTGATGCCATGCTCGCCCCGCTCGCCCAAGTCTTTGAACTCCAGCTGTCGGGAACGATCGAGAAACCGTCTTGGACGTTCGCCAACGGCCCTGGCAATCTCCTGCGCAATCTCAGCCAGCCCCCTTCGACACCGACCCCATCCCCCTTGAAGGAGCAATGATAATACGCATTGCCCGGCCAGTTGCCTTTGCTTCTACTGGAGCGAATATCCCAGATTCCATTCCAAAGCCGATAGATCCGGGTTTCCGGTTTCGAGACAGAATCCAGTAAGTCAATGCCAACTCTGCCCACTTTGCCGCGGCGCTCGCCGCTCGAGCGCGCCCTTTTCGTTTGTGCCGGCGCGCTTGTCGTAATCGGCATTTCCGCGTGGTCGGGCGGATGGCTGCGTCTCATGCAATCGCTGCCTGAGTACGCCCCAATGGGCCGCACCGAGGCAGCCGCCTTTATCCTTTTCAGCCTTGTCGTCTTTGCCCGGCTGGCCGGCTGGCGCGCCGCGGAATGGCTTGCCCTCCTTCCGGCCATCCTGGCGCTGCCGGCCATCGCATACGGGTTTCTCGGCCGAGGCGGGGCGCAGGCCGCGGGAATCCCGTCCGAGCCCATTTGGGATTTATTTGGACCGGCCGGGCGGATGGCGACCCTGACCGCGGTCGGCGTTCTCCTCGGAACCGTCCCCCTCATCCTTCACGCGTGGAGGCGGGAATTGCGCTATTGCGTGTTTTGCGAGGTCGCCGTGGGGTCGCTCCTCGTCGGCGTCGCGATCTCGACGCTTTTGGGGTATTGGGCCGGCCAGGCGGCTGTTTTCAACTGGGGCGACCATACACCGATCGCCCCCCTCACCGCGGTCGCGCTTCTGTTCCTCGGCCTCTGCCTTCTGATGCTGGCATGGCGGGACGACCGGGAAACCGGGCCTGCGGCGTGGGCGCCGATGACGGCCATCGTCGTGCCCCTGATGGCGACGATGACCCTTTGGGTCGGGCTCCGGGAGCGCGAAATCGCGTATGCCGACTCCCGGACCCAGGCGGCGATGGACAAGTTCCTGCAGGCCGCCGATGCGTCGATTGAACACCAGCTGAGCGACTTTGAGCGATTCGCCAGAAAGTGGGCGGACACGCCCTCCGAGACCGACGCGGTTCGCGAGGCTGACGCCGCCGTCCAAATGGTCGAGTCCGAGCCGCTCGGATGCGTATCGATCGAGCTTGTGGACCCGGCGGGATCGGCCCGCACGGTTTTCCCGAGGACGGCGAATGCCGTGTTCAATGAGTCTGCAGTCGCGGCGCGCCGGGCCGTCATGGACCAGGCGAAAAAGGACGGGCGGACGGCGATTTCGGCCACTACGGATGTCATGCTCATCACGGGCGATGCGGGACGCCGCGGCCCCGGATTTGTCCTGGCGGCCCCGATCGTGCGGCCCGGGCAGGAGACAAGCTTCGTGGCGGCGGAATTCCTCTACGAGGCCTTTTTTTCCGCGGTCGCGGACGAACAGCTGAGGCTTGGCGAAGACTACCATTTTTCTGTCTCGATTGCGGGCACGCCGGTGTTTGACGGGGGCGCCGTCAAGGCGCCGGGCGACCTGTTTACGGTGAACAGGGCTGCGACTCTCTTCGACAGGCGCCTCTACCTGACGGCTGCGCCCTCCTCGGTTGAGCTTGCGCAGGATCTGCACCCGATGGCGTCGCTCGCCCTGATCTCGGGCCTGAGCCTGACCGCGCTGCTGGGCCTGAGCGTGAGCCTGGCGCGCGGCGCGGCGCTCGGCCGTCGCGCCGCCGAGCATTCGAATCGGCGCCTGCGGGAGGAGAACGAGGAGCGGCGCCGCGTCGAGGACCGGCTCAAGGTTTCCGACGAACGCCTGAGGCTGGCCCTGGATTCCACGGAGATCGGCATATTTGAATGGGACCTGCCGTCGGGGCGGGTCTTCTACAGCGCCGGCCTGTGGGCCATGCTGGGCTACGACCCGGCAAAGATGCCGGCGACGCTCGAGACATGGCAATCGCTCCTGCATCCGGATGACGTGCCCGGTTTCGATTCCCGGACCCAGGCGCTGCGCCAGGGGACCCCGGCGACCGTGTCTTCCGAAAGCCGGATCCGCTCGAGCACCGGCGACTGGCGCTGGATCTACACCCGGGCCAAGTGCGTCAGTTTCGATCCCGGGCGCCGCCACGCCCGCGTGATCGGCACGGTGCAGGACGTCACCTCACGCGTCGAATTTGAGCACCAGCTTCGGCGGGCCAAGTCCGAGGCCGACGCGGCTTCGCGCGCGAAAAGCGAGTTCCTCGCCTCCATGTCCCATGAGATCCGGACGCCCCTGAACGGGATCATCGGAATGACGAGCCTGTTGATGGATACGGAGCTGGCTACCGCGCAGCGCGATTTCGTCGAGACGATCCGCTCCTCCAGCGACGCCCTGCTCGAAATCGTCAACGAGATCCTCGATTTTTCCAAAATCGAATCCGGGAAGATGGAGATCGAGCACGTGCCATTCGCGCTGACGCCGTGCCTGGAGGAGGCCCTCGACCTTGTCGCAAAGGCTGCGGCGGGAAAAAACCTGGAAATCGGATACTGCGTCGCCCCGGACGTTCCACCGTGGATCACGGGCGATGCCACGAGATTGTGGCAGGTGATCTCGAATCTCGTGAACAACGGCGTCAAGTTCACGGCGAATGGCTCCGTCTCGGTCGATGTCCGGCGGGGCGCCTCGGCGCCCGCCGGCCGCATCTGCCTGGAATTCGCCGTGCGCGACACCGGGATTGGAATCGCGCCGGAGAGGATGAACCGGCTGTTCAAGCCGTTCAGCCAGGGCGATTCATCCACCACCCGCCGGTTCGGCGGCACGGGCCTCGGCCTGGCGATTTGCGAGCGGCTGTGCGGCCTTATGGGCGGGGGCGTTCGCGTGGAGAGCACCCCGGACGCGGGGTCGACATTCACTTTCACGATCCTGACGGACGAGGCCGCGCCGCCGGCCGATGCGCCCGGCCCCCCGCCGCTGCCCGCCGCCCTCGGGGCGAGCCAGATCCTTTGCGTGTCGGGCAATTCGACGATGCGGGCCCGGTTGCGCTCCCTCCTCACAAGCTGGGGCGTCCAACCCATGTTCGCCCCTGACACCCAGGCTGCGGCCGGGATGGCGGGCCTCAAGGCCAGGCCGGCCTTGCTCATCGTGGATCAGCCCGTCGCAGCGACGGAGTCCCTGCTCGACGAGCTTAAGGTTTATCGCTGTCCGGCCCTGATCCTCGTTCCGTTTGGGAGGGCGCCGATTCCGCCGAAGGATCCGCGGCCGATCGGCGCCGTCTCCAAGCCGTTGAAGAACGCAGCCTTTTTCCAGGAGGTGGTCCGCCTTCTCGCGGACAACCAAAAGGCGGAGCCCGTCGAGGCTCCGGACGATGCAAGGCTCGCCGCCGAGTATCCGCTTAAGGTGCTCCTTGCGGAGGACAACCTCGTCAACCAGAAGGTGGCGATGGGTCTTCTGGCGCGCCTGGGCTATCACGCCGACCTCGCCGCGAACGGGCTGCAGGCGATCGCGATGATGGAGAAGCAGGCGTACGACCTGGTCCTGATGGATCTCCAAATGCCGGAGATGGACGGCCTGGAGGCGTGCCGCGAGATCCATGCCCGCTTCCCTCTCGGACGCATTCCGAAAATCATTGCCCTCACCGCCAACGCCTTGATCAACGATCGCGACCGGTGCCTTGCCGCCGGGATGGACGATTACGTCTCAAAGCCTGTCAAATTGCAGGAAATTGCCGCGGCGATCAGGCGGCAGTTCGGACATCTGGCCAGGCCGGCCAAGTCGATGGAGGGCTGAATTCGAGTTCCGCCTCCGTGGCGATGATGGGAACCGACACCGCAAAATGAATCATCACAAGGCGCCTTGGAGCGCGGAATTCCTTGTCATCTCGTTGCTCGCCCTGGCGGCCGCGGGCCCCCTGAAGGCCCAGACCGCCCTTTGCATCAGTCACAACGACCAGTTCTACGTCGTATTCAAGGTGCTCGATGGCCAGCCCTACGTGATGGAGAAGGGCAGGCTAACCCCGGTTTTGCCCAATAACTGCATCTTGGCGCCCGTGGAGGAATTCCAGCCGGCCTTCGTTTCGGTGCGGATCATCAAGGTCGAATCTTCGAGCGTGAACGTGATAAACCCAATGGATACCATCAACCAGGGTTTTCATTTCGACGCCGACTTCACGTCTCCTTACCGCCTGAAGGATGTGTTCTTCGCGCTGGAGATGACGGCGAGCGAGATGGGCAGGACGGTCTTCTATTTCGATGTCGGCGACCTGGAGCCGGGCATACCGCACAATGTGGACGTCAATCTGCATCTCAAGGTGGCGGTGGGGCCGGGTTCCTTCAAGGTGCACGTGTACAGCCAGGGCGCGGAGGTGTTCAATTCGCAGCAGCCGTGGCAATACCGCGAGGGCATGCTGGACAAGATGGTTAGAAAACGGATCGCCGGAGTTCAGGATGCCCCGCTGCAGCCGTTCTTCGGGCCGGGGCCCGAATACCCCGCGGCATTGAAAAAAGCGGGAGTCAAGGGCAGGGCCGTCGTGTCGGTCCGAGTCTCGCGAAGCGGCCGGGTCCAGGATCCTGTCGTTGAAAGCGCGACCGACCCGGCGTTCGGCGAGGCCGCCCTCGCGGCTGTGCGGATGTGGCGATTCCTGCCCAAGGTTGTGGGCGGGTTTCCGGTCGAATCAAAGGCGAGCGTTCCGTTTGTCTTTTAGGAGCCGGCGATCAGTCGGGGTCGGACTGCGAAAAGCGGATAATCGGGCTATGGAAAGATCGGGACACCGGCGCTTTTTGCCGCTTTTGCGAGCAAGTGATCGGTCGTGGACAGGGCCGCGCCGCGGCGCATGGCGAGTTCGAGGTAAGCGGCATCGTATATTGTGAGTCCGTATTGGCGGGCGAGGGCGGCCGTGTCGCTTCCGGCGCGCCTGGCCGTCTCGTCATCGGCGATTGCGGGAAGGGCAGCTACGAGATTCAGGGCCTCGGTGACGTCGGCCTGCGAAGCCCTTTTGCGGCGTTCTGCCATGATGAGGCCATTGGCGACTTCGACGCTCCAGTGGGCTGGAACGAATGTGGGCGTGCCGTCTTCGATTGCCTCGAGGACTTTTAGGGCGTCAGGACCGTGCTCGTCCTTCATTATGAAGCCGAGGGTCGCGGACCCGTCTATGACAAGGGCTTTCACGGGTCAGATCCGGCGGCCTTTGTTGATCAGGTCCCGGATTGAATCTTTATTGGAAAGCGAAAGTCGGGAGTGGAGGGCGCGAATCCGTGCAAAAACCGAGTGGTCGATGGAGGGCTGTGCGGCAGGCACGAGGCGGGCAACATCGCGCGCTCGCCGGGTGATCGTAATCTCCCGGCCGCTTTCGACTTGGTCGAGCAGTTCGCCGAGCTTGGTCTTGGCCTCGTAAGCTCCGACAGATCTTGAACGTTTGAGGGATGCAGAATTCATGGTTTATCTTATACGACTAGTCTTAAGACTGGTCTGTTATTACTGAAAGGCAAGCCGATGCCAAATCTGGGTAAGCCGCCTTCAGCCACGGTACCGCCGCCGGCACCCGGCCAAGAGCAATGAACAACGCGGCGCGGACTGCCCTCAATGCGGCGGCAAAGCGGGCTCGACTGCATCGCCGCCCGGGGCCGAGGATAGCGCTCTTACGCCCACCACCTTGTTCGGTTTGGTCGGAGAAAAGGCAATTAGGCCGACGACTCCGGCGCTCACCTGCAAGGGGGGCGCTGGAGGCACAACCCAGAGCGCGACCGACAGAGCCGGTTTGCCGAAGATCACGATATTGAATAACAAAATGCAGAAATCACCCGTCTTCCCGTCATTCCAGAAGATGTTCCTTCCCTCCGCTTTGCCGCCGCCGATAAAGTTTATGAGGAGATTATCCCTGCTTCCATTTCGGAAGACATCGATGATGGATGGCTTGTCCAAGACCTGAAGGAGAATGCCTTGCAGTTCAGGCGTGCTCCGGGCGATATCGAGGAATTGAAACAAGGCCGGCTCGCTTTCGACGAATGAGCGGACGTCGTCCGGAGTCAGCTTCGTCATTGCCAGGAATTTGCGCCCGACCTCGATTTCTGCAGCAGGGTATGGGACGGATCCGGTGGTGATCGACCCCTTTTCGGGCGTATTGCTGACCATCGCAATGGCCTTTGCCGCCCTGGTCAGATCCAGGCTCAGGAAATCGGCCTTCACGTAAATCGTGCGGCGCTTTGACTCAATCTGGAGATCCGATTTGGCATTGTTTGGGATCGGGCCAAGAGTCTCCAAATCCATGCTGGAAATATCCGTGTGGAACGCGAACCGGTCCCCGGTGTTAGTGTATATTATTTCGTCTTTTGCATGGACCTTTCGCGTTTCGGCGGGCGGCCTTTCGACTCGCTTCAAACGGATGATCCATTGGCTGGGACGCAATTTTCCGTCGAGAGAACCAAGCGCAACCAACGCAGTCACTTGGTCTCCGGGCTTCGGCTTCGCACCCGCAGTCCCGGTTTGAAGATCGCGCAGGGCGAAGCCCTCGCGTGCGGCGATCGCCTGAGTATTGGGCGCCGGCTTCAGTGCGCGCAGCAAGTCGAGCAACGGAACGCTTGTGTTCTCGGCATGAAGAAGCGCGGGCGCGAACGCGCCGAGCAATACGGCGCACGCCACGAGAAACTGCCGGAATTTAGCGAATGCGTTCAACCAAACGTCTTCAGCTTGGGCCAGGCCTCCTTGATGTCGAACTTCAACCCGCGGCACAGATAGATGTCGAACCACTCGTCGCGACGGGAATACGGATTTTCAACATGTCCGGCCTTTTCGATTGATTTGAAGTTTTGCCGATCGCCGGTGCCGTCGGTGCGCACAACGATAACGATTTCACCCGTGCAATCGCCGGGCCCCCAGACCCAATAGCTGTTGTGCTTGCTGATGGCGTGGGGAAGACCGTATTTCGGGCCAAAGAAATCGACGGCAGCGGCGTCGCCCCAGTCGTTGCAGAAAATCGTGGTCCGTTTCTGGTCGGCCGGCGGCAGGCTGTGGTACACGCGCGCCACCTCGCGCACCATGTCTTCCCAACCGAACTCATCGGCGTAATACTGCGGCAGGGGGCCGTTGTTCTGATGTTCCGATTCAGGCGGCTCCAGCCCGAATCGCGTTTCATATCGGATGAATGATTCCGGTCTCAGAATCGGAACGACTATTGGCAGGAAGAATAACCCGCATGCCGCAATGAGCGCGGGATATGCCGCCCGAGTCCATTTCAAGCCGCGCCGCTCCGTTGCCTGTTCGAGCGCAATGGCGCCGGCGGCAAAGGCGATCGGATAAATCGATGCGGGGTAGTAGTTCTTCCCTTTGAAAGCGATGCACGCGCCCAGGACGATCACAAACGTCCAGCCCAATGCGCCATATCGGCTGCGCTCCCGTCCGACCAGCAGCCAGACCGCCCCGCCGATCCAGAGCGGCGCCGCCATGGGTGCCATGATCCACATCTCATCCAGGAGAAACGCGATCGGCCCGCGGACGACGTCGCGGTGGCTCATTGCGATGTCGTGCCTCATTTCGAGAAACGGGAATCCATGCCCCAATTGCCACAGGAAAT
The DNA here is from genome assembly GCA_050015855.1 of Opitutaceae bacterium. Taxonomy (GTDB): domain Bacteria; phylum Verrucomicrobiota; class Verrucomicrobiia; order Opitutales; family Opitutaceae; genus Palsa-1447. The sequence continues at coordinate 44,965 of JBEKAO010000013.1, read as the reverse complement.
TCGGCAGGGCGATCCCGCCGCAAATCAGCAATCCCATCCAAAGCCGCCAATCGGCGAGCTTTTGTCGCTGGGGCGTCAGAGCCAGCCCGATCAGGACGCCGATGACCACAAAAAGGATCGTATATTTCGTCTCGAACCCGAGGCCGGCAAGGACACCGAATCCAAGCCAATACCGTCCGTTGTCGGTATTGATTGCCCGAAGCACGCAAACCATGCAGCCGATCCAGATCAACGGCTCGAACGCATTCATCGTCAGCCAGTGATCATTTACCAAATAAACGGGCGCGGCGCAGACCGCCAGCGCCGCCAAAGCCTGCGCGAAGGCGCGCCCGCCCATTTCACGCACAAACCTGCCGGTCAGTACGACGAGCGCCGCGCCCGCGAGCGCCGGGAGAAACCGCAAGCCCAGGAGCGAGTCGCCAAACACGCGCCGGGCGATCCACGCGATCAGGATCCCACCCGGCGGATGGTCGACGTACCCCCAATCGAGATGCTGCGCGCAGGCGAGATTGTACATCTCATCCCGGAAGATTCCATACCGGCCTGCGGTGAGCAGATGCAGGAGCAGCTTGGCTGCCGCCAAAGCCCATACCACGCGGGAGCCCGCGGTCGCGGGCTGCGGCGATCGCTCATCCATTTCAATTCAGCATGCCCCTCAATGCCAGAATCGCCTCCTGGCGCAAGGTAAGCACCTGGCGCAATTGTTCCTGCGCATTGGCCAGCTCGGCTTGTTGGCGTTTGCGCGCTTCGTAATATTTATCCAGGGCCGACTTGAGTTGATCGGCCGGCTGATTGGCGTCGACGGCACTTTGCAGCGCCTCGGCTTCCGGACCGGGCTGGCTTAAGGCTGCGATCGCTCCCCGTCCTTCCGTCTGGCCGCCGCCGCCCCGGCCTCCTCCAAACGCTCCCCGGAATCCGCCCATGCCGCTGAGCGTGGTTTCCATCTTGAGCTGCATGACCTTCTGGAGCCGTCCTTCAATGACTCCCCACTCCGCGTCATCGTTGGGGGCGAGCTGTTCGCGCAGGATGTCCATCATCCGCTGCTGGATCATCTGTTGCATCTGCTGGGGGTCCGTGTTCCCCCAGGCGGGCGGTTCCTGTCCGCGAACACCTTTGCTGCCCAGCATGAGTGCAAAGGTGGCGACGGGCAGTGCGAGCAGCCGGGTCAGTGTCTTCATGCGGGTTTCCTTGCGGTTATTTGGACTCCAAAATCTTTGCGGCTTCGGCCGGCAAATCGAGCTTGGTGGTCCCAACGTCCTGAATTTCAACGGTTCTGGTCTCCTCGAAATCCCGCTCTCCCTGGTCCGGACTGAACGTCACCGTGCCCTGCAGATGCGACTCGAATTTGACCAGCGCGCCGTCCTTGAGCCAGAACTTCACCGACCCCATGGCATTCTTCGGCGCCGGCGGGGCGTTTCCACCGCGGGGATGGAATGTCAGAATCTCCCTGGCTCCTTCCGGGGTGAGGTCGCCGACCAACGCGTCGTCAGCCGCCTTCAGGTCCTTGACATACTTTAGAAGCTTCCCGGCCTCGTCGGCGGCCGTTCCGGAGGAGGTCAGCCAGCCGCCCATCATTGCCCCCTGTTCATCCGCTTGATCGATCGACTCCCACTGTCCCTGGCCGTTGATGGCGATCTTGTCGCCTTTGAATGCGGCCTCCAGGGTGTTGTCGTTGAATTGCTGGGTGACGATCGAAGGCCCGCCCTTCTCGGTTCGGCCCTTCAATGGCCCCGGCTCGAAGGGCATGTCCGGAATCTTGATGATCGTTGTCCAACTGTAGTTCGCGGCTGAACTGAGTTTGGCCAAGGCGTCTTCGACGTTGCGGGTGGCGCTTGTATCGGCCGCGAAGATCGGGCCTGCGGCCAGCAATGCGATGAGAAACGGGATGTTTTGTTTCATTATATTTTAGCGCTGGTCACATCTACGGGAAAAATCACATCGACTGCAAGTGGACCGATCCGTTGACGGTGCTGACCTTGACCGAGCCGCCGCCCGGCCCGATGACTCCGGTCAGGCTGTGGCCGAAAAAGCCCTTGTCGGCCTCGATCTTGATCGGAAAATCGCAGGAGACCTGGCCATTGACCGTGGAAACGCTAACGCTGGCGCCGGCGTCCTTCGGCAGAAGGATTGCGACGGATCCGTTAACCGTAGAAACGGTCAAGTGCGAATCGGCGTCAAACTTGTCAACCGAGGCATGCACCGATCCGTTGACGGTCGTGAGCTTGCCCTCGCGCAATCCGGTGGCGTGGATCGCGCCGTTGACCGTGGTGGCATCGACGGCCCCATGGGTGCCCTCAAGGGTGATGCTTCCGTTGACCCCGACGATTTTTCCGAGCCGGGCCCCGGATGGAACCATAAGGGTCAGATCGACGCGGCCCCTCTCGCCTTTGATCCAGGACCAGTCGATCAGATCGTGCCAGGCAAATTCGTGCTTCGGAAGGTGGGTTTTGACCGAGAGCGAATCCGGATCGGACGTGATTTCCACTTTTATCGCTTTTAGGTAATCCGGGCTCGATGCGATTTTTTCAACCTGGACGGAAACCTCGGGGCGCTCCCACGTCTGGATCAGAATGGCGCCATTTACGTTTTCAATTCTGACGTCGCCCCGTGGATCCAAAGGATGGGTCTCGGAATAGGAGTCCTTAACATCTTCAGCACGAACGAGACCTGCAGTCAGCAGGCCGAGCAGGAGGATTCGATTGAGCATGGGGTGATTATTGAATAACACCTTTGCGTTTGGGAAAGTTACAACATTTCTGGCCTCGAGAATTGAAGCGGAGCAAGGGGTCGCCAGGATACGGCACCTGGCAGACAGATCGGCGCCACAAATGACCTCCATGATGAAGATTCAGCAGGCCACCCGGCAATATGAAACATGGCTGGCCGGTCACCTCCGCGTGGTCAGGAGCGACCTTTGCGCAAAGCACGAGTTGATGGCGGGCGATGTCTTTTCTTTTTTGCGGGCGACGTTTTATCGCTGGATGCAGCTTTACCCGGCTCTATGCCCCGGGCAGGCACGGGCGCCCGCGGTTCTGGCCGTCGGCGATTTGCACGTGGAGAATTACGGCACCTGGCGCGATGCCGAGGGACGCTTGATTTGGGGCATCAATGATTTCGACGAGGTTTTTCCGCTGCCGTACACGGTTGACCTGGTGCGGCTGGCCACCAGCGCGTGGCTGGCCAGCGAGCTCGGGCATCTGTCGCTGGGTTCGGCCAATGTATGCGAGGTGATCCTGGAGGGATACGCGAAAGGTCTGGAGAATGGCGGCGAGCCTTTCGTCCTTTCCGAGAAGCACCGCTACCTTCGCGAGGCGGTCACGAGCCGGCTGCGCGATCCGACGCTTTTCTGGAAGAAATTTTCGGCGTTGCCGACAATCGGGCGTTTGCCGGCCAATGTGAGGCGGATGCTCAGCCATTCCATGCCGGAGCGCGGGCTCGCTTTCCGGGTGGCGCACCGGCGGGCGGGGCTCGGGAGCCTGGGCCGGGAGAGATTCACGGCCCTCGCCGAATGGCGCGGCGGATTCATCGCCCGCGAGGCCAAGGCGCTGTTGCCGTCGGCCTGCGCCTGGGCCGCCGGCCTAAAGGAGCGCCGGATTCTATATCTGCGCATGCTTTCAACGGCCGTCCGCACGCCGGATCCGTTTCTGGAGGTCAAGGACGGATGGGTGTTGCGGCGATTGGCGCCGTATTGCAGCCGGATCGAATTGTCGCAATTGCCGCGAAGCCGCGATGAAGAAAAGCTGCTCCAGGCGATGGGGCAGGAACTGGCCAACGTCCATGTCGGCACCCGCCGGGCCGTGGCCTCGGTGAGAAGGGATTTGCGGCGGCGGCCATCGAAGTGGCTGCGCCGAGCCGTCGAAACCATGGCGAAGGCTACGCGGGACGACTGGAAGGAATGGAGGGCGTGTCCGATTCCGCAGCCGTCCAGGCGGTAGCGTAAGTGCAGATCAAGCTGTTCCCCTCAATGTCAAACAACGAAGTCGAGCAAGTTGAACGGCTGCAGAATCAGATTCTGCATGTGGCCGCGAAATGGAATCCTCCCCTGACCGATGCGGCGCGCGCTGCGTTCCGGGCGATGCCCCGGCACGCGTTCGTGAAGCGCTTTCGCATGGGTGACAGGGTTGTTACGGTGACACCGGACAACCTCCTCCAGCTTCTTCCTACGATCTACAACGATGGCGTCCTCAGTCTGTGGAATGACCAGGAGAAGGGACTATGGTCGACGATGTCGCAGCCGTCCCTGGTCCTCCGCATGCTGAGTTTGATGAACCTGGCCGAGGGGCAGAGGGTCTTCGAACTGGGGGCGGGCAGCGGATGGAATGCCGCCATGTTGGGGCATATCGTGGGAGCGAAGGGTCGCGTCACCAGCGTCGAGATCATCCCTGAAATGGCCGATGCCGCGCGCCGGGCAATCGCCGAGCGCGGCATTGAAAATGTCGACATTGTCACGGGAGACGCAGGCGACGGATTTGCGGCGGGAGCGCCCTATGACCGGGCGATGTTCACGGCCGGATCGTACGACTTGCCAAGGGCCTTTCACGAACAGGTGCGCGAGGGCGGGCTGTTGTTGATGGTCGTCAGGGTGGAAGGGGGCGGCGACCAGTTGATCCTGCTCGAAAAAAAGACGGATTGCTTCGAGTCGATTCGCGGCTTGCTGTGCGCATTTGTGCCCATGACGGGCAGACATGCATTTGCCGGGGCCCATCCGATTCCAATCGAGGCGCTGCCCCGCTGGCCGGAACTGGCTCAAAGGGAAGTCGATCGGCGCCCCTTTTGGTGGGGGGCCGGCGACAAGGCCCCATTATGGGCGGCAACGGGCGTTCGATCGTTCCTGGGCATTGCGGAGCCGCTTTTCCGGGTTTTTCGGGATGATGCGAAGGACCCCATGGATCCCCGGCACTGGTATTGCGGCCTGTTCGACCCGGAGGCGCATTCGTTGGCCGTGGCCAAAAACGGGATGCTTGTCTCCTACGGCAGCGTGGTGGCTCGCGACCGCCTGCATATGCGCCTGCACGAATGGGTCGATCTTGGCATGCCCACCATGGCAGCGATGCACCTGCGCGTGTTCCCCGCCGACGTCGAGGTTCGCGCCGAAAAAGACAAATGGGTCGTAAGGCGGAACGAATCCATTTTCGTCTGGAGCCTGCAGAGGCCCGGCGAAGGGCGAAGCGGTGCCGGCTGAGCTGTGCTTCCTTGTGCTTACCAAGCTCTTTGAGGCCGGACTGCCGAATCTATTCTGTTCGGTTTTGGCGGGCACAGCAGGTACTGGATAAAGATCCCCGAGATATGGCCTGGCAGGGCAGGACTTCCTGCGGCGGGCAAGTGGAAGTTCTCGGGCGACGGCGGGTTTAAGATCTGCGCCAGGTCGCGCTCCGCCATGGGTAACCATGGCCCTGGAGGAGCAATTCGAGCTGCGGCTTGTCCGCGCTACCTTTGGTTTTTTAGAAAGGATTCGATCTCATCATGCGTCCCGCATACGTGGAAAACAAGGGCCCGTCCCTCCCGCCGAAAAACGAGCCGCAAATCCAATCCGCAGCGACACTCCATAAATGGCCGGATGCGTCTTAACCCCAGTCCGGAGTGCAGATGCGGTTGTCCATAGGCTGCAGCTGCGGCCCTCATTGCCACAAAGACCTCATCGCGGCGATCGGCGGGAACGCTTTTGAGAAAGCGTGGCGTCGCCAGCAATCTCATGGGGTGAGGTCAGCCGGCTCTTTAACCTCGCGCAACTTGCCGGAGCGGCGAGCGTGCGCCGCCTCCTTCTTCATGGCCGCGCCCGCCCTGAACGCCTGCGCGGCAGTAAGCCCGTATTCCGATGCAAAGTAAGACGCATCCGACTCGGTGACCGCAAAAGGAAGCCCGCGGCGATTCACGAGTTGCGTCAACGCCATCGAGACGAACGACCCGGCGTCCAGCCCGAGCCCCCTGAGGACGGCATCGCTCTTCTTCTTCAGCTTGCGGTCTATGCGAGTACGGATTTGAATCGTTGCCATGCCTCAAAAGTGTTCAAAATGACTCAGCAGGTCAAGCGCTCTGTGAGGCGACGACGAGAGGATCGTTCAATTTGCCCGGCACTGCGGAAGATATCCTTGAATTGGAGGCGGACGAGGAACACCTTGCGAGATTGGCGCTCTTTGGAACAGGAACTTGCCGTTATCGCCGTTGCCACCACCATTGGGCCCCGTGCATGCGGACAAGGCTTACACCCCGGGATACTCTGATAACGCGGTTGATTTCATGCTTCGGCGCACGGTCGAAAGCCATGGCGCGTTCATTCTGCCTTATCTCCGAACGGGGCTGACGGTGCTCGATTGCGGCTGCGGGCCGGGGTCCATAACTCGAAGCATCGCGAGCCATGTTCCGGATGGGAAGATCGTCGGGGTGGACTTTTCCGAGTCGCAAATCAGTGCCGCGCGAGGACGAAATCATCCTGCCGGCTCTGCTCATGTTTCGTTCCAGACCGCCAGCGCCTACGATTTGCCTTTTGCCGGCGGGACGTTCGACATCGTGTTCTCGCACGCCTTGCTCGAGCATTTGTCAGAGCCGGCGAGGGCGGTCGCAGAATTCAAGCGCGTGCTCAAAGGCGGAGGCACCTTGGGCGTCTGCAGCCCGGATTGGGGCGGCTTCCTACTGGCTCCCACCTCCCAGGGATTGGTCACGGCGATCGAGGACTATAAGAAACTTCAGATCGCCAATGGTGGCGACGTTCACGTCGGGCGCCAACTCGGCAAGCTGCTGCTCTCAGCGGGATTCCTCGAGGTAAAAATGGATGCGCGTTACGAGGTGTACCCCTCCGTTCCACTGATTGCGGAATATCTTGCTTTGCAGCTGGATAAGAATGGGCTCAATTCAGGCGCGACCGCATTGAGGGCATGGATGCACGAGCCTTCCGCAATGTTTGCGCAATCTTGGATAAGCTGCGTCGGCAGGAAGGGATGAGTGCGATGCCGCCCAGTGTTCGCCAATCGCTGCCACGGGAAACGGGGACCGTTGTCGGAATTCCCAAAAAGGCTGCTTGATAATACTACGAAGTGGTAATACGGTAATACCATGCCAACGCTTACCTTCAAGGTCACTGTCGACGAGGCCCGCCGAATTCGGACGAAGGCGAGGGGAAGGAAGCTGACCCTTTCGGAATATGTTCGCAGGCGCGCCCTAAACGGCGGAAGGACGCCCAGGCGGGTGCGCCGGCTCCGCTGCGAGCACACCGGGGCGATGATCTTTTCCTCCCCGGCGGGAGCGCCGCCGCTTACCACTGAGACGGTTCGGGAGATGCTGGCGGACTTCCCGTGAAATACCTTCTCGATGTCAATCTGCTGGTCGCATGGGGCTGGAAAGAACACTCGGATCATGAGCGCGTGGCCCGATGGATTGGCCGCGAACGCAGCCAGCCGGACACTCAGTTCCTGACCTCACCCATCCCGGAGCTGGGATTTATCCGAGTTTCGGTGCAGAGGGCCGCCGGGGCGGTCGCCGTCAAGGATGCCTGCGTTGCCCTCGATGGAATGCTCGCAAGCCTCGGCAATGCCCATTCGTTCGTCTCCGACGGCGAGCGCGGGACAAACCTGCCAAAGTGGTGCAAGAGCGCCGATCGAACCACCGATGCCCACTTGCTTGCGCTTGCAGATGCGCACGGTGCCAAACTCGCGACCCTCGACACGGGGATTCCGGGCGCTTTCCTTGTTCCGACTTGATGCGGCCGCCGCGAGTGTGTCCGAGATACTCCATCTTAAAACACGGCTCGCTTGAGCCGGTACCTTCAGATCAGCCGCGAGAGCTCCCGAATCTCCCCGGCGCGGGCGGGGTCCGAGACGAGGTTGTCCATCTCGAGCGGGTCCGACTCGAGGTCGAAAAACAGCCAGGGAGTGCCGTCCTCGTTCAGGATGAGTTTTCGGCTCGGGATGCGCAGTCCGCGCCAGGGGCGGTCGCATTGGAGCGGCAGGGGAACCGCCGAGGGCATCGATATCCATTGCACGTCGGGCGCGGGCTGGCTTTTGGCGCACTCGGGCGATTGCGGGTCGGCGAGCCCCGCCCACGCCGACGTCCAATTGGGGATGTCGGCAAGCGAGGCCGCCTGCCTTGTCCGGATCCCCTTCCTGGCTGACTCGACGCACGGGAGCCGGACGAGGAGCGGCACCCTCAGGCTTTCCTCATAGGGCCAGCCCTTGCGGAAGAGCCCGTGGGCGCCATGCATGTCGCCGTGAACCGAGGTGAAAACGATCGCGGCGGAAGACGGAGCGGCGTCGATCAGGGCGCCGATCGCCCGGTCCGTCGCCTCGATATGCGCGTAATATCCGGACAGTTCGCGGCGGGCGCGGGTTTCCGCATCTCCGCCGAGGGGCACGTTCGCGGGGAGGACGATCTTGCGCGGATCGGGGCGGGTCGCTCCGGGTGCGGGGGCGTCGTAAGGCGGGTGGGGCGCTTCCAGGCTGACAACGCAGAACCAGGGGCTGGAATGCGGGGAGCGAATCCAGTCTTCAGCGCGTTCGCACAAGACAGAGGATTGGTAGCCTTTGAATCGCGCCGGTTGCTCGAGCCGGGTGCCGTGCAGCCATGGGTCGTTCAAGAGGAAGCCGCTTTCGAAGCCTTCCCAGAATTCAAATCCGCCGCGAGCCTCCGGAGGAACGATCATCCTCGCGTGGGCCTCTCCCACCAGGGATTCCGAGGGATCGCGCCTCCCAAGGTGCCACTTGCCGAAGAATGCGGTCGCGTAGCCGTGATCGCCGAGCGTGTGCGCGATTGTGCGCGCTCCCTGCGGAAGCGGATCGAAGTAGTCGCGGATGCCGTTCCCGGGCGAGAGAGTCCCGGTCAATAGCGCCGCGCGCGCGAATGGTCCGAAGGGGTGGGGGGTCACCGCCTGGGAGAAATCGATGCTGCGCGCGGCGAGGGCGTCGATCCGGGGCGTCCTCGCGTTGGCATCTCCCGCATAACCGCAGGCCTGCGCCCGCCATTGCGTGGTCACGATCCAAAGGATGTCGGGCGGGGCAGGCATCGGCTCATTTCAAATCAATCGCCGGAGCCGACCGCAAACCCGAATCCTGCGCGGCCTATTGCAGCTCCGGAGGCATGGCGAGGACGCGCGCGCCCAGGGAGTCGAGGAAGGCGCTCGTCCTTTCGGGGGCGAGGTCGTCGCCGGTGCGAAGGGCCTTCATGGTGTCGAAATTGCGGATGAGGGCGCAATACGTGTTGTTGACCATGATGCCCAGGAGTTCGCCGGTCTGGCTGAATACGAGATCGCCGCGCGAAGGCGAGAAATCGCCGAAGAGCCGCTTGAAGAACCGGTTGTCCAGGCGCACATAACCCGGGTGGGCCGGGTCGAGCTTGAATCCGACCACCCCATAGCCGCGGTCCCCGCTGATCAGGACGGCGTCGGGAAACTTGAACGGATCGGCGGCGAGCGAATAGACCTTCACTCCGAGGGCGGCCACCTGCGAGGCGTCGACGGGCACCGCGACGACGCGGGGGTCCACCGAAAGGAACTCGAGGGAGCCTCCGCTGGTATGATAGCCGGACGGCCTGTCGAAACGAACGCCAAACTTGTCCCAGTCGTAGTTCGGGCTCCAATACGAAAAGACCGTGTCCTCGAGGTGGAGGAGGGCGTAAACGGCCTTCCCGTCCGTCACGAAGACCGTGGGCGTTTGCTTGGATTTGCTGACCTCGCCGAACAGGCCCTTGCGGCTGGCGGTGAAGTCGGTCTGGACGCGATTGGCGAGAAAGTCGCTGTACATCACGTTCGCGTTGACCGGCCTGTTGGACCGGATCTCCTGGGTCAACTCCCCGGATTTCGCGGCGAGCTGGCCCACCCCCTGCGCGAGTTGCGCGGTCGAAGCCTGCACCTTCATGCGCTCCGCGCGCTCGGCCTCCACCTGGCCCTGCAGCTGGACCGTCTGCTCCTTGAGCTGCTGCTTTTCCGACTCGCCGACGACCACGGCCATCGTCAGCCCCTCGATCTGCTTGCGGGAATCCGCCTGCTCCTTTTGCAGTTCGGCGAGGGACTGCTTCTGGCGCTCGGCTTCGGCGACCTTTTCGGCGAGTTCGCGCTGGAGCTGGGCGAGCTGGTCCCTGGTCACGGTCGATTCCTGGCGGGCGGCCTCCACCTGGCGGCTGAGTTCGGCGGCGCTCTTCTGGGTTTCCCCAAGGGTCGCGGAAAGGGTCGCCCGCTGGCTCTCGGTCGCCGCGAGGCTCTGCTCGCGCTGGGCGAGCGTCTGGCCCGTGTCGGCGAGTTTGCGCTCAAGCTCCTGCTGGGTCAGTTGCTCATCGGCGAGCGACTGGCGCATGGCCTCCACGAGATCCTGGTCCGCGCTCGGGGACGGGGCGTTGGCGGCCACCGCGGGCACCGGTGGGGTGAGCGGGCGCACCGGCTCGGACCTCTCCCAGCGCGTGAGCGCGATCAGGTTCAGGAAGAGGAAGTCGATGATGATGAGTAGCAGGGTCTTGTTCATGTGGCCCTGGCCAGGCTCTCGTTCTCCAGGATGAGTTCGCGCTTGAAGGCGCGCACGTGCCTGATCTTGACGAGGGCGACGCAGACGATGCCGAAAAGGTTGGACGAGTAGGCGGCGAGCAGGTTGGGCGCGATGACTCCGAGCACCTGGAGGACGAGCGCGGCGGCGGTGCCCATCATCCCGACGTACAGGCCGCTATCGAAGAGGTTTTCCTCGTTCTCCATGAGGCGGAGCTTCAGGAGCGGAGGCATGTCCTCCCCGGAGATCGTGTTGATTTTCTTGAGGCAGATGAAGTACATCACGACCTGGAGGAGGGCGAAGAAGGCGATCGAGACGAGTGTGGAGGTATTCATGCTTGAAAATTGGGGGCTTGAGGGCGCAGCGGCCGCCGGGAGGGCGCCGGATTCGGCGAGCATCGGGAGCTGCAGGTGGAACTGGTAGTCGGGGGAGGGAGCCGACGCCCGAAGAAGGAACGGCTCGGTGGAGACGATGAAAAGGGCCGCCAGCACGAGGGCGAGGACGCTCGCCCGGACCGGCAGGGCGCCCGGCCCGGCCCCGGGCATCACGACCATCCGGTCGAGGCCCCGGAGGATCAGGAGGAAGCCGGCAAAATAGCCGAGGTACTTCACAGCCAGCATGAGCTGGGGATGCGCAAGGACGAGGGCGGCGGCATGGCTGAGCGCGGGGCCCGCGTTGCGGTTGACAGGCACCTGCCGGAGGACGAGCTGCTGCACCGCGCCCTGCCCGTAGGAAAGGGCCGTGCGCATGTCATCCGATCCCGCCTGGCCGTACTGAAGCAGGTAGGCGGCCACCTTGTCGGCCGAATCCGAGAAGAGAGCCGCCGCGTAAATCTGGCTGAATCGGCTGGGCGCGGCCCGGGAAAGCTGGGCGAATTCGCCCATGGTGCGGATGCTGTCCGTGCGCCGCATGAGTTCGGCCAGCTGCGTCCAGTCGAGGCGGCGTCCGAGCGAAAGAAGGTCGAAAAAGAAGTTGCTCAGGTCTCCGAGGTTTTTCTGGGCCTGGGCCGTTTCGGCCAGGCTTCGGATCTCGCGCTGAAGCGAAGGGGAAAGGTGCTCGCCCTGGTACAGGACCGCGGCGAGCAGGATCAGGGCGTCCAGCGGCTGGCCGCCCGGCCTGTTCGCGGGGACGAAGCGGCCCGTCGAGGAAAGCTCGCGAAGGGCGAGAAGATCCTGAACGCCTATTGAGCCGGAGTCGGAGAGGTGGGCGCGCAGCGCGTCGCGCGCGGCCTGCGGAATGAGGAGCGTGAGGATGGGCGTGTCGGCGCCGTGTCCGGTGGGCTTCCGCAGGTTGAAAATGGGGTCCAGGAAGGGATCCCAGCCCCCCCATGCCGCGAACGAAGGCTGGCGGGAAACCTGGGCATCGATGGCCTGGGCAAGCGCGGGCGCCCGGGGATCGTTGCAGGCCCGCGCGGCCGACAACACGAGTTCCGCCGGGCCGACCTTCTCGACATCGACCAGGTTCCGGCCGAACTCCGAAAGCGAGGGCGTCCCCGATCCGGCCTCCTGAAGAAGAACCGGGCTAACCGACTTCAGGTTCGCGGGCAGGAGCCATGCGACAGCGGCCACCAACAGGCCGCCTGCCACCAGGACCGGAGCGCCGACCGGCTTTCGTGGTCGCGGGAAAGTTTCGCTCATTGCTTTGTGACTATTGATTTGCGAGATCTGGAGGCGAAAACCACGCTAACTATAGGGTTACTGGACCGATGCCACTGCCAATTGTTCACTATAACGATCCGATTCTGCGCCGCAAAGGCGAGAAAGTGACATTGTTCGACCCCGCGCTGGCGCACCTTGCCGATCAACTGATTGCAACAATGCACGCCGCGGAGGGAATCGGGCTGGCGGCGCAGCAGGTCGGCCGCCCGCTGCAGGTGTGCGTCATCGACCTGCTCCACGCCGAAGCCCAATACGCCTGGGAACTCGACGGGGCGAAGCCGCCCCGCGAGCTGTTCATGCCCCTTGTCCTTGTCAACCCGAAGGTCGCCGCCGCCCCGCGCACCCCGCAGGTCGTCATGGAAGAGGGGTGCCTTTCGTTCCCGCAGATCCGGGGGGACGTTTCGAGACCGGACGAGATCACCGTCGAATTCAGCGACGAGCGCGGGAGCAGGCACAGCCTTCGCTGCACCGGCCTCCTGTCGCGGTGCGTCCAGCACGAGGTCGACCACCTGAATGGCGTCCTATTCATAGACCGCATGGACAAGAAGGCCCGGGCGAAGGTCGATCCCGCCGTGAAGACGCTTGCGAAGAAGACCCGCCAGGCGCGCAAGGCGGCATCATGAGCGAGAAGTCGGACGGAATGAACTACGCCCCCCGGGGGAGACCGGACCCCGTGGTCCGGCCCGGCGAGTTTTCGGTGGCCGCGGCATACCTGGAGCACGGCCACATCTACGGGCAGTGCAACGGGCTCACGGAAGCCGGCGCCGTCCTGAAGTGGGTCTACGATCCAGACCCGCGGAAGGTCGAGGCGTTCCAGGCAAGGTTCCCGTCGGTCAAGGCGGCGCGCTCCTTCGATGAGATCCTTTCGGACGCCGACGTGAAGCTCGTGGCCGCCGCGGCGGTCCCCTGCGAGCGCGGGGCGATCGGCTGCCGGGTGATGGAGGCGGGCAAGGACTATTTCACGGACAAGACCCCGTTCACGGCGTTCGACCAGCTCGAGCGCGCGAAGGCGGTCGTCGCCGCGACCGGACGCAGGTACATGGTGTATTTCAGCGAGCGGCTCCACGTGGAGTCGGCCATGTTCGCCACCGATCTCGTCCACCGCGGGGCGATCGGACGGGTGATCCAGGTTCTGGGCCTCGGACCGCACAGGCTCGGGAAATCAGCCCGCCCCGCCTGGTTTTTCGAGCGGGACAAATGCGGCGGCATCCTCTGCGACATCGGAAGCCACCAGTTTGAGCAGTTCCTCACCTTTTCGGGCGCGACCGATGCGACCGTGATGCACGCCGCCGTCGGGAACTTCGAAAACCCCGACAAGCCGGAGTTCGAGGACTTCGGCGAGGCCTCGCTTCTCGGCAACAACGGATCGACGAACTACATCCGGGTGGACTGGTTCACTCCCGCCGGCCTCGGAACCTGGGGGGACGGGCGCGTGGTCATCCTAGGGGCGAAGGGCTATATCGAGCTGCGCAAGTACATCGATGTCGGCCGCGAAAAGACGGGCGACCACGTGTATCTCGTCGACGATTCCGGCGAGCACCATCTCTCCGTGGCCGGCCGGGTCGGCTTCCGCTTCTTCGGCCAACTGATCCTCGACTGCCTGAATCGCACCGAGAACGCGATGACGCAAACCCACGCGTTCAAGGCTGCCGAGCTGTGCCTTCGCGCCCAGGCCCAGGCGAAAAGAATCACCTCATAGGATCAGCATCGCATCGCCGTAGCTGAAGAAGCGGTACCGGCGGGCGACGGCCTCGGCGTAGATCTCCCTGATCCAGGACACCCCGTCGGTCGAGCCGGGAGCGAGGAAGGCGGCGACCAGGCAAAGCAGGGTGGAGCGGGGCTGGTGAAAATTCGTGATCATTGCGTCGATGCCGCGGAAGGCGCACGGGGGGCGGAGGAACAGGGCTGTCGAGGCGATGTGCGCGGCGCGAAGCGGGGAATCGTGCGTGGAGAGGAAGTCCTCGATCGCCCGCACGCTCGTCGTTCCGACCGCAACGCGGCGGCCCGGCAGTCCGGAGCCTTGGGGAAACAGGGCCCGCTGCGTGGCGACGGGAAGCTCGTAGGTCTCCCTGTGCATGCGGTGTCCGTCGATCGTCGGGGAGGCGATGGGCCGGAAGGTTCCGAGGCCCACATGCAGGGTCAGGTCGGCCGAGCGCACGCCCTTCGCATTCAAATCCGCGAGCAATTCGGGCGTGAAGTGAAGGCCTGCCGTCGGGGCTGCGGCCGCGACGGGGCGCGCGGGATCCGCATATACCGTCTGGTAGCGCACCCGGTCCTCCTCCCGGTGGGACGCATCCTTTCGCTCGATATAGGGAGGCAGGGGCATTTCGCCGCAACGGCAGGCGACTGCGACCATGGGCTCGTTTCCATGCGTTTGAAAGCGGACCCGCGCCACGCCGTCGCCCTCCACTTCAGCAATCTCCCCGCTGAAGGCGTTTCCGGATCCGCTGAAGACGGAGCCGGCTTGCAGCTTGCGGCCCGGCTTCACGAGGCAGCGCCAGATTTCGCATTCCCCCGCTGATTGGGCGCCTCCGGGGCCGGAATCAATCCGTTCGAGCAAAAGGCACTCGACGCGGCCGCCCGTCGGACGGCGCGCACGCAATCGGCCGGGAATGACCGTCGCATTGTTTCGAAACAGGATGTCGCCCGGGCGGAGCAGGGCCGGCAGCTCGGCGAACATGCGATGCTGGATGGAGCGGCTCGCGCGCTCGACGACGAGCAGGCGGGACTGGTCGCGCCGGGCGGCCGGCTCCTGGGCGATCAGTCCCGGGGGGAGCGGGTAATCGAAAAGTTCCGCGGCGAGGGGGGTCACGAGGTCGGGATTTCCTTTTGCATGACGGGCGGCTGCCGCCCGCAATACCACGTTCGCCTCCCCCGCCGGGCAAGCGCGCAAACAGGATGGATTTGCGGGGAAGAGCGCCCCCGGCCCCGTCACGACCTGGATTTGCGGCTCTTCGCCTCGATGAACTCGCGGATGACGTCCATCCGCTTGCGCGTGCGCTCCTCCTGCTCGAGTTCATCGGCGGAGCGGATCGATTCATTGCGGTTCATCGCCTTGCGCATCTTGGTCAGGGCGATGTGCTCGAGCTGCCGGATGCGCTCGCGCGTGACGTTGAAGTGCTTGCCGACCTCCTCGAGGGTCAGCTCGTCGCGGCCGTCCAGCCCGAAGCGGAAGCGGATGATCTCGGCCTCGCGCCTGTCGAGCGAATTGACCATGGCGTGCAGGTCCGCGCTCAGGTTTTTGTCGCTCAGCCCGTCGAACGGGCTCACCGCGTTGTCGTCGCCGACAATCTCTCCGAAAGTGGTCGAATCGGTCTCGTCGCTGACCGGCGCGTCAAGCGAGGCCGGCCGGACGCTGACGGACTTCAGATGGGCGACCTTCGAGGTCGGAATCTGGAGTTCGGCGGCGAGCTCCTCGTTCGAGGGCTCCCGGCCGAGGCGCTCGGACAGGTGCATCGCGGTCTTGCGCATGCGGGAAATCTTGTCGACCAGGTGAACCGGCAGCCGGATCGTCTTCGATTGGTTGGCCAGGGCCCGCTTGATCGATTGCTTGATCCACCAGGCCGCGTACGTCGAAAGCTTTCCGCCTTTGCGCGGATCGAAGCGCTCCACGGCCTTGATCAGCCCGATGTTTCCCTCGCTGATCAAATCGAGAAGCGGAAGCCCGAAATCCTTGTAATCCATCGCGATCTTCACAACCAGGCGAAGGTTGGCCCGGATCATGTGATCCCGCGCCGCCTTGTCGCCGCGGCGGATGCGCCGGGCGAGCACCACTTCCTCGCTGATCGTGAGCAGGGGCGTCTTTCCGATCTCCTGCAGATAGAGTTGCAGATTGCTTCGCTCCAGCGGGGCCGCTTCGACCGGGACTGGTTCGGGCCTTTCCAAAAACGATGGCGGCCCCTCGAAATTGGCGATTGCCCGAACGCCGTCGCCCTCGACCGCGGTGTTTCGGAGCTCGGAATTATTCGCCATGGGGTGATCCTCTGGACAGTTGGACAGCGATTTTAGACTTCGGGTCTGGCGGAATACGGAGGCGGCCGGCCCAAAGCTTAGTCGCTGAAGCCTTCTTACTTGATGCTAACGCACAAAACGCGCATATAGTTGCGTCTTTTGCTAAACATTAGGGAGGTTTATACAGAGTTGCGCGGCAGGTAGGTTGAGTCTTATAGCTAATTCCGCCCATCATGCGCGCATGTCATACCCGCGTCGATGGGGTGTTTCCCTAAGTGAGGCATGCGGGCCGCGCATGGTCCCGGGGCAGGCATCTGAACTGCCGTGGACGCAGCCGAAAAATGGATGGTCCTTCTATTAGAATCGGGATGCCATGTCGACGGCCTTCAGGAGAGCGGACGCCTTGCTGACGGTTTCCTGGTACTCGGCCGCCGCATCGGAGTCGGCGACGATGCCGGCGCCGGCCTGGATATGAACCTGGCCGTCTTTCACCAGGGCCGTTCGCAGCATGATGCAAGAATCCAGGTTGCCGTCGTAACTGAAGTAGCCGAGAGCTCCGGCGTAAAATCCGCGCTGCACCGGCTCCTTTTCGGCGATGATCTGCATCGCCCGGATCTTTGGGGCGCCGCTGACCGTGCCCGCGGGAAAAGTAGCCCGCATGAGGTCGAATGCGCTCCGGCCCGGCGCAATCCGGCCTTCGACCTGGGAAACGATGTGCATCACGTGGGAATATCGCTCCACGACCATCAATTCGGGAACGTGGACGGTGCCGAATGAGCAGACGCGGCCTATGTCGTTTCGGGCGAGATCGACGAGCATCAGATGCTCCGCCCGCTCCTTGGCGTCGGCCATGAGCTCCTTCTCAAGCTCGAGGTCCTCCGCCACCGTGCTCCCGCGTTTGCGAGTGCCCGCGAGCGGGCGAATTTCGACGAGGCCGTCGGTCAGGCGCACGTGCACCTCCGGGGAGGCCCCCACAATGGAGAAATCGCCCGTGTCGAGGATGAACATGTACGGGGAGGGGTTCACCGAGCGAAGGGCGCGGTACAAATCGAGGGGGCTGCGCTCGAAAGTCCGTGTGAAGCGCTGCGAGGGAACGACCTGGATTATGTCGCCGGCCCGGATGTATTCCTTGACGTCGGAAACGACGCGCTCGAAGGCTTCCCGCGTGAAATTCCCGGGAGGGACCGACACGGCGGGCGTCTCGATCAAGGGGGCGGGGGCGAGCTCGTGCGCCCTCAGCAGGATGGCGTAAAGGCTCTGAAGCTCCGCCACCGCCATCGCGTAGGCCCGGTCCACGCCGGGTCCGGACTCGGACGGGAGGTGGGCGTTCACGCAAAGGCGCAGGGTCTGCCGCACCCGGTCGAACACAACGAGGGTGTCCGAGAGCATGAAATAGGTGAGGGGGATCTTGAATGCATCGACCGGGACCGCGGGAACGGTCGGCTCGATTCGTGTTATGTATTCGTAGCCTATATAACCAACGGCCCCGCCGGTGAACCGGGGCATCCCGGGAAGCTTGACCGGCCTGTGGCCGTCGAGCTCCCGCTGTATCAATTCCAGCGGATCGCGGGGAGTCGGGATTCTCTCGACCGGCTTCCCCGGCCTGCGAATCTCGGTCGTCTCCGGGCCGCTTGCGATGACCAGGCGCGGGCGGCATCCTATGAAGCTGTACCGGTAAAGGTTCTCGCCGCCCTCGACCGACTCCAGGATATACGCGGGCCCGCCGTCCTTCAGCTTTGCATAGACGGAAACCGGGGTCTCGAAATCCGCCATGAGATCGGTGTAGACGGGAATGACGTTACCCTGAAGCGCGAGCTTCCCAAACTCGTCTCTGGACGGGTGGACGTTCATGGTGAAAAAGGCCTCTTTATGCGGAGGGGAGAAGGCGCGGGCAACCACTTTGTCATTCGATTTCGGAGCTCCGCGACGGCGGCGCAAGGACCGGCCGTCTATATGTTGAACGCCGCCAATCCCGCCTTCGGCGGGACCGGGCGGCGTCCTGACGGCCCATAACGCAACCTCGCAGCAAGCTGCGAGGAATGTCTGTTTGTGTTCAACGGGCGAAGAACGGATTGTGCTCCTTTTCCTGGGCAACGGTCGTCAACGGGCCGTGTCCGCAGGCGAGCACCGTGTCGCGGGGCAGCGCGAAGATCTTGTCGCGATCGTTTTTGAATTGGTCGGAGTAATGCGACCGGCTTCCGCCCATCGACGAGGCGAACAGGGAGTCGCCCACGATCGCAAGCGGCCAGCTAAGGCCCGTGACGTAATAGGTCGTCTGCCCCGGCGAGTGACCCCAGGTGAGGAGCGTCTTTATGGCCAGCGATCCGATGTGGAAATGGGCGTTTTCGGGGAATGTCTTTTGCCCGGGCACGCCGGCCGGCTCGCGCTCGCTCGACCAGACTTCGGCGCCCGTCTCCGCGACGAGGCGCGAAAGGTCCGCGACATGGTCCTCGTGCGTGTGCGTGAGAAAGACGTAGCCGATCTTCAGGTTTTCGGCGCGCGCGAGGTCGAGCATGCCAGCGCAGCTCGCGCCCGTGTCGAATGCGGCGGCCGCGCGCGACTTCGGGTCCCAGACGAGGTAGCTGTTCACCGTCATGTCCCCGTACGGCGTGTTGAACATCGCGAATCCGCTCCGGAAGTTGGGCGCTTCCGGATACCAGCGCTGGTGCGCCAGCGCCTCGAGGGCGTCCGGGTTCAGGCGAAGGTGGCGCGCAATGCGCCGGATGACGGCGTCGATCGGCCGCCCCGACTTCACCGCGGCGAGATCGGCGGGGCTCACCTCCGCCCGGGCCGCCAGGTCCGGATCGGAAATGCCCAGCCCGCGCTGGGCCTTGCCGATGACGTCCGTGAAATTGTCCTCGAGCGGGATGCGGGCCATGGTGGCCGCAACCTACTGTTTCCAGTCGCAAAGGCGCAAGCTTCCCCATACGTTCGCCCCTTTATGAGCGATTATCTCAAATCCCTGTTCTCCCTTTCGGGCAAGGTGGCCGTTGTCATCGGCGGGACCGGCGAACTGTGCGGGGCGATGGCCGAGGGCCTCGCCGCCGCCGGCGCGGAGGCGGTGCTGGTGGGCCGCAACGAGGCCAAGGCGGCGCCCCGCCTCGAACGGATCAAGGCTGCGGGCGGAAAGGGCTATTTTCACGCGGCCGAGGCGAGCGACAAGAGCCAGCTCCAGGGCCTCCTCGACGCCGTCCTCCTGCGGTCGGGCCGGGTGGACATCGTGGTCAACGGCGCCGGCGTCAATTCTGCGACGCCTTTCCTGGAGATCTCCGAGGAGGAGTTCGAGCGGATCGTGCGGGTGAACCTCAGGGGCGTTTTCCTCGGCTGCCAGGTGTTTGGAAAATACCTGGTCGACCGGGGACAGGGCGGGTCGATCATCAATCTGGGTTCGATGTCGGGCATCATTCCGCTTTCACGGGTGTTCACCTACTCGGCGACGAAGGCGGCGGTCCACAACCTCTCCAAGAATCTCGCCCGCGAATGGGCGCCCAGCCGGGTGCGGGTGAATACCATTGTTCCCGGATTTTTCCCCGCGGAGCAGAATCGCAAGATCCTTTCGCCCGACCGCGTGGCTTCGATCCTCGGGCACACGCCGATGAAACGCTTTGGCGAGTCGGGCGAACTCGTGGGGGCGACGCTGTTGCTGGCGAGCGACGCGGCGGGCGGATTTATAACCGGCGCGGAAATCGTCGTCGATGGCGGATATCATGCGATGACGATCTGATCCGCCCTTATACACGATATAATCATGTCGCGCGGACTTCTCGCGCAAATCGGGTTCGGGCGGCCTTGCTATAATCGGCAAACTGTGGCAATTGTATCGTATCTATGGTCACCGAAAAAATAAGGGAATTGGAGGCGACAAAGGCGAAGCTCGCGAAGCTCGAGCACACCGTTGCCGTCGAGCTCCGCAAGGAGCTGGCCGGGCTGCCCGCCTCCTATGGTTTTGACAGTGTGAACGCGTTTATCACCGCGGTCTCGGATGCCGCGGGAGGCCGCCGCGGGAGAGGGAAGGCCGCGGGAGGCAGGAAGCGCCGCCGCCGGGCCGTCATAACGGACGCGACGCGCTCGGAGGTGAAGAAGCTTTCCGTCGCCGGAAAGACGGGCGCCGAAATCGCAAAGGCGGTCGGGATCTCTCTGCCGAGCGTCCAGAACATCAAGAAGGCTCTCGGGCTCGTAAAAGCCCGGAAATAAGGGGCGAAAGGCCGGCGTTTTTTTGTTGGCGCGGCCGCCCGCGAGGGGCGACTGTCGGCGTGCCATGTCGACAGTGTTCATCCAGGCCAACACGAACGGCCGGCTCCATCCCGCGGCGGAGGCATCCCTCTCGCCGCTGAACCGCGGCTATCTATACGGCGACGCCATCTACGAGGTGTGGCGCACGTACGATGGCGTCCTGTTCGCCTGGGAGGAGCACTGGAAGCGTTTGCGGGAGTCGGCCGCCGCGCTGCATCTGGACGTGCCGTTTGAGCCCGGGCGGATCCTTGGCGAGATCGCCCGGACGGCGGCCGCCCACCGGGCGGCCTGCGGATACACGGGCCAGCTCTACGTGCGGCTGCAGATTTCGCGGGGCGGCGGCCCGATCGGCCTCGATATCGCGCTCGCCGACCGCCCCGACTTCGTCCTGCTCGTGCAGCCGTGCCCGGACCTCTCGGCGGAGAAGGCCCGGAGCGGGTTGAAGCTTTCCCTGGCCAGGGATATGCGGCGCAATCCGGCGGAGGCGCTCAATCCGGCCTGGAAGACGGGAAACTACCTGAACAATCTCCTCTGCCTTCGCGAGGCGCGCGCGCGCGGCGCCGACGAAGTCGTCATCCTGAACCTCGCCGGGGAGGTGACGGAGGCCGCGGTCTCGAACGTCGCATTCGTGCGCGGCGGTACGATGGCCACGCCGCCGCTCCAGGCCGGCATCCTGTCCGGAATCACCCGCAGCCTCGTCCTCTCGTCGGTGGCGGCCCGGGCCGGGCTGGCCGCGGAGGAAAGGGCGCTGGGGGAGAAGGATTTTGCCTCGATGAGCGAATGCTTCCTCATGTCGACCACCAAGGACATCGTGCCGGTGGCTTCGATCGATGAGCATCGCTTCGAGGTCGGGCCGGACACGGCGACGATGCGGCTCAAGGAGGCATTTGGCCGATACGCGCGCCAGTACGCGCAAGAACATGGTGATTTGAGATTATTCTGATGCGCTGCCTCGGAATCGACTATGGCGCCCGCCGCTGGGGGCTCGCGGTCGGAGACGACCTGGGTGTGGCGACCCCGCTTCCGGCGCTTGTCGAGAAGGATTCGGCGCGCCGATGGGCGTCGCTTGGCGCGATCGTACGCCTGCGCGGGATCACCGACCTGGTCGTCGGATACCCGCTTAACATGGACGGCACCGCGGGGTTCAAGGCCAGGGAGACCGATGAGTTCGCCGGGCGGCTCCGCGCCGAGTTTTCGCTCCCCGTGCATTTCGTGGACGAGCGGCTGACGAGCTATGAGGCGGAGGAGGCGAGCCCGAAAAAAAAGCTCCGGGCGCAACGGTCCAGGGGAGTCGTGGATTCGCGGGCTGCGACCCTCATCCTGCAGGATTATCTGGGCCGGGTCCGGCCCCTGCCATGAGCCCCCGCGCGGCCCCGGAGTCCCGGCGCTGGAAATGCGTTTGCGCCTATAACGGCGCCGAATTCGCGGGCTGGCAGAGCCAGGAGCTCAGGAGCCGGCCCGCCATCCAGGATGTCATTGAGAAACGCCTTGCCGCGATTCTCGGCGCCCCCGTGCGCATTCATGGCAGCGGGCGCACCGATTCCGGGGTTCACGCCCGCGGGCAGGTCTTTCACTTTGACGCCCCATGGCGGCACGGCCGGGAGAAGTTTCTCGCCGCATTTCGCGTGGGGCTCCCGGCCTCGATCCAGATCCGGTCGATCCGGGAGGCGCCGCCCGGTTTTCACGCGCGGTTTTCGGCCAAGGGCAAGATTTACAGCTACCACCTCTGCCTCGGGGATGCCGATCCGTTCACCCGCCCGGCGGTCTGGTCGATTTTCCGGCCGCTGGATTTGGCCGCCATGGAAAGGGCGGCCGCATTCCTGCGCGGGCGGCACGATTTCCGGGCGTTCTCGGCAACCCGGGGCAGCGGGGAGGAGGACAGCGTGCGCGACCTTAGGCGGCTGGAGCTCAGGCGGCGGGGCCGGCGCGTGACGATCGTCGCCGAGGGGGACGGATTCCTCTACAAGATGGCCAGGAGCCTGGTCGGGGCCCTGGTGTCGGTCGGCGAGGGCAAGCTGGCTCCGGAGCAGTTGCGAG
Organism: Opitutaceae bacterium; assembly: GCA_050015855.1. Lineage (GTDB taxonomy): Bacteria > Verrucomicrobiota > Verrucomicrobiia > Opitutales > Opitutaceae > Palsa-1447. The sequence goes on along the minus strand of JBEKAO010000013.1, from coordinate 22,626 downwards.
ACATCCTCCGGTCGCGCCATCGGACGGCCGCCGTCCTCACCGCCCCGCCCCAGGGCCTGTTCCTCGAAAAAGTGCTTTATTAGGGGATGGCTGTTTCCATCCCGCGGATCTTCTTGCGCGGGCTGTCCGACCTGGTTTTCCCACCCGTTTGCGTCAATTGCCGCGGGCTTGTGGAGGATAGCCCGTTCAGGCACCTGTGCGCGCGATGCGCGAGATATGTGGAATTCGCCAAGCCCCCTTTTTGCGAAACCTGCGGGCACCCCCTGCCGGGCGGCTCCGCGGGGACGGACTCGTGCGAGCACTGCGCGGGATTGAATCCGGCCTTTGGCGCGGGCCGCTCGGCCGTGCTTCTCAGGGGTGCGGCCCGCGCACTGCTGGTCGAGCTCAAATACCACGGCGGGAGGCATGTCCTTGAGGACATGGAGGAGATTTTCCGGCGCTCGCCCCCGGTTCTTGAGCATGTGCGGGGCGCGTCGCTCGTGCCGGTGCCGCTTCATCCGCGAAAGCGCAGGGAGCGCGGTTTCAACCAAAGCGCCCTGTTGGCGGACGCCCTTGCGCGGGCGGCTGGCGGCGGAACAGTGACGGCCACCCTCCTTGTCCGGCTGGCCGATACGAGGACCCAGACCGCCTTCGACCGGCGGTTGCGCCGGGACAACCTGAAAAATGCCTTTGCACTCGCCCCCCGGGCGCGTTTGGATCCCGCTCAACGCTACGTCCTTGTTGATGATGTTTTCACGACCGGCTCCACGCTCAATGGCTGTGCCCGCCTGCTCCGGCGGCACGGTTGCGTGAATCTGGACGTCGTCGTGTTCGCCCACGGCTAGTTCCCCAAAAATCCCATGCATTTCGACAAGCCCACCTACACGGTCAAAAAAACGAAGAAGAAGGGGATCCCGGAGGGACTTTACACAAAGGACCCGTTGACGGGGGAGATTCTGTTCAACAAGGAAATCGAGGACAACCAGATGGTTGTCTCCAAAAGCGGACACCATTTTGCGATTGGGGCGCGCCAGCGCCTGGCGAAGCTGTTCGATCCGGGGACCTGGGTTGAAGCCGATGCGGGCGTTCGCTCCAGCGATCCGTTGAAGTTCGTCGATTCGCAGCCTTATCCGGACCGGCTCAAGCGGTACGAGCGGGACAGCGGCCTGCCGGAGGCGGTGGTCTGCGGCACGGGCGAAATCCACGGAATAAAGGTTTCCGTCGCGGCGATGGACTTCAGGTTTTGCGGCGGAGCCATGGGTGCCGCCGCCGGAGAAAAGATCACCCGGGCGATCGAGGCCGCGGTCGCCCAGAAGATCCCCTGCGTCATATTCAGCGCCTCGGGCGGGGCGCGAATGCAGGAGGGGATCTATTCCCTCATGCAGATGGCCAAGACGAGCGCCGCCCTGGCCCGGCTGGCCGCGTCGCGCCTGCCGTTCATCTCCGTTCTCACCCACCCGACCATGGGCGGGGTGACGGCGAGTTTCGCCACATTGGGGGACGTCATCATAGCCGAGCCGGGGGCCCTGATCGGATTCGCCGGCGCGCGCGTGATCCGCGACACGACGAAGCAAACCCTCCCGTCGGGATTTCAGACCGCTGAATTTCTCCTCAAGCACGGGCTCGTCGACCAGATCGTCAGCCGCCTCGAGATGCGGGACCGGCTGCGCGACCTCCTTTTGGCGCTGCATGTCAAAAGGAAGAAGTCGGCCTGACAGCGGCGGTGCGGGCGGGCCGGCGCATTGCGCGATGACAGGAGAATATCAGGCCGTCCAGGACTACCTCTACGGACTCAAGGTTAGCGGGGTGAAGTTTGGGATCGACCGGATGCGGCTGGTTGCCGATGCGCTGGGCCATCCGGAGCGATCGCGGCCGTGCGTTCACGTGGCTGGAACGAATGGGAAAGGATCCGTTGCCGCGATGGTCGAATCGGTTCTTCGCGCTGCCGGCTGGCGCACCGGGCTTTACACCTCCCCCCACCTTGTGCGCCTGGGCGAGCGGGTGCAGGTGAACCGCAGCCTGTTAGCCGAGGAGGAGATCATTTCCTACGTCGGCGAGCTGCGGCCGGTGGTCGAGCGCCTGGTTGCATCGGGTGGACCGGACGACCGTCCCAGTTTTTTCGAGTTCATGACGGCGATGGCTTTTCTGCAGTTTGAGCGGAAACACTGCGATGTGAGCATCATCGAAGTCGGGCTCGGCGGCCGGCTCGACGCGACCAACGTGGTCCTGCCGGAAATCAGCGTGATCACCTCGATCAGCCTCGATCACTGCGAACTCCTCGGGCCGACCGTGGAATCGATCGCCGGCGAAAAGGCCGGCATCATAAAACCCGGCCGCCCGGTCGTCATCGGGCGGATGCCGGCCGAAGCCGTCCGGGTTATCCGGGGGATCGCCGCCGAACGGGGTTCACCCGTCATCTCCGTGGAGGAAGAGTTCGGCTCGGAAATCGGGAGCTATCCGCAGACGAGCCTCGAGGGCGACTACCAGAGGTGGAACGCCGCAACCGCGGCGCTCGCCCTGCGGCATCTCGGGAGCGGCTGGAAGCTCACGGACGAGGTCATCGCGCGCGGCTTGCGCCAGGTGGACTGGCAGGGGAGATGGCAACGCACCCGGCTGGGCGGGCGTCTCCTGATCCTCGACGCATCGCACAACCCGGAAGGGGCGCAAGTCCTCGATTCCAATCTTGCGCGGCTTCGGTCGGAAACGGGGAGGCGTCCAATCGTCATCACCGGCGCCCTGGGGACCGCCCGGGCCGGCGCGCTGCTTGCGACCGTCGCGCGTCACGCGGGCGAGATACACCTGGTCGTCCCGAAACAGTCGCGCGCCTGCGGCCACGAGGAGCTGGAGCTTCTGCTTCCCTCGGACTTCCGGGGCCGGGTCGTGCGTTCAACCGTGGAATCGCTTTTCCCGGGGCCCGGCGTCTGCACGGCGGGCGGACCGGAGGACGCGATTGTCGTCACGGGCTCGATCTACGTCCTGGGCGAGGTTCTGGCCCGGATTGAACCCGGCCGCGGCCCGGAAGAGGGCCGGCTGCAGGATTTTTGAATTGATCTTGGGGGGACACCCGCGTCTTTAATCTTCCGCAACAGGGGCCCTCGGCTTCGGTTGCCACGCCAACCATGTCGTTACCGCCCTTCTCGAGCCGGCTTATTGCAGATGTCGGAATTTCCTTCGGCGACGAAGGCAAAGGCCGCCTTATCCCCGAGATTGCCGAGGAGCTCCGCGGCACCGACGCCCGGGTCTCGGTCGTCCTCAAGGTGAACGGGGGCGCGAATTCCGGCCATACCGCGGCGGGCATCAAGCTGAACCTCCTTCCCGCAGGAGTCGTCGATTCCGACATTCCCCACCTTGCGATCGGAAGCGGGGTCGTCGCCGATCCGCGGAAGATGGGGTGGGAGACCCGGCCCCTGGAGCGGAAGGGATATTCCGTCCTGTCGCGGCTCCTTATCGACGAGCGGACCATGGTCTCGGATCTGACTCATCGTCTCCTGGACCTTGCCTGGGAAGACTACCGGGTGCGGCTCCTGCAGGAGGAGCCCCGGGGCTCGACCGGGCGCGGGATCACCCCGGCCTACCTCGACGAGGTCGGACAGTGGCAGATCACCTTCGCGGATTTTCTGGCCGGCCCGAACTACTTTGCCCGGAAACTCGGGCAGCGGGCGGACCGGGCCGTCCGGACGATCGAGCACGTCTGCCGCGTCCTTCCCGAAACCTGGGACGGATTTTTCGAAAAGCTCGGCGCGGCGGAATTGCGCGCCAACGCCGAGGCGATCGAACTGGGCGTGCTCACCCCGGAGGACGTCGATTTCGTCCAGTTCCGGGGGGACCGCCCGTTTTCCCTGAACGTGGAGCGGCTGGTCGGGGTTTATTGGAAGGCCGGTACAGCCCTGGCGAAGAATATCGGTGACGTTCGCGAGCTCGTGCGCTCCGAATTGCGCCAGGGGCGGACAATCATCGGTGAATTTGGTCAATCCTACTGGCTCGACAAGCGGCGGGGATATTCGCCGAACCTCACCGCCTCGCACACGTTCACACCCGAGGTATTCGAAAGCGCCGGCATCCCCGTCCAGCCCGTCCATACGTTTGGCGTGGCCAAGGCCTACGACACCAAGGTGGGCACCCACACGTTTCTGACAAAGATGGAGGAGGGCCATCCCCTCACAGCCCGGCTGAAGCAGATCGAGTACGGAACGAGCACCGGGCGCCAGCGCATGGTCGGCTGGTATGACGCCGTGGAGAAGGGCGACGCCCTGCGCTACGGCGGGTTTCAGGACGTGATGATCAACAAGCTGGATGCCCTGACCTGGGCCGGCGACTGGAAGGGAGACCTTCGCATCTGCACGGCCTACGAGGACGCCCAGGGCCGCCGGCATGCGCACGTCCCGCGAAACGAGGCGGTCCGCAAATCCCTGCGGCCGGTGTACTCCTCCTTCCCGGGGTGGGGCGAGAGCCTTTCCGCCATCCGGCGCTTTGCCGATCTTCCCGCCGCGGCCCGCACGTACGTCGCCGCGATGGTTCGGAGCGTCATCGAGGTCGCCTATGAGGGCGAGCCCCGGCCCCCGGCATTGCCCAATCTCCGCTACCTCGGCGTCGGGCCCGATCCGAGCCAGATCATCCGCGATGTTCCATCAACCGCGGAGCTGATCAAGGCAACCTGAGCTCCTCTCTCAAACCACGTGGACCAGCATCAGGCGCACAATGTTATCAATGCTGCCGCCGCGGTAATGGGCTCGCTGTATGCCTACACCTACGGTGCAAAGAGAGGTCTGATTGACCCTTATGTGGCGGCGGTCATCTTTGGGGCTGTCATCGCGGGTGTTTATATAGCCTTAACGGGAGAGCTGGCCGTGAGCTTGATACTAGGATCGTTCTATGGAATCAGCGCCATCGGATTCAGCTACTTTTGGAGGCGAATCGAGAAGCGCGAGGATTCTGAGCGCCCGCCGGTGCCGGTTTACCAGATTTCCACAATGGAGACGGTTCGAGTAAGGTGGGAATACGTGCCGATGGTCGCCTTTTTCCTGGTCGTGCTGAGCGGAATGTTTGTTCTAATGCCGCTGCTCGAGGCGCACTTCGCGCCCGTTCGATAACAGGTTGATACATCCGCCCGAGCCGATGCCCACGACTTTCATGGCGGCTGCAGGGCACCCACCGCACTTGCCGCAGGCGCGCTCATCGCAATGTGCGGCTCAAACGCCCTTGCCAGAGGGCAGGCGCTGGCTATCAATGTACCGATGCGCGTCGAGACCGAATTAGAAGATGATGGCCGCTGGATTGCGGAAGTTATTAGCATTCCGGGCGCTATGGCATACGGCACGACCAAGGCTGAAGCGGTCGCAAAGGTCGAGGCGTTGGTGCTGCGTATTTTAGCGGACAAGGTGGAGCACGGTGAAGAAGCCCCCCAGCTATCCAAGGTGTTTTCTGTCGCAGTATGAGCGTTTGGGGCGCACGGAAGGCAAAGGTCGTCCTGGCCTCGCTGATCCGAATCGGTTGGAGAGTAAAAAGGCAAACGGGTTCACACCGAGTTCTGGAGCGGCCTGGCTTTCCCGATTACGTATTCGCATTTCATGACGGCGACGAGATTGGGCCAAGGATGTTGGCACGCGTTGCGCGACACACAGGCTTACGCCCCGAAGACCTCTAAACAACCGATGCATTTGACCGGGCCGAAAGCCGCGTCTGTGACGGCGGCTGCGAAACAGCCGCCGCGCCAGCCGTAGCCGCGGCCCATGAGAAATCCAAAAAAAGAGCAAAAAAGGGTTTGACAGCCTTTAGACTCTGTAGGACAGAGTACTCTATGGAACAAGAACGCCACAGTCAAATCACTCCGGAGGAGGCCCGAACCTCGCTCGCCGAGATCGATCAGGCGACCCGCCGAATCCGCCAGACAATCGCAGCCGGTATCTCCGCGCCCATGCTCATCATGTGGGGATCAATTTGGGCGGTCAGCTTCGTCACCGAACAGTATTACCCCAGGTGGAGCCAAACGGTCTGGGGCGTGCTGATCCTCATCGGGTCAGTGGTGTCCATTTTCGCCGGCTTCTTTCATGCGCCCGTCAAGAATGCCCGTTTTTCCCAGGTTTGGGGCCGCATCGGCCTGGCGTGGTTGATCCTGTTTGCCTACGCGGCGCTGTGGATTCGGCTCCTGGGACCTTGGGAAATGGCGCATCGCGGGTACGGCGCGCTATTGGAACGAAAAGTGAGCGCCTTTATTTGCACGGTATGCATGTTCGCCTATGTGCTCATGGGGCTGTGGCTCGATCGCTTCCTGCTGTATGTAGGCGCCGCCGTCACGATTTTGACCCTCGTCGGCTATTATTACGTGCCGGGCCATTACTATGTTTGGATGGCGGTTACCGGCGGCGGGTCGCTGATCTTCGCCGGCCTTTTTATCCGTAAATTCTGGAGATAAGCTCCATGCCCGAAATCGATCGCATTATCCACGTTCCGGCCCGGCTGCGCATCATGGCCGCGCTGGCGTCCCTTGATCAGTCCGCACAGCTCGATTTTCGCACTCTTGGAAAATCTCTCAACCTGACCGACGGCAACCTCGGGGCGCATCTTCAAACCCTGGAAGAGGCCGGATATATCAAAATTGAGAAGAGCTTCGTCGATCGCAAGCCGCGCACCTACGTCGCGATCACCAACAAAGGGCGCACCCGGTTTGAAGTCCACGTCGCGGCGCTGCGGGAAATCTGCGGGGTCTAGGTCGTCATTGCGCCGCGCGGCCAGCGCCTTCTGCCGCGGCCCCCCTTTGAGGTAACAGATTGTGACCTCAAGCCTGCAACTTCCTCATGGATAACGACGAAACGGAAGTCGTCTGGGAAGCGAGCTTCGTTCCTGCACATTGAGGCCGCGCCGAGAGGTAACCGCTGAAAATGCAGGATGGACGCTGCGGCCCGGGGCCGCCTAGCTTTGGCGCCATGACCAGGATTAGCCGTCGGACTTTTTTGGCTACGCTTGCAGCATTGTCCGCCTCGATAGTCCGGGCCGCCGATGCCCGCACCCCGCAAAACAAGAATGTGAAGTGGGCCCTGAGTCTTGCACTTTGGAACTACTACCGGCCAACCAATTTCACGGAGATCATGGATGTGATGGAGGAGACCGGATTCATCGGCATCCGCCTCACCGGCTTCCCGGGGTTTCTGGAGAAATACAGGATCACCAAGCTCCAACTCCTGAACGAACTCTCCAAGCGGGATCTCCACGCCGTGTCCATCTCCTGGAACGGTGCATTGCAGGATCCGGCGCAGCGCCAGAAGGTTTTGGACCAAGCGCGCGAGGCGATGATGTTCCTGGCCGACATGGGCGCCAGCCACCTGGTGGTGTTCTCGCCCAGCCGGAGCGCCCCCGGGGCGAATACCGAGGCCGGTTTCCAGGAGCTGTGCGCGCGGTGCAACCAGATCGGCGAAATCGCCGGGGAACTGAAATTCACCGCCGGGCTGCACAATCACATGGGCCAGATGGTGCAGACCTCCGAGGAGATCGACCGCTTCATGGCCGCGGTCGACTCCAAACAGTTCGGTCTTTCGCCGGACACGGCCCATCTCAATCTGGCCGGCTGCAACGTGGTGGCCACGCTGGATAAATACAAGGATCGCATCCATTTTCTGGACTACAAGGACTCGAAATGGACAACTCCGAGCGACGATCTGATCCAGCCGAACGGAGCCCGTTTGGGGAAGAGCACCGATGGGGCCCGATTCTTCTCCAGCATCTATGACCTGGGCGACGGGCAGGTCGACTTTCCGGGATGCCATCGGGTGCTGCGGAGCGTGAACTATCGCGGCTGGATCTGTGTGGATCTCGACATCGCCCGGAACGGGATCCTGACCAGCTACCGGCACTGCGACGATTACATCACCCGAAATCTGGAGCCGATCTATGTCTGACGGTTTTTGGAAACCGACTGCCCTGCGGTGAGCCCCCCAATCCCCATGAGTGAGAATCCGAGCCGCCGGACATTTCTCAAGCGCTGCGGTCTTGCCGCCGCCGCGCTGGGCGGACGGGCCGTCTACGGGCAGATGGCGGGAGCTGGCGCGGACGCGCCGCCTTCTTCTCCTCCGCTCGTTACGATCGACGCCCATGTCCACGTCTGGAAGAAGGACCCGCAGTTTCCGTGGGCGCCGGAGACAAAGAATCCCCCTAGCCGCGACGCCTCGGCGGAGGAACTGCTGGGCCTGATGCAGGCGAGCAATGTCCACCGGACGGTGATCATACAGGTGATCCACTACCGCTGGGACAACCGCTATGCGGCCAGCGTCCTCAAGCGGTATCCGAAGTTTTTCAGGGGCGTGGCGCGGGTGAATCCGGAGGATCCGGCCGCGCCCGACCAGCTCTCGCGGCTGGTCGAGGAGGACGGGTTCCACGGCGTGCGCCTCAGCCCCTCGGGCGAGGCTCCAGGCGATTGGATCCGCGGGCCGCTGATGCCACCGCTTTGGGCGCGCTGCCGCGACCTGAAGGTGCCGATGACGGTGCTGGCCCCCGTATCCCGCATGCCGGACGTGATGCGGCTGGCGGAGCAGTTTCCCGACCTGACCGTCGTAATCGACCACATGGCGGACTGCCCGCTCAATCAGCCGCAGGAATTGGAGAAGCTGCTCGCGTTGCAGCGCTTTCCGCGGCTGTACGTCAAGATCTCCCACACCTGGTCGCTGTCCGCGCAGCCCTATCCCTATCTCGATTCCCAGCGGCAGGTCCGTCGCCTATACGATGCGTTCGGGCCGCAGCGGCTGATCGCGGGGTCGGACTGGCCCATCAGCCTGCCTTTCTGCACCTACGCGCAGGCGATCGACGTCGCAAGGTCCCATATGGATTTTCTCAACGCGGAGGACAAGCGGTGGATCTGCGGGCTCTCCGCCGCCGCGGTCTGGCCGTCGCTGGACGGGAGCGCCTAGCCGATCACGCCGCGGGTTGGCGAAGCGGCCAGGATTCCGGCATTCGACAGGTACGCTAGTCGTAGGCCTACCAAGCCGTTATCGATAACCCCTGTGGAAGCCGATCTTACGATCGTGTTCCGGGCCCGGTGCGGCGGCAAGCTGACGGATGGCTTCAATGATCTCGGCTAGCTGTTCGTCGTGGGCGCCCACGCGCTCGTCCAGTTCGATCAGTTTTTCGGCTAGCGCCTTCTGATCGGACACCATTCGTCGGAGTTCGACAAAGGCACGGATTACAACAAGGCTCATTTGAACAGCACGCGGGATGTTTAGTACGGTTGCGGCCATGAGCGCTCCGTGCTCAGTAAAGACGGAGGGCAGCTTGCGTCGGCCACCGTGGGCGCCACTTGAAGTCACAAATTGTGACTTCAAGTTTGTAACCTCATCGTGGGTAAGCCGAAAACAAAAATCGGACGGGAACCGATTCTGATTCCGCTTTACCGCCTGATTGAGCGCCTTGGTCGTGGTGCCGTAAAAAATGGCGAGGTCTTCATCCAAAAGGACGCGATTGCTGCGAAAAATGAGAATGCGGCTTTGGATTCGATCCAACGGGACAATTTCGGTCTTTTCCATCAGGGCGCAGTTTGCTGGGACTATAGCAAGGCGCTGTGCAGTGGACTGGTCGGATGCCGCGGAGCTCCGGGAGATCTGTGGGGTCTAAGCCGCCAAATGCGGAACTCGAGGTCGCATTTTGCGACCTCAAGATTGCAACCTATTCTTGCGCAAGCTGAAAGCCGCGGCCGGCCGCGATCATTCCTGGATGAAAAACTCCGAGTGCACGGGCCCCAGCACGAGCCGCACGGTGGTGACCGCCTGGTCGCCTGAAGCCGACTTCTGCGCCTGAGCCTCCGAGCGCTCGCCGGTGTGTGGGTCCCAGATCGCGAGCGTCTTGTCCCCGCGCAGCGCCACCGTCACGTCCACGGGCTTTTCCGTCGTGTTCGAGAAGAAGTAGACGTCATGGCCGCCCTTCACCTTGTGCAGGTAGGTCAGCGCTCCCGGATAGGCCTGGCCGCGGGTTAGGGGCCACAGCGGCGCCTCCTGGATGTTCACGTCGCGGACCGGATCGCACTCCTTAAGGACCGCCTGCAGGATCGTCGGATCGGGCCGGGGGATGAAGTAGGCGCGCCCGCCGGTTGCGTTCTTGTGGATGAAGTAGTCCTTGACCTCGTCGGGCACGATCGCGGCGGCGGCCGTCATCGGGTGCTCCCAGGGCATGCCGAAGATTTCCTCCATGGCCTCGCATACCTCCCGGTCACGCCCGGCCTCGGCTGAGAATGTGGGCAATTTGCTCGTGCCGATCACCGCGCCTCCGGCGCGGTAGAACTCCAGGATCTTCTTCGCCACGTCGGCCGAAAGCGTGCCGCCCCCGGGCAGCACCAGGACCCGGAATTCCTCCCGGTTTTCCCGGTTGTTCAGCACGATCCGCGGCCCGTCGATGCTGCAGCGCCGCATCAGGATCTCCGGGTGGAGGTAGGTGTAGTCCACACGCAGGCTCCGATAGAGCAATTCGCCTATCTCCTGGTAGTCGATTTCCGGCGGAAGCACTCCCCCCTCGACCGAATACGTGAAGCCCGTGTCGTCGCCCACGCGGGGCCCGGGAGCCGGCTGGGCGAAGTAATAGCCGGCTTGCAGCGAGGCGATGGGATAGAGCACGGCGACGTCAGCCACGTGGCGGCCGCCCCGCAGCAGGGTCCCCAGCCGCCCGACCACGACTTCCGTCGCCGGGTCGATATTGCGCTCGCGGGCGTCCATCTGCATGTTGATGCCCATCGCGGCCTGGTCCAGCGTCGTCCGCAGCGCGATCGTGTTGGTGACCGGCTGGGGGCGGTACGCGGCGAAGGTCTCGGCGATGCACTCCGGCCAGTCGTAATTGAAGGCGGCGGAAGTCACGATCTTGTACGAGACGAGGGTCCGGCCCGGGTAATAGATGTCGTCGATTCCCGGGATCTGCTGGTGCTCGAACACCTTCATCATGTCGCCGGTGATCGCGATCGGCATCGGCACCTCCTCCTGGTCCTGGTGCCCGGAGAACTTGATCCCGTGGTCCGCGCACCATTTGGCCATCTGCCCGATGTAGTTCTCCGCGTAGAGCTCGGAGTGGAACCCGAATAGGGCGTTTCGCGCAGCGGCCGTTTCCGGGCCGATGTCGTACCACAGGGCCGGGTAGAGCGTCATCGGTGAGTAGCCGCGGGCCGCCTGGAAGTCGCGGTTGAAGTGGGGGCTCCACATCCGCCCGTCCACAAGGTGCATCGACGGCTCGTCATAGAAAGTCCGCTTGATGACCGTGCCGAAGTAGTCCTTCAGGTGGTCGTAGTACTTCTGGTAGCTCATGGCGATGTACGTGGCCACGGCCTCGTGGTCGAGATAGTCGACCGCGCCGCCCTTCTGCGATGCCGGCCGGAACTTCCCATTGAGGTAGAACGCCATCAGCTTCCATCGGCCGGCCGGTGCGTCGCAGCGGACGACGCTCCCGTCGCGGCGGTCGCTGACGTCCCGGCGCTCGTGGGTGTCCAGGTTCATCAGCACGGCCCCCATGTAATCCCCCGCGGCCCCGGGCACCGTCACCTCCGCGGCGGCCGGTCCCGTCACGTCCGTCTCCGCCTCCTCCAGGCTCTTGCCGACCATTTCCGGATGCTGGGAGTAGAGCTGGCCGCCGACGATTCCGGCCGGATACGTCCACTCGTCGTAGATCATGCTCAGGGGAAAATTGTCCTTCTGGCCCTCCTCGACGGCCGCCCGGTAGATCTTGAAGTACTCCTCGCTCAGGTAGGGCACGCCCTGCTCGCTGGGCTGTCTTCGGGACGCCTTCAGGTAATCCGCGGACAGGCCGGTGGTCGGGCCGCCCCCCGGGCCGAGCTCGAACGATCCCCAGTAGCCCGTCTGGGCGGCCGCCTTTACGCCCGCGGCTATGCTGTCCTCCGTCACGCGGGAGAGACCGAGGCCCTGCCAATGGATCGCCCAGTATTCGCGGGGCGGATCCTTGAATTGCGCGTAGTCGGGCGGGGTGTCCTCGCCGCGCATGGCTCCGGGTAAGACGATGGCCAGCAACAGGGGAAGGGCCCCGGTGGCGCAGGTGAGAAGGCGGATTTGGAAGCGATTGGAATTCATCGGGACGGGGGTGAGCGCTCGCGATCCGAACAGACGTTTGCCGGCACCGGATCGGTGCGCACAAGCGGCCTTGCGACGCTACTGCTTGCGGGTCGAGACCTCGATTACGTCGTGGGTCTCGCCTTCTTTCTGGCCTGCAGAACTGATCCGGACGAAACGGGCTTTTGCGCGGAGTTCGGCCAGGGTGGCGGCCCCGAGGTAGCCCATCCCGCTTTGAACGCCGCCGACCAGGGTGGAAAGCGCGTCATCGACCGAACCGCTGACCTCCTTCAGGGCCTCGATCCCCTCCGCGGCGAACTTCCGGTTCTGGTCGGCCTCGTTGTGCCCGTACCGGGCGGCGCTTCCGGATTTCATGGCGGCGAGCGAGCCCATGCCCCGGTACTGCTTGTAGGTTTTTCCGTCGATTTCGATGATCTCGCCCGGGGCTTCCCTGCAGCCCGCGAGAAGACCGCCGCATATTACTCCGTCGGCGAGGGTCAGCGCCTTCACGATGTCGCCGGATTTCGAGATGCCTCCGTCGGCGAGGATCCGGACATTCTTTTTCCGTGCAGCTGTGCTCGCCAGGTAGAGGGCGGTCAATTGCGGGATGCCCACCCCGGCGACGACGCGGGTCGTGCAGATCGACCCGGGGCCCTGGCCGACTTTCACGGCATCCGCCCCGCATTGGGCCAGGTACTCCACGCCATCGGCGCTCGTGACGTTGCCGGCGATGATGGTCAGCTGGGGAAACGCGTCGCGGATCATCCGGACGACGTCGCCGACTCCCTTGGAGTGGCCGTGGGCGGTCGAAACCGCGACGGCATCGACGCGCTCGGCGACGAGGTTGCCCACGTTCGCAAGGATGGCTTCCCGGTCGATCGTGCCATCGGGCTTTCGCTGCGGCGAAATCGCCGCGCCGACGACCAGCCGGAATTCGGCGTCGCGGGCGGGCTTCTTCCTTGCCTTCGCCTCGCTCGTAATCCGTTCGACGTCCGAGGCGGTCACCAGCCCCTGGAGATGGCCGGATTCGTCGACCACGAGCATCTTGTTGATTCCGAGGTGGCGGCTGAAGAATTCGTCGGCGGCCTTGATCGGATCCGGGCCGACCGCCTTCTCCAGCTCGGTGATCAGGGCCCCCCGGGGCGTCATGACCTCGCCCACTTTTTTGGACCGGTAGCGCTCCTTGAGCACGTTGCCCGAGAGCAACCCCGCCAGACGTCCGTCCTCGTCCACGACGGGGAACGTGGAGAAGGCAAACCGCCTCGCTTCGATCATCGCAAGCACCTCGCCCACGCTCTGACCGGGCTTGACCGTGATGGGATCCTGAATGAGTCCGTGGATGTGGCGTTTGACCCGCGCAACCTCCTTCACCTGCTCACGGGGAGCCATGTTGTAATGGATGAGGCCCAGGCCGCCGTTCAAGGCCATGGCGATCGCCATGCGCGACTCGGTGACCGTGTCCATGTCGGACGAGACGATCGGAATCGGCAGCTTCAGGGTCTCCGACAGGGAGGTCGACGGGTCGGCGTCTCTCGGAAGGACTTCCGTGTAGAGCGTCGCCAGCGATACGTCGTCGAATGTCAGCGCCGTGGGAAGATTGGCGCGGAAAAAGACATCTGCTGGCAGGTAAAACTCGGCGTCGGTGGGCATGGCAACCTTGGGATGAGTTGCCACAATCCGAATAAGCTGCGTTTCGGACATGGCAAACGATTTTTTGGGCGGCTTGCCATAATGGAGCGCGCCGCAACGATATCCTCTCAATTAGTGAGCTTTCGTTTCGATTGCCGCCGCTACCGTCTTCCATTCCGCTCGCCGATGCGCGCGGCGAATCGCAATTGGCCGGAGCGCGAGGGGTGGATCGTTCGCCTCGAGGGGGAAGGCGCCTCGGTTGGCTGGGGGGAGGTCGCGCCGATCCCTGAATTTGGAACGGAAAGCGTGGATGAGGATGCCGGGGCGATCCAAAAGCTGGGGTTGTCGATATCGCAGGCCGAGATTTCCTCCATCCCGGCAAAGTTGACCTGCCTGCGGGCGGGCCTTTCGGCGGCGGCTTGCGAGGCGTCGTCGGGAGAACCGAAGAAGGGCTCCCCTGATTTTCTTCCCGTCGCAGCATTGCTGCCGGCCGGGCGGCCGGCTCTCGCCGCAGCCATCCCCCGGGCGGAGTCGGGATTTCGGGTTTTCAAGTGGAAGGTGGGCGTGGCCGACGTGGGCGACGAACTCGGTATTCTCGACGACCTTCTGGCGGCCCTGCCCGCGGGTTCTAAAGTTAGGCTGGATGCAAATGGCGCCTGGGACAGGCGCCGCGCGGAGCGCTGGCTCGAGCGGTGCGCCGAACGCCCCATCGAGTTCGTCGAACAGCCGGTCGCCGCCGGAGCCGTAGGCGCAGAGGATCTGCTCCTGGGCCTGGCGGGCGACTACCCGACACCCCTTGCGCTCGACGAGTCCCTTGTCCGGGCGGGGGATGCGGAACACTGGCTCGACCTGGGCTGGCCCGGTGTTTTCGTCATCAAGCCCTCGCTTTTTGGCGACGCCGACCGGGTTCTCGACCAATTGGCCGCCGCGAAGGCGCGCGTGGTCTTTTCATCGGCCCTTGAGACGGCCGTCGGGGCGCGCTCAGCGTTGAATGCGGCTTTCGCATGGCCCGGAATGCAACTTGCCCTGGGGTTTGGAGTCTGGCCGCTGTTTGCAAACCCAAAGGTCGATGGCCCGGCAGCCGCGCCATTCATTCGGCGCGAGGACGTCGGGCGAATCGATCCGGAGGCCGTATGGAGCGAATTGAGCTAGCCCGCCTCCTAAGGACCTCCGATGCGGCAACGGAGCCGCCGCGCGGCCCGTCCGTGATCGAAGAACGCGATCCGGCGGCATTTATGGCGGCTTTTGCGAGAGCTGTCGGAGGAACCGAACGGGTTTTCCTGGCCGACCCTTCCTGGGGACCGAGCGAGCGCTCGGCCCTTTCCAGGCTCGTGGGCGCCGGGCCCTCCTCCGCAGGGCCCGGATGGCTCATGATTCCGAGCGGCGGAACCGGCGGCGAGCTGAAGTTCGCCCGCCATGACGAGGCAACGATTTCTGCCGCGGTGCGGGGGTTTTGCGAACACTTCGGAGTAACGCGCGTGAACTGCATCGGCGTCCTGCCGCTCCATCACGTGAGCGGCCTGATGGCGTGGATGCGGGCTGCCCTGACGGGCGGCCGATACCTGCCGTGGGATTGGAAGAGACTCGAGGCCGGGGATTTCCCGGTTTTGCCGGCTCCCGCCGGCCGCCGGAGCCCTCAGCGCGAGGGCTGGTACCTTTCGATCGTCCCGACGCAACTGCAGCGCCTCCTCGTTTCGGCCGGGCCGGGGGCATCGGATGCAGTCAAGTGGATGCGCGCTTTTGACGCGGTGTTTCTTGGCGGCGGACCGGTGTGGCCCGAACTCGCCTCTGCGGCCGAATGCGCATCGGTTCCAATTTCACTCGTCTATGGAATGACGGAAACGGCGGCAATGGTATCCGCCCAGCATCCGGCGGAATTTCTCGCCGGGGACCGGGGTTGTGGCTCTCCGATGCCTCACGCCCGGATCGAGCTGACGTCCGCCGGACTCGTGCGAATTTCCGGGGAATCGGTCTTCCGGGGCTACTATCCGGCCTGGAGCGATTCGCGCGAGATCACGACCGGAGACCTGGGTTCGATCGACGATCGGGGACGGCTGCGCATTTTGGGCCGGAACGACGCCGTCATCATCACGGGAGGAAAGAAAGTCGATCCGTCCGAGGTCGAGGCGGCGCTTCGCGCGACCGGCGAGTTTTCCGATATCGCGGTCGTCGGCCTTCCGGACACCGAATGGGGACAGGTGGTGGCTGCATGTTATCCGGACGGCGGCCGGCCCGATCTCGCCCGCGCCGCCGCGTCCATCGATTCCCTCGCAGCTTACAAGCGGCCCCGGCGCTTCATCCCGATAGCCGACTGGCCGCGCAACGCGCAGGGCAAGCTGAACAGGGCGGAAATCGTCCGGCGCGCCGTCAGCCGGCCTTGACCCAGGCGGCCAGTTCGGCGGGCAGGGCCTGGCGTTCACGGGACTTGGAGCCGATGCACACATGCTCCGTCCGGACGCGGCCCGCTATCTTGTTCGGAGGCCCGAGCCGGGTGATCTCGAAGCGGATCTCGTAGGAGTGATCGGAAAGCGCGGCCGGAGCGCAGCTTACGCTCAGCTTATCGCCGGGGAAAAGCGGCCGCAGATAGCTTGCCTCGCTTTGGGCGATCGGGACCAGCACACCCGCCTCCGAAAAGAAGGATTTCAGCTCGACGCCCGCCGCCGCGAGAGCCGCTTCATAGGCCTCGTGGCAGATCCTCAGGTAATTTGCGAAGAACACCACGCCGGCGGCATCGGTATCGGCGAAGTGAACCGTGCAGGGATAAATGAACGGCATTACCCTTCGAGTATCCCGACCAAAGCGTCAGGTCGAGCGGGAATGCTGGGGACAGGCCCCGCGGAGGGGACAGGCACCTGTGAAGGGACAGGCACCTGTGAAGGGACAGGCACCTTTGAGGGGACAGGCACCATTTTGAGTTGAGGCGTTGCCTATCGGATGGATTGTGTTTGTTGGACCATGAACAAGAAGGAGATCGCGGATGTCCTCGGCGAAATCGCAACCCTGCTCGAGCTCCAGGGCGAGAATCCGTTCAAGGTCCGGGCGTACCAAGTGGGGGCGCGCGCGATCGAGGCGATCGAGGAGGGCGAGCTGAAGCGCCTCGTGGAATCGGAAGAACTCGAAGGCGTGAAGGGGATAGGCGAGGCGCTGGCCCGCAAGATCGCCGAACTTCACAGGACGGGCAGGCTGGAATATTACGAAAAGCTCCGGGCGTCGATCGAACCCGGGCTTGTCGAAATGCTCCAAGTCCCGGGGCTGGGGCCGAAGAAAATAAGAACCCTCCATGAAAAGCTAGGCGTCTCGAGCATTGAATCGCTGGTCGCCGCCTGCGAGGCCGGGCGGGTGGCGGAACTGGCCGGATTTGGAGAAAAGACCCAGGAGAAGATCCTTGCCGGAGTCGCAAACCGGGCCGCGTACGGGCGGCGGCATCTCTGGTGGGATGCCTGGGAGATTGCGGAACCCATCGTAAAGGGCTTGAGGAAGCTTCCTCAGGTCCGCCATGCGGAGGCGGCCGGTAGCTTGCGTCGTTGCCTCGAAACGGTGGGTGACCTCGATTTCCTGGTTGCGGCGGACGAATCCGGACCGGTTGTCGCTTGGTTCACGGGGCTGCCCGAGGTCAGGGAGGTCACCGCCAGGGGAGACACGAAGGCCAGCGTGCGCTTCACGACGGGCTTGCAGGCCGACCTTCGAATCGTTCCCGAAAGGCAGTTTGTCTTTGCGCTTCACCACTTCACGGGATCAAAGGACCACAATGTGCAGATGCGCCAGCGAGCCCTCGCCCGCGGCCTGAGTCTGAGCGAGTGGGGACTTGCCCCCGCCGGGGGGGAGGAGAGCGTCAAACAGAAGGTGGCGGGATCACAGGCCCCCGCGGAGGGGGCAAAACCGCCGTCCAGCGAGGCGGGCCTATTCAAATTGCTGGGACTGTCCTTCATTCCGCCGGAGCTCCGCGAGGGCTTGGGGGAAATCGAGGCAGCCGAGCATGGAAAGCTGCCGCATCTTGTCGAGCTGGCCGATCTGCGCGGGGCGTTTCATAACCACACCACGGCCTCGGATGGCCACAACACGCTGGCTGAGATGGCGGCTGCGGCCGAGGCTCTCGGGTGGGAATATCTCGGAATCGCGGACCATTCGAAGGCGAGCTTCCAGGCCCGGGGCCTGAATGAAAGCCAGCTATTGAAACAGACGGACGAAATCCTTGCGCTCAACCGCGCGGGCCGCTTTTCAACGCATGTTTTTTCCGGCGTCGAGTGCGACATCCTGCCCGATGGCCGGCTCGATTTTGAGGACGATGTACTGGCTCGCCTGGATTACGTGGTCGCCTCGGTTCACAGTTCCCTGAATCAAGATTCGGCCACGATCACGGCCCGCACGATCCGGGCCATCGAGAATCCGCGGGTGACCATGCTCGGGCACCCGACGAGCCGGTTGTTGCTGCGCCGCGAGGCGAGCAGCATCGAACTGGGCAAGGTGATTGACGCGGCCATCGAGCGGGGGGTTGTCATCGAATTGAACGCAGATCCGCGCCGGCTCGACCTCGATTGGCGGCACTGGCGCAAGGCCGCGGAGCGCGGCCTGATTTGTTCGATCAACCCCGATGCCCATGATTGCGAGGGCCTGAAGCACGTGCGGGCCGGGATCGGAATCGCGCGCAAGGGCTGGCTCACGGCCGCAAACGTGCTGAACACCCTGCCGCTCGCAAAGATTCAAAAATGGCTTGGAGATCGCAGGGCTCGATCCGCGAAATAGTTTCGTGAGGACAGTGGGGCACCTCAGCCTATGAATATCGCCGACGGATGCGCGATGCCGGAATCGAGCGTGGCGAGATGCGCCTGATGGGCCGCAGCCAGCTCGCAGAGATAGCGATCGCTCACTTCCTTATGATTTCGGATAACGCTTCCTTTCAAAACCCCGGCCGGTGGAAGCCGGTCGACGAACTGATAGCGGTTGCCCAGATCCTTGATGAAATTGGAAAGGAGCGACTCGGCATCTTCAAACGTGGCCGCGATCGTCTTATCCGCCATCGAGACTCGGATAAAGCTTAACTCCGTGAAGGCGCAACCCAGGACCTCGTGCGCTTGTCGCGCATACCAAGCGTTGGCTTTCGCGTGAAGGCTGTGGACACTCCACAGCAGCCCGATCAGGGCATTCACATCCAGCAAAAAACGCGTTCTCACAATAGGTCAGCATTAAGCTGCGCAATTTCCGCTGCGGTAACCTTCCGGCCTGTCGCTTTGATCGGAACCATCACCGAGAGGCCGGAAACAGAGTTTTTTCTCAGTCTATATCGCCTCATTTCACGGTTAGCGCGGAGAAAAACCCCGCCCTCTCGGATCTCGACGTTCATCCGCTCGCCCTTGGACAATCTCAACTTGCGGCGAACCTCCGCCGGAAGAACGAGTTGACCTTTGCTTGAAAGGGTAGTTTCCATGTCTTACCATGTCTTACATATGTCCATTTTGTCAATTCTCCCGGGCACCAGAAGGTAGTGGTCGTGGCTGAACGAATCCATGCCAGCGGTGGAAACTTGCCTCCCGGAGCGGTGTGATTAGATCATAAGTCATAGCGAGCCGCCTATGCCGATTTACGAGTATTACTGCCCTGATAATAACAAGATCTACCAGTTTTTCGCCAAGACCCTGGCCCAGGGCCGGACTGTGCCCAAGTGCCCCGACAATGCGGCGTTCCGAATGGAAAAGCTTCTCTCGCCCTTTGCGGTGGCGGGAAAGGGGAAAAGGAAGGACGAAGCCGGCGGTGAATCCCCATCGGCGGAAAGATCGCCCGCGGCTGCCGGGGACGATCCCCGAATGGATGCCGCAATGGCCGCCATGGAAAGCGAGTTTTCGAATGTCGATGAGAACGACCCGCGCGCGATGGGCCGCATGATGCGGCGGATGGCCGAACTCTCCGGCGAAAAGATCGACGGCGAAATGGAGGAAGTCGTGCGCAAGCTGGAGGAGGGGGCCGACCCCGATTCACTCGAGGAGCAATTGGGCGGCGCCGGGGAGCCGGGGGGTGACGATCCTTATGGCGAGGGGATGGGCGGCGAGGCGCCGCCCGTCGATCCCAAGGAGCCCCGGCAGAGGTTCAAGGCCCGCCGCAGCGCCCCTGTCCGCGATCCCAAGCTTTACGATTACGATTGAGCCCGGCGTGGGCTGCGAGGCCATTGGCTGAAAACGCGGCGGCCGCTTGCGGAGCCCGGCGCCATGCCTAAGTTGGCCACCCTATCGGGTCGTTTTCGGCGTCGCTTGGTCCTCTGCTAAAATGAATACCACCGAACATTCTGGAAAGTGCGCGTCCGCGACGGCCCCGACCGAAGAACAATGGGACTGACACAAAGGGGGGCATTTCAATGAAACGATTCGCAGGCAGGAAATGGACGCTGGCGGGGTTGATCTTCGGCTGTTTGGCGGCGGCGGCGCCGGCGGCCCCTCCGGATACCCTGTCCGCGCCGGATCTGGTCAATCACCCGGACCGCTGGCCGGCTGCGGTCACTCTTCAAAGGGATTATAAATTCACCAACGGAGCCGTCGCCCATCAGGGCGATAAAGTTCGCGTGCTCCAGTTCGACGGAACCCACGTGACCCTGCTCACTTCCAGCAACATCCGATTTAGCGTGACCCCCGAGGAATGCGGTTTGCTCGATGCCGCCAACCAGGCCTGGTCCGCGCTGACACCGGCGCAGCGCGCCGTGGATTCCGGATCCATCTCAGCCGATCTCTCACTCTGGCCGCCAAGGGTCGCACTTACCACCCCCATCAACTGCAGTTTCGGAGCGCTGCCGGCGGGAACTGAGGTGGGCCTCGTGAGCGTTTCGACCAAAGGCCCGGTTATCCAATGGCCGAATTCGCCCAATCGGCTGACTGTGAATTTTGGAATGACGGACCTGCTCGCCCGGGCGCAGCAAGCCGTCCTCCTCGATCCGGACAAGCGCCCCTCGCGCATCGCCGCCGCCCTGCAGCCTTTGTTGGTCGATTCCGACGGGAAGCCCTGCCATGACGACCACCTGGAGGGCAAAAAATTCTTCGCGTTCTATTTTGGCGCCAACTGGTGCCAGCCTTGCCACGATTTTTCGCCCGGATTCGTAAAGTTCCTAAACGGTGTCATGCCCCAGCATCCCGAGCTGGCGGTCGTTCTCATGAGCAACGATCCGCAACCCGCCCAGATGCTCGCCTACATGAAAGAGGAGAAAATGCCATTCCCGGCTGTGCCCCAGAAGGATCTGCTCCAGTCCAGTCTGCTAATGAGTTACGCCGCCAAAATGATCCCGCATCTTGTCATCGTCGACCGGTTCGGCAAGGTCCTGGCCACGAGCGACGACAGCAACGGCAACCGCTTTGACCCGATGGATACGGCCGCCGCCCTGGGCAAGATGCTGGCGGCCTCCCGGAGCTGAATATAGCCGCCCCCCACTGCGGCTGGCTGCGGCCTTGGTTCCGCTGCTCCTCGCGGGCCCTTTAGCTCATTGACCGGAGGTCGGGTGCGTGGGAGAGGTTAGGTCCATGCCATCCGCCGAACTACTTGGCCGAATCGATGCTGCAATGCGCGCCGTGAGCGCCCAAACCGAATTGCTCCACCGCGAGTTTGGCCGGGCGGAGAGCCGCTGGAAGAGCGATGGCACGCGTGTGACGACGGCCGACCTGGCGATATCCGAGGGGATATTCAAGGAACTGCGGGCAAAATTCCCGTCGGATCAATTCTTCAGCGAGGAGCAGGCCGACTTCAAGGGGCCCGTGCCCGTTACGGCGCGTTTCTCGTGGATACTGGATCCGATCGACGGCACGAATAATTTTGCCCTCGGAATCCCCTATTGCGCCATCGCCCTGGCCTTGGTCGAGGACGGGCAGCCCGTTCATGGCGTAGTCTATGATTTCAGCCGCCGGGTCCTGATGCACGGGGGGCCCGGCTTCGGGATGCACGACGGCGAGCGGCGCACGACCGTGACGGCGGGGACGCCCCACCGGGAAAGCCTCGTCGGGTTTCACAGCCCGTTCGACAAATCGCTCGTTCCGCTGGCGGAGGGCATTCTTTCCAATTTCAAGATCCGGGGCCTTGGCAGCGCGACCCTCCACCTTGCCTACGTGGCCGCGGGGCTCCTCGACGGCTCGGTTGACTACAATCTCAAGATCTGGGATCTCGCGGCCGCCATTCCGCTTTGCCAGGCGGCCGGCGGAGAGGTCCGCTTCCTGAACGGAGCGCAGCTTCCGATCAGGAAATTCGACCTCGAAATGAAGCGGATCATCTACGTGGCGGGAAGCCCGGCCATGTGCGATCGCCTGCAGTCCCTCACGGGTCCGGGCGTCCCGAATCAGACCTGATAGGCCTGCAGCGGAACGGGATCGAGGACCTTGGCCTTCGGCATTGCCGCGGCAAGCTGCCTGGCGACCCAGGCGCGAGCCGGCGGATCGCCATGCGTGATGACAATGCTGCGGGCCTGGGTCTGTATGGCGAAAGCGACCAGTTCCTCGCGGTCGGCGTGTCCGCTCAGTTCGAAGCGCTCGACCCGGGCCTTGAGCTTCGCCCTCACGTGCGCCGCCTCAAACAGGAAGGTGTCACCCGGCTTCGCCTGAAGGAGCTTCCCTCCGGGGGTGTCCGGATCGCAGTATCCGACGAAGCCGATCGTGTTTCGGGCGTGCCCCGCCATGCCCGACGCGAGAACGTAGCTTGGCGTCTTCTCGACCATCATCCCGGAGCTGACGACGTACAGGGCGTTCTGGCCTGGGTCCTCGCCCGCGTGGAGTTTGCGCGGCAGCGGGCGGACATGCAGATCCTTCACGACCGAGCGGTGAAACTGCACGTGCTTTGTCTTGCGGCAGATTTCGTCAAAATAGTCCACGAGGTCCAGGCCCAGTCCCGAGCCGAAGATCGGGCAGTCGACCAGCCGGCGGAATCGCCGGGCGTCGTGGATGATCGAAAGGATCTCCTGCATGCGCCCGAGGGCGAAAACGGGGATCAGAAAGGAGCCGCCGCGCTGGATCGTTTCGTTGATGCTGGCGATGAG
>JBEKAO010000012.1:0-75826 GCA_050015855.1 Opitutaceae bacterium | reverse complement strand
TCGCCCGCGGTAAACCAGCAAAAGTCGCCCTCACTGCCATCATGCGAAAACTCATCGTCCTCTTAAATCGCCTACTTCAGGACCCCAATTTTGTTCTTGTCGGCTGACACCGTTGCTGAGGTGTTCCGGCTGATCGCGCGCGCGATGGTGTTTCAATACTGGAGGTCCGGGGTGGTTGCTGTTTAAGGCCTCGGCAGCGAAAACCGTTCGGTCGTCCGCACGTAGAGATCCCCGCCCAGGCGGCCGACCAGATCCAGCCTGCCGGGATCCGGGCGTCCGTCCGCCCCGAGAACGTCCTCGCGGACATGCGCGGCGAGAATCCTTCCGAAGACGACATTCGCCGCCAGGGCGCCCTCCCCGATCCGGACGATCGAGTGCAGCGCGCATTCGAAGGCCACCGGGGCCCCGGCGACCCGCGGCGGGCGCACGCGCTCGCTCGGGACTGAGGCGATCCCGAATTTCTCGAACTCGCTTTCCCCGTAGGGCAGCGACGCCGACGAATCGTTCATCCGTCCGGCGAGGTCGTGGGACACGAGGTTCACGACGAACTCGGGAACTTCCTCAATGTTGCGAAGCGTGTCCTTTTTCCCTCCGTCCCGGTTGTTGACCGGCACGAACATCAGCACCGGGGGGTTCGAGGTGATGCCTTGGAAAAAGCTGAACGGCGCGAGATTGCCGCGGCCTCCGGAGGAAACGGTCGACACCCAGGCGATCGGGCGCGGAAGAATCGTGCCCGCCATCCAGGCGTAAGCTTCGCGCGCCGGAATCTTCGTGAAATCGATTAGCATGGTGATCCCCCAAGACAATGCGGCTCCCCGCGCGATGCCAATGAAATCCGAGTCAGCACCGGAACGCCCGGCGCATGCCCGCGCTCACCAGGGCGAGCGTCGCGATGGAATTGGCGGGCATCAGGATGGCCGCGACAAGCGGGCTCATCCGCCCGCTCACGGCCAGCCCCACGGCGATCAGATTGTATGCGACCGAGAAGACCAGGATAATCCCCTGCGTCCGCCGCAGCATCGCGCCGATTTCGAAAAGGGCGCGGATCCCCCCGATTCCGCGGCCCAAATAGTAAAAATCCGCCTTCCCCTCAAGAAGGCCCCGGTGGATGACGGGCGTCCCGCGGCACAGCGCGCGCTCGAAGGCGAGGCTGTCATTGGCGCCGTCGCCAAGCATCAGCGTGCGGGCGCCCTCGTTCTCATCGAGCCATTGCGCCTTCTCCCTGGGCCCGAGTCCGGCCAGCGCGTGGGAGGCGGGCAGCCCCAGTTCCGCCGCCATCCATGCGACCTTGTCCGCACGGTCCCCGCTCAGGATGTAGACGCAGTAGCCGCGGCGCATCCACTCGCCGGCCTCGCGCCGGGCATCCGCCCGCACCGTGTCCGCAAAGCGGAAGCGGGCCACGACGCGCCCGTCGCGGACAAGCTCCGCGTCCGCCGGGGCCCCCTGCCCTCCCGGCGCGGCCTCCGCCTCCCCGCCGGCGCCGCGCCAACCCGGACGCCCGAGGCTCCATCGATGGCCGCCCGAATCCAAATGCACGCCGAATCCGATCGTCTCGCGGATTTCGCCCGGCAGCGGCTCGGCCGGCCCGATGACGAGGAGGGATTCCAGCAGGCACCGGCTCACCGGGTGGGCGCTGTCCCGGACCAGCGAGAGGAGGGCGGAGCGGGCCTCGCCGTCCAGGCCGCGGATTTCCGAAGTGTCGCGCAAGGCCGGCGTCTCCAGCGTAAGCGTTCCCGTCTTGTCGAAAACCAGCCTCCGCACCGCCCGGAGTTTGCCGTAGAGGTCGTTTTCCCGGACAAACACGCCCCTGCGGCGGAGCGCGGCCGTGGCCATCTCGTCGGCGAGGGGAAACGCAAGCCCGATCGCACAGGGGCAGGAGACGACGAGCACGGCGGTGACCACCGACCAGGTCTTCGGGGCGTCGCCCGTTCGCACCCACCACGCGATCCCGGCGGCGGCGGCCAGGGAGAGGATGCCAACCAGATAGCCCCTGACGATCTTCTCGAGAAACGCATGCCTCCATCCCGGGCGCTCGCCGGGCTCGAGGAGCCGGGCGAGGAGCGACTCCGCCCAGGTCTCGAGCGATTCGACCCTGCATTCATTCCGGCCGACATTCACCGCGCCCGCCGGCACGGTCTGCCCGGCCCGCAATACCCGGGGCTCGGACTCGCCATTGATCGAAGCCAGCGAAAAAAGGCCCTCGGAGGAAACCATCCGCGCTGCGACCGGAACGGTCAGTCCCGCCGGAACCAGGAACGCATCCCCCGGATGCAGGTCCTCCGGGCGGGCCTCCCTCGCGCATCCATCGGCGATCACCCGGATCCGCGGCGGCGCGAGCTGGCGGCCCAGCAGGCGCCTCCGGTTGCGTTCCACGGCGGCCACCTGCGCCCAGCGGCCGGCCAGCATCAGAAAAATGAACGCGGATACAAAGTCGAAGTATACGAATCGGGGGCGGTTCGTGAGCCAGCCGAACAGCGAGCCGGAATAGGCGCCGATGATCCCGATCGCGATCGGAAGGTCGATGTGCATGACTCCGGCGCGCAGGGCATGCCAGGCCCGGCCCAGAAAGTAGCTGCCTCCGACCATGAGGCTAAGGGTCGCGAATCCCAGGCAAAGGATCCCGAACAGGCCCGCGTAGGCGAACGACCTGTCCATCCCGAAGTAGGCGGGCAGCGCGAAAAGCATGACATTGAGCGCAAAAGCCGCGCAAAGCCCGACGCGCACGAGCAGGCCCCGGCTCTCCGGTTCCCCTCGACGCGGGTCATCCGGTCCGGCGAGGTAGCCGAAGGCCTGGAGCTTTCGGGCAAAATCCGCGGCCGAAAACCGGCCCGGCACCCAGCGGATGCGCATCGAGCCGAGCTGCGCGTTCACGAAAATGTCGCGGGCGCCGGGTTGTTCCTGGAACAGCCGCTCGATGAGCCAGACGCAGCCGGCGCAGGACACACCCTGAAGGCCGAGCTTCAGCGCGGGCGGCCTGCCCGCCGCTCCCTCGGCCTCGCGCTGCGCCCCGTCGAGCCAGGCATAGTCCCTCGGCTCGAAGACGACCGAGTCGGCCGGCTGCGTCACCGCGTCCTTCAGCCGGTAGTATCCGTCGAGGCCGTGCTCGTGGACGAGCCGGTGAACGTAAGCGCACCCCGGGCAGCAAAACCCGGAATCGCGCATACGGGTGTCGATGAGCGCCGCGCCGCAGTGGCGGCATGCCGGGGTGCGGGCTCCCATGGCCTCAGAAGCAGCAAAACGAGGCGGGATCGGGCCCGGCAAGCCCGAGGGTGGCGCGCAACCGCCACGAGATGACGATCGCCGCCGACAGCGCGAGGGCGATTCGCAGGCGGCCGAGCCAAAGCGGGGAAAGCCGCGCGCGAAGCCACTGAAACCGCGATTGCGCGAGCCAAAGCAGCGGAACGGTGCCGAGGCCGAAGGCGAGCATGAATCCGGTCCCGCGCAGCGCCGAGCCCGACATGAGGGCCAGGGCGAGAAGGACATAGAGGGGGCCGCAGGGCAAAAGCGGGGTCGCAAGTCCGAGCGCGCACGCGGCGCCCGTTCGCGAGCGGCCGCGCAGGCGGCCGCGAAGCCAGAGAACGGCGCGCCCAAACGCGGCGGGCCTCGGCATCCAGCGGTCCCATCGAAACGCGAGCCCCAGGAAAAAGACCACGAGGACCCAGGGAAGCCAGCGCAGGACCGAATGGGAGGCGAAGGCGAGCGGCTGGCTCCCCAGGCCCCCGGCCACCGCCCCCAGGACCGCGTAGGCCGCCAGGCGGCTCACGTGGTAGGCCGTGCTGACCACCTGCGGGTCGGACCGCTCGCCCTTCATCGGCATGAGGGAGCACGCGAGCGGCCCGCACATGCCCGCGCAATGCAGGCTTGTGACCAGGCCCGCGACAAAGGCCGCCTCCGGAGAATTAACGGATGCCAGTTCCATTTTGCGCGCGGCGCTCCTCGTCCTCCTCCCGCAGGAGGCGGACGTCGGGCCCGAGGAATTCCACCTGGCGTTCGATGCCCGCGCCGCCCGCCCGTGGCTGAAGCAACGCCCGGAATGTGAAGGGCCCCTGGTACGCTCCGCGCGCCATCTGCAGGATGAGCGGCTCGACGGTCTCGCCGAGCGGGGCCATCTCGATCACGCCCGTGAGCCCGGTCTGGCGAAGCCCGGCGGGCGCCTGCGCGAGCCGCAGCACAAATTGGACCGGCTCCGTCCGCTTGTTTACGATCCGAACGAAGAACTGGTTGCGGACGTCGGCGGAATCAACGTAGTACGGCGCGCCCGTCATCCGCGTGATGCCCAGGCTCTCCGGACGGACGGTCGACAGGGCCAGGGCCGCGACCCCCGCCCCGGCGAGCAGCAGGATGCCGTAGAGCAAGGTCCGGGGCCTGAGCCAGCGCGTCCGCAGGCCCGCGAAGCCGGAGAGCGAGTCGTACCGGATCAGCCCCCGCGGGCGGTGAAGGCGCCCCATGACCTCGTCGCAGGCGTCGATGCACGCCGCGCAGCCGATGCACTCGAGCTGCAGGCCGTTTCGGATGTCGATCCCGGTCGGGCAGACCTGCACGCAGCGGCTGCAGTCGACGCAATCGCCCGCCGTGAAATCCCCGCGCTCCCGCGCCTCCGCGAAGGTCATCCTGGGTTCGCCGCGCCCCTTGTCGTAGCCGATGATCAGCGTGTGGTCGTCCACCAGCGCCGACTGGAGCCGGCCGTAGGGGCAGATGACGATGCAGAGCTGCTCGCGAAACCACGCAAAGTTGAAGTAGAGAACGCCGGTGGCGGCCGCGATGAACAGGAATGTGCTCCAATTCTCCCCGGGCGCCTCCCGCATCATCGTCCACACGTGCGGAATCGACACAAAGTAGGCGAGAAACAGGTGGGTGATGGCCGCCGACGCCGCGATGCAAAGGGAGTGCTTAAGGGCGCGCCTCGCGGCCTTCCCCGCCGTCCACGGGGCGGCGGCGAGCAGCCGGCGCTGCACGGCGTCCCCGTCGGTCCACCGTTCGATCCGGCGAAAGACGTGGTCCAGGAAAATCGTCTGCGGGCAGGCCCAGCCGCACCAGATCCGTCCCAGAAGGGCCGTCACAAAAAACAGCGAAAACCCGAGCCCCGTGATCAGGAAGAACAGAAGCCACGTGTCCTGCGCGGCCAGGGTCAGGCCGAAGAGGTGGAACCGCCGGCTGGCGACGTCGAGGAATACGGCCGGATAGCCTCCGACGGGGATCCACGGAAGCAGAAGATAGACGGCGATCAGGACCGCCGCCGAGGCCCCGCGCATGCGGGAGAACCACCCGCGCGCGTCGGCCGCATAGATGAACCGGCGCGAGCCGTCGTCGCGGATCGTCGCGACCGAGTCGAGGTTTGGGCGCGGGGGAAGCTCCATTTGATCCGGTGTGTCACGTTTTCCCGGCGTTTTCGGGCGCCGCTGCGGGCGGGCCGGGAGGGGCCGCGTTCGTCTGGCCCGGCGGCGAAGGCCGGATGGACATCGGTTCGCCCTCCTGATGGTAGCTCAGGACATAGGCCACGACCTCGGTGATCTTCTTCTGGCCGAGGATCGGGCCCCAGGTGGGCATTCCCTTGGCCAGCACGCCGTTTGTGACGGTTTGAATGATCTGCGTCGGCATTCCGCCGTGAATCCACACCTGCTTGCGGAGGTCCGCTCCGATTCCCCCGTCGTCGATTCCGCGCAGGCTCTCCTTGTGGCAGCTGACGCACATGGAGGTGAAAGTCGCGCGGCCCGCCGCCACGACGACCGGGTTTCGGCTCATCTGCCACAGGCTCTTGTCATCGACGTGCGTCGCCGCCAGCGTGGACAGCTTCACCGCCTCGATTTGCGCCATCTCCTGTTCCACCTGCTGCGGGCCGCTCGGGCCCGCACGGAACCACTCGTAATAGGACCAATAGCCGATCGAGAAGACGATGGCGCCATAAAGCGTGAAAAGCCACCAGTTCGGGAGGCGCTTGTCGAATTCGCGGATGCCGTCGTAGCTGTGCGGGCGCAGCGGCTCCTCAGCGGGTCGGTCTTGCGGGATCGGGTTCATGGATTGCCGCCGGTGTCGCGGTCGTGAATGGCAGGTTCGCGAAATGCTCGACCTGCGGGCGCTTCATCCGCACGGCGCGCCAGCTGATGGCCACGAATATCGACGTGGCGAACAGGAACGCGACGATCGTTATGAATTCGGCGGATCCCCCGGAGACGAAGCGGTCGAACATGGCGGAAGGAGTGGTTCAGTCGCCCAATTGCGGGGCGTGCCCCGACGGTTTCACGGCCTCGTACCTGCCGAGATGCTGCAGGTAGGCGATCAGGGCGATCACCTCCCTGTCGGGGGCGACATAGGCCCCGGCGCCGCGAAGATCCAGCGCGATCGCCCTGGCCTGGGCCGACACGCTCGCGGCGATCTCGGCGTCGGTCCAGGCGGGGTAAGGAACGCCGAGCTGGCGCTGCACGGCGATTTTTCCCGGCAGCGAGCCCTCATCCAGCGGATTGGACAGAAGCCACTGGAAATTCGGCATGTTCGACCCCTGCGAGACCGACCGGGGGTTCTCCAGGTGCCGCAGGTGCCAGATGTTCGGGTACTTTCCGCCCACGCGCGCGAGGTCCGGGCCGTTCCGCTTCGAGCCCCACTGGAAGGGATGGTCGTAGATCGATTCGCCGAGCCGCGAATAGTCGCCGTAGCGCTGGACGTCCGAGGCGAGCGTCCGGATCATCTGCGAGTGGCAGAGGTAGCAGCCCTCCCGCACGTACAGGTCGAAGCCCGCGAGCTCGAGCGGCGTGTAGGGAATCTGCCGGCGGTCCTCCACGTTCTGCGCCTGGTGGACGACGATCGTCGGAATGATCTGGATCAGGCCGCCGGCCACCACGGCGACGAAGGTTAGGATCGTGAAGGGAAGCGAATTGACGAGCAGCCGCTCGTACCAGTCGCCCCATCTCCTCCCCCGCGACTCAAAGTGCGCGTACGCCAGGGCGACGCAAAGCATGGCTCCGACCAGGCCCGCGATGCTGATGAAGCTGCGCCCGAACATCCAGGCGCACACGAAGCCGAACCCGATGACGGAAAAGACCACCGGGGGATTGAAGACGGCCCCCGCGAGGGTGAGGCCGGAGGCGGCGGGCTCCTCCTCGAAGACCTCGATCGTGCCGTTGACCCGCTGCGACCCGCGCACGGTGCGCCACATATTGTAGGCCATCATGAGCCAGCCTGAAAGGTAGAGCGCCCCGCCGAGGAGGCGCATCAGCATCATCGGCCGGATCGCGCTCACCGTGTCGAGAAAGTTGGGATACGCGAGGAGGGTCCCGTTCTCCGTCGTGGCGTTGAGCATCAGGCCCTGGTTGATGCCGCTTGTCCACATCGCGCCCACGTAGAGCAGGATGCCGAAGAGCCCGATCCAGAAGTGCAGGTTGGCGAGCGCCACGCTGTACAGCGGCTTGCTCCAAAGGCGCGGCAGCAGCCAGTAAATCATTCCCGCCGCCATGAAGCCGTTCCAGCCGAGGGCGCCCCCGTGCACATGGCCGATGATCCAGTCGGTGTAATGGAAGAGCGCGTTGACCGACTTGATCGCCAGGGCCGGCCCCTCGATGGTGGCCATGCCGTAGAAGGTCACGCCGGCGGCGAAGAACTTGAGGACGGGGTCGGTGCGCACCCTGTCCCAGGCGCCCCTCAGGGTGAAGAGCCCGTTCAGCATGCCGCCCCACGACGGCGCCCAGAGCATCAGGGAGAACGTCATCCCGAGCGTCTGCAGCCACCCGGGAAGGGCCGTGTTCAGCAGGTGGTGCGGTCCCGCCCAGATGTAGACGAACACGAGCGACCAGAAGTGCACGACCGAAAGGCGGTACGAATAGATCGGCCGCTCGGCCGCCTTCGGCAGGAAATAATACATGATGCCGAGGATCGGGGTCGTGAGAAAGAACGCCACGGCGTTGTGCCCGTACCACCATTGCACCAGGGCGCTCTGCACTCCGCCAAAAACGGGGTAGCTGTGCGTCCAGCTCGTCGGAATCGACAGGTGATTGACGACATAAAGCATCGCAACCGTGATGATCGTGGCGATGTAGAACCAGATCGCGACGTACAGGCTCGGCTCGCGCCGGACGGCCAGGGTCCAGAAGAAATTGACGGCGAAAACGACCCAGATCAGGACGACGGCGGCGTTGATGGGCCAGATGAGTTCGGCGTACTCCTGCCCGCGGGTCAGCCCGAGCGGAAGGGTCACCGCCGCCGCCACGATGATCGCCTGCCACCCCCAAAAATGAAGCTGCGAGAGAAAATCGCTCGCAAGGCGCGCCTTCACGAGGCGCTGCGTCGAGTAATAGACGCCCGCGAACATCATGTTGCCCACCAGGGCGAAGACGACCGCGTTCGTGTGGAGCGGGCGGATCCGGCTCCAGGTGAGCCAGGGCGTGCTGAAATTAAGCTGCCAGAAGCTGAGCTGCGAGGCGATCAGGACCCCCACCAGCATGCCGACCGCGCCCCAGATGACGCACGCGAGGAGAAACTGGCGTACGATCTGGTCGTTGAACTCTACCGTGATTTTCCGGTCGGACATGGGGCTCTGCGAACTCGGCGCTTCGCTCGGCGACCCTGTCAAATGCTCCAGGGCCCGCCCTCGTCCTGCAGGAGGCCGTCCTCCGCGCCGCCGCCGCCGCGGACGCGGACTCGCACCGGGGTCTCGTCGGCAAGGGGAAGCAGGGAATCGCGCTCCGCGCTGCTCAGGCCGCCGCGGGCGTGCTCACGGATGAAGAAGATCACGAACGTGAAAACGAGGCAGAGGCTGATGGTGAGCGTGAGCGGGACGACGTCCATGGCGGGATATTCTTGGTTTGACCGCCTACCGTAACCCCGGGCCGCGCAAACGTCTCCGCACAGCTTGCGCAGAACTGTGCATTTATTGCGGCGTCCCCGCCGGCCGCCTAATGGCGATCCGCTCAGGCGACCGGCTGCGTCTCGACCCAGCGGACCGCGTGCCGGACAAGCGCCGTCGCATCGGTCAGGCCGAGCTTCTCCTTGAGGTGAGCCCGGTGCACGTCGACGGTTTTCGGGCTGAGATGGAGCTGCTCGGCGATGGCCCTCGTGCTCTTGCCCTGCCCGATCATCTGGAAGACCTCAAATTCCCGGTCGCTCAGTTTCTCTATGGGCGAATGGGAACCCCGGGGTCGTTGCCCGGAATACGAGTTGAGGATCCTGGCCGACATCCGCGGGCTGACATAGACCTGCCCGTCAAGCACCTGGCGGATCGCCGCCAGCAGATTCTCGCCGCCGGCCTCCTTCATGACATAGCCCTGCGCGCCGGCCCTAAGGACCCGCTCGGCATAGATGACCTCGTCGTGCATCGAAACGACGAGGATCCGCAGGTCCGGGCGCGACGCCTTCAGGTCCTTGATGAACTCGAGCCCGCTGCGGCCCGGCATCGTGATATCCGCCAAGACCAGGTCGGGCAGGCTCTTGTCCAGCGCCCGCGCCGCGTCGGCCGGGTCGCCCGCCTCGCCGCCCACGACCAGGTCGGGCTGCTGGTTGATGAGCTGCGCGAGGCCCATGCGCATGAACGGATGGTCGTCGACGAGCAGGATTTTCCTTCGGCGGGGCAGCGGCCGCTCTTGAACTGGCCTCATTTTTGAGAATACAAGCAACTCATCCTCCGGAAAGTTGCAAATCGCCGCGCGCGTTCGTCCAGGCGGACCCGGGCTCAGGGGGGCGCGCAAACGGTGCACACAACCGTGACGCCCCGGCCCTTGGTTGAGTTCAATTCCAGCCTGCCGCCGATGGCGTTCGCGCGGCGCTTCATCACCTCGAGGCCCAGCCCCCGGCCCCGGGAGCGCGACAGACCCCTGCCGTTGTCGGAAATTCGCAGGCGGACCGTGGATTGCTCGCGGGACAATTCGACCACGATCTCCGCCGCGCGCGCATGTTTCACCGCGTTGTTGACCGCCTCCTGCGCGATCCGGTAGAGCTGGCCGCCGACGGACCGGTCGGCGAATGTCACGGGGCCCGCGCATTCAAACCGGCATTTCGAGTGCCCGATGGCATTGGTGCTCTCGACGAGTTCCGTCAGGCCGATCCGCAGGGCGTCGGGGTCGTCGCCGACGGGGACCAGGCCCCGCGCGAGCGCGCGGGTTTGCGCGATCGCCTCCCTCAGCATGCGGCCCATCAGCTCGAGCCGGGCGGCCAGGTCCGGGCTGACCCGCTCGGCGTCGGCTTTCAGGGCTGTGCAGATCAACTCTATCGCCGTAAGCTGCTGGCCGAGGCCGTCGTGAAGGTCCGCGCCGATCCGATGCCGCTCGCCCTCGCCGGCCGCGAGCATTTCGCCCTCCAACCTCCGGCTCTCCGCCTGGGCCGCCGCAAGCGCCCGATCCTGCTCGATGGCGGAAAGGGCCCGCTTGACGACGGCCGGAAGCAGATCCAGGAGCCCGGTATCCTTCATGACGTAGTCCAGCGCCCCCTGCTTCATCATCTCCACGGCGATTTTTTCGTCCCCCTGGCCTGTGACGACGACAAAGGGCACGGGGCCCTCGGCGTGCCTTAGCGCATCGAGGAGTTCCGGCCCGCCGGTGTCCCTGAGCTTGAGGTCGAGAATCAGAAGGTCGGGCCGGCGCCTGGTCAGCTCATGGCGGGCGACCGCACCCGATTCCGCCGTGGCCACCTCGTAGCCCTCGGCCCTCAGCGCCTCGGCCATGAGGATCAGCAGGCCGGCATCATCGTCGATGACAAGGATTCTAGGCTGTTTCACTTACGCTTGAGTCCCGCAAGACATTCCCGGGCATGGGCGCGGTCCGGGCCCCGGGCTTCCAGGCCTGGTCGCCATGTTCAGTGCGCCCCGTTCACCGGTGGCACGATCAGGAGGGGCATGAAAAGCCCGAGCCGGCGCATGGCATCGGCAAACTTGTCGTAATCGACCGGCTTCTGGATATACACGTTGCAGCCGAGCTGGTGGCAGCGCTCGACCTCGCGGGCGTCGTCGGTCGTCGTCAGCATGATGACGGGAAGCTTCCTGAGCTCCGGGTCGGCCTTGATCCGCCGCAGGACCTCTATGCCGTCGATCTTCGGCATCCGGATGTCGAGGATCACCAGGTAGTTCTGCCCATGCCGTCGTCCCGGGCCGAGGCCCTTGTTGAAAAGGTAATCGAGAACGGACTGGCCGTCGCGAAAATGCTCGATGTCGCTGTCCAGTCCAGCCGCCTCGAGGTTCTGGCGCACGAGGATGGCGTGGCCCTCGTCGTCCTCGACAATGAGAATCACCGGACCGCGCTTCATGCGGAGGTGGCGGATGCGTTCGGCTGAACGGGCATGGATACCAGGAAAGTGGACCCGACGCCGGCCGCGCTCTCAACCCAAATCTTGCCTTTTTGGCGCTCCAAGACGCGCTGGGCGATGGTCAGCCCCAGGCCTTCGCCCGCGCCGGTCTCCGGGTTGAGACGGTGAAAGATCTCGAATGCCTTCGCCTGGTGCTCGGGCGCGATCCCGATCCCGTTGTCGGCGACTGAATAAACCGCCTGGTCGCCCTCGACGCGCCCGGTGATGGCCAGGCGCAGCGGCCTGCCGGGGTCCCGGTACTTGATCGCATTGTCGATCAGGTTGGCGAATGCGTGGCTCGTCTGGGCCCGGTCGCCGACGCAGGCCGGCAGCGGGCCGACGGTCACCTCCGCCTTCGCCTCATCGACCTGGAACCGGACGGCCGCCACGAGCTCGGCCACGAGGGAGTTCATGTCGAGCGGCTGGAGGTTCAGGGCGACCCTGCCCAGGCGGGAATAGCGAAGGAGCCCGTTCAAAAGCATTTCCATCTTGGCGACGCCCGCGTTGATGAAGCGCAACGCCTGCGGAATGGCCACCTCGGCCGCGGGCTGCAATTCCCCGACGGGCATCGGCCCGCCTCCCGCCTTCCTCACGGCATCCAGGATCTTTGCACATGCGCCGTTCAACTGCCTGCTGAAGCCCTGGACATTCACGAGCGGCGAGCGGAGGTCGTGGGAGACGGTGTAGACGATGGTTTCCAGCTCCTTGTTCTTTTCCGCCAGATCGGCCGCGAACCGAAGGAGCTCAGCCTCGTCGGCCTTCCGCTGTGTGATGTCCGTGCGGATCGCCACATACTGGACCGGCTTTCCGGATTCGTTCAGGCGGGGAAAAATGGTGGTGTCGACCCAGTAGTGGGTGCCGTCCCTGGCCCGATTCATGATCTCCCCGTGCCAGACCTGGCCGCGCCCGATCGTCGACCAAAGGTTGCGAAAGAACACCTTCGGGTGGTGGCCGGAGTTTATGATCCGGTGATCCTGCCCGAGGAGCTCCTCGCGGCCATACTTCGAAATGGCGCAAAATTTCTCATTTACGTAGGTTATGCGGCCTGCGGCGTCCGTGATCGCGACGATCGAATGCTCGTCCAGGGCCGCCTTGATGTCCTGCAGCTCGCGGAAAACCTCGGCAAACTGACCCGCGGTGACGGCCTGCGCGACGGCTGAAACGTCTGTAGACTCCATGGTTGCCGGTAAGGATATGCACCGTGCCGCCGAGGGCAAGGCCCGCGCAACGATGGAATGGCCCGCGATAGGGAAAACCCCTATCCAAAGAAGGGACAGCCTCCAATTTCGCCAAAGGGGCGGGCGTGGTACGGTGGGATCATGCAGACCGAAGCCCCCGAGCACGCCTCCCTTCAGAGCCCATCCCGCAAAGATCAGGAATTGTTCGCCCAATTGGAGAAATCCGAAATCTTCCGCGACTACCAGAAGGCGTTCGAAACGGCGACGGGGCTGCCGCTCGCGATCCGCTTCGTCGGCTCATTTCAGCCGCCCCTCAGCGGCTCCCGCCATGGAAACCCGTTCTGTTCCCTGATGGCCGGCCGCAACAAGACCTGCTCCGCCTGCCTGCAGCTTCAGCAGCGGATCGAAACGGGCGCCACGGAAGCGGCTGTGACCCTGGAGTGCTTTGCCGGACTGAACGACTCGGCCGTCCCGATCACGGTCGGGGATCGCGTGGTCGCGTATCTCCAGACGGGACAGGTGCTTCACCAACCGGCGTCCGAGGCCAGTTTCCGCGGCGTATCCCGCCGATTGCGCGAAATGGGCGTCACCGCGGGCCTGGACCGGCTCAAGCAGGCCTTCTTCCGCACCCGCGTCATCCCCCGGCAGCAATACGAATCGATCCTCCGCCTGCTCACGATCTTCGCCCATCACCTGTCGACGATGAGCAACCAGATCATGGTCAAGGCTGCGGCGGCCGAGGCGCCCGCGGCCGCCAAGGCGCGCGCCTTCATAGCCTTGCACCAGGGTGAGGAGATTTCGCTCTCCCAGGTCGCACGGGCGGTGAACATGAGCGCATTTTACTTCTGCAAGGTGTTCAAGAAGGCGACCAGCCTCACCTTCACGGAATACCTGGCCAGGGTTCGCATCGAAAGGGTCAAGAATTCGCTCATGAATCCGCACTGCCGGGTCAGCGAAGCCGCCTACGAGGCGGGATTCCAGTCGCTCTCTCAGTTCAACCGGATGTTTCGGCGGGTCGCGGGCGAGTCGCCTTCGGATTACCGTGAGCGGCTCCATGGAACCCCCGCCGTAGCCATCGCCACGAACGCCGCATAGCCGATCGCCGGCCGCCCGCCTTGGGCGGGCGTTGCCTCCACGGGGAAATTCTGCGCCCCGGTGTCTTGGAACGCCAAGATCCGAGGAGCGAAAATCAATTCCTGCACAGCCAGTTTTTTCCGAACTTGTTAGCTTACGGCTTGACCTTACCCGCGTGCGGGACCACGCCAGATCAGCAATCCGCCGGCCCGACCCCCAGCCAGGCCGGCGTTGCTGCCACTCGCCCGGGGAGGCGCCGCAAGGGATCCGTCAGCACCGCAATGAACACCATCGTCCGACGCCCAATCCAAAGAATCCTGCCCGCCACCGCGACCCTGAGGATCAGCAAAGGCGACCGGTTTCTCGACCGGGCCATCGCCGCCGACGCGCGGATGGTCGTCAAGCGCGACGGGACAAGCGAGCGCTTCGACCTGGACAAGATCGTGCGCACGATCGCGCTCGCGTTTTACGACGTCCGCAACCCCGGGGTCCCCAATCCCAGCCGCGACGACGCCCTGGTCTGCTACGGGCTCGACGGCGACACCTTCGCGGAGGCGCGCCGGATCGCATCAAGCGTTTCCCAGATGCTCGAGCTTTACTACCGGGACGGAAAGCACCCGGTGATCGAGCAGATCCAGGACGCAGTCGAAAAATCCATCGCCGGGGCCGGCCATTGGGACGTCGCCCGCTCGTTCATCCTCTACCGGGCCCGCCATGCCGAGCGCCGGCTGACCGCCTACGCGGACAACGGCCTTTCCGATTACATCGCGGTCGCCAAGTACGCGCGCTACCGCCCCGACCTGCACCGCCGGGAGACGTTCACCGAGGGCGTCGAGCGGGTGCGCGACATGCACCTGCGGTTCTTCGCGGAGAAGCTCTGGAGGACCCTGCCGTCGGAACTGCCCGCCGAGCTGGCCGCCCTGGGGGGCGGAGCCTCCAGGCTTCTTGCATCGGCGTGCTGCGGCCGGGAACTCGGGCAGATCATCCGCGACGCCTTCGCCGCCGTCGCGGCCAAAAAGGTGCTTCCGAGCATGCGCTCCCTTCAATTCGGCGGCGAGGCCATCCTGAAGAACAACGCGCGGATGTTCAACTGCACCTTCTCCAACGTCGACCGGGTTGAGTTTTTCCGCGGCTATTTCTTCCTGCTGCTCAGCGGCTGCGGCGTCGGATTTTCCGTTCAGAAGCACCACATCGCGCGGCTCCCCCCGCTGCCCGCGCGCCGCCCCGAGCACGACCTGCCGGTTTCGCACCACCACGTCGCGGACACGATCGAGGGATGGGCCGACGCGCTCGACGCCCTGATCTCCTCGTTCTACCAGGGAAGGAAGGTCGAGTTCGACTATTCGTCGATCCGCCCGCGGGGCAGCCCGCTGCGGATGTCGGGCGGCAAGGCCCCCGGGCATCTCCCGCTCAAGCGCGCCCTGGGCAGGATCGAGGCGATTCTCGAGCAGGCGGCCGGGCGCCCGCTGCGGCCGATCGAGGTGTATGACATCAACATGTTCGTCGCGAGGGCCGTCCTCGCAGGCGGCATCCGGCGCTCGGCCACGATCTGCCTTTTTTCGCCGGATGACGACGAGATGCTGAACGCAAAGACCGGCGACTGGTTCGAGAAGAACCCGCAGCGCACTTCCTCGAACAACTCGGCCGTCCTTTCGAGAAGCCCCGAGCACGCGGCGCATTTCCGCCGGCTTTTTCAGGCGCAGAAGGAGTTCGGCGAACCCGGATTCTACTTCTGCGACCATCCGGACGCGGGCTGCAACCCGTGCGCCGAGATAGGCCTGCTCCCCGTCGTCAACTGGACCCTCTCGCCCGACGAATTCGACCGGCTCTATGCCTGGGGCTACACGGGCGACTTCCCCGGAACGACGCGGCTTTCCGGCTTCCAGCACTGCAACCTGACGACGATCAACGGCGGCGCGGTCGCTTCCGCGGAGGATTTCTACCGGGCCTGCGTCGGGGCGACGATCATCGGAACGCTCCAGGCCGCCTACACGCACATGCCCTACCTCGGGCCCGTCACCCGGCTCATCAACGAGCACGACGCGCTGCTCGGCGTCTCGATCTGCGGCTACATGGACAACCCGGCCATCCTCTTCGACGCCGAGGTGCTCGCGCAGGGCGCCCGCCTGTGCCGCGCGACAAACCAGCTGATCGCCGAGCTGATCGGGATCCGGCCGGCGGCGCGCATCTGCACGACAAAGCCCGAGGGAACGGCGAGCCTCATCCTGAACGCGGCCTCCGGGATCCATCCCCACCACGCGCGCCGCTATTTCAGGCGCGTCCAGGCCAACCGCAAGGAACCGGTCTATGCCTTCTTCCGCTCGGTGAATCCGCAGATGACCGAGGCCTCGGTCTACAGCACCGAAACCGACGACGTCATCACCTTCCCGGTCGAGGCGCCTCCCCAGGCCATCCTCCGCAAGGATCTCAACGCGCGCCAATTCCTCGAGATCGTGAAGCTTGTCCAGCAATCCTGGGTGATCACCGGCGCGTCCGATGACACGCGCTCCCCGGAGGTGACCCACAATGTTTCAAACACGTGCACCGTCCGCCCGGACGAGTGGGGCGAGGTCGCCGACTTCATTTGGGAAAACCGCCATTTTTTCACCGGCATCGCGCTCCTCCAGGATTCGGGGGACAAGGCGTATCCCCAGGCGCCGCGCGAGGAAGTCGTCGCGGAGGCCGACATAGCCCGATGGAATTCCCTCAGGCCGCAGCGCGTCGACTACACCCGGATGCGCGAGGAATCCGACGAGACGGAGCTGCGTGAGACGGTGGCCTGCGCCGGGGGCGCCTGCGAGATAAACCGCCCGGCCTGACGCGGCCGGGATCTCCGCGCGGGCGGCTGGCAGGCTGTTGAAAACTACGCCGGCCTGCGGCTGCGCAGGGGGCATCCGGCGCCCTGGGGGCAGTGTCCGCAGATGCGCTCGATCTCGCGCTGGGTGATGATGTCGAAGGCGAGAAGCAGCTCGTCGCGCTGCCGGTCGAGTTCGGCGGGGGGTATCTCCGGGAGGTTTCTTTCGCCGTCGCGGGCGACCGATTCGAGCACCCTTTTCCCGCGCCCGAGGAACGCCATCAGGGGCCCCATGCGGCACTCGCCCTGCGGCCAGGCAGGGAACTCGATCAGGCACCCGCCCCGCGCGCCGAGCGGAGGAGCGGAGGACTTCAGCGTGGACCAGAGCTCCTCGATGACGTTGTTCTGCAGCGAGTCGAGGAGGGCGGAGGAAAAGTTCGCCCCCCACGCGGGGTCTGACATGAGAAGCGAGCGCCACCCCGATCGAATCGCGGGAGTGAGCTGTTCGCAGGCGGTGCGGTAACGCGCATTCAACGGGGCGACGATAAAACCGGTTTCCGGGCGGTTCGGCTACGCAGGCTTTGGCCGATGGCGCGCAGTTCTTGCCGTCGGCCGCCCCTTCGGGCGCGCCCGGCCGGCGGCCCGAAGGACCAGCGACGCCCTCGTCGCGCCCGCAAAGGGGTCGGGCGCGAGCTCGAAGCCGTTCCGGCGGGCCAGCCGCAGCATCGCCCCGTTGCCCGAATCCACCTGGCCCCAGATCTCCCGCAGTCCCCTGCGCCGGGCCGTCTCCGTCAGCGTCCGCAGGAGATAGTCGCCCATGCCGAGCCGCCGCCGGGATTCGCCGACGACCAGCGCGAATTCGGCCGATCGGCCGCCGTCGCCGAGGCAGTACCTGCCCACGGCGCGAATGACCTCGTCGCCCCCCCTGCACTCGAGGATTCCCAGGGCCAGGTCACGGCCCTGGTCGACGTTGACGAGCGCGGCCGCCCGCTCCGGGGTCATGTCGCTGAGGAGGTAGCCGTATCGCTCGCGCACCGTCTCGGGGGAGTGCGACGCGAAAAAGTCCCGGAGCCGCTCCCTGTCCCCCGGGCCGAGCAGGCGAACGACACAGGACCTGGGTCCGAACCGCCTTTTCAGCCTCAGGGTGCCGCGGTCAACCGGCGCCCACTCCGAGCGAATGTCGGGGTGGCACAGCTCGCGGGCGCTCGCGAAACGCCGATTCATCCGTGGACGGGACTCTAGTGCGGCGCCGTGGCGCTGCGCAAGCCCCGGCCGGCCCGGCGCGCGCATCCCTCGCCGCTCAGGCTTCGCCCATGGCCCTGCGAAGGAGCATCGCCGCGTCCGCGTCGGCGAAGGGGCCGTCCGCCTGCGCATAAACAAGGGCGATGCACCGCGCGCCGATCGAGTCGCAAAACCGGGAGAACGCCAGGTTGAGGGCCGGCTCGAGTTCGGCCTCCGAGCCGGAGGCCAGGAGCGCAAACTCGCGCCCGCGCAGCCTCCCGCCGAGCTGCCGGTGCGTGAGCTGCAAATCCGTGAATCGGTCGATGAAACCCTTCATCACCGCGGAATACGAAAACCAGTAGACCGGCGTCGCAAAAACCGTGACCGGCGCCTCGGCCATCCTGGCGATCAGGTCCAGGAACGAATCGGGCCCGTAATTCTGCGCGGGGGAAAAGGGCGCGATCGACACCGCGCCGAGGTCCACGACCTCGCACGCGAGGCCCGCGGTCAGCCGGCGCACCAGGGACGCCATGCGGACGTCGCCGGGCGCGCTGCCGAGGATGGCCAGGGCCGGCGCGGCGCATTCGGGCCGCGCAGCGCCGCCCGACGCCCAATTCGGCAGCCCTCCCATTGAATCACTTCGCGAGGGTGCGAACGTAAGCCACGAGACCCTTGATGTCGTCGTCGCTCAGTTTGTCACCCATCGGATTCATCTTCACGTTCCCGTCGGCGTCTTTCTCGCCCTCCTTGAGGCTCTTGAATGCCTGGTCGTCCGTGAAGCTCTTCTGGTAGGCGGCGTCGGTGAGATCCTTCACCCCGAGACGCTTGGCGATCCGGGTCTTGCCGGCGCCGTCCTTGCCGTGGCAGGACGCGCAATTCGCGGTCCAGTTGTCCGCGGCATCCGCGGCGCGCATGATTGCCGCCGAAAGGGCGAAGCCCGCGGCGGCGGATAGGATCAAGGTGAGTTTTTTCATGATTTGTATGAATATTCCAGCGGGCCATTGGACTGCCGCAGGGGGATTCTGTCGACTCGCATTGCTGTGCACAGCTTGCGAAAGTGTGTGCAGCTTTTGTGCTTGCGCAGGCCGACCCGCCTCCCAATCGGGGGCCCAATGCCGCATAAAGTGGACTTCAGAATATGCGG
This sequence comes from Opitutaceae bacterium, assembly GCA_050015855.1. Classification (GTDB taxonomy): domain Bacteria; phylum Verrucomicrobiota; class Verrucomicrobiia; order Opitutales; family Opitutaceae; genus Palsa-1447. The sequence continues at coordinate 57,156 of JBEKAO010000012.1, read as the reverse complement.
AGGCTAAACCAAAGGATGCGAAGCCCGCGGCCGGGCAAAGCGTTACGATTGCGCCATGATCCAAGGCAATTCCTTCTGGCAGTCCGCACGCAAGCGCGCCGTGAGCGCCTCCGACGCCGTCTCCGCGGTGCGAAGCGGCACGTCCATTTTTGTCCACGGCGCCGCGGCCACCCCGACGCCCCTGCTCGAGGCCCTGGCGTCGCGCCGCGACCTCGCCGAAGTGCGGCTTTACCACCTTCACACCAACGGGCCCGCGCCATTCGCGGATCCCGGCCGCGAACGCGAGTTCAGGTCCGTATCGCTGTTCACGGGCGCCCCGCTGCGCAAGGCCGTCGCCGAGGGCCGCGCGGACTTCGTCCCGATATTCCTCTCCGACATCCCGGGCCTTTTCCTGTCCGGGGCGGTGAAGCTCGACGCGGCGCTCCTTCAGCTGTCGCCTCCGGATGAGCACGGGATGTGCTCGCTTGGAACATCGGCGGACGCGGCGCTCGCCGCCTCCCAGATGGCGAGGGTTGTCATCGCGGAGATCAACGACCGGATGCCCCGCACCCATGGCAACAACGTCGTCCCCTTCGCCCGCATCGGCGCCTTCATCGAGACAAACCGGCCTCTGCATGAGCACGTCGCGGAGCCGGAAACCCCCGTCGAGGCGCGGATAGGCGAACTGGTCGCGGACCTGGTCGAGGACGGATCCACCCTTCAGATGGGCATCGGCGGGATTCCGGACGCCGCGCTGCTCCGCCTGGTGAACAAGCACGATCTCGGCATTCATACCGAGATGTTTTCCGACCGCGTGGTGGATCTTTACGAGGCGGGCGCCATCACCAACCGCCACAAGGCGGTCGGCCTTGGAAGGTGCGTGGTGAGCTTCATCAGCGGCACCCGCCGGCTGTTCGATTTCGTGGACGACAACCCCCTTGTGGCCTTTTACCCGTGCGACTGGACCAACGACACCTCGGTCATCCGCCAGAACCCGAAGGTGGTCGCCATCAATTCCGCGGTGCAAATCGACCTCACCGGCCAGGTGTGCGCCGACTCGATCGGCCACCGCATCTATTCGGGGATCGGAGGCCAGATGGACTTCATCCGCGGAGCCGCGCTTTCGCCGGGCGGCAAGCCGATCATCGCCCTGCCCTCGACCGCGCGCGACGGCGCGATTTCCAGGATCACGACCGAGCTGGCGCCCGGCGCGGGCGTCGTCACGACCCGCGGCCACGTGCACTGGGTCGTCACCGAGTTCGGCGCGGTGAATCTCCACGGCAAGACGCTGCGCGAACGCGGCGAGTCGCTCATCTCGATCGCGCATCCGGACTTCAGGGCCGGGCTCCGGCGCGACCTGGCCGCGATCCGCCATTTTCCGGCGGGCGGCTGAGCCGCCGCGCCGCCGCGGGATCGGCCGGCCGCGCTTCGGCTTCGGCCCCAAAGCGGGGCGCGGGAGCAAGACTTGCGCACCAAAAGATGCATATGCTTTGCCAAGCCCCGCGGAGTCGGCGGGCGGACTCGGGGCCATACTGGCGGCATGCAGGCGATCTTCCTCAGCGCTCTTGAGGCGCAGCGCGTGCGCATTCGCGCGCGATGGGAGGACCTCCTGCGGGCGGAACGCTCGACCTCGCCCCTGGGCAATCCCGACGCGCTCGTCCACCTGATGGACCTGACGCTGGACGACGTGTTTGCCGCGCTCGCGGCCGGGGAGGGCCGCAGGCGGCACGCGCGATCGGGGGAGATCGTCTGCCGTTGCGGCCGCAATCCCCTTCTCGTGTACTTCTCAGTCGGGCGGCAGGCGATGCGGGAGGCGCTCGTCATGGCCCAGGTCGAGATGGCCGCGCTCACCGGCGCCGACCGGGACGGCGCCCTGGCGGACCTGGACTCCGGATACAGCCAGATCGCGAGGCGCGAGATCGAGGCGTTTTGCGCCGTCTGCCAGTTCAAGGATGCGGCCTGCCCGCGCCCGGCCGCGGCCGTTGCGCGCTAGCGGACCCTCAGGGCGGGTTTCCCCCGTGGAGCCGCTCCCGGAAGAAGGACGGCGACTCGCCCGCCACGCGGCGGAAAACGCGGTTGAACTGGGAGAGCGACTGAAACCCGGCCTCGTAGGCGGCCTCGCTGACCCGCTTGTGCGGATTTAGCAGAAGATTCTTCACCTTCTCCACCCGCACCCGCGCTAGATAGTCCGTGAACGTCAGCCCCGTCGCCTTGCGGAAACTCTTGCAAAAATAGTAGGCGCTCATGTTCACCGCCCGGGCCACCGCGGACAGCGAAAGCTCCTCCGCCTGGTGCTCGGTGATGAAGATCCGCGCCCGCGCGATCGCGGGCGACTCGGTCGCCTCCTCCTGCACCATGAGCTGGTTGCTCATCGTCGCCAGGTGCTGGGCGAAGATCGTCAGCAGGCGCACAATCGACTCGTACTGCCTTTTTGTGACGACCCGGCTCTGGAAGTAGGCTTCCTCGAGCTGCTTGAGGTCGACCTCCGCGCCGAATTCAAGCAGCGTCCGGGTGGCCCTCGTGAACTGCGCCTTGCTCGGCTGGTGCAGCAGGATCTGCCCGGTCTGCAGGAACGCAATCAGGTTCTCCCCGACGCGCACCGGCACGGCGGAATCGCACATTCCGGCAAAGCACTTGAGCGTCTTCGGCTCCAGCCGCGCCTCCTCCTCCACCTTTTTCTGCAATTGAAGGCAGACCGAACAGGTGTGGTTGGTCCGCGACATCAGGGCGCAAAACGGATTTTCCTTCGGGTCCCCCCGGTGCGGAAGGTCGAACGCCTCCACGGCGCGGAGCGAAAGGGGCAGGCCCGTCGTGTCCCGGAACGCGCGCTCGTAATCGCGGTAGATCTGCGATCGCCGCAGCTGTTCGACGATACTGCGCCTGTTTCGAGCGGAAGCGGGGGTGTCGGACATTTTGGCGATGGAGCCTATCCGCCGGCGCAATTGCTCGCAAGCGCGGATGTGCAAGGGGTGTTTCCGGCCCGCAACCCGGGGCCAAAAAGCGCCCAGCAATGCACAACGGGTGCGCAGTATGGCCATCAGGGGAGTGCTAATTTGATGCGTCCCCGAAGGTTCGAGGCATTTCCACCGATGAAAACGCTCCTTGCCATAATCCCCGTGATCATCGCCGGCGCCGCATCGGCGGCGCACGGCTCGGACAATTCCGCCGCAGGCAACTGGCGGGAACACTGCGCCAATTGCCACGGCCCCGACGGCGCCGGCCAGACGAAGATGGGGCAGAAGCTGCACGTCATGGACTTCACCAAGGCCTCCGAGCAGGCCAGGTTCACGGACGAGGAGGCCTTTGCCGCGATCATGCAGGGCCGGATCGACAGCCACGGCAGGCTTGCCGAAAGCCTGACCGAGCCCGAGGCCCGCGCGCTCATCAAATATGTGCGCGCCTTTCAGAAATGACTTGGCGGCAATGTCCGCCGCATTCCGACCGGGCGCTCCCCGAATACCGCATTTTCTGCCAATTGAAAGGCGTTCCTTGCCAATAAGCCAGGGCGCCCTCGACGTCCCCGCGAATGACGCCAAAACTGCGCGACGCTGTCATGCACGAAGTCGGAATCATGGAATCGGCGGTTTCCGCGGCCCTGAAACAGGCCCGGGAGCGCGGAGCCGGGCGCGTCCATCGAATCGTCATCCGGGTCGGAACGCTCTCCGGGGTCGATCCGGATGCGCTGCGATTCGCATTCGACATCGCGGCCGGCGGCACGCCGGCGGACGGCGCGACTCTCGTGATCGAAACCGTGCCGGCCCGCGCCTGGTGCGCCGGCTGCGGCCTGGAATTTGAGGCCGCCTCCGGATTCATCTTCGCCTGTCCCCGCTGTTCCCGTCTCAGCGGCGAGCTGCGCCGGGGGCGCGAACTCGAGCTCTCCCAGGTCGAAATGTCCTGAAACCGCATCCTCCCGCCGACAGAAGCCCGATCCCCGCCCACCCCGCCCATGCCCAAGGATTTCGAACAGCCCGTTGAAGAGTCCGAGACCTTCGCGGTGAAGCCGATGGACGGCCGTGCCGCGGTTGTCTGGCACACCCACGCGGACGGAACAAGCCACGCGCATGCGGAAGGGACGGGCGGCGGACCCGCGCGCGCCGGGGATCAGCCGGCCCTCCAGCGCATCGACCTCCGCGTGCCGCTTCTCGACAAGAATGACAGGCTGGCTGAGCGCAACCGCGGGTTCTTCAGGAAACGCGGCATCGCGGCCCTTAACCTCGTGTCCTCGCCGGGTTCGGGCAAGACGACGCTTCTTGAGCGCACGCTGGACGATTTGGGGCCGACGACGCGATGCGCGGTCGTCGTGGGCGACCTTGAAACCGATCGCGACGCGCAGCGTCTCAGGCGCGGCCACGCTCCGGTCGCCCAGATCACGACCGGCACCGCCTGCCATCTGGACGCCGAGATGGTGGCGCGCGGCGTCGAGGCGCTTGATTTGGACGGAGTGCGGATCCTGTTCATCGAAAATGTCGGCAACCTCGTCTGTCCGGCCTCGTTCGACCTCGGCGAATCCATCCGGGTCGTTCTTCTGTCGACGACGGAGGGCGAGGACAAGCCGCTCAAATACCCCCCCATCTTCAAGTCGGCGGACGTGGTCGTCCTCACAAAGATCGACGTGGCGGAGGTCCTTGGATTCGACCGGGCGGCCGCGGCCGGGAACATCCGCGCAATCGCGCCCCAGGCGCAGCTGATCGAGCTGTCCGCGCGCACCGGCGAGGGAATGGCCGCCTGGTACGAATTCCTGCGATCCCTTGCCGGGACCGCGCGCCGCTGACCCTCCCATGGTGGCAGACACGGCAATCCCGAACCGCGGCACGCCGGCCCCCCGGGATCCGGCTCCCGCTCCGGCTGGAGAGCGCCAGGCCGACGTTCTTCTCCGCGTGCGAGGCACGGTCCAGGGAGTCGGGTTCCGGCCGTTCGTGCTGCGGGCCGCCACCCGCCTGCACCTGTCGGGCTGGGTGCGAAATGATCCGCAGGGGGTCCTGATCCGCGCCGCCGGCGCCCGTCCGGCCGTGGACCTCCTGGTGCGCGCCCTTGCGGCCGAGGCTCCGCCCGCCTCCCGCGTGATCTCAATTGAGGAGCAATCCAACCGTTCGCAGTCCGCCGCCGATTCGCCCTTCGTGATCCTGCCGAGCGACACGGATTGCCCGGAGATCGGCACCGCGGCGCCGCCCGACCTCGCCATTTGCGCGGACTGCCGCGGCGAACTCCTGGACGCGGCGGACCGGCGGCATGGATATCCCTTCATCAACTGCACCCAGTGCGGACCGCGCTATTCGATCCTCGAATGCCTTCCCTACGACCGGGCCCGAACGACGATGCGCGCGTTCCGGATGTGCCCCCGCTGCCAGGCCGAGTATGACGATCCGGCCGACAGGCGCTTTCACGCGCAGCCCGATGCATGCCCCGAATGCGGTCCGCGCGCGGTCCTGATGGAGCCGACCGGGGCCGAGGTGCGATGGCCGCAGGCCCTGGGCCGGGCGGCTGCGATCGTCGACTCGGGCGGCGTCCTCGCCGTGAAGGGCGTTGGCGGCTACCACCTGATGGTCGACGCGGCAAACGGAGCGGCCGTCGCCGAGCTGCGGCGGCGAAAGGGACGGGAGGAAAAGCCGTTCGCCGTCATGTTCCCGGACCTGGCCTCCGTCCGGGATTGCGCGGAAGTCTCGGATGAGGCGGCCGCACTGCTCGCTTCGGCGGCCGCCCCAATCGTTCTTCTTCCGCGGCTGGCCCGCTCGCGGCTCGCGGAGGGAGTCGCGCCGGGCAATCCATGGATCGGCGCCGTCCTTCCCTATTCTCCCCTCCACCTGCTGCTGCTCGGGGCCCTCAGGCGCCCCGTCGTCGCCACAAGCGGCAACCTGGCCGAGGAGCCGCTCTGCACGGACGAAAACGACGCGCACCGGCGCCTGGCGGAAATTGCCGACGCATTCCTGGATCACAATCGCAGGATCGCCCATCCGGTCGACGATTCCGTGGTGCGGATCGCCTCCGGAGGGCCGCTGCTCCTTCGGCGCTCCAGGGGCTACGCTCCCGCTCCGTTCCGGCTGCCCGGCCGGGTCGCCGGCTCGTGGCTCTGCGTGGGGGCGCAGATGAAGAGCACGCTCGCCGTGGCGGCCGGCGATCGCGTGGTCCTCAGCCCTCATATCGGCGATTTGGACGGCGCGGCCACCCGCGAGGCGTTCCGGCGGACCGTGCGGATCCTCGAAACGCTGCACGGAGGCGATTTCAGCGCGGTGGTCTGCGACAGGCATCCCGACTACGCATCCACCCACTTTGCGGAGGAAACCCGGCTTCCGCTGGTCGCCGTGCAGCATCACCTCGCGCATGTGCTCGCCTGCCTCCTGGAGCACGGAAGAGCCGCGGACGACGTCCTCGGCGTCGCGTGGGACGGGACGGGATACGGCGAGGACGGGACGATCTGGGGAGGGGAATTCCTGCTGTTGAAAAAACAGGAGTGCAGCCGTTTCGCCCGGATGAGGCAGTACCGGCTGCCGGGCGGAGAGGCCGCGATCCGCGACGGACGGCGCACAGCACTGGGCCTCGTTCACGCCGCGGATCCCGGACTGTTCGCAGCGACCGCCTCCGGCCTGGGATTTTCCGCCGGCGAAGCGGCCAATCTGCAAACGATGCTGGACCGCGGCGTCAACTCCCCGGTCACCTCGAGCGCCGGGCGCCTTTTCGACGCAGCCGGGGCGCTGCTCGGCATCGGGGGCCGCAACCGATTCGAGGGACAGACGCCGCTCGCCGTCGAAGCCGCGGCCTCGAGCGTCCGGTCCGCCCCCCGGACTCCCCTGTTTCCCGTCCGGCAGGCGCCCGGCGGATCCGGCGCCCTGCTTGAACTCGACTGGGAACCCCTCTTCGGGGAGCTCCGGGCCGCCCGAAAAGAGGGGGGGGATCCGGGGGGGCTCGCCCTCGCGTTCCACCGGGCGCTCGCCGCCGGCATCGTGGAAGTCGCCCGCGCCGCCGGAGCCGGGACGGTCGCCTTGGGCGGCGGCTGCTTTCAAAATGTCCTCCTTCTTGACCTTGCATCCAGCGGCCTGCGGGAGGCGGGCTTTGAAGTCCTCGTCCCGCGCGAACTTCCGCCCAACGACGGCGCAATCGCAGCCGGCCAGGCGCTGGGCGCCCTGTGGAATCTGACCTCGGTCCGCCTGCCGCAAACGAAACCCGGCCCCTGACCCCAAGCGCGTCCCAAAAAACAGAGCCCCTCCCCGCCCATGTGCCTCGCCGTTCCCGGAAAAATCCTCGACATTGCCGGAGAGGACCCCCTCCTGCGCGCCGGCCGCGTCAGCTTCGGCGGAATCGTCAAGCAGGTGAGCCTCACCTGCGTTCCGGAGGCGAAGGTTGGAGACTACGTCCTTGTCCACGTGGGCATCGCGATCAGCACGATCGACCCCGGGGAAGCCGAGGAGACCTTCCGCTATCTCCGCGAGATGGGCGACCTCGACGGGCTCGACGCCCCGCAGAAACCATGAGATTCGTCGATGAATACCGGGATGCCGGGATCGTGCATTCCCTGGCCGAGTCGATCGGACGCGCGGCGACCAGGCCGTGGACCGTCATGGAGATCTGCGGGGGCCAGACGCATGCGATCGTGAAGTTCGGCCTCGACGAGCTCCTGCCCCCGGGTGTCACGCTCGTGCATGGCCCCGGCTGCCCCGTTTGCGTGACCCCGGCCGAAATGATCGACCACGCGGTCGAGCTCGCCCTGCGGCCCGGAATCATCCTTTGCTCGTTCGGCGACATGCTCCGCGTCCCGGGATCGGGGATCGATCTGCTGACCGCGAAGGCGCGCGGAGGCGACGTGCGGATCGTCTATTCGCCGCTCGACGCGGTGAAGCTCGCCGCCGACAACCCGTCCCGGGAGGTCGTGTTTTTCGCCGTGGGATTCGAAACCACCGCGCCGGCCAACGCGATGTCCGTCCTGCACGCGCAGCGGGCGCGCCTGGGCAACTTTTCCCTCATCGTATCCCACGTGCTCGTCCCCCCGGCCATGCGCGCGATCCTCGGCGCTTCCGACAACCAGGTGCAGGGGTTCCTTGCGGCGGGACACGTCTGCGCGGTCATGGGCACCGGCGAGTACGGCCCCATCGCCCGCGAGCATGGCGTGCCGATCGTCGTCACCGGTTTCGAGCCGGTCGACATCCTCGAGGGGCTGCTCCGCTGCATCCGCCAGCTTGAGGCCGGCAGGTCCGAGGTCGAAAACGCCTACACGCGGGCGGTGCGCCCGGGCGGAAACGAGCAGGCGCGCGCGATCGTCGGGGAGGTCTTCGAGGTGGTGGACCGCAATTGGCGCGGCCTCGGTCCGATTCCCAATAGCGGCTGGAGCCTGCGGCCCGGGTTGCGCGCCTATGATGCCCAGCACAAGTTCGGCCTCGGTCCGGCCAGGCTCGGCCCCGCCGGAGAATGCATCAGCGGGCAGATCATGCGCGGGATCAGGAAGCCGCACGATTGCCCCGCCTTCGGGGTCCGCTGCACGCCGGAACATCCCCTCGGCGCGCCCATGGTTTCGAGCGAAGGGGCGTGCGCCGCCTACCATCGGTACCGCAGGCGGCAGTGACCGTGCGCGTTTGCCGCCGCCGGCGTGCAAATATTGCGCAAATCGCCGGAATGGAGCCGCTTCGCCGGGCGAAATATAGTCTCGCCATTACTTAATGGTTTTGTATATAATAGGTTATATCGGCTTTTAGAATACCGGTATGATCCAAGCTCAATTCTCGATTGAATATGAAAGCCATGGTTGAACAGATGTTTCGGGTTCAGAAAATCCTCCGGCCGGGAGCCGCTTCGAACGAGGAGCAGCAGGCCGCCGTGCGCAAGCTGCGGGACAAGGTGCCGCCGCCGGTCCTGGCGCATTTTCTCCGGCTGGTGCAAAACGGGCAGAATGGCGTCGCGATGGTGCGGCACGGCGTTTGCGGGGAATGCCACATCCGCGTGCCCTCGGGGACGCTGGCGGCCCTGGCCCAGCCCTCCGATCTGCATCTTTGCGAAAGCTGCGGGTGCTACCTGCTGCTTCCCACGGACGAAATCCCCCAGCGCGTGGTGGTCCGGCAGCCGCCCGCGGCGCGCCCGGCGGGCCGGAAAAGGGAGGACTCCTCCAGCCTGGCCGTGTCCGGGTGACCGGGACGGGGCGCACCCGCAATCTCAGCAGATGCGCGGGAGCTGTTCCCCGCTCAGGCGGTCGAGGATTCGCTCCGCGCCGATGACACTGCGCAGCGTGACGACGCCCTCGGGAGAGGCGCGCACCCGGCCGATCAGGGCCGGCGGACCGCCCGGAGCCGTGCGCCCTATGATCTCAAGGGCGGCCGGCGCCAGATCGGCGGGCAGAATGCAGACGAACCGGCCCTCGTTTGCGACGTAGGCGGGTTCAAGCCCCAGGATCTCGCAGGCGCCGCGCACGGGTTCGGTGACGCGGATCAGGCTTTCCTCGACGCCCATCGAAAGCCGGCTCGCCTCGGCAAGCTCGACCAGGGCCGTCGCGAGGCCGCCCCGCGTCAGGTCCCGCAGGCAGTGAACCTCCAGCCCGGCGTCCAGCAGGGCCTGCACGGCCGCGGAAACCGGGGCGCAGTCGCTCTCGATCGGGCTTTCGAACGCGAGCCCCTCGCGGGTCGCCATGATGGCCATGCCGTGGCGGCCGATGTCGCCGCTCAGGATTATGGCGTCGCCGGCCCGGATGCTCGAGGGAGCGACGCTCAGCGCATGCCCTATCAGCCCCACGCCGGCGGTCGCGATGTAGAGGGCGTCGCCCTTGCCGCGCTCCACGACCTTCGTGTCGCCCGTCACGATGGCGACGCCGGCGGCGGCGGCGGCGGCCTTCATCGAGGAGGCCACGCGCTCCAACACCGCCGTCGGAAGCCCCTCCTCGATCACGAAGGCCGCGCTCAGCCAAAGCGGCCGCGCCCCGCACATGGCGAGATCGTTGACGGTCCCGTTGACCGCCAGCGCGCCGATGTCCCCTCCCGGGAAAAAAAGAGGGCTGACGACATGGGCGTCGGTCGTGAATGCGAGCCGCACGCCCGCCGCGGAAACGATCGCCCCGTCATGCCGTGCGTCCAGCGCCGGATGGGAAAACGCCGGGCGGAACACACGGTCGATCAGGTCCTGCGTCAGCTTTCCCCCGCCGCCGTGCCCGATCGTGATTTCGGCGGAATGCGGCAGGGGAACGGGACACTGAAGCGGCAGTGAGGACGGCATCGTGGGCGTCATGATCGTTCCTGGAGCCCCGTCGATCAATCCGAGATGTCAGCCCTTCATGCCCTGGCCGCGGCCGGCGCCTCGAAACTGCGCCACCTGTCCACCGGCAGCGCCGAAAGGCCGATCAGCGCCAGCTGCGTCAGCACAAACGAGATCAGGCCGTAGAAGGCCGAGTTTGTGAAGCCGTAGCTGTGCAGGCCGACCCCGAGCATGTTCGTGCCGAACCAGCTCCACGCCGTGACCACGTTGCCGAACACGGCGAGTGACATGAGCCCCCGCTGCCTGACCAGGCCCGCCCAGCGGCAATGGAGGATGACCGCATTCCAGAGGACGATGATCAGGGCCCCGTTCTCCTTTGGATCCCAGCCCCAGAACCGGCCCCATGACTGGTCCGCCCAGATTCCGCCGAGCACCGTGCCGACAAAGCTGAAGAAGGTGGCGAAGCACACGATCCCGTAGACCATGCGCGCGAGCGAATCGGCGGTGCGGGAATCGAGCGTCCGGGTGAGCGTGCCGCGGACGATGTAGAGGATCGCGAGCATTCCGGCGAGAAACGTGGAGGCATATCCGATCGTCACCGTGAGCACATGGGTCGAAAGCCAGAAGTTGGAGTCAAGGACGGCCCGCATCATCTCCATCGTGTCGCCGTCCCTGGACAGGTGGAGCGCGATGACCAGGGTGCCGAAGCCGATCAGGGACCCCGCCGAGCTCGCCATCCCGTTGCGGTGGATCCGCTCGAGGACGATGCATAGTGCCGTGGCTCCCCAGCCGATGAACAGCGCCGATGAATAGAGATTGGTCACCGGCGGGCGGCCCTCGAGCCACATCCGGGCCAGGATTCCGGCCGTTGCGAGGACGAACGCCAGGCCCATGAGCCGGAAGGCCGCGCCGCCGAGGGCCTCCGGCCACTTGAGCCAGGAGAAGAGGGCCAGGAGGAAGGCGGCCACGTAGAGGAGGAGGCTCGTGAAGAACAGGTCCGCCTGGTTGAAATACGCCTCGACCGAGCAGCGGCGCGCGATGTCGCCGAATCGGCTTGCGATCTCCGTGCGGTAACCGCGGACGATTTCGTTGAAATCCGCCGGCTGCGAGGCGCGCCACGCCCGGCCGAGTTCCGCGTAGGCGAGAACGTGCGGGTCCACGGCGCCCGGCCCCTGGGCTGTGAGCACCTGGCCGACGCTCTCCCAGGAGCCCGCATCTCCGGGAATCGCCCGCAATGGGCTGAACGTCTGCATGGCCTCATAGCCTGCCCGGCCTGCCTTGAGCTTTGCGGGATCCGACAGTTCCGCATAAAAATCGCCGCTGTCGGGCGGCTGCAGGCTGTATTTCAGCCGGCTGTAGAATTCGACATGCTCCCGCAGCTCGACGACGGCGCTTTGGAACGCGGTCCGCGCCGAGGCATCCACCGGGCCCGCAAGTTCGGCCTGGCGGTCGAGCTTGTCCAGCCCCGCCCGCAATTGGGCGAACGAGAAACGGACCTGGCCGGCCGTGTCCGCGGTCCCCAGGTCGAAAAGGGAAAGGACCTCCGAGTTGTCGATCCGAAAGACGGGATACTGGTCGGCGAGCTCGGGCTTGAACAGGACGTCGAGGAGCCATTCGTCCGGCTGGACCGTCCGGTTGTCGGGGAGCGCGATGAGCTGCCTGCCTTGGAGCACCAAAAGGCCGGTCCGGGCGATCGTGTCGAACGGCTTCATCCGGCCGTCCGCCAAAACGGGAAGCCGGCCGAATCCATTCAGGTCGAAATCACCCGGGTTTCCCCGGGGAACAAGCGTCATTGCGACCGAGGCGAGGGCGATCAGGAGGACGCCGATCGGAAAAAACCTCATCATTCCCGATGCGCGGATCGAGCGGCCCCGGGCTCCGCCCCCGGGGACCGGAAGGACCGCCCCGCCATTCCCCGGCCCGGACCCGCCGCCCGCGGCGGAGGGAAGCGAGGCCATGCGGCGCCGGAAGAAGCCGAGAAGATGGGTTCCAAACTGCACGGCCAGGCCGAGGGCGACCAGGGCGCAGGAGACGTAGGGGATCGTCCAGCCCGGGTTGCGGACGACCTCCAGCACCGTCGTGCGGTCGTTGTTGTCGTATCCAGCCTGGTAAAACGCCCGTCCGGCGTAGCGAAGCGGATTGTTCATGAAGATCCGCACATCGCGATCGTCGCGGCCGTCGTCGCTTTTCAGCCGGATCAGGCTTGCGAAATTCTTGGGGATGTCCGTCCCCGGATAGACGTCGTGCGTGAATTTCGCGAGCGTGAGGGAGAAGGGAAGGTAATCGCGCTTCGGGCGCAGGGCCACGCGGAAGGCGCGGTTCTGGTAGTTGAAGGACTCAGGCTGGTCGAGCGCCGCGGAGAGGAGGAATGTGCCCAGCGAACCCTCGGGCCCCTGGATCTGCACGTAGGCCGCCGGCCAGTTGGACTCGCCCTCCTTGGCCGTGACGGGCTCGGGAATCGCGACCGCCTGCGTGCCGAGTCCCAAGGTCGCCATCGACGGGGGCGGATTCGGGATCTGATTGCGCCATTGCAGGATGGCGTTCTGAAAATAGGCGACGGGTTTAACGACAAACGGAAGCCTCGGGTGCTGGATCGGCGCATCCTCCGTCAGAAGGGTGGCCGGGATCGAAACGACCTCGTCATAGGCCGGATTGGAGGCATCGGTGACCGCCAGCTCGTACTCGCGAAAGCTCTCGGCGTACCGCCGGGTCTGCCCGACGTCGATTCGCATCTGGCTGTCCTTCTGCATGAGCAGCGACACGCCTTCGCCCGCCAGGAGAAGGATGAGCCCGGTGTGCGCGAGCCAGATCCCGGACTTCTTCCAGGATAGCTTGAATCGCCAGACATGGGCTGCGACCAGGTTCACGATCAGGATCCCGCCGAGGAGGTACCCGCCCGGAAACACCGGGAAGGAGATCGACGTCCCCGGGACGCGGCCGAATACGAAAAATGACCGGAAATACTTCTCCTGCACCCCCCAGACGCCGAGGTTCACCTGGTCGAGCGTGGCGGCAAAGATGATTAGGATCGACAGGACGAGCAGGACGATCGTCAGCCGCAGCGACGTGATGACGGCCAGGACGGAGCGAATCGCGCCGGGTTTCATTATGGCGCCTTGACCGTCCTCAGGAAGGAGAGAAACGCGGGTTTCGCCTGCGCGACCGCGTCGTCGGGACCCGACAGTTTGAAAAACCAGGTGCTTCCCTGCCACGGAAGCAGGGCGGCCAGTATCCTCTGGCCGCCCTTTGACGCGGGACCGGCATCGGCCACCACAAAATGCAGCCCGTTGGAGTCGAGCGATTGGGTTGCCTGGGCAAGACCGGCGTCGTCGATGGGATCGAGACCGACCTGTCCCCGCCAGCGGTTGACGTTCGCGAGGACTCCGCCGACATCCCCCGGAAAAGCGGTGATCGCGACCTCGGCGGCGCCCGCCGCATAGCTCCCCTTCCGCATCGCGTTCCCCGGCTTGCTTTGCCAGTCCGCCGGAGCCTGCCAGACGAGCGAGGCCGACGTGTCGGCAGGGACGGGAATCGAGCTCATCGCGTTCCCTCCGATTGGGGGGGGCGCGGGCGGAGCTTCCGCCGGAATTGCCGGAACTTCCAAGGACTGGCGCGGAAGGTCGTTCGTGTTCGCCGCCGTCATGCCGGGACGGGCCGCCGGCAAGGCTCCCCCCGCGGCATCGGAAAGGGACACGGAATTCAAGAACGCGAGAAAATTGTCCCTTTGCGCGCCGACAAGATCGGCCGGCCCCGTCATCTTGAAAAACCAAACCTTCCCGCCCAGCCTCAGCCAGGCGCCCAAAAGCCGGTCCGGCCCCTTGTCTCCGCCGGTGGCGCCGGCCAGGTCTGCGAAAGAGAATGTTCCAACGCCGGTCTGCAGGTTCTGCAGCTGGGACGAAAGGGCGTCGGCCGCCACCGGGGGAAGGTGGACCTGATCCCTCCAGCGATTGACGTTGGCGAGATCGTCCCCTCCCGTTCCGGGGAACGAAATCACCGACACGTCGGCGGAGGCTCCGCCCGCGCCGGGGACCGTGAAGCTGCCAATCCTCATGCCGGATGCCGCCTGCTGCTGCCAGCCGGAGGGAGCCGTCCAGCGAAGGTTGGGTTCGCCGGGCGCTGATGCAGGCGCGGCCGCCGGGGCCGCCGGCGCCGCGGCGAAATCGGGCTCCTTGGGAATGCGATAGGCGGTGACGCTCCTGTCCCTGCAGCCGGCCAGGCAGGCCAGCGCGGAAACCAGCAGGGCGAATGGAATAAATCGTTTAGGAGGGAGGGGGTTCGACATGCAAAAAGTCCGATCTGGCGGAGGAACTCCTGCCGGAGAACCTGATCTCGTGGAGGACCTCAGACCTCCAGAATTGAAATTCCTGCTGAATTTCAATTCTGGAGGTCTGAGGTCTTTCCGCAATGTGTCCTTTCCGCAAAGGGGTCCTTTCGCAATTCGCGGCCAGGCTATTTCTTCAGGGAGCGGATGTAGGCGACCAAATCCTTGATTTCGGAGTCCGAAAGAGTGTCGCCGAAGGCCTTCATCTTTGTGTTCCCGCTGGCGTCCTTAAACCCGTTCTTGATTTGGGCGGCGGCCTGGTCGTCCGTGAAGCTTTGCTGGTACTGGGAGTCGGTCATGTCCTTCACGCCGACCATGCGCCCGGCCTTGGTGTGGCCGGTGCCGTCCTTGGCGTGGCAGGCGGCGCAGTTTTTGATCCAGTTGTCGGGCGGATCGGCCGCGTGGGCCGCGGCGGCGCCCAGGAGCAGGGCTCCGGACAGGGATGCGAAGAGGCAGGCTTTATTCATGGGCATTCGTTTCAGGTTAATTGGCTAGTAAACGCACATCGTTCAAGCCGGTCGAACACCATCTGTCGAAAACCAATGCTTTGCAATTCTTGCTGAAAATTGGGCGCCCGTTGCCGCCGGCCCGCAGACCGGGGTGTCGACAATGGCAAGAAACGCACAGCGTTGCGCAAAGGATGGAATGCGCGCCGATCGGTCCGACGGTACGTTACGCACGTTCAAATGAACCATGATTTCCGGACGTCGATGACGCTGGCCGTGCTGACCGCCGGGTTTGCCGCGCTGGCGATCGAATTCGACCGCATTCCAGCCCGGCCCGCATTGACGCCGCGCGCCCCCCTCACCCAGCCGCAGTCGCTGGCCGGAATCACCCCGCCGGGCACCATTCGCATTTCCGCCGCCCAGCTCGTCAGCAGCGGAGGGGATGCCTCGGGCCTGGCCTGTTACACCTGCCACGACCAAAAGGCGCCACCCGTGGTCAAGTACGATGCCAATCACCAGGTCATCCTGCCCAAGGAGCACGCCGACCTGATCATCAGCATGCGCAATTGCGCCGAGTGCCATTCGCCCGCCGATCCGGTCAAGCTCGAGTACACCCCCGACGGCGCGGTGATCATCCCGGAGGCGCACCGCAACCTGGCTTCCATGTCCCACGGGCGCAATGAGAACTGTTACACGTGCCACGAGCAGAACCATCTCGACAGGCTGCACACGCCCGAGGGCGCCGAACTCACGTTCGACCAGGCGACGCTGCTGTGCGCCGGATGCCACGGTCCGAACTACCGCGATTGGAATGCGGGCATCCACGGCCGGACAAGCGGCTATTGGGACAGGAAGGCCGGGCCGATCACGAGGCAGGAGTGCACGTCGTGCCACGATCCCCACTCGCCCCGATTCACGGGCATCATTCCCATGCCCGGACCCCACCGTTCCAGCAACGCGCCGCTTCCTCCCGCATCCGCCGCAAAATCCGACTAACATGCCCGATCCATCCAATTCAGACGGGATCACCCGGCGAAGCTTTCTTAGAACCTCGACCGCCCTGGCTGCTGGAACGGCGGCGATTGCGGCCGGCCTGGCCCCGCTCCGCAAGCTCGGCCAGTTCACCTCTACCGAGGAATTCCTGCAGAAGCACTACAAGGAGCTGACTCCCCAGGAAATGAAGGGGGTGCTTGCCCGAATCGAATCGGAAGTCGAGCGCCAGTACGGCATCCGGCCGCATGTGCGCGATTACAAGCCGTTGAACGGGGTCGAGTTCGTGTACGCGCTCAACCTGACGCGCTGCGTCGGCTGCCGCAAATGCGTCCACGCCTGCGTAGCGGAGAACAACCAGTCCCGGAATCCCGAAATCCAATACATCCGTGTCCTCAAGATGCCCAACGACGGCACGTTCGACCTTGAGAAAAGCGACCCCAATTACGCGCCCAAGTCCGTGCCGGAGCCCGGCTCGTTTTACATGCCGGTGCAGTGCCACCACTGCAAGAATCCGCCCTGCGTCAAGGTCTGCCCGGTGAAGGCGACCTGGCAGGAGCCGGACGGCATCACGGTCATCGACTACAATTGGTGCATCGGCTGCCGCTACTGCGAGGCGGCCTGCCCGTATTTCGCCCGGCGGTTCAATTGGTCGGCCCCTTCGATACCCAGCGACGAGATCAACCCCAACATGTCCTACCTGGGCAACCGGCCCAGGTACAAGGGCGTCATGGAGAAGTGCCATTTTTGCATCCAGCGCACGCGGGTCGGCCGTTATCCCGCCTGCGTCGAGGTCTGCCCGACCGGTTCGCGCAAATTCGGCAATATCCTGGATCCGGACAGCGAGGTTTCCTACATCCTGAAAAACAAGCGGGTCCTGATCCTGAAGGAGGAGCTAGGCACCCTTCCCCGCTTCTTCTACTACTTCGACATCTAGTCCGTGAAAAACTACCTCACCTTTCTCTCCCGCTGCCTCCGGCTGCTTTTTGTCGGCGACTGGCGCTACTACGCCTGGCTGGGCGCCCTTACCGTCGTCTGCATGCTGGGCCTGAACGCCTACGCGAAGCAGTTCGTCCAGGGCCTCGGCGCGACGGGGATGACCGACCAGGTGTCCTGGGGCGTCTATATCGCCAACTTCACCTTCCTGGTCGGAATGGCCGCTGCGGCTGTCATGATGGTGATCCCGGTCTACATCTATAAGAACGAGGATCTCCATGACCTTGTCATTTTCGGCGAATTGCTCGCCGTGGCGGCGATCCTGATGTGCCTGGCTTTCGTTACCGTCGATCTCGGCCGGGCCGACCGCTTCTGGCACCTGATTCCGGGAATCGGCGTCTTTCATTTTCCCGGCTCGATGCTCAGCTGGGACGTGCTCGTCCTCAACGGCTACCTTCTCCTCAACCTGCATATCTGCGGATATACGATCTATTGCCGCTACTGCGGGCGAAGGCCGGCCCGGTGGTTCTACATTCCGTTTGTGTTCATCGGGATCGCCTGGGCGGTGTCGATCCACACGATCACCGCATTCCTCTACGTGGGCCTCGGCGGCAGGCCGTTCTGGA
This sequence comes from Opitutaceae bacterium, assembly GCA_050015855.1. Classification (GTDB taxonomy): domain Bacteria; phylum Verrucomicrobiota; class Verrucomicrobiia; order Opitutales; family Opitutaceae; genus Palsa-1447. Next base: position 39,694 of record JBEKAO010000012.1, on the reverse strand, counting down.
ATTCCGCCGTGATCGGCCCGAGATTCCTCGCATCGGCCTTTACGGCCGGCCCGGCCTTCATCATCCTGACCCTCCAGGTCATCCGGAAGTTCTGCGATTACCGCATCACCGACCGGGCGCTGCTCGCCCTGCGCTCGATCGTCCAGGTGTCGATGCTCATCAATCTTTTCCTGCTCGCGAACGAGGTCTTCACCGATTTCTACACGACCGACCGGAACATGGCCTCCACGCGCTACCTTTTCCTCGGCCTGCACGGATTCCACGCCCTCGTGCCCTGGATATGGACCGCGATCACACTCAACGTGACATCGGCCGTCCTGCTCATGCTCCCGCTCAGCCGCCGCGTCACCTGGCTCAACATCGCCTGCGCTCTCACGGTGTGCGGCATCTGGATCGAAAAGGGGATGGGCATGGTCATTCCCGGCTTCATCCCCTCGCCGCTCGGCGAGATGGTCGAGTACACGCCCACGCTGAACGAGGACCTCATCTGCCTTGGAATCTGGGCGTTCGGCTTCCTCTGCTTCACCCTCTTCCTCCGGATGTCGGTCCCGATCCTCGAGGGGAAGCTGTCCCAGGCCAACGAGCGCCCCGCCGCCGGCAATGCCTGACCAACCGGCAATCGGGGGCCCCAGGCAGTCCCTGGCGGCGCACGTTGCGGCCCGGGGCGCGGAGGTCCGCGCGAAGTACGGGCCGCGAATCGGCTGGTCCGAGCTGCAGCGGATCCTGGCCGACCGGGATTGCGTCCGCTATCCCTGCGAGCTCGCGTTCGACGCCGGGCCGCTGCTTCCGGGCGAGGCGGCCCACCCGGTGCAAAAGGGCGAGCGCCCGGAGGATGGCTTCACCTTGTGCGTGCACCCGTACTTCTCCGTCGATCCCGACCGGGTGCCCTTCATCGCGCTCTACCAGCTCGTGCTCGTGAACTACGGCTTGTTCGCCTCCCCGGACGACGCCGAGATGTTCGGCGCGGCCGTGCTCGGGATTTCGCGCGAGGACTATTACTCGAGGCTTTGCGCCCTGGTCGACGAGATCGACCCGGAGTAGCCGGAGGCGAAGCGTCCCAATTCGAACGGAGTGACTCACTTTGGAGTCACTCCGTCCAATCTAACACACCACCGAACCCAAGCGGCTGTCAGAGCGAGTACGAGAGGGACACGTAGGCCAGCGGACCGTCGTAATTGGTGAATCCGCCGGTCGTCTGGTCCTGGCTCTTCAGGTAGCCCGCCTTCGCATCGCCCATCATGCGATCGGAAAACTTGTGCTTCAACCCCACGGTGAGGCTTTGCATCAGGTATCCGGCCCCATAGGGCTGGCCGCCCGCGGCGATCTGGGGATTGTAATTGGTCGCCTGCTGCCAGGTGCCCTGGATCTCCGCGTCGGTCTGCTTGTCCAAGACGAAGCCGCACAACGCGCTGCTGGTGATGTAGTTGTTGTTGGCGTTCTGGATGGGCACGGCGTAATTGGCGGTCAGGGATTCGACCACGATCGGATACGACGTTTGGATGTAATTGTAGGCGATGTTGATGTTGCCCTGGAAATAGACTTCCCGGTTCGGGGTCCAATCGACCGTCTCGCTTATCATCTGCGCCCTCACCTTGCCCGAGGTGACCTCGGTGCCGTTTCCGCCCGTGAGCGTCGTGCCGAGCACGGACATGTTGCCGTCCTGCGGCTGATAGCGGGTGTTGAACGACAGTTGCGGCAACGGCTTGTAGATCGCGCTGAGCTTCAGCCCGTTGAACGTGTAGCCGGTCGCGTAAAGGCCGCCGAAACTCTTGGTGATGGCCGCACTGTCGGTGCCGACAAACCGGTTCTCGTGGTCCTTGCGGAACAACTCGGCCCGCAGGGTGAAGACCTTCGAGGCATTCCAATTGGCGCCGATCTTTGCGTTCTCGTAGTCCTGGTTCGCGTCCTGGAAAAAGACGTCGCCGATTGGGGCGGGGATCGTCGTGGTTACGATCCCGGTGATGCCCGCCACCGATGTGACGGCGTACGGGTTGACCCAATGCTGCTCGCCCCGGTTGACCCGCTTGTCGAAATTCGCGTAGAGCGAAAGATTCTTCAAGCCCGTGTACTGCAGCGAAACCTCGGGCGTGACCATATGGTCGTCCTCGTGCGAGTAGGTGGCGTCATTGCCGACCGTCACATTCGTGCTGGCGAGGCTCGTGGCTCCCGTCGCCAGGCTGGTTGTCATGAAACCGCCCACGTCCGAAATCACGTTGTACTCGTCGCGGATTCCGGCCTCCGCCAGCCAGTCCTTGCTCGGCGTATACTTGAGGATGAGATTGCCGATATAATCGTCCACCTCCGCGTTGGCGTAGATGTTTCCGGCCGTTTCAGCGGGAAAAACCGCCAGGGCGGTCGTGCTGTAACTGGGCGTGATCCACATGCCGCCATCGGCGGACAGGACGCGGTGGTAGGTGAACCCGGCTTCCACGTTGAACTTGTCGCTCACCTTCGCATCGACCTGCTCGAGGACCCGCAAGCCCTTCGCGTCGATGGTCTCATTGTCGTCGAGGACGCCGAGCGCGTAGTAGGTCCCGGAGACGGCCGGTTTTGCGGTCAGCGATGTGGCCGTCTCGGTCACGTTTGAACCCGGATATTTCACGTAATAGCGCGAGTCGACATTGTCCACCCAGTCGAGCGTCGCCTTCAGGGTCTCGGTAATAATTCCGACCTTGTCGGTCACTCCGGCCTCGAGGGTCTTGTGATGCTCGGCGATCTGCATCACGCTCGGGACCGTATAAACGGCGGCCGCCGGCAAAGGCGTAGGGGTCGTCACAAGCACCGTGCCGCCGCTCAGCAGGGTGGAATTCGGATTGATCTCCGGACCCCAGATGGTCGAGGCCTTGTCTCCAGTCCGCACATCGTCGTGGAAACTGAGCGTGAAGACCGGTCCGCTGGACTTCCCGAACTTGGTGTCGACCCAGAACGTGCTGCGGTCGACGTGGAGCGACTCCGGGCTCATCGCCTGGAACTGGTCGGCCAGCGGGAAAAAGCCGCCGACTCCGTCGTAGAAGGTGCGGAAGCGCTTGTAGCCGGCTTCGATGGAACCGACGTCGTCCTTTGAATAGTTGACGCTCGCCAGGTAATCGTCCGAGCCGTCAAGGGCGCGGCCGTTGACCTTGATCGTGCTGCCATCGGAGAAGTCGTTGGTGAAGTAAAGGTCCTGTATGCCGAAGGCGCCCGTGCTGTTGGTCGTGTCCGTCCGGTTCGCGAACGCCGCGCGATCGCCGGTGATGAGCGGGGCATCGCCCGAGATCTTGATGTAGCTCTCGAAGGTCGGGAAGGCGTCGGCGTTGGTCGGGACGGCCGACGAGGTGTCCGTGGAAGGCGTCGGCTGCGCGGCAGGCGTCTGCTGTGGGGCAGGTGTCTGCTGCGCGGAGAGGACAAGGGGCACGCCCGCACAGATCAGGGCGGCCAGGCGCCGAAGGGAGGAAAAGGTGGAATTCATCGTATTGGCTTCCGGTGAAGGGTTAGGGGCGCAATGAGGCGTTCACGTTCGAGCCGTGGACATCCTCGTGGCAGCCGGCGGACCAGCAGGTGCCTTCCGAAAGGCGGGTGCCCGGGCCCGAGTTGGCATGCGCGCCGCCGCTCGAGTAACCGCCGATGTTGAATCCGGGGGCGTCCTGGGCCAAGTGGCACCGGAGGCAAAGGTTGGCGTCCCGGGCGACGAGCATCTTGTCGTTGACCGTGCCGTGCGGGTTGTGGCAGGCCGTGCAGCCTTCCTCCCGGATCGCCCCGTGCTGGTAGACAAACGGGCCGGCCTGCTGGGTGTGGCACTTGAGGCAGGTCTCGGTCGCCGAGGCGAGGGCGGCTCCGGTGCCGCGGATCGCATTGCCCTGGTGAAGATCGTGGCAGTCGACGCAGCTCATCTTGCCCAACGCCACCGGGTGGGTGTGGGGCAGGCTCATCTCGCCGCGCTTGTCCAAATGGCACTGGTAGCAGGTCTCGGGATCCCTTCGCGGATTGATGATGGTTCCGGGACCGCCGCCGGCGGCCACGTGGCGGCTGCCGGGGCCGTGGCAGGCTTCGCAGCCGGTGTCGCCGAGCTTGGCATCGGCGAGGCCGAGCCTGGCGTGGGTGGAGCCGGCAAAGTGCTCGACCACCTCGGTGTGGCACTGGGCGCATTGCTTCGAGCCGACGTACTGGGCGCCGGGGATCATGGGCGGGGCGACGACCGTCCGGTCGACAGCCACGCAGGAGACAAGAAGCAGGCCCGAGAGGGCCAGGCCCCCGGGGATGAGGGCTTTCCTGGTCGGTTGAAATTTGATTTTCATTTCTAAAGTGGGGCGGGGAATTTTGGCGTTGGCAGTCCTTGTGCGGCTGGGTCGTGGGTTGGAATTTGGTGCGCCGAGTATGTTTGTTTTTGAAAAGAACCGCTATGCATCCTTTGTCGGCAATCGCGCACACTTTGGCCAGTTTCCCGCGGCTCGGGGGAGCCGCCAGAATCCGTATCCAGACCGGTCGGACAGACATGATATGGCAGCACCCGCGGTTCGAGCACAATCCACACCCTTCCGGATCATTCGCAATTGAATGAAGTCTGCGCCATGGCCCCCATTAGGGGAACTGCTACACGGTCTGCGAATGGCGGTGCGCGCCCGCCTTGAATGTGGCGTCGAAGCGCATCGCCACCACCCGGAGAAGCGGCGCCCCGCGGGGCGTCACCTCGATGCCCTCGCTGGTTCGGATGATGAGCCCGTCCTCCTCGAGATCGGACATGCCCTCGATTTCCGCGGCGTATGCGCTCGCAACGTCGGTCCCGAGGCTTTCCGAGAGGGCCGCGAAATCGAGCCGCCTGTCGCACATGACGCGCATGATGATCGCCCGGCGGCGGCGGTCCTCCTCGGTCAGGACCAGGCCGCGCTCGACCGGGAGGGTGCCGGCGGTGACCGCCGCGCGCCACCTCCCGATGTCCTTCAGGTTCTGGCGGTAGGTCCCGCTGGTCGATGAGATCGAGGTGATCCCGAAGCCGTAAAGCGACGCGCCCCCCGCGGTGCTGTAGCCCTGGAAATTGCGGTGAAGGGTGCCGCGGCGCTGCGCGACCGCCAGTTCGTCGTCGGGCCGCGCGAAATGATCCAGCCCGATGTCGACATAGCCCGCCGCCGTCAGCTTTGCGTGGGCGGCGGCGAACATGGCCAGCTTTGCGGCCGGCTCCGGAAGCTCCTTTCGCGTTTCGAAGATCCGCTGGGCGGGCTTGAGCCAGGGGACGTGCGCGTAGCTGAAGACCGAAAGCCGGTCCGGCGAAAGCGCCAGGACGTCGTCGATCGTCCGCGCGAACAATTCGGGCGTCTGCCGGGGCAGGCCGTAGATCAAATCGACGTTGATCGACTCGAATCCCGCGTCGCGAAGCCAGGCGACCGCGCGCACATTGAGCTCGTGAGGCTGCCAGCGGTGGATCGCCAGCTGCACCTCGGGGTTGGTGTCCTGGACCCCGATCGAGGCCCGGTTCGCCCCGATCACCTGGAGGGCCTCGATATGATCGGAGGTCAGCCGGCGGGGGTCGATCTCGACGCTGAACTCGCAGTCGAGGTCGAGGTGAAAATTCTCGTGGATCATCATCCCCAGCCGCGCCAGCTCCTCGGGGGTCAGGTAGGTGGGCGTCCCGCCGCCAAAGTGCACCTGCGTGACCGGGCGCCGATGGTTCATGCGCGCGGCCATCTGCGCGACCTCCAGGGAGATGTCGTCGACATACGCGGATGCCGCATCGTGGCGCTTCGTGACGATCGTATTGCATCCGCAGTACCAGCAGTGGCTTGCGCAGAAGGGGATGTGAAAATACAGCGAAACCGGTCCGGCGCCCGGGAAATTGTCGTCGGCTATCGCCCTTTCGATCTCCCCGGGATCGACGTCCTCGACAAACTTCGTCGCCGGCGGATAGGACGTGTAGCGCGGCCCCGCAATCGAATACTTGCGGATGAGGTCCAGGTCGAGGACCGTCGCGGCGGCGGGTGCGGTTTCGTTCGGCAGGATCACGGTTTCGGTGGGATGGCCCACTCTCGCACAGGACTCACCCCCCCGCTCCTCCTCTCTTGCCCAAGCCTATGCAAATATTGCGCACCCCCGGGGCCGCCCAAAAGTCCCGGGAGCCGTCAGTTGTCCTGGTTCTTGCCGTTGTGGCAATCGCTGCAGATGAGCCCCATCCCGCCGATCTCGCCCGCCGGGTGCCTGAACGGCTGCCCCTGCGGAACCACTTTTGCCAGGTCCGCCCCGGCGCCCTGCGAAAGGATCGTGTGGCAGCTGTTGCAGTCGTTGGAAAGCACCCGGCTGGCGCCGCCCACGGACGCGTGCTTGCCGTCGTGGCAGCGGAAGCAGCCGGGCGAGTCGAGGTGGCCGATATTGTCCGGGTATTTGCTCCAATCGGCCTTCATCTCCGGAAAGAAGTTGCCGTGGTAGATGGCCTGCACCGCGGCCGCCGTCTGGCCGATGTTTCCGGCGGCCGGATAGCGGCTGCGCAAGCCCTTGTCTATGGCGGCGTCCGCATCTCCATCGGTTGAATACGGTTTCGTAAGAAGGTCGACGGCCGCGCGCTTGATGCCGGCCAGGCCGGAGTCGATCCGCCCGAGGTACATCGCCTCGTCGACCGCCGCATCCGGCGTTTCGAATTTGTGGGACGGACGGTTGTGGCAGTCCATGCAGTCCATCTGCCGGATCTCCCCCGGGGGCGGCTCGCCCTTGAAATCACCCGTGCGGTACACCGTCACGGCGCCGTCCTGGGCCGTCACCCGCACCCAGGGTATCGTCTGCCGCCGGGCATCGGACGCGTAATACTCGACCTTGTTTGAGACCAGCATGTGCCAGTGGATGCCACCCACCGGGCCGTGAACGGGGCTTCCCCCCCCCACATTGACGAGGAGCCGCACCGTATACGGGGTGTTCTTGTCATCGCCGAGGAAATGACGGCGGAACCGTTCGACCCCGCCGGAGTACTTTTGCGGCCAGTGGCACTGCTCGCAAGTGTCCCTCGCCGGCCGCAGGCTCTGGACTGGCGTCGGAATCGGACGGTCAAAGCGGTTCACGGCGACGGCGTACACCTGGTGCAGGCCGCTGATCTTGGCCCTCACGTACCACTCGGCCCCGGAGCCGATGTGGCACTCGACGCAGGCGACCCGGGCGTGGTCCCCGGCCTTGTAGGTCGTGTACTCGGGTTCCATCACCGTGTGGCAGACCGCCCCGCAGAAAGTGACCGACTCGGTGTATTGAAACGTCTGGTAGCTGCCGACGGCCGTGAGCAGCATGAAGCCGAGGGCCCCCGCCCCGAACCAGATGAACACCCATCGATCGCGCGGACGGGACAGGTCGATTGCGAAGCGCGGCGGAGGCGCGTAGGGAATCCGGCCCGTGTTCCGGCGCTGGTTCCAGGCGCCGCCCAGGATCAGCACGAGGCCGAGGATCAGGAAGGCGGGAGCGACCAGGTAGGCCAGGATCCCGAGATAGGGGTTCTTCTGCCCGCCCCCCAGCAGGTCCATGGTGAACAGGAAGGCGAAGGCAAAGAGGCTTCCCACGGCGACAATGGCCCCGGAAAGGCTGATCCAGTTCTGCCAGATCGACTGCTTCGGGGCCGGCGTGAATGTCGGGGATCGGGGAAAATCGCTCATGAAAGGTGAAGAATTTGGGACAAGCGGACGGCTCGCCTGCAAAAAGCCCTGAATCGGGCTTCGCGTCAGATGTCAATCGCGGGCAGCCAAAACAATTTCTTCTTTTGGGCTCAATCAGAATCTTGTTAACGGGGCCAGGGGCGGGCAGACTACCGTTTCCATGATGCACCTTCGCCACCGCATGGGGGCCGTCGCCATCTTCGCAGCCGCGCTCGGCCCAGCCTGGGCGCAGCCGGCGAACCGGATTCTTCCGGGACCTCAGCCGGACGGCTCGGTCCTCCTGCACAACCAATGGTCCATCCGCCCGGCGGGGGACGAGATTCCGCTCGGCGAATTTCCCGTCAACATGGCCCTGGACCCGTCCGGCCGCTACGCAGCGGTGCTTCACGCGGGCTACGGGCCGCACGAAATCCGGATCGTCGACCTGGCCGCCAGGCGCACGACGGAGACCAGGCCGGTGACCGAATCCTTCCAGGGGATCGCGTTTTCCCCGGACGGACGGATGCTCGCTTGCGGCGGGGGAAGCGATCCCGTGCTGCATGTTTTTTCCTTCGATTCCGGCGCCCTCAGCCCGCTTCCCGACATCCAGGCGGGGACGAAGGGGGACCACGGCGTGAATGCGGGCGTGATCTTCGTTCCGGGAAGCCGCGACGCCGTGGTCGCGCGGCTCTTTGAAAACCAGGTCATCCGCGTCGACTGCACGACCGGAGCCGTGCGCTGGACGGCGCGGCTCGGGCAGGCCTTGAGCGACGACCCGAATACCCTCCCGCGCGAAAAGCCGGGCGAGAGCGCGCCCAACACCGTTCTTGCCAGCGGGAAGCTGGTCGGGGGCGGCGATCCGTTCGAACTCGCCTGGGACCAGGCGGGAAACCGGGTCTTTGTGAGCCTCTGGGGAGAATCGTCCGTGGCCGTAATCGACGCGCAGAGCGGGCGCGTGGAGGCCCGCTGGCCCTGCGGCCTGCATCCGAACGCCCTGCTTCTTTTGCCGCGCCGCGGATTGTTTTCGGGCCGCGGGCGCCTCCTCGTATCAAACGGGGGGATGAACACGGTCACCGTCCTCGACGCCGTCACGGGCGCGATCGAGGAAACCCTGTCCTCGGCAATGGCCCCGGGCGACCTTCCCGGCTCGACACCCGACAGCATGGCGGCGTCGCCGGACGGAAAGACCCTTTACGTGGCCAACGCCTACAACAATAACGTCGCCGTATTCGATCTGCACTCCCGGGGGCTTGCGCGTCCGCTCGGCTTCATCCCGACGGGCTGGTTTCCAACCTCCGTTCGGGCGACACCCGACGGCCGCAGCCTCCTCGTCGCGAGCGCCCGGGGCCTGGCCCCGAAGGCGGACAGCACGGGCTCGCCGAATTCCTGGCCCCGCATCGAGACTCTTTTTCGCGGCGCCCTTGCCATCGTCGGCCTCCCGAAGGGGGATCAATTCGAGGGCGCATTGGCCGCCTGGACCCGGGACGCGCTGCGATGCCGGCCGGTCCCGCCATCGGGTCCGGAAGGAGGCGGCGCGGGTCCGATTCCCTCCGCGTCCGGCGGCGCATCGCCGATCCGTTACGTGATCTATATCATCAAGGAAAACCGCACCTACGACCAGGTCTTCGGCGACCTCGGCCAGGGCAACGGGGACCCGGCGCTTTGCCTGTTCCCGGAAAGGACGACGCCCAATCACCACGCGATCGCGCGGCAGTTCGTCCTCCTCGATAATTTCTACGCCAACGCCGAGGTGAGCGCGGGCGGGCACGAGTGGAGCACGGCCGCATACTCCTCGGAATTCGTCGAAAGGTCCTGGCCCGTCTATTACGGTCACCGGCCGGGAAGCTCCGCGCCGGCGGGTCCGCGCCCCGCGTACGAAAATGTGCCGTATCCGGCCGAGGGCGGATTCGCGGCCGCCCTTCCGCAGCTCGGCTATATCTGGGACCAGGCCGCCCGGGCGGGTGTGAGCTACCGAAGCTTCGGCGAATTTGTCACCGTCGGGAAGACCACCGCCGACCCGGCCGAGGCGAGGCTGCCGGCGCTCCGGGGCCACATCGATCCAAGGTACCGCGGATTTGACCTCGACTACCGCGACCAGAACCGCGCGGACGAGTACCTGGCCGAGCTCCGCAAGTACGAGGCGGCCGGAGACATGCCCCGGCTGCAGATTGTGCGCCTCCCCAACGACCATACGAGCGCCGCAAGGGCCGGGCATTGGACGCCGCAGGCCATGGTGGCGGACAACGATCTCGCGCTCGGAAGGGTCATCGAGGCGGTGAGCCATTCCAGGTTTTGGCCGCAGACGGCGGTGTTCGTCGTCGAGGACGACGCCCAGAACGGGCCGGACCACGTGGATGCGCATCGCACGGTCGCAATGGTCGCCAGCCCCTACTGCCGCGGCGGGTCGGTCGACTCGACGCCCTACACGACCTGTTCCATGCTCCGGACGATGGAACTCATCCTGGGCCTCCAGCCCATGTCGCAATTCGACGCGGCGGCAAATCCGATGCGCGCCAGTTTTCAGGCCGCGGCGGATGTCACCCCTTACACCGCCCGGCCGGCCCGGGTCGACCTGGATGAGAAGAACAAGCCGCGGACAAAGATCGCCAGAATCTCAGAGGGTTTCGATCTGTCGCGCGAGGACGCGGTTGAAGAGCAGATCTTCAACCGGGTCATTTGGGCCGCCGTGCGGGGCGAGAATGATCCGATGCCGGCGCCGGTCCATGCGGCGTTCGTGCGCGCGCTGCCAAAAGCGGACGACGACGACGACTGATCGTTAAAAAATGATCGAGCCGAGGCAGGTGCAGTTGATCGGAAACGAGGTCGCCATCGCCTGGAGCGACGGCGCCGAGAGCTATTATTCCGGCGAAGCCCTTCGAGCCGCGTCGCCCAGCGCCTCGAACATGGGCGAGCGCGACATCTTCGGAACCCAGTATGGGGGAGATGCGCCGCGAAAATTTCCCGGCGTCACCGTCGTCGGATGGGACAAGGTGGGCAACTACGCCATCCGCTTCAGTTTCAGCGACGGACACAGCACGGGGCTTTACACCTACGACTACCTCCGAAAGCTTGCGGAGAAGCCTTCCTGACCTCCTGATCGGGCGGACTGTCTCCCAATCCGAGCCCTTACCATGACCCAAACCGCATTTCCCGCGCGCACCGCCACACCCGAGATCGAGCTCGGCACCGTGCTCCAGCCCAAGTTCGGCCCCGACGGGCTGATCCCATGCATCACGGCCGATCACGCGACCAATGAAGTCCTGATGTTCGCCCACATGAACGCGGAGGCCCTGGCGCGCACGATCTCCACGAGGAAGGCCACGTATTGGAGCCGCTCCCGAAACAAGCTCTGGATCAAGGGCGAGGAATCCGGCAACACCCAGCTGGTCAAGGAGCTGCGCGTGGACTGCGACCAGGACGTCATTCTGATCAAAGTCGAGAATCTCGGGGGAGCCGCCTGCCACAACGGCTACCGGTCGTGCTTCTACCGCAAGCTTGCGGCCGATGCGCAACCCGGGGATCCGGGAACCCTGAAGCTCGAATTTGACGCGCAGCGGGTCTTCGACCCGGCGAAGGTTTACAAGCGCTAGCTCGCGAAGCCCTGCGGGTCGTCCAGGATCATGAACATGAGATCCGCCGACGAAACGATCTGGCCCCCGACGGTGCACTCGGCGGCGGCGGCGGCGAGCTTGTCCCCCCGCGATTTCACGAGCCTGGCCGTGATGATGAGCTGGTCGCCCGGGGAGACCGGCCTGCGAAACTTCACCTTGTCCGCGCTCATGAAAAAGGCCGTCTTGCAGGCGTTGCCGGACTTCCGGAGCATGAGGATTCCGGCGGCCTGCGCCATCGCCTCGAGCTGAAGGACCCCCGGCATCACGGGGTTTCCGGGAAAGTGCCCGTTGAAGTAGGGCTCGTTGATCGTGACGTTCTTCAGGGCCACGATCCCGTCGTCCCCCTTGAATTCGACGACCCGGTCGATCATCACGAAGGGATAGCGGTGCGGAAGGGTGTCGAGCACGCGCCTCACGTCGAGCGAGGTCTCGTCGCTGAGGATCACCGGGGCCCCGGCGGCCTTCTTCCTTCCGGCCTTGCCCCGATCCTGCAGCTTCTCGAAAAGAACCTTTGTCAGTTCGGCGTTGATCGCATGGCCGGGCCGGGTCGCGACGATGTGCGCCTTGAGCGGAAGGCCGAGGAGCATGAGGTCGCCGATGATGTCGAGGATCTTGTGGCGGACGAACTCGTCCTTGAAGCGCAGCGGCTCCTTGGAGATGATCGCGTCGCCCTTGATGACCACGGCGCAGTCGAGGGAGCCCCCGCGGATCTTGCCGAGCTTGATGAGCTCCTCGATGTCCTCGTAAATCGTGAACGTGCGGGCGGCGGCGATCTGCGACTGGTAGACCTCCGGGTCGATGACGAGCGACAGGTGCTGCGTGTGGATCCCGCGGTCGTCGGCGGAGGTGCACGAGATCTTGAGCGAGTCGCTGGGAAGCGCGATGATCGAGGAATTGCCCCGCGTCACGGACACCGGGGCATCCAGGGCGAAATACTCCCGGTCCGCCCCCTGCTCGACGGGCTCGCCCTGCAGAATGAGGTTCACGAAGGGACGCGCCGAGCCGTCCATGATCGGCGGCTCCGAGCCGTCCATCTCCACGATCACATTGTCGATGCCGCAGCCGCTGATGGCGCTCAGGACGTGCTCCACGGTCTGGATCTTCGCGTGCCCGACCTGGATCGTCGTCGCCCGCACAAGGTCGGTCACCTGGTCCACGCGGGGCCGCAATTCCGGACTTCCGGCCAGGTCGGTGCGCCTGAAGAGGATCCCCTGGCCGGCGGCCGCCGGCTTCAGGGTCAGCGTGACGGAATTGCCGGTGTGGAGCGCGTTCCCCTTGATGGAGACCTCGTGCGCAAGGGTGCGTTGCTTCATAAACGGTTGGGCGGGAGTGTCGCTCAACGACCCGTCGCAGGGCAAGCGCGGAGATCGGGGGCCTCGCAGCTTGACACTCCGCACCGGGGCGGCTTAGTCGATAACGTTTACGCAATTCGAAATCCACCGCCCGAATCAACCGCCGTCATGCCCGCAGCCAACGACATCCGCAAAGGCCAAGTCATCAAGTTCAACGGGGAGCCGCACTTGGTGATGGAGACCCAGCACCGCACCCCCGGCAATCTGCGCGCCTTTGTCCAGATCAAGATGCGCAACCTGCGCTACGGCAAATCGCTGGACCAGCGGTTTGCGTCCACGGAAACCCTCGAAGTCCTGCCGACGGACCGGCGGACCCTCGAATACAGCTACGCCGATCGGGAAGCCTTCGCGTTCATCGATCCGGTGACATTCGACCAGATCGAGCTGAGCGCGCAGACGCTCGGCGACGTGAGGAATTATCTCACCCCGGGCGGGAAAGTGGACGTCCTGTTCGTGGATGACAAGGCGCTGACCGTCGAACTGCCTTCCGCCGTCACCCTGAAGATCGTCGAGTCGGCGGACGGCATCAAGGGGGACACGGCCAGCAACGTCCAGAAGCCGGCGAAACTCGAGACCGGCCTGAGCATCCAGGTCCCGCTTTTCATCAAGGAAGGCGACGTCGTCCGGGTGAGCACGGTCGACGGGACGTACCTCGGGCGGGCCTAGAAGACCCGCGACCAGAGGACTTTCAGGTACCGGCTTTCCAGGCAGTTGGAGTAGACCGGATGGTCCGGGCCGGCGCCCGTCCTGTCGAAGAATTGGAGGCGGCGGCCGAGCCGGTGCGCGGCGCGGATGACGTGCTCCTCAAAGTCCGCGAGGCTGAGCAGGCCCGAGCATGAGCAGGTGACGAAGAGGCCGCCCGGCTTCACGAGGGCGATCGCGAGCTGGTTCAAGTCCTCGTATTTCTGGCGCCCCTCGCGGTTTCCGTATTCGTCGCGCGTGAAGATGAACTTCGGCGGGTCGAGGACGACGCTGTCCCACGATTCGCCGTTGGCCGCCATCTGGCGCGCGTAGGCAAAGGCGTCGGCATGCACGAACTTGATCCGAACCTGGTTGAGGTTCGCGTTGCGCCTGGCCTGCGCGATCGCAGCCTCGTCCAGGTCGACGCTGGTGACGTCCTCCGCGCCACCGGAAATCCTGGCGGACAGGGCAAATCCGCCCGTGTACGAGCAAAGGTCGAGGACCCGGCCCCTCGCGAGCCGGCCGAATGCGGCCCGGTTCACCCTCTGATCGCAAAAGAATCCGGTCTTGTGGCCCTCCGCAAAATCGACCTCGAAGCGGATTCCGTTTTCGCGGATCTTGACCGTCCGCGGCGCGGCGGCGTTGGTCTCGTTGAAAACCGAGGGCTTGATGCCCTCCATGCTCCCTATGTCGTGGTCGACCTGCACCCGCGCAAACCGGGTGCCCGCAAGCTCATGGAGGAGCGGAAGCCACGCCGGGAGGCGCTGCGCGATTCCGAGGCTTGCGACCTCGCAGAGAATGACGTCGCCGTACCGGTCGGCGACGAGCCCGCTCAGGCTGTCCCCGTCCGAATTGAGAAGCCGGTACGCGTCCCCCTCCCCGTCCAGCTTCAGCCATTCGCGGCGAAACGCCACCGCCCGCCGGATGGCGCCCTCGAAATAAGCCTCGGACGCCGGCTCCGGCCCGTGCGAGACCACCCGGACGGGGATCTTCGCCCGGGGATTGTACAGCCCCGTACCCAGGCGCTTCCCCGCCTTGTCGAAAACGTGGACCAGGTCGCCCGGCTTCGCCCCCGGCGAAACCTCCCCCAGCAGGCGCGGGAATATGGCTGGCTGAAAGGTGAAGTACTTGAGCTGCGCCCAGGGCAGGGGCCAGCCCGACCGGTCGATCGGCACGGGCGTCAAGCCACCCGCTCAACGACCAACGGCGGGGGCGTGGGGCGCTTCGGCGCCAGGCGGTAGGCGTTCTTGAAATACTCGAGAGCCTGCTCGAGCTTCGCCTCGTCGTTGTAATGGATCATCATCAGCGGCTCGCCCTGCTTCACCTGGGTTCCGACCTTCTTCACCTCCGAAACGCCGACGGAGTGGTCGATCCGGTCGTGGGCCGCCTCGCGGCCCGCTCCGAGCAGGTGCACGCCGCGGGCGATCATCGCCGCGCTGATCGTGTGGACGTAGCCGCGCTTCGGCGCCGGAAGTTTCCGGATGTGGCGGGCCTGCGGAAATTTCTCAGGATGATCGATGAAGCTGACGTCGCCGCCCTGCGCCTTGACCAGTTCCTTGAACTTCGCCAGGGCGGAGCCGTCCGAGAGGTGCCGCTGAACGGTCTGCTTTGCCGACAGGGTGGAGCCCGCGACGCCGGCAAGGCGGACGATTTCCATCCCAAGCTTGAGCACGAGCTCCTTCATGTCCTCGGGGCCCTCCCCTTTCAGGAGACGGATCGCCTCCTTCACCTCGAGCGACGTGCCGACCGTGTCCCCGAGAGGCTGGTTCATGTCGGTCACCAGGGCGACGCAGCGGCGCTTCATGGAACGGCCGACCCGGGTCATCGACCGCGCGAGCTGCTTGGCCTGCTCAAGGTCGCGGATAAAGGATCCGTTGCCCCATTTCACGTCGATCACGAGGCCCTCGGCCCCGGCGGCGAGCTTGCGCGAAAGGACGCTTCCGGTGATGAGCGGCAGGCTCGGGATCGTGCCCGTGTCCTTGCGAAGCTCGTAGATCTTGGCGTCGGCCGGCGCCAGGTCCGGATTCTGGGCCACGATCGCGCCGCCGATCCGGCTCAGCTGGCCCGCGAACTGGTCGTTGGTCAAATGGCCCTTGAAACCGGGAATCGAGGCGAGCTTGTCCAGGGTGTTGATGACGTAGTCGTGCTCGACGCCGCACATCATGGGCACCACGACGCCGGAGGCCATGGCGAAGGGCACGAGAACAAGGGCCGTCTTGTCGCCCACCCCGCCCGTCGAGTACTTGTCGATCTTGGGCTTCGCAATCAGGGAAAGGTCGATCACCTCCCCCGAAAGCATGAGTTCCTCGGTGAGTTCCGCGGTCTCCTGCGCGGACATGCCGGAGAAATAAATCGCCATCGCCAGCGCCGCGAGCTGGTGCTGCGGCATCTCGCCATCCAGGGTACTGTCAATAATGTAGCGGATTTCCTCCTGGCTAAACTCCCCTCCGTCGCGCTTCTTTTCGATCAGGAAATTAAAGCTTGGTTTTATGAAGCGACGAGCAGGTATAGTATGTTTGCTGGTCATTTGGGTTATTTGGAAAATGCTACGGGCCGTTCCGGTAAAGTTTACGAGCAAAACAGCTTCTGTTACAATGTCGAGCCAAAACGGCACGGCCTTCCATGGGTACTCCGACCTCTCGTCTCGACGCCGGCTTCGATAACCTATTTAAGTCCTGCGAAATGCACATGTCTTTCAATACGGCCGCCCGGCTGGAAGCCGCGCTTCGGGCCTCCGCGCAATCCGCGGGTTTTGCCGCGGCCGGGTTCGTGCCCGAGGTGCGAACGGCCGATCCGGTCCACGGCGACTACCAGGCCAACGGAGTGCTGGGCTTCGCCCGGCAGGCGAAAATGAACCCGCGGGCGGTGGCCGACAAACTGGTCGGGGCCCTGCATGCGGACATCCTTGAGGCCTTCGACGCAAGCGTGGCCGGTCCCGGGTTCATCAATTTCAAACTGAAGCCGGCGGCCCTGAACTGCTGGCTCCTGGAGCATGGATCGGCCGAGGCCCTGGCCGCCGGGGCCGCATCCGCCCGGGCGGGCCAGACCTGCCTCGTCGATTACAGCTCGCCAAACACGGCCAAGCAAATGCACGTCGGGCACTTGCGATCCGCCGTCATCGGCGAGGCGATCGCCCGGCTGCTCGCCTTCAGCGGGGCCAAGGTCATCCGCGACAACCACCTTGGAGACTGGGGCACCCAGTTCGGGAAACTCATCTTCGCCTACAAGCGCTGGGCGGACCCAGCCGCGCTTGAATCCGATCCGATCGCCGAATTGGAGCGGCTTTACAAGCTGGGCAATTCAGCGGCAAAGGACGGATCGCCCGAACTCGAGGAAGCCCGCGGGGAACTCGTCAGGCTGCAGCAGGGCGATCGGGAAAACGCCGCACTGTGGTCCAGGATCACGGACGCAAGCCTGGGGGCGTTTCAACGGATCTACGACCAGCTCGGGATCCGCTTCGACCATCACCTGGGCGAGAGTTTTTACAACGACAAGGTCGAGCCGGTCTATAGGGAGCTCGCGGCCGCCGGACTTGCCGTTGAGAGCCAGGGAGCCCTCGTTGTCTTTCATCCCGAGCATCCGCGGTTCAAGACCCAGCCGTTCATCGTCCGCAAGTCCGACGGCGCCGCAAACTATGCGACCACGGATCTGGCGACGATCCTTTACCGCGCGGAGCACTTTCATGCGACCGCCATCTTCTATGTCGTGGACAAGCGCCAGGGGGATCACTTCGCCCAGCTTTTCCTGACGGCCGCGAAATGGTTCGGGAAAACGGGCCGGCCCCTTCCCGAACTCGTGCACGTGGATTTTGGAACCGTGCTCGGCCAGGATGGAAAGCCGCTCAAGACCCGGAGCGGCGACAACATCGCCCTCCAGGAACTGCTGACGGAGGCCGTCGACCGCGCGTACGCCCTGGTGAGCGGAAAAAGCCCCGGCGTGCCGGATTCCGAGCGCAGGGCGATTGCGGAGGTCGTCGGCATCGGCTCGGTCCAGTACGCCGACCTCGCGCAGAACCGCTCGACCGATTACGTCTTCGCGTGGGACAAGATGATTTCCCTCGACGGGAACACGGCGGCGTACCTCCTGTACGCCGCGGCCCGGATCCATTCCATATTCCGGCGCAATGGACTCGCCCTGGACGCGGGGGACGCGGAGCAGGCCGCGAGCCCGCTCGAGACGCCGGCGGAGATCGCGCTCGCGCGCAAGCTCGTCTCCTTCTCCGACGCCGTGCGCCTGGCCACGGACACCCTGAGGCCGCATTTTCTCTGCCTTTACCTCTACGAGCTCGCCGGCGAGTTCAGCGGATTTTACACGGCCGAAAAGGTGCTGGTCGACGATCCGCCGATCCGGGCCCGCCGCCTCCTCCTTTGCTCCCGCACGCTTCTCATCCTGGAGACCGGGCTGCACCTTCTCGGACTCCGAACCCTGGAACGCATGTAGCATCCCATTCCCGCCATGTCTCCACCCAGCGGCAGTGATTCGAATCCAAGGCTGATCCCCGCCATGCGGAGGTCGCTGCGAACGGCCCGGGCCGTGATAGCGACGACCTGGACCGTATTCCTCGAAACGAAGGCGGTCAGCCGCGCGGCGTCGCTCAGCTTCAGCTCGCTTTTGGGCCTGGGTCCGCTGGTCGCCATCGCGCTCATCGTGGCGGGCCTGGTCATGAGCGGTCGCGACCCGCACGTCGCGGTCGACTCGCTGAGCGGCATCCTCCGTTTCATCGCCCCCCAGGTGAACATGTACGAGCGCCTGGGCGCAAACGGCGCGGCGCCCGCCGGGAACGGCCGCGAGGCCGCCGCCCTCAATCCCCAGCTTGTCTCCCTGATCGACGGCTTCGTCGCCGGGGCCCACCGGAATTCGATCGGCGTGGCCGGCGTCGCGTCGCTCGTCGTGATCGTGCTTCTCCTCTTCAAGTCGGTCGAGGACGCCTTCAACGAGATCTGGGGCGTGCGGGCCGGGAGGTCCATCCTCATCCGGGTCGTAAACTACTGGACCATCCTCACCCTGGGGTCCTTCCTTTTTTTCGGCGCCGTCGCCCTGCTTGGCGCAGGGGCCTTCGTGAACGTCTTCGAGGAGCGGGTTCCGTTCGGGGCCGAGATGGTCCGGGCGCTGCGCTGGGCGCTGCCGATCCTCTCCTTTGCCCTGGTCACCCTCTTTCTCACCCTCTTTTACCGCGTGATTCCCCACACGCAGGTCTTTTGGCGGGCGGCGTTTTCCGGGGCCGTGGCCGTCACGGCCCTGCTCATGCTCAACAATTTCCTCGGGTTCTTTTACCTCCGCCGGGTCATCCTGACGAAGAGCCTGTTCGGCTCCCTCGGGGTCCTGCCCGTCCTCATGCTAGGACTGTACGTGTTCTGGCTGTATGTCCTCATCGGCGGAATCATCAGCTACGCCGTCCAAAACGCGCAGTTCCGGAGCAGCCAGGTCGCCTGGGGCCGCATCCCGGAGGCCGCGCGCCGGCGCCTGTCGCTCGCCGCCCTCCTGCTCGTCTGCCGCCGCTTCCAGAACGCCCTTCCGCCCCCCACCGCCTCGGAACTCGGGGCCCTCATGAGGGTGCCGGACCAAATCCTCAACGAGTGCCTCGGCCGGCTCGCCGACATGGGCTTCCTGACCGCGGTCGGAGCCGCCTCCGCAGCGGCGTCCGCGGAAAGCCGTTACCAGCCCGCCCTGCCGCTGAACCGCATCAGCCTCCTCGAATTCAACCGGCGCGACGAGAACCTGGGGGAAAACCCGCTTTACGGCGGCCTGCGCGGCGTCGATCCCCTGCTTTCCAGGTACGACCAGGCCGTCGAGCGGCTGGGCGAGCAGGAATTCTTCAGGAAGAATCTTGAGCAGCTTCTTGCCGAAACGCCTTCGGAGTCGTGACCGCGCTCCGGGGCGCCGCAATTAGCCCTTGCCACCCCTGCCGCCGAATTTAGGCTGATTTTTTTCCGCCCATGATTTCCTGGATCCAGCGAACCTTCCAGCACCACTTCCGGACCGTCTTCGGCGTCCTGCTGGCAGTCACGATCATTTCGTTCATCGTCACAATCGGGGCGGGCCCCGGAATCGGCCGCAGCGACCGGGGCGACGTCAAGCGCGAGTTCTTCGGCTACAATCTCGCATCCCAGGGGGACATGGGCCTCGTGATGAACGACGCCGCGCTGAGCATCGAGCTGCAGGTCGGCTCCAGCGACTCCGACGAGGAGCAGGTCAAGACGTACGCCCTCGAGCGCATCGCGGCGCTCAAGCTTGCGGACGCCTGGTCCATCCCGCAGGCCACGTCCTCCGAGATCACCGACTTCATAAAGGGCCTGCGCATCTTCGCCGGCGCGGACGGCCAGTTCGACGTCAGCCGCTACAACTCATTTCGGGACAGCCTGAAGGTGGATTCCCGAACCAGCGAAGCCGACATCGTGCGGGTGATCGCCGACCAGGTGCGCATCGCAAAAGTGCAGGAGCTCCTCGACGGCCCGGGCTATGTCCTGCCCGCGGACGTGAAACGCGAGCTCCTTCGCGCCGACACCACCTGGACAATCGCAACCGCGACCGTCGACTACGCAAGCTACGCGCCCTCGATCGCGGTGCCGGAAGCCGCCCTGGAAAAGTACTACCACGACAACGCGGCCAGGTACCAGATCCCGCAGCGCATCCTTGCGAGCACCATCGATTTTCCGACGGCCGGATACGAGGGCGGTATCAAGGTTACGGACGCGGAGGTCCGCTCGTTCTACGACGCGAATCCCGGAAGGTTCCCGGCCCCGAAAGACGCGACCGAGGACAAAGGCGCGGCCAAGCCGGGGCAGGCGCCCGCGAAGCCGAAGGCGCCCGATCCCGCGGCGGACTTCGCAGCCGTGCGTCCCCAGGTCGAGGCCGCGCTCAAGCTGGAGCGCGCCAAGGATCTCGCCGCAAAGGCCGCTTCCGACCTCGCCTTCGCCCTTTACGAGGGCAAGGTCGCCGCGGGCCCGGAACTGGACAGCTTCATCGCCTCCCGAAAGCTCACCCTCAAGCCGCTGGCCCCGTTCAGCCCGGAGTCCGGTCCCGCCGAACTCGGCAGTTCGACCGACATCACCGACGCGGTCGCCAAGCTCGATGCGCAGCACTATTATTCCGAGGCTGTTACGACAAACGCCGGCGCCGCGATTCTCATTTGGAAGGGCACCGTGCCCGCCCGTCAGCCGGCGCTCGCCGAGGTCCGCGAAAAGGTGAAGGCCGACTACGTCGATGGCGAGAAGCGCCGGAGCTTCGCCGATCTGGGGAAGACGCTGCGCGGGTTGATCGAAGCGCGCATGAAAGCCGGCGACACCTTTGCAAAGGCGGCGGAAGCGGCGCAGGCGTCCCAACACGTGAAGATTGAGGTGAAGACCCTCCCGGCCTTTACGCTGCGCGCCCGTCCCCAGGACCTGAGCGAAGCCGCGGCGGGAGCCCTCGAGCACCTCGAAAAAGGGCAGGTTTCCGACATGATCGCGGAGGCCGACAAGGGCACGATCGTCGCGGCGCTCGACAAGAAGATTCCCGACCTGAGCGAGAAGAGCCCGCAGTATGCCGAGATGCGGGGAATGCTTGCGGCCTACACCACGCGCCAGACGGCCAGCGCCTATTTGAACGAGATCGTCTCCCAGGAACTCAAGCGCACCGAAAGTGTCGTAAAGTGAGGGCTCGATCGTGACTGGGCGAAATTTGCCCACAACTTTCCCGCTTCTTGATCGTCACGCATTAAAATTGCCGGATCCCTTCCCGATCAGGCTCCGCAAACCCCTGCCGGGGAGATTTTGGCAACCTTTCGGCGTCTGCCGTGTTCTCTTCCTAAAAGCACCTCCAGCTTCCGCTCATGTTCCGCATTCCCGCTCGCATCGCACCCGTCGTCGTCCTGTCCGCGGTCTTCCTCGCCTCCCTTAGGGCCGAGGATGCGCCGGCCACCCCGCCCCCTGAAAGTGCGCCGCTCAACTCCTACGGACCTCCGCTCACGCTGGAGCAATGCGTCGCGGAGGCGCTGGCGAAGAATTTCTCGGTGCGGATCCAATCCTTTGCCGTCACCCAGGCGAAAGACTCCGTGATCATTGCGCAGTCGGCCTACGATCCGACGCTGGGCGTGACGTGGCAAAAGAGCGTGTCGCAAAGCCCCAGGGCCACGAATTCGACGAACACCGCCGCCCTCGGAGCCGCGCCGTATTCGGACAACCAAAGCACGACGCTTTCGCTGACCCAGCCCGTCATCACCGGAGGCACGGTCACGGCGGACTACGGCCTCTCCCGATTTGCCTCCAATTCCATCCAATCGCTGCTCAATCCCGCCTACGACGGACAGATCTCGCTCAGCGTGAGCCAGCCCCTTCTGCAGGGCGCCGGCTCCGACTACGGGAAGGCCGCGATCCAGATCGCCGAGTACGGCGACAAGATCGCGCGCCAGAACTTCAAAAGCACGGTCCTGACGATGGTTCTCAATGTTGAGTCGCAGTACTTCAACGTCATCTTCACCCGCCGCCAGTACGAGGTCCAGCTGGACTCGCTCAAGCTTGCCCAGGAACTCCTCGACGAGAACACGGCAAAGCGCAAGGCGGGCGTCCTCACCGATGTCGACGTCGTCACGGCCCAGTCAAACGTCGCGACGGCCAAGAGCCAGCTCATCGGCTTCAAGCAGGCCATGCAGAACGCCGAGGACGATCTCCTCCAGACCCTCGGGGAGACCAAGTTCAGGACGCCTGTCGGGTCCGTCGATTTTCCGCCGCTGCCGAGCACCGACGTCTCGTTCGACATCTCGTACAAGCTCGCGCGCGACAACGGCCCCAACCTCGCCGTCATCGACTACACGATCGAGCAGTACAAGCTGGACGCCCTCAAGGCCAAGCGAAACAACCTGCCCCAGCTGAATGCGACGGGCGGGATCGGGCGCTCCTCCTCGACGACCGCCTATTCCTATGCCAACAACAGCGTCTGGACGTGGGCCGGCCCCGGATACAACTGGAGCGCGGGGCTCGCGTTCAGCATGCCCTGGGGGATGAGGGCCAACCGGGCGCTCTACCGCCAGGCGATGGCAAACATCAACAGCGAGCAGGCCGCGATGGACCAGGCCGACCAGGCGCTGACGGTGCAGGTCCGGGCCGCAATCCGCGCCGTGCAGGCCAATGTGGAAGCCGTCACCGCGGGCCGGGAGGCCGTCGTGCTTAGCCAGAAGGAGTACGACCTGCAGAATGAGGAGTTCAAGGCGGGCCTCTCCACCAGCTTGAACGTCCTCCAGGCCCAGTATAACCTCGAGAGCTCCCGGGTCAGCGAGATCCAGGCCGAAGTCAACCTTCGCACTTCCCTGGCCAACCTTCGATTCCTCGAAGGAACCTCGCTGCCGAACTATCATATTAATCTGGACTGAGGCCGGCCCCCCGGAGTCAGGCTTCCGGGGAAAACAGGGCCCGCGGGTCCTCCAATTCTCCGGCCGCGAGGACGCGATGCGCCGGCAGTTGCGTGCGAAACCAGGTCAGCTGCTTTTTCACCAGGGCGCGGGTGTCCTTTTCGATCTCGGATGCGAGGTCCTTCGCCGCAAGCCTCCCCTCGAACATCGCGATCACCTCGCGGTATCCGATCGCGCGCGACGCGCTCGGATTGTCCTTGAGCCCGCGCGCCAGCAATCCCCTGACCTCCCCGACCAGCCCGCCCTGAAGCATCCCTTCAACGCGCGCCGCCGCGCGCCGCGCCAGCTCCTCCGGCCCCCGGCGCAACTCGGCGACCTTCACCTCCCAGCCGCCAAAGGCCGGCTTCAGCCGCGCAAAATCCGCCGCCAGCTCCGACAGCGTCCGGCCCGAGGCCAGGCACCGTTCGAGCGCACGGGCCACCCTTCGCGGGTTCGCGGTGTCAAGGGACCCCAGGCCGCCCGGGTTGAGTTTCGCCAGCTCCTCGACAAGCCCCTTCAGGCCCCCGCCCGCAAGGGACGCGGCCACGCCGGCCCTGATCTCCGCGGACACTTCGATCGCGTCGGCGACCGGGGCAAGGAATGATTTCAGGTAAAACCCGCTCCCGCCGACGACCAGGATTCGCCTGCCCCGCAAGGCGATCGATTCGGCCGCGGCGCGGGCGAGCCCGGCATAGCGCGCCACATTCATCGGCTCCCCCACTTCGAGAATATCGACCAGGTGGTGGGGAACCCGCGCCCGCTCGGCCGCCGTCGGCTTCGCCGTCCCGATGTCCATCCCCCGGTAGAAAAGAAGCGAGTCGCACGAGATGATCTCGGCATCGTTCGCCTCCGCCCACCGCAGCGCCCATTCCGTCTTTCCCGATGCGGTGCAGCCGGTCAGAACGTGCAGGGTCCGGCTAGGCATGGGAACCCGGACCTCAGGCCCTTGCGGTTCCCGCCACCAGATCGGCCGCCCGGGCCGCCAGCGCGGGCGCGATCCGGTCGCGCGAGGCGAGGTTCTCGCCGATCAGGTTCACGAGGGCGCTGCCGACGACGACGCCGTCAGCCAGGCGGGCCACCTGGCTGACGTGGGATCGGGTCGCAATCCCGAAGCCGACCGCGACCGGAAGGGACGTGTGTTCGCGAATCCTGGCAACCGCGCCGGCGATCCCGCCGGCCAATTGCTCCCGAACGCCCGTCACGCCTTCTCGGGAGACGTAGTAGATGAAGCCGGTTGCCTCGCGCGCGATTCGCTCCAGGCGCGACTCTGGAGTCGTGGGGGCCACGATGCAGACCGTTTCGAGTCCATGCGCCCGGGCAGCCTTCGACTGCTCGGCGGCTTCCTCCGGCGGCAGATCCAGCGTCAGCAGCCCGTCGACGCCCGCCTTGCGGGCCGAGCGCACATACGCCTCCACGCCGTTTGAGAAAATGAGGTTGTAGTAGGCGTAGAACACAATCGGGACCTGGCTTTCCTTCCGGATTCGCGAGGCGAGCTCGAAGACCCGCGCCACGGTCATTCCGCCCTCCAGCGCCCGTTGCGCGGCCAGTTGGTTCGTGAGGCCGTCGGCCAGCGGGTCTGAAAAAGGCACGCCCAGCTCCAGGATGTCCACCCCCGCGCCGATCAGCGCGCGGCACGCCTCGACCGAGGTGTCGAAATCGGGGTCCCCGGCGCAAAGGTAGGCGATGAACGCCGCGCGATTCCCGGCACGGGCCCGGGCAAAGGCTTGTGCTATGCGTGACATGGGACGCCGATTTGAGAGGGCGGCCGGCGGGGTGGCAAGGGCCATTGGGTTTAGGTTGAAAATTTCCGGGCCCGGCGTGAAGACTGTCCGGCCCCTTATGTCAGCCGATTCAAAAGGCCCGCTCGCCGGCTGCGAGGCGATCGTCGTGGAGGACGATGCCGCGCTGCGAAAGCGGCTGGCGGCCCACCTGGGGTCGGGCGGAGCCGCAGTGAGCGGCGCCGGCACCCTGGCGG
The DNA here is from genome assembly GCA_050015855.1 of Opitutaceae bacterium. Taxonomy (GTDB): domain Bacteria; phylum Verrucomicrobiota; class Verrucomicrobiia; order Opitutales; family Opitutaceae; genus Palsa-1447. The sequence goes on along the minus strand of JBEKAO010000012.1, from coordinate 15,137 downwards.
AGGCGCGCCGACTGCTTCGCGAGCTCAGGTTCGACTTCGCCGTCGTCGATTTGAACCTGCCCGACGGCGAGGGCCTCGAACTCCTGCGCGAACATGCGTTCTCGGAAAACACAGGGGTCGTCGTCATGACGGCATTCGGGGGCGTGAAAAAGGCGGTGGAGGCGATGCGCCTCGGCGCCGGGGACTACCTGGCAAAGCCCTTCGAGCCGGAGGAGCTCGTCCTCGCCTTCCTGCGCTGCCGGGGAGCCCGGGCCGCCGCCCGCCGCGATGAAAAACTGGCCGATGAGCATGCGAGCGAGACCGACGGGCTGTTTTTCGGCGAAGGCCTTTCCGCGGTGCGCGCCCGGCTGGACACCATACTCGCCACCGACCGCCGCCTGGAGCGCAACCTGCCGCCCGTCCTGATCGAGGGTGAGACGGGAACGGGCAAGACCGTGCTCGCCCGGTGGCTTCACCGGCGCGGCCCGAGGGTTGACCGCCCCTTCATCGCGATCAATTGCGCCGCCCTGCCCGACACCCTGGTTGAGTCCGAGCTCTTCGGCCACGAACGCGGGGCCTTCACCGATGCAAGGCAGGCGCGGATCGGCCTTTTCGAGGCCGCCGACGGCGGAACGCTGTTCCTCGACGAGATCTCCTCCCTCACCGCCGCCACCCAGTCCAAGATTCTGACGGCCGTGGAAGGCGGGACCATCCGACGCGTGGGGGGGCCAGGGAAATCGAGGTCGACGCAAGGCTCGTCGTCGCAAGCAACCGCCCCCTCGCCGACTGCGTCCGGGAAGGCGCCTTCCGCGAGGATCTCTATCAGCGCCTCGACCTTCTGCGGATCGCCCTGCCGCCGCTTCGCGAGTGCAAGGCCGACATCGTGCCTCTCGCCCGCCATCTGCTGGCCCGGATCGGCAGCCGCCATCGCAGGCCGGGGCTCGTCCTCTCCGCGGCCATGGAGGCGCGGCTGATCGCCCAGCCCTGGCCCGGAAACGTCCGCGAGCTGGCCCACGAGCTCGAGCGCGCCGTAGTTTTTGGCGCGGGCGGCGAAGTCGACCTCGCCCATCTCTGCGGCGCAGCCGCGGAGCAATCGCCCGCCGCGTGGCGCAATCCCGCCTGGGCGCTGCCCGAGACCGGCTTTTCCCTGGATGACGCCGTGAACGAACTCATTGCCGAGGCGCTCCGCGCGACCGGAAACAATGTTTCCGCCGCCGCCCGGCGCCTTGGCGTCACCCGGGATTTTCTCCGCTACCGGATGGAGGGCGGGAAGTCCGCCTCGCCGCCAAATGCCTGATCCAACTGGACGCTTCCAAAACAAATGGGTGCCTGCCGCAAAAACGCCAATTTTCCTGTTCGGCAAACTGGGTGCATCCACCCGATTCCAGGCGCCTCTCCCCTGCGGACGCAGGATGATTAACTCCGTAAGATTATTACTGTTAATAAATTAAACTATCAGCCACTCGCCTTGGCACGAACCGTGCGACTAGATTAACCGCAACCCAGCCATAAATTATGACGAAAAAACTCTGCCTCCTCGCACTAGCATTGCTCGGCGCCTTCCTCACCGGGTGCGCGACTTCCACCGATATGAACAAAATCCAGATCGGGATGACCAAGGCGCAAGTCATCGACATCCTCGGCACGCCGGACAGCACGAGCGCCCAGGCGAACGTTGAATACCTGACGTATTACTTGGAGGTCAACAACATAGCTCGGGCCGATCAGGACCACGCGTACATGGTCCGACTCGTGGACGGCAAGGTGGAGTCGTTTGGCCGGTTCCTGCAGCTCTTCGATCTTTACAACCGGCCCGTGACAAACGCCAAGCCGGGTGACCCGAATTTTCCGAGTTCCCAGTATAATCCGTATATCACGCAGGGTGCCCCTCAGATGGGAGCGGTCGTGCAGCCAATGGTGCAAGTCGCGCAGCCCGCCCCCGCCCCGACGGACATCGCAACCCAGTTGGAAAAACTGAAAAAGCTGAAGGATGAAGGTGTCCTGACCGACGAGGAATTCCAAAAGGCCAAGGAGAAGATACTCGCTGAACAGAAATAGTCTTCCGGCGTTTGCGGCCGGTCTGACAGGGTTGTGTTGGGACCAGCGCGGCCGCCCGGATGCCGGACGGCCGTGCATGGCCCCCGCACCAACGCCCGAGGCCAACCAGAACAATGAGAATACCAAAGCCCATCGGCAGCCGGGTCCGCCTGAATGCGGTGCCGGTTATCTGCGGGCTGATCGCCATGCTCGCGGCTTCGCAGGCTTCCGGCCAGGCCGGAGCCGGCGCGCCCCCCCAGATGCCGGCGGCCCGCCCCCAGCCTCCTCCGGTCTATCTTTTTTATTCCCCGATCGCCCCCGCGTTGGGCGCGGCCGTCAGCCCGGGAGCTCCCACGTTTTCGACCGGGCCCGCCGCCCCTGCTTCCCTGGCCGCCTACGTCAACGAGCCGTTTTACGCCCTGCTGGCCACGCGGCTGGTTCGAAGCGGGCTGAGCGGCGACATTTCATCCCGCCTGGACCATTACGAGACCGAAAAAGCGGCCCTGCTCGCGGAACTCCGGGCGCACCTGGACATCGTCCGCAACCTGGATCCGGACGTCCGGGAGCGCGAATTGCAGGCGTTCGCCCGCGAGCAAACGCCGCGGATTTCGGCGCTCGAGGCCGCGGCTGAGGAGATCAGGCGCGTCCTGTGCAACAATCCGGAAAGCTCGACCGACTATTTCCGCTGGCGCCTCGCCCACGCGGGCGCCGACAACTCCTCCGAGCGGTCACGCAGCCTGGCGGTCCTTTCGTGCCTCAAGGCGGATGTCTACTACCGGGAAGGCCTCTCGCCGGCCCAAAGGCGGCTTCTTGGCGAGCTGGTCCAGGATTATACGGACTCGCTTGATGGGAATTCCCCGCCAAAGGATCGGTTTTTCCGGTTCTCGCCGGACACTTCCGCGATCCTGTTTCGCGACGATTTGCCCAAGGACGTCTACGCAAGTCTTCTCGCGTACAGGAGCGAAAAATCCGCGCTGAAGCAGGCCCTGCTCAGGGCTCTCTTCCCCGAGAAACAGAACCCCAACGACCCCTATGGGGCCGCCTCGCTAAGGGCACTGGCTTCCGCCCAGGCCCCCCTTTTCGCAGCTCTTGAGGAGCGGGCCGAGGATATTCGGAGCAAGCTCGCCCCGCTGGGCGACCCGGACCGCCTGCCCGAGATGCCCGCGATCCCGGCGGACTTCGAGGCCCGGATCACGGCCTACCGCGGTGAAAAACTGGCGCTGCAAAAGGCCCTTCTTGCGCGCGTCGAGGAGGTGAAGAAAAACGGGAGTTCCGCCGATGCGGCCGCGGTCTCGGAATCCACCCGCCAGGCGATCGCCGCATTCACGGGCGAAAACGCCGCCCGCTACGCGGCCCTCGCGAAGATGCGGGAATCCATCCGCACCGATCTCTCGAAGATGGAGGCGGGAAACGCCGCTCCCGTGTCCTCGGACGCAATGGTCGCGCAGTTCTCGGATTCATTGAGGAAGTTGGAAACCTACTGGGACTACCGCGATTATCGAAACGCCGTGCTCCAGCCGGGCCTGTCCCCTGAACAGCGGCGGCTTCTTTTCGACGGCGCGCTGCAAAAGCTCGCGCTTCCGCTGCCCAAGGGTGAGCTTCTGTTCGAACCCGGCTGAGCCGCATTCCTCGACTCATCGAACAGCCGGGTCATGGCCAAAGGCTCTTCCAAAACAGAGATGCTGCGACACCACCCCCGTCTGGCCCTCGCTTTTCTGGCCGCGGGCGTGCTGCTGGTGTCGATTCTCGCGGGCATCGTCGTCCCATTGGGCGCCAATGAGCGCGACTTGACCCGGGAGACGGTCATCAAGCGGTACGCGGCGGTCCTGTATCCCGAAGCCCTGCAGCAACTGGCCGAAAGCGAAGCCTCCCTGGGAAGCTCGGCAGTGGAGCCCGCGGAACTTCTCTATCCCGTATTGAAGACCAAGGAGCAGGCGGACCTGGGGCTGGTCGGGGTCGTTGTGTACGACTCCGAGGGCAACGTGGTCGAGGAGGTGCCGACGTCGATCATTCTTCCGGATCTCCCGCCCGAGGATTATGCGAGGCTGCTGGGGGGAGAGCAGATCAGCCGTTATGATCCGGCCTTCCCCCTCAGCCGGTATTTTGCGATGCCACGAAAATCCTGGGCTTCGTCCAGTACTTTATCAGCGGCACGTTCGTTGCCTCCGACCATAACAGCCTGGCTGGGGAATTGGCCGCGGTCGACCGGCAGATACAGCGCAAGACCATTGAAATCGTCGCGCTCGGCGCGGTCCTCTTTGGAGTCGTCCTCGGCGCGGCCTATTTTGTCCTCCTGCGCCAGCAGGTTTTGATCGACGAGCGCACGGAGGGGCTCGTCCGCGCAAATTTCGAGCTGACGCTCGCCGCCAAGGCTTCCGCCCTGGGGCAGATCACCTCGTATCTCATGCACGGCATCCAGGGTCCGGTCGCGGGCCTGCGCGCGGTCATGGCCGAAGGTGCCTCCGCGGATTGGCGCTCGGCCGCAGGCTACGCGGAGCGTCTCCAAACCATGGTCCAGGAGACGGTGGCCCTCCTCGGCGACACGGAGGCACGCGTTTCGTTTCGGCTGACCGGCGCCGAACTCATCGAAAGCATCCGCCAGCGCAACTGCGCGGCCGCCTTGGACCGGAATGTGACGCTCAGCCTCGTCCCGGGCCCCGACACAGAGCTCGACAGCCACCGCGGCAGCCTGCTCTGCCTGATCGCGACGAATCTCGCCCAAAACGCGATCGCAGTGACGCCCCCGGGCCGGAAAGTGGAGGTTGCGCTGCGCCAGAACGGCAAATCGCTCAATCTGCTCGTCTCCGATGAAGGCCCTGGAATCCCGGAGCAGATCCGCGCCCACCTGTTCGAGCCGGGTCGATCCACGCGCCCTGGAGGCACGGGGCTCGGCCTCGCCATCAGCCAGTTGCTCGCCCGCCAGATAGGCGCCTCGCTGACCCTCGTGGAAACCGGGCCCGCGGGAACCACTTTCAGCCTTTCGCTGCCCCTCCAGGCCTGACCTCAGCCAATCGAGAACTCCACGAGCACCGGGCAGTGGTCCGAGAGAAGGGTTCTCACGACCCTGCACTGCACGTCCCGGCAGACGGCTGGAAGAAACACAAAATCCAGCGTCCGGCGCGGAAGGGGCGATGGGAAGGTCCCGCCCGTCTGAGGGCGCACAAGATAGTCCCCGTAATAGGAAAGATGGCTCCAAAGGGCCGCCGTCGCATCGCCCAGCGTCCTCGGGTTGTTGAAATCCCCGCAGATGATCGGGGGCACCGCCCAGTGGGCGGCCGCGCGCGTTCGCCGCTTCTCGCGCAGCCAGTTTGTCAGGCGGTTGAGCTGGTGGAGCCGCCATGCCCGGGAGCTCGAATGAAGGTGCAGGTTCACGACCGGAATCCGGCGGCCGCCCACGTCCAGCTCCGCAAACAGAAATCCCTTTTCCCCGACCCTCCGGCGCCCGAAAACCACGGTCTCGGCGTTCAGGAGCGGGTGGCGCGACAGGAGCGCATTTCCGTACGAGAGATTGATGATGCCGGAGCGCCGGTTGTTGATCCCGAAGACCGCGTGCGGAAAGCCTGCGTACACCCGGAGGTAATCGAGGTGGTCGAAGTTCCCCGACCACCGGGAGTGCTCGTCGATCTCCTGCATCGCCACCACGTCCGGCTCGAGCCGGGAGATCAGCGCCGCTATGCGCCTGAGATTGATCCTCAGTTTTCTCGGCGAGGTCAGTCCCTGGATCGGAGTCAGGCCCCGTCCGTGCGCAATGTTGAACGTCACCATGCGCAATCGAAGCATGGGAACGATCCTTTGCCGGTGGAAACCGCGACGCAAGTGGCAACGCCGGGTTCGCCCCTCATTCCATACAAGAAATGCGCAGTCTTTCGTAGAACGCGCGCAGTGCACCTTCGATTGTTCGACTATTGTGACCGCGTCCAGCCAGTTCCCCTGCGCCAAACCCGCAAATCCAAAAACCGGACAAAGGCACTCCCGCGTCCCCCAAAATCAAATGAGTTCGATTGCGCACGAGAAGAGCGTTCCAACCATATATGAACAGATGATCTCGCGCGGCGTCTCGCGCCGCGACTTCATGAAGTTCTGCGCCTGGATGAGCGCCTATCTGGGGCTTCAGCAGGGCGGCATGGCGCAGATCGCAAAGGCAATCGAAACGCGGCGGCGCATCCCCGTCGTCTGGCTGCATTTTCAGGAATGCACCTGCTGCAGCGAGTCGTTCCTCCGCTCGTCCCACCCGATCGTCGCGGACATCCTCCTCGACAAGATCTCGCTCGACTACACCGAGACCCTCCAGGCGGCCGCGGGCTTCCAGGCGGAGGAGGTCTTGAGGGACACAATCAATAAATATCCCGGCGAGTACCTGATGCTCGTCGAGGGATCCGTGCCTCTGGCCGAGGACGGATGCTATTGCGTCGTCGGGGGCCGCTCGGCCCTGGACACGGTGAGGGAGGTTGCCGCCGGGGCAAAGGCGATCATCGCCTGGGGCAACTGCGCGTGCGCCGGCTGCGTGCAGGCCGCAAACCCGAACCCAACGCGCGCGACTCCGATCCATTCGATAATCACGGACAAGCCGATCGTGAACGTCCAGGGATGCCCGCCGATTGCCGAGGTGATGGCCGGCGTCCTCGTGCACCTGCTCGCCTTCGACCGCATTCCGGAGCTCGACCAGCTCGGTCGCCCGAAGGCGTTCTACTCGCGGCGGGTCCACGACACCTGCTACCGCCGGCCGAATTACGACGCGGGGCTCTTCGTCGAGAGTTTCGACGACGAGAACGCGAAAAAGGGCTACTGCCTGTACAAGGTCGGATGCCGGGGCCCCTCCACCTACAACTCGTGCGGCGTGATCCGCTGGAACAATGGCACGAGCTATCCCATTCAATCCGGCCACCCGTGCATCGGCTGCTCGGAGGCCAATTTCTGGGACAACGGCCCCTTCTACCAGCGCCTCACGAATTTCCCCGGCTTCGGCATCGAGTCCACGGCGGACAAGATCGGACTTGCGGCGGCGGGAGTCACGGCCGCGGCGGTGGCAACCCATGCGGTGCTCACCAACGTCCGCAAGCGAAAGACAATCGGCGAGCAGCCGGGCGAAGATCATGCGGTCCACGATCCCGAGCCTGCGAGCCCGGCAGGCGGCCCCGCGAAATCCTAAACTGGAAAGACACCACCCATGAGCGAAAGAATCGTTGTCGACCCGGTCACCCGCATCGAGGGCCACCTCCGAATCGAAGCCGAGGTGAAGGACGGAAAAATCGTGGACGCCTGGAGCGCCGGCACGATGGTGCGCGGCCTGGAAATCATCCTCAAGGGCCGCGATCCCCGCGACGCCTGGGCGTTCTGCGAGCGCGTCTGCGGCGTTTGCACGACCGTCCATGCGCTGTCGTCGGTCCGCGCCGTGGAGGACGCGCTGGGAATCGCCATTCCGCCGGCGGCCGAGCTGATCCGCAATATCATGTACTGCACGCAGAACGTGCAGGACCACGTCATCCATTTCTACCACCTTCATGCGCTCGACTGGGTCGACGTCGTGAGCGCCCTCAAGGCGGACCCGGCGGAGAGCTCGCGGATCGCCCAGAGCATCTCAAACTGGCCCAAGAGCTCGCCGAAGTACTTCGCCGACCTGCAGAAGCGCCTCACAGGGTTCGTGCAAAGCGGGCAGCTCGGAATCTTCGCCAATGCCTACTGGGGCCATCCGGCGTTCAAGCTGCCGCCGGAAATCAACCTCATCGGCGTGGCGCATTACCTCGAGGCCCTGGAATGGCAGAAGGAGGTCATCAAGATCCACACGGTCTTCGGCGGCAAGAACCCGCATCCCAATTACCTCGTGGGCGGAATGCCCTGCTCGATCAATATCGACGAGGCCAATGCCATCAACGCCGAACGCCTTGCCCTCGTCGGGCAGCTGCTCAAGAACGCCCGCGATTTCGTGGAGCAGGTCTATTACCCCGACCTCCTCGCCGTCGCGCCGTATTACCTCGAATGGGCGGGCATCGGCGGCGGCCTTGAAAACTACCTTTGCTACGGCGACCTTCCCACGCAGGGGTTCTCCTCCATCGAAGGCTACAAGTTCCGCCGCGGCGCCATCCTGGGGCGGAATCTGTCGGAAGTGCTTCCCGTCGATCCGCGGGACACCCAGACCGGCATCGAGGAATTCATCGATTCATCCTGGTACCAGTACAACAGCGGAGCCGTGACCGGCGGCCGTCATCCCTGGGTAGGTGAAACCAACCTGAAATACACGGGCCCGAAGCCGCCGTACGAGCATCTGGACGTGGATGCGAAATACAGCTGGCTCAAGACCCCGCGATGGAAGGGCCACGCCATGGAGGTGGGCCCGCTCGCCCGCATGCTGGTCGGCTATGCGTCGGGCCAGCCGGAGATCAAGGCTGCGGTCGGAGAGGCCCTCGGGGCGTTAAACGCCCCCGCCACGGCGCTCTTTTCCACGCTCGGCCGCACGGCGGCGCGCGGCATCGAGGCGCGCCTGACCGCAAAATGGGGCCTCGAGTTCTACGATTCCCTGCTCGCCCTGATCAAGGCGGGCGACACGCGCACCTTCACCAAGGACAAGTGGGAACCCTCCACCTGGCCGGACGAGGCGCGGGGCGTCGGCACCTCCGAGGCGCCCAGGGGGGCCCTTGCCCACTGGATCGTCATCAAGGATCGCAAGATCGAGAACTATCAGCTCGTCGTCCCGAGCACCTGGAATGCCTCGCCCCGGGACGCGAAGGGGCAGCGCTCCGCCTACGAGGCCTCGCTCATCGGGACCCCCGTGCACGATCCGAAGCAGCCGCTCGAAATCATCCGCACGATCCACTCGTTCGATCCGTGCCTGGCCTGCGCCGTCCACCTTTACGAGGACGGCGCCGAGGTGGCCCACCACGAATTGTACGTCAAGTGAAGGGCACGCCATGAACGGCTCGTCCAAAAATTCGCACGACTACACGCGGGTCTATGTCTGGGAGCAGCCCGTGCGCTGGTTCCATTGGATCAACGTCCTGACGGTCACGGTCCTCGGTGTCACCGGCTGGATGATCGCAAACCCGCCCGCATTCATGATCGCCCGCGAGGCGTCCTTCAGCTACTGGTTCGGCAAGGTGCGGTTCATCCATTTCGCGGCCGCCTATGTGTTCACCTTCAACTTCGTCTTCCGGCTGTACTGGGCCTTCGTCGGGAACAAATACGCCCGCTGGCGCAATTACTTCCCGCTCACCCGCCGGCAGCTCGTGCAAATCGGCTCCGTGCTGAAGGTCGACATCCTGCAATCAACGAACAAGCCGGTGCACACGCTCGGCCACAACTCGATGGCCTACTTCACCTACACCGGAACGGGGCTCTTGACGGTGTTCCAGATCATCTCGGGCTTCGCGCTCTATGCATCGACAAGCAAGTCCTGGTTTCCGCGCCTGTTCACGTGGGTGACGCCGCTTTTTGGCAGCGAGTTCTCGCTGCGAACCTTCCACTACGCGGTCATGTGGGCTTTCGTCCTGTTCACAATCGTCCACGTCTACCTCGTGTTTTACCACGACTATGTCGAGGGACAGGGCATCCTCTCGTCGCAGATCGGCGGGTGGAAATTTGTGGAAAAGAACGAGGTCGAGGAGGAGGAGAAGCAGGGCGCGTCGCCTTATCTGTATCAGCCCTCCCGGGAAAAAGATGGTTCGCCGCGGGTCGGCTGACACGGTCATGTCTCCCCTTGACTCGGCTCTCGTCGGCGAAGCGTCCAACCCGCCGCCGCCGGCCGGTGCCGGCTCCCCTGTGCTCGTCCTGGGGGTCGGCAACGTGATCATGGGCGACGAAGGCGTGGGAATCCATGCCCTGCGCATGCTTGAGCTCGGCCCCATCCCGGACGGCGTGCGCCTGCTCGACGGCGGCACGGCGGGAATCAATCTGCTCGAAGACATCCAGAATGCGCGCGTGGTTGTCATGATCGATGCGACGCGCGACGGCCGCCCTGCCGGATCGATCGCGCTACACCGTCCGGAAAGCGTCGGCGCCCTTCCCCACGGCCTCTCCGCCCATGACCTCGGCATCAAGGACCTGTTTGCCGCGGCAGCCCTGCTGGGAAAAATGCCGGTGATCTACCTTTTCACGGTCTCAGTCGAAACGGTGAAGCCGATGAGCCTCGAACTCTCCCCTCCCGTCGCCGCAGCCGTGCCCGAGGTCGCGGAGGCCGTCAACGAGCTGGTCGCCGGCCTGACAGGCTAGGCCCCCGCCCCCTCCAGGACTGCTCCCGGCATCCTACGCCGCTCTTGACAGCCTTTTATGCGCCGAAGAAAGTCGCCCTCCCCCTCTTTACGGCGGTCATAGCTCAGTTGGTTAGAGCACAAGATTGTGGATCTTGGGGTCGCGGGTTCGAATCCCGTTGGCCGCCCCATTTTTAGTTGTTGAGAACCAACAACTAAATTTTTGGCCGAAGCTAGGTTGCCAGTTGACGTGGCAACCTAAGCATGAATCACGAAAACACGTTTGCCGTCATCCGCTACAAAAACCGGAATGGCGTGACCTCATGGCGAGTATCCGGCTGGCTGCGAGGTGTCCGCATCCGGAAGAACTTCAAGACACGAGAAGAGGCCGGCGCCGACAAGGCGGCGATGGAACTCGGCGCGGAGCAAGCCGCCTCCGGCCTGCGTTCCATCTCGACCTGCCTGACAATCGAGCAGGTCCGGGAGTCGGAGGCGGCATTTCAACGTCTCGGGACCCGGTCACGCTCCCTAAGCTTTTATCTCGATTACGCGCTTACGAACTACCGCGACCCGGTAAATGACAAGCCCGTCGTCGAGGCGGCCCGCGAATACCTCGCCCTGCGGGAGCTGGACCACAAGCAGGGGCACCTATCGCACCGGCAATTTACCTCCTTCCGGTGCGAGCTGCGGGCTTTGGAAATCACGTTCCGGGGCAAGCTGGTGAGCGAACTCACCGCCGCCGCACTTGTGGAATTCTTCAAGCGAGGCCAGGTCTCAAGAAAATCCTACAACAACCGCCGGGGCTTGATCGGCGCATTCCTCAAATACTGCCTCCAGGTCAAAGACTGGATCGCCGTTAACCCCATCGACAAGGTGCCGCACTACCGGGGTCTCGGTCATCGGCGCGGGTCCGCCCCGACACTGACCGCCGATCAATGCGCAGAAATCATGAAGTGGGCCGAGGAGAACCACGGCGGAAAGCTCGTCCCGTTCATCGCCCTCTGCCTCTTCGCCGGCATCCGGCCCGACCTCTATGAGGGCGAAATCTCCAAGCTTGATCCCAAGTCCGTCCGCCTGGACACGGGCATCATACACATCGAGCCGGAAGTCTCGAAGGTGCGGATGAAGCGAAACATCACCATTCAGCCGAACCTGGCCGCTTGGCTGCGGACCTACCCGCTCGACCGCTACCCCATCATGCCGGTGGGCTTTAGGCGCCTGCGACTCAAATTCCGCAAGCACTTCAAGCTCTCGCACGACATCCTTCGGCACACATTCATCAGCATGCACGTCGGGAAATTTCGGTCGATGGGCGATGCCGCTCTCCAAGCCGGCAATTCCGAGGCGATCATTCGCAAGCATTACCTCGACCTCAAAAGCCCCGAGGAGGCCGGTCAGTTCTTCGGCATCCTGCCAAAGAGGATAATCCGGCCCAAGATGCCACGCACGGCGCGGTTTCCGGCGGTGCCTGCCGCAGTGCCAGTCGCGGTTTAAACGATCCAGCCGGCAGGCGGAGACTTGCCTGCCGGCTCCGTTCAGCTTTGGTTCCCACCATGCGCACCACTGAGATTCCCAATTTTGACCAGCTCTCCGACCAGGAGCGCGTGGCCTTGGCTGACGAAATCCTCGGTTCCCTGAAGCATCCGGACGCCCTGCCGCCGCCGCTCGCACACCGGGCCGAACTTGACCGCCGCTGGGCCGCCTACCAGGCGAACCCGAACATTGCCCTTTCCCGCGAACAATTCCGAGCCCAAGTCGCTGCCCTGAAAAAATGAGCCGGGAAATGGTTTACCTCCCAGAGGTAAGCCGAGATTTCGTCGAAGCGTTCTCCTACTACGAGGCTCTTTCCCCGCAGGCCCTCATTTCAGCAAGGAGGCGATTTCATCGCGCACTTGCTGTGAGGAAACGCCTTGAACCTTGCCCGACAGAACTTCCGCGCGCCGCTTCTGGACTTCTTCCATTTGAAGCTGCCTGATGCGCGGAGAAATTCCCGACGCAATGCTTGCCGCCACCCGGTCAGCCAATTCAGCCCTCGCGTCAGCTGGGAGCGCCAAAGCGGCGGCGGTAATTTCTTCGATGGAGACGGTCATGACAGTGACGAGAGATCGTTTTTGCCCTGCCGGATGTCAATTCAGCGGTTAAGCCTTTGCCTGCCAAAGGCCCGACTTGGCCTTCACCGAATCGCCAGCCGAGCCTTGCGCAACACCGTCGCAGACGGCACTCCAAGATCGCCATCGATATCCATTTGAAGAGCCCTAACCGCGCTCACCGTCGCAAGTTCGATGTCTTCCAATCGGAGTTGGATGTCAGCACGCGGCCGACCACGGCCACGAGGCCTCTTTTTGGAGCGGCTGGCGACGGCTATGGACATAAGGGAGAGTTGTTCCGTGATTCGGATTCTGAAGAAACCAACGCTTACAAATCGCGCCACGCCGCGTCCTCCTCCGGCGTGTCCCAATCCTTCGTCCATGCGGACTGGGCGAGTGGCAGAAGCTTTACCTGGGCATCCCCGTGCTTGCTTTTGAGGAAGAGCAAAAAGTCCCAAACCTCTCGCTGTACCGGCTCGGTGGCGGACTTGATCTCCTCAATAATCGACTGTGTAAGGGCGGTCATGGTTATCGTGGCCGGATTGCGACTCCGAAAATGCTTTCAACATATCGCTCCGTCAAGGCGTGCCTACCGGCTTGGCTCCTACCATTCTGTGCCGTTGACAGGCAATGAGAGGTATGGAAACACCAACAATCCCCACACTCGACAGCCAGCTGACAGATATCGTCGGCCTGCGCCTCAGCGGAATTTTTCCCAAAGACAAGGAACCGTCGATCCGCACGCTCCGGGCCTGGACCGCGTTGAGACGAATTCCTCATCACCGGGTCGGGCACTTCATCTACTACGACCCGTCCGAGGTCGCCGTTCACATCCGCACCAGGCTGAAAGTCCCGGCGCGCGGATAGGCACGGTCATCAACCCCTCGTTCATCAGACGGATTGAACGGCATTTGCCCCATGAGGCTATGGGGATAGTTGACTTCCGGCCCCAAAAAAACGACCTTGGAGCATGGCAAATAAGAAGCCCATCATGACGAGCGAACGCCCGAGCACCGGAACCATCATCGCCGAAAAAAATCGTGCGAAGATGAACCGTCTGAACGACGCGCAACGCAATGCTCTCCTAACTCGGGGAATGCAACTCATCTATGGCGGCTCCGCTACCTCCAAAGCCTCTGTTGGTCGCCGTTGACACGAACGTCCTCCTCGACCTTGCGGAGGGCAGCGAGCACGCTTGGGGCGCAGTCGAGACGATTCGCCGCCGGCTCAAAAACGTCCGAATCGTCGTTTTACCGACGGTCATCCAAGAATTAGCGCATCTGGTCGAGAATGGCGACACCCCGCGTGAACGCGAGCTGGCCGGGAAGGCCGCCCAACAGCTTGTCAAAGATTGGAAGTTCGCGCCGATCAATTTCATCCCGGTAGGCCATGGGATCACCGAGCGAATCGCCGACAGCATAAGGGAACGCGGGCTGCTCCCGCCAGAGGAGGTCAACGATTCCTTTATCGTCGCCGAAAGTGCGCTGGCTGCTTGTGCGATCCTGCTTTCGTCGGACGGGCACATTCGGGAAATTCCGGCGGACAAGCTGAACCTCCTGTTGGCCGCCGCTCACGTCGCGACGGTCGTGATTTCGAGCCCGAGAGAGATCGCAAAAAAATTCGGTTGGTGATCGCCGCTTCCTCCGCCTCTTCGAGGTCTTTTTTATAGACTCAGTGTTGGGCCCCGGTCGGGGCGGATGGTGGACGAATGGTGGGCGCCAAGATCCAACCTGTACTGCGGCCCATGCGTCGCCCGAATGTGGGGACCGAGAATGACCGACTTCCGATGCAGAACCCGGGCCGCTATCCTGCGTAAGGCTTCCGGTAGCATCCGCGCCCTGCTGCCGGCCGATTGTGCCCAAGCCAGGGTCCGGTCGAGAGCTTTCCTCGCAAGTGAGTGGTCCGCCCCGAGCAGATCAAGTGCGGCCTCCCGATTCCCGTCCGGCAGACGAGCCAGCAAAGCGGCCTTGTCCGGCGTATGCACCGCGCACGACACTCGACCGCGCGAACACGCGACATAGGCCGCCTTGGCGGTCAATCGTTCGGCGGCAACAACTACATGCGCGACCGTCTTGCTTTGCGACGCGTGGCTGGTCACGGCGTATCCATAGGTGAACTCTCCAAATCGCCGGGAGTCGATTCTGCGGCCGTCGGCCGTCTGAATGACGCCGGCTTCGATACCTTCGACAGTAACGATTTCCCCGTTGAGAACCCCGGAACGCCGGTCGTTGGCCCGGACGAGCAGCCGGTCGCCCGCAGCCACCTCCAATTGTCGCGCCCGGGCGACAGAGAATGCCCCGCTACGCAGGGGCAACTGCCGTTCTCCCGCGCCAGCCCGGACAAACACGCTTCCTTCGGCGACCCGCGACACCTCGAAAAATTCCCCCGCCCTGAACCCCTTTACGGGCTCGTTGAAAGTAACGACCATTCCGGCCTCATAGTTCCTCGCGTCCTTGGCCTGGGCTACGGTCCATTTCAAAGGCTCGTGGGTGGTGACGTTCTCTCCGTGACCGAGAGCGCCGGTAGCCTTGAGCTGGGTCCGCAATTCGGCGGTAAAGGCTTCATGCTCGGCCCAGGTCGGCGTTACGGCCAGGATTTGGTCAAGATTGCGCCCGTTATCGGATAGACGCATAAAATCCCCCACAGCGCCGCGCAAGTAGCCTGCACGGCCTTCCTGGACCCAGCCAAGGGCATCCAGGCGTTCGAGCCCGGCCCGAGCGGCCCCGGCCGCCATGCAGCGCACGGCGGCCCGATAGGCTTTGTTCTCCTGCCGGCGGATCGCGGTCAGTTCGACCCTGTGCAGCTTGGAATGGCCTTCCAGAACGCGGAGAAAGTCGCCGGCTTCGACAGCGGT
>JBEKAO010000011.1:0-68178 GCA_050015855.1 Opitutaceae bacterium | reverse complement strand
ACGGTTGGAGCCGTATTCGGCTGCCTACTCGCCGGCTTTTATCTTCTGCGTGTGTACGACATGCCGACTGCGACCTTCATCGCAGCGGTCATCAATCTCTTCGCCGCCCTGCTCGGCTTCACCCTCGCGGCACGGGCGCCGGCCGGCCCCGAGGCCCGTGAAAAGCCCGAGGAATTTGCCCCTCCGGCACCGGGCATCGCAACGGTTCACTTGGCCATCGCCTTATCTGGCATGAGCGCCCTCGGCGCCGAGGTCGTGTGGACGCGTCTCCTGGCGCTGATCCTGGGGCCGACGGTTTACACTTTTTCCATAATCCTCTCCGTCTTCCTCCTCGGGATTGCGATCGGCGGGAGCGTCGGCGCTTTCCTTGCGCGCGGTTCCCTGCACCCGCGCTCACTCCTCGGAATTTTGCAGTCGATCCTGGTCGTCGCGATCGCCTGGACCGCTTACTCCGTGACCCGGTCCCTGCCCTATTGGCCGATCGACACGAGGCTCGCCGCAAACCCCTGGCTCCGCTTCCAGCTTGATTTCATCCGCTGCATTTGGGCCATCCTTCCAGCAGCGATTCTTTGGGGTGCCAGTTTCCCCATCGCCCTGGCCGCGGCCGCCCGGCCGGGACAGGACCCGGGGCGCCTGGTCGGGGGCGTCTACGCCGCCAACACCTTTGGCGCGATCGCGGGCGCAGTCGGTTTCAGTCTCCTAATCATTCCTTTTGCCGGCACTCAAAATGCCGAGCGGGCTTTGATCGGAATCGCCGCCCTGGCCGCGTTCCTTTTGCTGATATCGCCCCTTCGGAGTGAACTCCTAGACGTGCCGAGGGCCTGGTGGATCGGCGCCGGCATGATCGCAACCGCCTTCGTGTTCGCCTCCGTGCCGAAGACCCCGAACGAATTGATCGCCTACGGACGGACGCTTCTCAGGGACACCGGCACCGCCAACATCCTCTACGCGGGCGAGGGCACGAACTTTTCGGTCGCCGTCAGCGAAGAGTCCGACGGGGTTCGCAATTTCCATGTCAGCGGCAAGATCGAGGCTTCGACCACCTTCCAGGACATGCGGCTCCAGCGTATGCTGGCGCACCTCCCGGCCATGCTGCATCCGGAGCCCCGCTCGGTCCTGATCGTCGGCTGCGGAGCCGGCGTCACGGCGGGCACCTTCATCGTCCAGCCCACGATCAAGCGCATCGTCGTCTGCGAAATCGAGCCCCTGGTCCCGAAGGTCGCCGCGAGGTATTTCGCCGGGGAGAACCATGGCCTCATGACCGATCCGCGGGTTGAATTCGTCTACGACGACGCCCGCCACTACATCCTGACGACCAAGGAAAAGTTCGACATCGTCACTTCCGACCCGATCCATCCGTGGGTCAAGGGATCCGCCTCCCTGTACACGAAGGAGTACTTCGAGATGTGCAAGGAGCGGTTGAATCCGGGCGGAATGGTCACCCAATGGGTGCCGCTCTACCAAAGCGACGAGGCTTCGGTGAAGAGCGAGGTCGCGACGTTCTTCCAGGTTTTTCCCAATGGATCGATCTGGAGCAACGATGACACCGGCAGCGGCTACGATGTCGTTCTATTGGGCCAGAACGGGCCGGCGCGGATCGATATCGACGCCTTGCAGGCACGCTGGACTAGCAAAGACTATCGCTGGACGGCCGCCTCGCTTGATGAGGTTGGGTTCCCGGTTCCGGAAAACCTGCTCGCAACGTATGCGGGCGGGGCTGCGGATTTGGCTCCGTGGCTTGCGGGAGCGGAGATCAACCGGGATCGAAACTTGCGGCTGCAGTATCTGGCGGGGCTGGGGGTCGACTCCAGCCTGGAGACGGTGATCTACAAGGGGATGGTCCAGTATTGCCGGTATCCGGAGGGGGTTTTTGTGGGGTCTAAGAAATCGATCGATGAGCTGCAGAAGGCGGTGGATGAGAAGAGGCCGAAAAAGTAACAATGCTCTAATGGAGTTTCACCAAATGGCTGGAATAATCGAATTGGAGTTGGCCGAGGCGAACAACGTTTACCTTGCCAGTTGGAGTGAACTCAGGCCTCATTTATTTGTAATTCTCCGTCTGCAACCCCACGCCATGAGAACGCCGTCTTTGGTGGTGTTGTTAATCGCAATAGTGCTCGGATGCACCACTCATATATCAGCGGCAGACATACAGAAAGCACACTATGAAACTCCACGCCGTTTGTCCTCTCTGCCTTGCATTGATAAGTCTGACTTCTGGATGCGTAACCGGAAGACGGGCCTTCGATCTCAACACCCCTAGTGTTTCATCTAATCCCATCGGTGAATCAAAGGGGACGTTGTCTATCGCCACCATCGATGACAATCGTCACTTTGAGAATAAACCTAAGGCTCCTTCTACACCATCTGTAGACGGAGATGTGAATCAGCTCTCCGCCTCGGCAAAGAGCACCTTCATAGGTCGGCAGCGGAATACATATGGCCACGCCATGGGAGACATCACCCTGCAAGAAGGTCAGACAGTTCAAAGCAAAGTTGCGGATCTATTGTCTGAGGGCTTGAAGCGCCATGGATATTCTATTGTCCCTAGCGCCGCGGCGCAAAATTCAGTTTCGGCTGATATTGAGCAGTTTTGGTCTTGGACTACCCCAGGTTTCGTGGAATTGACATTCGAGGCAGAAATTAGGTGTCGCGTTACGATCGTATACAATGGCAAACAGGTTGTGTTTCACGTACGCGGTTACGGACTCAACCACGGACAGGTTGCGAGAGACGCAAATTGGCAAAAAGCGTACGACATAGCTTTCAAAGATTTCCTTGCCGACCTTGATATAAAGCTAAAGGACAGCGGTCTGTAACGAAATCAGCTTATAGATATCCGTTGCCTTAACATTGTGAGGTGACCGGATCGAAAACGAACGCACAGGCCTCGTCGAAATAACCGCACGTGAAGCCGCTCAATGGAATGCCTGTGCGAACCGATAGCGCGACGGCATAGGCCAAAACTTGCAAATGCGCGGTTTGCTCAAACTCCGCTCGCGGCTTGTAGTCCCACACGCCGATGCGACCAGCCTGTTCCATCCTCAGCAAATCAATGTGGCCGGTGAGCGGCCCGCGTCCTCCAAATAGGGCTGCGAACCGATCGATCTCGCGTGGCTCGATCCAAACAGGGATTTCGCACGCAATACTCTGCGGATCATTGGCTATCATGAACTTCTGCAGGTTGGAGTGCGGCGTTGTTCCAAGCTCAGCACCGATCGCTGACTTCGCGAAGTCGATTACATCGTGGAAATCATGTCGAACTAATCGGATCCGGCCGCCAAGGCAACGAAGAGGCGCGCCAGATGCTCGTACGACATCTTGGGCGTGGAACAGATGATTCGGAATATCCTCAAAAACCGATTGAAGGTATCGTTGCAGAGCGATTGGACATTGGTCGATTCGTCGGCACGCCAAGATGTAGTGGTAACCAGGCGGGAATGGAGGATGGGTGAACGATGTCTGACGAAGTTCACCGTTTGCGCTTTTTGATCGGTAGGGGACGTATAGCCCTCGCTCCTTCAGCGACCAGCAATTGTACTCGCGGGCAATTGACCCCGTAAAAAGGTCCTCGATCGACAATGCAGCCGGTCCGCCCATCGGCCAGAAGAACTCCTTCAGGATATCTCGGATGGCCTCTACTTTCCCAGAGTCGATCCCGATTCCGCTGATCACGACCGAATCAGAGAATTCAACAGCCGAAGAAATCCCGTCGACCGTATTGGCCCGTTTTCTCCAGCACCGCGGCGCGAACCCACCGCCCACCAGGGCGTCTAGGATCCTTTTAATGATCTCTGGGCACTCAGGCTCGCTCGCCGTCAGAAACAGGTTTGGTTTGGCCATGTGCAACTCACTGACCTCTGCCATAAATGAAGGGAGGAACTCATCTAACCTGACGTCGGCTGACGCCACTCCAATCGCACCACACGGCGAATTTTTCAAACGCTGCGCACTCGCAATATCCATTGTCACCCAAGCCGCCGAAATTCTTTCGTCGGCATGCGAGGCTCCGATGCGTCTAGGCTGAGTACTTGCTGCGGATTCCCTGTTGTTCCGAGTTGGAGCAGCGAATAAAGTCGCCCGCCCGTGGTATCGACCTGCGTCGATCGCATGATCGGATATTCGGTGAGCAGCAATATGACGGGGGCCCGCCAATTTGTCGCGAACACAGAGTCGTCCTCTTCGTCCGACGGAATCAACTCTGCAGAGTCACCACTCGAGGGAGCCCTGCGATTGGTTGTGTTCGACGAAACCACCTGCAACGAAAAGCGGATATGCTGGACGGCATGCGCCCAATCGTTGTAGGCATCCGCCTTGTCATACAAAACATCTCCCTTTTCGAACCGGCATGCGCGCAGGTTTTGGAGAAAAGCCGTTGGCAGGGCCCATGCGAAGCCGGAGATGAATTGGTATCCAATCATGGTCATATGATATGCCGCCAGAATCGAGTATAGCATGAAATAATAGGCAGCTGGATGTCCGCTCCACCATAGATCAAAGAAACGGCCTATCTGGCAGCCAATTTCCCCCCGCTCCTCCGTCTAGTGATCCTCCGCCGCGCACCTGCGGTCGCCATCCTGCAGAATCGGATAATCTGACCGCCCCGCGGCTTGCTTTATGAACGCGTTTGTCTCGGGATCTACCGAGTAAAGGAAGCAACCCTTCTGGGCGCGAGTCATCAGCGTACGGTAGGTGTTCCGAATGATCTCGACGATTTTCTTTCTCGCAGCGTTCGCGTCAAGCAACATCAACTTTTTGTACCCCTTGATTGAAGCGTCCGTTTTGGCCCGTCGGTTCGGGAACTCCACCCATTGACCATTTCTAATGACTAAATCTGGACCAAAGATGACGCCGATGTATTCGAGGTCCAGGCCTTGGCAGGTATGGATACAGCCAACTTGCTCCACAGAGTTCAACTGAAGCAGCCATGGCATCGAGGCATCGTTGAAATTCCACTGAGCCTGAAAGGCTCCGCCATCGAGCGAGATGTCGACTCCCTTTCGATCGTCTTTGCTAATCCAGTTCCAGCAGTAGCCAGCAACCATGCGCGCTTTGTTTCGAGGATGGTTCTTTTGTCGTATCAATTCCCTCAACTCACACGCCGAATCGCAGACCGTGAATTCGTACGGGATCCCGTCCAGTGTTTGATTCGCCGTCTGGCGAATGCCCAATAATTGGTCGACCCACGCAAGATATCCGTCCGAGCCATTGCACCGAAACTGAGACTCGAGCTTCATCTCCGTTATCTCGGCTCCGCACCGTTTAGCCCAATCTCGGATAGCATCGATGCTTCCAATATCGCGCATTGTCACCCGTTGCGCGTCATCGATGAAGAAGACGCTCAATTTTGATGCCTGGATGAGTTCTTTAATCTGATTCTCGCCCTGATTGGCGAACATTCCTGATTTTTCGTTCAGCCGGTGCGCCTCATCTACGACGAGAACGTCGAATTCGTTGCTCTTGCAGTACACGTAGGAGCCCGAACCGGTAAATAAATTACTAATCCTGCTCTTGCGCCCATTGCCTTTCAGCTTGCATTCGTAAACCGCGCGGGGCGCAGCGTTCTTGGTCACGTACTTCACCAGTTTTTCGCGGTGGGTCAGCTCAACGAGTAGATTGACGGCGACGACAGATTTGCCAGTGCCAGGTCCGCCCTCCACAATAAGGGTCTGCTTTCTCCCGTCGGCGACGTTTTGGGCGAGAGACAACGCTGTTTCATAGACGAGCTTCTGGTCATCGATCAAAACGAACTCCTTGTTTCCATTCAGCAGCGAAACGAGGCTGTCGGCCAGATCCTTCGAAGGACGAATCACGCCACTGTTGATTTCGTATATGATATCTCCGCGATCGCCGAATCGTACATGGTCCCGAATAAACGCGCGCAGCTTGACCGCATCGTCCTTAAGAAAGGCCGGGGCCTTTTGAAGGTATTCGCGGTATCTCGTATCTCTGACGGTATGGTCTTGGTCGCAGTTGTGCAGATAGGCGCAGGGTCGCAGTTGGATTGAGGACTTCCGAACGACCTCGCTGTAGTCCTCAAGTAACACTGCATACGACCAAGCTTGGTACGATGGATGCGGCAGTTCGTGCTTCGATCGGCCGATGAATGTCGCGACGACTCCGTCCTTTAGCGTCACGTCGACCTCGGTCCATTGCTTGAGTTCGATAATGACCGCCGTTTTTTGTTTCTTCGCATTTGTACCCGTGACCGTTACATCGATCCGTTTCGCCGAGCTTGGTACGATGAATTCTACCGCGACGCCCGCATTGTCAGGTATCTCCTGATCACCAAGTATCCGATCCATGAAGCCCAATGAATTCCGCCAAGACAAGATCTCGGAGTGGCTTACCCCCTGGCGCTGTTGTTTGCGGTAAGCCTCGTGAATGATTTCCTCAATCCGATTCGTCATTACATCGTCGCGGAACCCCCGCTTGTCGGAAAGGTAAACGATCATTGCTGGATAGGGCAAAAGTATTGCCGGGCTCAGATCGCTTTTCGAGACTGAAAGACCGTCCCTCTGGCGATGACGTCTTAGCGCGGCACCAGCGAATTGCATATTTGGTGTTAGCTCGCTTCAGAGTTCCAACCCTGTTCTGCTTTGGACAAGCCTGCCATGAAACTGTTCGTCGGAGTTACGAACAACGACTGGTTCCGTTTCCTTTCGGAGCGGAAGCCTGATGAAGTGAACTTTTGGCGACCTCGGAGCCAGGCGGATTTCAAGGCGTTGCAACCCGGAGACATTTTCCTCTTCAAGCTCCATTCGCCGCTCGATTTCATCGCCGGCGGCGGTGTTTTCGTTCGGCATACATTTTTGCCCCTGCCGCTCGCTTGGCAGGCATTCGGCCAAAAGAACGGCGTGCCGGATATTGAAACCTTCGAGCGCCGGATTCTGGAGCATAGGGATCAGGCCGAACTCGGCCTTCAGCTCGGATGCACGATCCTCGTTGAGCCTTTTTTCTGGACTCAAGATCTTTGGATTCCGGTACCAAGCGACTGGAAAAAGAACATTGTCACGGGAAAGGGCTACTCGGTTGGTTCTCAGGTGGGTATGGAGCTCTGGGCGGAAGTGCGGGCGCGATTGGTGGGCGGCGCATCATCTCCGATTGCCGGCGTTGCCGATGAGCAAGCACGGTACGGCCAGCCAATTCCAGTTCGTCCTCGCCTCGGGCAGGGGGCCTTTCGCATCGAGGTAACCGACGCCTACTCGCGACGCTGCGCGATAACAGGAGAGAGGACGCTTCCTGCGTTGGAAGCCGGTCATATTCGCCCGTACGCGAAAGATGGCCCGCACGAGATTCGGAACGGGATCCTTCTTCGATCCGATCTTCACAATCTGTTCGATCTGGGTTATCTTACGGTCACGCTCGACTATCACGTGAAAGTGAGTCGGCGCATCCGAGAAGAATTCGAAAATGGCCGCGATTATTACGCACTAGACGGCCAAGCACTTACTGTGTTGCCCCAACTTGAAAGAGCCCGTCCGGCGCCGGAGTTCTTGGAGTGGCATCATGGGATCTTTAAGACATGAACCTGTCCACAGCGATCAACGCATTGTATTCGCTGAATGTTGGAGTAGTCGGCACGGGAAACCAAAGGCATGAACGTCCGCACAAGCCGGTCCTTCTGCTAGCGGCATTGGACGCGGTGGCGAAAGGTCGTACTCCTCCCCAACGGATCGAATGGTCGCAATGGCTGCGATCGCGGTTTCGGGCCTACTTCGAGGTCGTCCGTTCGAGCAACGACGACATTGCTCCGGAGCTTCCCTTCTTTCACCTTCGGAAAGAAGGGTTTTGGGAGCCGGTGCGGCTTAGCGAAGATGGGCCAACGCCCCTATCTGCTCCGCCGAGCGCTGCCGACGCGGAGGCCGGAAACGTCTGCGCCTTGATAACGGGTGGATGGGACCACCTGTTTGCGGTGCCGGCTGATCGCGCCGCGCTTCGCGAAGCGATCATCGCCCGGTATTTTCCGAAAGCTCGGGAGATCTTGCCGAAGCCGCATTCCCCGGAGAGACAGGTCACCGAGGATGAAATGCAAGATGAAGCTGTGGTCGCCAGGAGCGCCGCTTTCCGGCGCCAAGTCGTCGAGGCCTACGACTATCAGTGCACGGCTTGCGGACTGCGCATCCGGATGCCCGATCGCGAGATTACGTTTGTGGATGCGGCTCACCTCCTGCCCTTCAGCATCAGCCGCAACGACCATCCATCCAACGGACTGGCTCTGTGCAAGAATCACCACTGGGCGTTGGATCAGTACCTAATTGCTCCCAATCCGGAGGGCATTTGGCAAGTCTCCCGGTTACTGGATTCGCGCAGGTCCCCGGGGGAAAGGGAACTCGCCGAATTGCGCGACAAGCCCCTGCTAACGCCAACTGATTCAGCCTATGCGCCGCTTCCGGAGGGATTGCGGTGGCGCTATGCGCATTTACTCGCCTGATGGAAAACGAGAATCTCGCCAACTCGTATTGCGGCTGGGCGAGCCGGTTGCCTGCCTTCACTTGCGGTTCGTTGGAGGAAATCGTCGCTTCGCTCAGCGCCTTTGTCGCCGACGCGACCCCCGAGCAGATCCGCGCCTGGCGAAATTCCGTTCCACCGGTTCAGGCGAGCGCGTCCGCCCTCCTCAACGTCGAACCCAAGAGCGTCGAATATGGCGCCGTGCTCGAATACCTGATGCCCGACGGGCCTCGTAGAGCGGACGTGATCCTGCTCGTTTCCGGCGCGGTTTTGGTAATCGAGCTAAAAGGCGACGATACGTGGCAACCGGAATTCATCGAGCAGGCGTCTGATTATGCTCGGCGCCTCTACTGGTATCATGCGCTCTGTGGATCCCAGAATGTTAGGGTACACACCATTCTCGCGTCCTATGGGCGGCGAGGGACCGAGACCTTCGCCGAATGGCATACCTGCACAAATGCCGATAACCTACTGAACGTTGTTCGACGATTCGACCGACCTGCCGAAGCACTGCCAATCAAAGTCTCGGAATTCATTGCTCCGCAGACGTGGCAGCCATCGCTTTCCCTTGTACAGGCTGCACGGAAGTTCTTTGCGGACCATGAACTCCCCCACATCAAGCGAATCGACGATATCACCGCAGCGGCAGTCGATCGAATCGTTAAAGAGATTCGACGCGGCTGCGCAGAAGAGAAGCGCCTTCTGATTTTACTCAGCGGCGTCCCTGGAGCAGGCAAGACGTACGTAGGACTGAAGATCGCTCACGAGCCTTTCTTGGACGATCTTGCAGCGCCGATGGAATCTGGCGATAAGCCGACGGCGCCGGCGGTTTTCCTCTCTGGAAACGCCCCATTGGTCGAGGTGCTCCAGTACGAATTGCGCCGTGCTGGCGGCGGCGGTCGCGTTTTCGTTCGGGGGGTGCGCGACTTCGTCGAGCGGTACTCCCGGGAGGCAGCCCCTGCCCCGCCGCATCATGTCCTGATTTTCGACGAGGCCCAGCGGGCATGGGACGCCGAAAAGGTCAGATCCCACCATCACCGCCGGGATGCCGTATCCGAACCAACCGCATTCATCGAATTCGCCGAACGCATTCCGTCGTGGAGCGTCGTGATCGGTCTCATCGGAGAGGGCCAGGAAATCCACACTGGTGAGGAAGCCGGCATCGGCCAATGGGCGGAAGCAGTGCGGGACCGGCCAAACTGGGAGGCAATCGGGCCCGCCCAATTCCGTGTCTCATTCATTCGAGACGGAGTGAAGTACGAAACTGCGTCGGAGCTCCATTTGGCGACCTCCGTCAGATTCAATTTCGCTGCCGGACTCAGCGATTGGGCCGCCGGGATTGTCGCGGACGATTCTCCTCCCGGAAAGTTGCGGGAGATCGCGCGGGACCTTGTCCGGGCCGGGTACCAACTGCGAATCACCCGGGATCTGGCCAAAGCGCAGCAATTTCTCTGGGCAAAGTATCGCGATTTGCCGGACAGCCGCTTTGGCTTGCTGGTGTCGAGCCGAGATCGAGACCTCGGAGCATACGAGATTCGGCAAAGCCGATTCTTCCGCGCCGGGCCATGGTATGCCGATCCAGAAGCGTCCCCTAACTCATGTCGCCGGCTACTAGAAGCCGCGACCGAGTTCGCGGCTCAAGGACTAGAACTCGACCATGTCCTGCTCGCATGGGGAGGAGATTTCCTGCGCAATGGGACGAAATGGGACAATGGCGGCGCAAAACGGTACCGCGATACTGCAGTCAAGGACCCCTTGCAGCTAAGGCGCAATGCTTACCGCGTACTTTTGACCAGGGGGCGTGAAGGTCTTTTGATATGGGTGCCAGAGGGGAAGCCAAGTTTTGACAAAACTTTCGAATTCCTCCGAGACAGTGGCTGCATGGCATTCCCCTGATCAAAAAGGAGACCGCTCGGGACCTTTATTCTAACCCTCTTGCATTGGCGGCAGGTCAACCCCTTCGCTACGCCTCAATCTTTCCTGGGCAGCCCAGAGGTCCATAGTTTGTGCATCCCCAAATCGCCTTCCCTCGCCAAGTACGGCGGACCATCGGCGCGTCGCAGCACGGACAAAACTTCGCGTCTGGATCCAGCAGGTCCGCGAATCCGCTGAGTCCAACACGACGCATCCTGCTATAAATCTCGTCGGCACCGATCACGACGACCTTATGTTTCGCAGCCAATCTGAGCGCATATGAAGTCCCGGAGTTGAGCGTGGCCAGCACCACTTCGTCCGCGTTCTGGCTCACGCGGATCCCGATAGCCTGCTGAACCGTCGGCGACTTAACGAGCCTCTTCCAGTGCTTACACTGAATCACCGTCTTCTTGCCGTCGCGAGTAGCCAAGACATCAACCCCGCCGTCCGGCCTGGCCCCGCCAAAACGGGTGACATTGTATCCTTCGAGTTTCAGGAGGCGCTCCATCAATTTCTCAAATTGGTACCAGTCGATCTTCCAGAGAGTATCCACAGTCGGCGCAAGATTTGCGGTATTTGCACTTGCTAAGGGCATTTGGGTCTCGCCGCATTTCCTGGTCGCAGAAATGCTCGGCCACGTGGAGGGGTCCCAATCTGGCGCGCCGGACTTCCTAAGCGGTGGCTGAGGGTCGTCGTGCCGTTGGCGCCAAGAACTCACCCCGCAACCCGCGCCGCCGGCAAAGGCCAATCCTGCAACCGCCAACAGCCCGAGGTGCCGGAACTGGCCGTCGGTGACCTCGGGCAACACACTGAATTGAGTGCCGTCCTCTGGGTTCCTGTAGATTCGCAAACTTTGGCCGGCCGCTGGAAGCTTCGTGTACTTTGGAACCGGCACCATCACCTGCACAGCAAACAGCCCGTCTTGGACAAGGCCCTGGACCATATTCCTGGAGTCTGTCCCCGGGGTTACATCTGTGACTCGAAGGTCAACCGCTGGCCATTCAACCGGGGGCTGCAAATGGAAGAAAAACCAAAAGAAAATGCCCGCAGCAACGAAGAGGGTGATGGCACCTTTTGTCGTCAGCTTTAGTCGTTGGGCCTTCCATACGAGGAGCAGGCCGCCGACGGTGACCACGACAGCCAATCCCAACACGACCATGGACACAAGCACCTCCGCGGCATGAGTGATTCCCCCTACCGCGAGCGCGAAGAGAGCCATTATCACGAGGATCCCCTTCACCAGAGCTTCGGTTCCGGTGTCGGAAGTTCGGGCAGAATATCGCGGCATTCTAATTGACTGATTTTTTGGGTGTCCGATATTCGACGCCCAGCCAAGTTTATCACGGTTTCCCGCCCCATTTCCGTTACGCCGGACATTCCTAATCACCGGTTCAGACGATGGAGACAGTACTCGGATTCATCCACTGGCACTGGAGAAGCGGCTGGTCCACCGCCGGCATCTTCCTCCTCGTTGCCATCCTCGTCGTCATAATGCTCCTCCTAAGCAACCGCGGAGACAAGGGGAAAACCCCGTAACCCGTTGATGGTGCCCAGGGTGGGGGTCGAACCCACAAGCCTTTCGGCGGTAGATTTTGAGTCTACTGCGTCTGCCAATTCCGCCACCCGGGCGATCAAGGAACCGCAATGTCACCCGATTCGAATTCCCGTGGCAAGCCGGGAAAATTCAACCATTTAACCGAGTTTTGAACGTTCCGGGGGTCAGTTGCGTCTTTCCCACGCGTTTAATGACGTGTTCTTTTCGGATTCTTCATAGTTTGTTGTGTGTTTTGTAGTGGGAGGGCGCCGTACCGGGAGGTTCGACGCCCTTCCTCTTTTTTGGGCATTTTGCGGCTCGCTTCGAAAAGAAGGCCCGTTGAATCTGGCGGCGAATCGACGCCCATGCCCGACTTTCGAGTGTTTTGCGCCCCGGCCACCGCCGACCCTACCGAGATCCTGCTTTCAGGAGATGAATCGCACCATTTGGTTGCCGTAAACCGAGCGAACCAGGGCGACACAGTCACAGTGTTCGATGGGCGCGGAGCCGAGTGGATCTGCTCGCTAAAGGAGCCCGACAAGCGGGCGGCACGGCTGCAGGTGAGGTTTTCGCAGCGGGCAAAGCCCCTGCCCTACTCGATCACCCTTGGGCAGGCCCTGCCAAAGGGGGGATTCATGGATGCGATCGTGCGAAAGGCGACGGAGCTCGGAGTTTCGCGGATCGTGCCGCTTGAGAGCGAACGGACCCAGGTGCATCTCGAGGCGGACCGGGGCGACCGGAAAATCGAAAAGTGGCAGGTCGCTGCGTTGGAAGCGGCCAAGCAGTGCGGAAACCCATGGCTCCCGGAGATTGCGCCGATCCAGGATGCGGCTGCATTCATGGAGGCGTCGAAGGGGTACGATTTGAAGCTGATCGCGAGCCTCCAGCCGGGGGCCCGGTCGCTTAAGACGGTCCTTGGGGCATTCCGGACGGCCCAGGGCCGGGCGCCGGGAAACGTGCTTTGGCTCGTCGGACCGGAGGGTGATTTTACGCCGGCGGAATTGAGCCGGGCGATGAGCTGCGGATTTGTGCCGGTGACGCTGGGACCTTTGGTCCTGAGATGCGAAACGGCTGCGGTATACGCGATCAGTGTTCTGAGCTACGAGCTGCAGAACCCCTGAGGCTACCAGACGAGGAGCCCGCCGGCGAAGGTGAGGCCGGCGCCGACGCTGCAGACGATGATCCGGTCGCCTTTGTTGAAGATGCCCTCGTCGGCGGCCCAGCCGAGCGCCATCGAGACGCTGGCCGCACTGGTGTTTCCGAATTGGGAGATCGTGACGACGAACTTGTCGAAGGGGATTCCCACGCGCTTGCTGACCGCACGAAGAATTCGCTCGTTGGCCTGGTGGGGCACGATCCAGGCGATGTCCTCGGGTCGGAGGTTTTCGCGGGCGAGGGTTTCGTTGATCTGTTCGGAAAAGGCGATTGTGGCGTGCTTGAAGACGGCGGGGCCGTTCATCTGGAGGAAAAAGGTGTCGAGGTCGTACCCGGTGGGATCCGGAACCGGGTTTCGGGCTCCGCCGCCGATACGCTGGATGGAATCGTACTGATCGGCGTTGCCGGAGATTCCGATCCGGTGGAGCCGGTGACCGGAATCGGCGCCGGTGAGGATCGCGGCTCCGGCGCCGTCGCCAAAGAGGAAAGCGGTATTCTGGTCCTGGGGGTTGGTGATGCGGGAGAGGAGTTCGGCCGTGACGACGAGGAGATTCTTGGCGGTGCCGGAGCGGATGAAGGCCCGGCCGACCTCGAGGGCGTAGAGCCAGCCGGCGCAGGCGGCGTTCAGGTCGAAGGCAAATACCCGGGGCTTGCCGAGGAGCTTGGCGAGGGCGCTCGCCATGGAGGGGACGGGCTGGTCCGGAAGGAGGGTCGCCATGATGATCCCGTCGATCTGGCTCACATCCATGCCCGCTTGTTCAAGGGCTTTCCGGGAGGCGACCGCGGCGAGGGCGGTGGCGCTTTCATCGTCGGTCGCATGGCGCCTTTCGCGAATTCCGGTCAGCCGGACGATTTCCGCCTCGGTCCGAAAAGGGAAGGCCTTCAGGATTTCGCTGTTGGCGCGGACATTGTCGGGCGCCGCAAATCCTACGCCGGCGATGCAGACGGTTCCAGTCGATGCTGAGGGCATGGAAAGATGGATGCTTTGGGGGGATAGAACGGAGCCGGCAGCCGCAGCACGGCTCACTCTTTCTCGGACTGTTTCGGAGGGTATCACTTCGGTCGGGCGAGGTAGCGCGCTACATCGTCTCCGGTGACGCGATTCCCGGGACCGGTTGCTTCGATATCGGTGATTGAGGTATCCAGGCCCGCCTGCTGCGCCAGCTTGAGGGCCTTGGGGGTCCAAATCCGCTGGACGGGGACCGGGGGCTTTTCGGCCGCGGGGGCGCCGTTGGGGGCTGAGGAGGCGGTCAAGTGCTTGAGGGAGACATCGGAGGTCTCGATCCGGAGGAAGGGGTCGCCCGAGGGCTTGGTTTCGCCGGCTTTGGCGAAAATCGCCGTCACGGTTCCGTCACAGGGCGACTCGAATTCAAAGACGGACTTGTCGCTTTCCAGTTCGGCGACCTTCTGGCCCTTCGTGACCTTGGCTCCGGCTGCGATCCTGAGGCTGATCACCGTCAGTTCGGCGACGGTCGCACCCATGGATGGCATTGGCACATCGATAAGAAAGGTTTCCATCCGAGATAAGTCTCCAGACACTCTGGGGGAGGGAGGGGCTTACGGTCAAGCTACGCCCGCACCGTCAATAGATCGATCTTTTCAGCAAGGGCCATCGAGGCGCCGATTTCTATGGTAACTCCTGATAGGCGAACATCTTCCGTTGCGACCTCGAAGCGGCGGGGCATCCCGTCCATGAATTTGGCCACGACCGGGGCCGTTTGGCGGCCGAGGACGCCGGCGTAGGGGCCGGTCATGCCGACATCGCAGATGAAGGCTGTCCCCTTGGGCAGGATGGAGGCATCCGCGGTGGGCACATGGGTGTGGGTGCCGAGGACCGCGGTCACCCGGCCGTCGAGGTGCCAGCCCAGGGCCTGCTTCTCGGAGGTGGCCTCGGCATGGATTTCGACGATGATCGCATCGGCCTGGCCCTTGAGCCGGGCGATCATCCGGTCCGCGCAGAGGAAGGGGCAGTCGGCCTTGATTCCCATGAATTGGCGGCCAAGGACAGTGAAAACGGCTATGCGGAAGCCGCGTGACTCGATGATGAGGTGGTCCTCGCCGGGGCAGGATTCGGGAAGGTTGGCGGGCCGGCAGACCTTTTCGATCTGGGTGATTTCGGTCTCCCAGCCGCGCTGGTCCCAGACGTGGTCGCCCAGGGTCAGGGCGTCGACCCCGGATTCCAGGATGGACTTGGCGATGGCACCGGTGATTCCGGCGCCGCCGGCGGCGTTTTCGGCATTGGCGATGACGAAATCGAGGCCCAGTTCAGACCGAAGTCTTTGGACGCGGGCTGCGACGATATCCCGGCCTGGCCGGCCGACGATATCGCCGATAAAGAGCAGCTTCAGCATACACCCATCCTGCCTTGGCGACCAAGGCTAGCCAACTCAATTCAAGGGAGGGGCGTTTGGGAGGGAGATTCGGGGCACGGCAGGCTTGCCTCGACAGGGCATCTTCATTTGTATCCGCGGCTTCTACGAACCGATGAAGACCTCCCCCGTTGCCGTTCTGCATCCCAAACCTGAAATCGGAAAAGAGATGAAGGGCGCCGAGGCGGTCGTCGAGTGCCTGATCCGGGAGGGGGTCGATGTCATATTCGCCTATCCGGGCGGAGCCTCGCAGGAGCTGCACCAGGCCCTGGCGAGGACGGACAAGATCCGGGTCATCCTGCCGAGGCATGAGCAGGGGGGTGTTTTCGCGGCGGGAGGTTATGCGAGGGCGAGCGGAAAGGTGGGGGTCGCGATGGCGACGAGCGGGCCGGGCGCGACGAACCTGACTTCCGGGGTCGCGGATGCGTTCATGGACTCGATCCCGCTCGTGACGATCACGGGGCAGGTGTATTCGAAGTACATCGGGAAGATGGCGTTTCAGGAGACCGACTTTTTTGGGCTGACGCTCCCGATCGTGAAGCACTCGTACCTGGTCCTGGATGTGCACGACATTCCGAGGGTCATCAAGGAGGCCTTCCACATCGCAAGGAGCGGAAGGCCGGGACCGGTCGTCATCGATATTCCGAAGGATGTCCAGCAGGCGAAGTTTCAGCCGGTGTACCCGGAGTCGGTGGAATTTCGAAACCCCACGGTCAGCACCGAGTACAGGGCTTCGGACGCGAGCCTGAAGGAGATCATCAAGCTCATTTCAGAGGCGAAACGGCCGGTCATCTACGCAGGAGGTGGAATCATCTCGGCGGAGGCCCATTCGGAACTGAAGGAATTTGCGGTGAAGGCGAATATCCCCGTCGTCACGACCCTGATGGGTGTGGGGGCTTTTCCGGAAACCAATCCCCTGTCGATGCAGTGGTTCGGAATGCACGGAAGCGCTTATGGGAATTGGGCGGTGGATGAGTGCGACTTATTGCTGGCACTGGGAGTGCGCTTCGACGACCGAGTCACGGGCGACACCCAGAAGTTCGCTCCGAAGGCCAGGATCGTGCACGTGGACATCGATGCCTCCGAGCACAACAAGAATAAGCGGGTCGAGCACCCCATCCAAAGCGACATCAAGTACGCGCTTGGAAGGCTGGTGGGGCTGATGAAGGAAGTGCGGTTTGCTCCTCCGGAAACCAAGGCTTGGCACGAGCAGATCGCAAAATGGAAGCGCGAGCACCCGTTCAGTTTCGAGGAGAGCAAACATATCCAGCCGCAGGAGGCCGTGCAGGCTCTTTATGAGCTGACGAAGGGCGAGGCGATCGTGGTGACCGGGGTCGGCCAGCACCAGATGTGGGCGGCCCAGTTCTATAGGTTCAACGAGGCGAGGCGGTACATCAGTTCCCTCGGGCTCGGAGCGATGGGATTCGGATATCCGGCGGCGTTGGGGGCAAAGGTCGCCTGTCCGGACAAGCAGGTGATCGATATCGACGGTGACGGCTCGTTCGCGATGAACATCCAGGAGCTGGCGACGGCGCACATCGAGAAGATCGCGGCAAAGGCGATGATTTTGAACAACCAGCACCTGGGAATGGTCGTCCAGTGGGAGGACCGGTTCTACGGGAGTGTCAGGGGGAACACGATTCTCGGGGATGAGAACAACGTCGGAAGCCCGGACAACCCCGACGCGCTATATCCGGACTTTGTGAAGATCGCGGAGGGCTACGGCGTCAAGGGACGGAGGGTGATCAAGCGAAGCGAATTGAAGCCGGCGATCCAGGAGATGCTCGATTGCAAAGGGCCGTATCTGCTCGACATCATCGTTCCCTATACGGAGCACGTTCTTCCGATGATCCCGGCGGGCAAGTCGGTGAAGGAGATGCTCTTAAAGTAGGGAGAGGGCATTAAAATAATCCTGAATAAAATTACGTTAAAAATTCATTTGGCATGAGACCCGCTAGTATGGCATTCCAACGCCGCTTTTTAGATTAGTTCCAAATCCAGATATCACACATGACACCCAAAGAAGTTATCAGCCTGGCCAAGACCAAGGAGGTCAAGATCGTCGACCTCAAACTCTGCGACATTCACGGGACGTGGCAGCATTTTGCCGTGCCGGTCTCCGAACTGACGGAGGACATTTTCAGCGAAGGACTGGGCTTCGACGGCTCGTCAATCCGCGGATGGAGGGCGATCAACGCCTCGGACATGCTGGTCTTCCCCGATGCGGCGACGGCGTTCATCGATCCGTTCGCGGCGAATACGACGCTGTCGCTTTGCTGCACGGTGTACGATCCGATCACGAAGGAGCCGTACGACCGCGACCCGCGCGTCATCGCGATCAAGGCCGAGGCCTATTTGAAGAGCACCGGACTCGCCGACACGGCGTATTTCGGGCCGGAGGCGGAATTCTTCATCTTCGACAGCGTTTCGTACGACTCGGCCTCGAATGCGACGCACTACAAGGTCGATTCGATCGAGGGCATCTGGAACAAGGGCCGGGAGAAGGAGGAGAACGGATCGCCGAATCTGGGCTACAAGATCCGGCACAAGGAGGGGTATTTCCCGGTCGCTCCGACGGACAAGCTGATCGACATCCGAAACGAGATGATCCTGACGATGATTTCGCTCGGGGTCACGATCGAGAGGGAGCACCACGAGGTCGCAACGGCCGGGCAGGCCGAAATCGACATCGTCTTCGACACATTGCTGAAGACCTCGGACAAGATGAGCATTTACAAGTACGTGGTCAAAAACGTCGCGTACAAGTACGGGAAGACGGCCACGTTCATGCCGAAGCCCCTCTTCGGGGACAACGGATCGGGCATGCACACGCACCAGTCGCTGTGGAAGGACGGAAAGCCGCTCTTCTTCGGCAACGGCTACGCGGGCCTGAGCGAGATGGCGCTCTATTACATCGGCGGCATCCTGAAGCACGCCCCGGCCCTTTGCGCGATCTGCAACCCGACGAATAATTCGTACAAGAGGCTGGTTCCCGGATATGAAGCCCCGGTCAACCTCGCCTACTCCGCCAGGAACCGCTCGGCCTCCGTGCGAATTCCGACGTACAGCCCGAGCCCGAAGGCCAAGCGGATCGAGTACCGCACTCCGGACCCGGCGGCCAATCCGTACCTCGCCAATGCCGCGATGCTCATGGCGGGATTGGACGGCATCCTGAACAAGATCCATCCCGGCGATCCGCTCGACAAGAACCTGTACGAGCTCCCGCCGGAGGAAAAGGCCAAGGTGCCGCACGTGCCCGACTCCCTCAAGGGATCGCTCGAGGCCCTGCAGAAGGACCACGCGTTCCTGTTGAAGGGCGGAGTGTTCTCGAAGGACTTCCTCGATAACTATATCGAGATGAAGACGGGCGAATACGACGCGGTGCGCCTGCGCCCGCATCCGTACGAGTTCCACCTCTACTACGACGTTTGATCGGCGGATTGCCGCTGAGAATTTACAAGAGCCGGCCCTATGCGGGGCCGGCTTTTTCTTCGCTCACCCGAACGCGCGTCACCCGGGTGAACTTCGCCCGGAAGAGTTCCTCCATGGCCTCGCGGATTTCAGGGGGGATCCGCTGGACGAGCTCCTCCAGGGGCGGCGGCGGGCTGATATCGGCCACCTCGGCCGTGTCGACGGTGGGGAGAGGCGGCGCCGCGGGACCTCCGGTTGGAACGGCGCCGGCTGCGGATGACCCCCGCTCGCCTGCGAGAAACGAGGCCTCTTCCGCCTCGCCGGGCCAGGCGGGGGCGGCCTCCTCCTCGATCGGCTCGCCTGATGGCACCGCCGGTTTTTCGGGCTCGGGAGCCGGCCGGCCGGACGGCGCAGGCGGAATTCTTCCCTGCCCTGCAATGAGGAGTTCGGCCGAGAGGCGCTCCTCCAGCCGGTCAATCAGGTCTTTTTTTTTTCGCCTTCGGATCCCCCCGAGGGCGGGTCGCCCGCCTGGTCGGCCAGGGCCGTGAGCTCCTTGATCAGGCTGTCGATCGCGCGGGAGCGGCTTGCGTCGACCGCCTTAAGGAGCGTGACCTCGAAATTGATCCGCTCGGCGAGCCCGAGCTTCACCGAGCCCTCCCCCTCGCGGAGGGCGTCCAATAGGCGGGTCAATTGCTCGGTCGTGAGCGGGCTGCCGAGTTTTCCGGTGCGCCCGCCCTGGGCGATGCTGTCGAGGAGCGCCTCGCGAACGAGGGATTCGAGATCGCCCAGGAGGCGGACGAGATCGCGGCCGGCCGAGTCGCATTCATCGACCAGGGCGACGATCCGGCGGTTGTCCCCGGAGGCGACCGCGTTGGCGAGCTCGGCCACCTTTTCGGCGGAGACCAGGCCGTAGACGTCGAGGACGTCGGCCTCGGCGATCTCCGCGCCGCAAAACGAGATCATCTGGTCCAGGATCGACTGGGCGTCGCGGAGGCCGCCGTCGGCCAGCCTGGCGATGCAGGCCAGGGCCTCGCCGGAGATCTTGATCTTCTCCGCCTCCGCGATCTTCCGGAGGCGCGAGACGATGAGCTCCGGTTGAATCGGCTTCAGGTCGAATCGCTGGCAGCGGGATAGGATCGTCGGGAGTACCTTCTGGACGTCGGTCGTCGCGAAGACGAATTTCACGTGGGCGGGCGGCTCTTCCAGGGTCTTCAGGAGGGCGTTGAATGCCTCCTTCGAGAGCATGTGCACCTCGTCGATGATGTAGATCTTGAACTTCCCGTGCGCGGGGGCGTAACGGACGGTTTCGCGCAGATCGCGCACATGCTCGACCCCGTTGTTCGAGGCGCCGTCGATTTCGATGACATCCAGGTGGGTCCCGTCCGCGATCGACTGGACGGCCGGATCGTCGGCTGAAAAATCGACGCGGGGCCCGCCCTCGCAGTTGAGCGCCTTGGCGAAGATCCTGGCGATCGAGGTCTTGCCCGTGCCCCGGGGGCCGACGAACAGGTAGGCGTGGGCGATTCGGTTGCGGGTGATCGCGTTCCTAAGGGTCCGGACGACATGGTCCTGGCCGACCACATCGTCGAAAGTCTGCGGGCGCCATTTGCGGGCTATGACCTGGTATGAGGACACCGCAATCATCTCCACCCGCGGGACTTCCTTCTACAACAAAAAAAGTGGCCAGGCACTCCACGGCACTAGGAGAACGTCGTTGCCGTTGCTGCCTTCCGGCCCTGGCGGAGTTCACGCGCCTGCCCATGCATGGCACCTGGCCGAGGCGCAACATGGGCCAGGCGGGGAAGCGCGCAACAACAAACCGGACGGGCAGCCGTAACCCCCTGCGGGGCAGGCCCGCTCAGGGCTGCGAAGGGCCCGGACCCGGCGGCACCTGGCCCGGCTGCGACTGGCCCTGGCGCATCTGCTGCGGAGGCTGCGGGGCCGGCGCCGGCTGCATCGGCCCGCCCGGCTGAAACTGCTCCTGCTGCATGGCCGCGCGGCGCTGCTGGAGCTGGATGTACTGCTGCATCCTTCGGCGCTGCTGGTTGATCATGTTGTCGAACTTCGCGCGCTGGGAGGGGGTGAGGACGGCGGCGACATGGTCCTGCATCTTCTCGATGATGAGCTCCCCGTTGTGCAGGTCATCCCTGTGCAGGCGCCGGAGGCTCTCCTGGGTGTCGTTCACGATCGGCCGGATTTGCTGCCTCTGTTCGGGGGTGAGATCGAGCTGGTTGGATCGCATCCAGCGGTTCATGACCTGCACGCCGAAATTCTCGGGCTGGGCCTGGCCGCCCCGGCCCCGCCGGCCGCCCGGCTGGCCTGGCTGGCCTGGCGGCTCCTGCGGCCCGAGCGGAGCCGGCTGGAACTGCTGGAGCGCCTGGACCTGCGTCTTGGCGTAGCGCAGGGAAAACACGGACCCGATGGCCCCGCCGGCAAGGAAGACGACCAGGAAGGCGACGACGATTTTCCAACTCTGTTTCATATCTTGGTCTCCAGCGCCTGGATCACGATGCGAGATCGACTAGTTCTGAAATGGGATCGTCGGAGGGCGGCGTTTGGTCCTGGAACAGGTCCCGGATGCTTGAGTAGTTGGCGGCGATGGCCGCGGCGGCGAGGGTGCAGGCGAGGATCATCGCGCGGATCGAGTAGCGCTCGATCTGCGAACGGGCCGGACGCCCGGAAGCCATCGCAAGGGCGGCGACGCGGGTGGAAAAGCCGAACGGAGCCTGGACGTCGCGATCGTCGGGGGCGTTTCGTGCGGCGGCAACGAGCCGATCCCAGGCTGGGTTGGGGCGTTTCATGAGCCTTCCTTTTTCCTAAGTTCCACAAAAAGCTTCTGCAACTTCCTTCGGGCGCGGAAGGCGCGGACCTTCACGAGCGAGGGATTCCATCCGGTGATGGAGCTGATCTCGGCGATCGATTTCTGCTCGAGGTCGAGCATCTGGATGACCATGCGGTCGGCGGGCTTGAGCTCATCCAGGAGGCGGTACACCAGCTCATGCGCGGCGAGCGCATGGTCGGGGGCCGGACCGGCCTCGTCCGCCGTCACCGTCTCCAGGACCTCGGTCTGCTCCTCGGAAAGGTCGGCGAAGCGGTATTCGGGCCGGCGACGCTGGGCCCTCAACTGGTCGATGCAGGTCGTCACCGCGATCCGCGACACCCAATGCGGAAAGGGCACATTGCCCTGATACTGTTCGATGCGGGTGAACATCTTCAGAAAAATCTCCTGGGTGAGATCCTCTTCGGGGACCCGGCGGGGAAGGTGCGCCCGCACGATTCGGATGACCACCGGATAAAGGTGGTCGACAAGCTCGCGTGCAGCAGCCTGATCGCGGCTGCGAACGCGAGCGAGGCAGCCAACCAGATCAAACGGCTGGTCGTCAGGCATAGGTCAATGGAGGCAGGGCCGAACACATGAATCAAGACGGGGGTTTCACCCTAGCAGTTACACGCTTGTCACGGGAGGAGCGCCTTGACTTTCGGGGGCATGTGACGCTATCAATCGTATCAAGGAAATGATCCGGAAATTTCAGGCGATTCGACTTACAACCGCGCGCGGCCTATAATACGCTGCACGGCAGCGGGTTGCGCGTACGCCTGATGGTTTTCCTCCGCGGACGGAACCCGACCGGGTTCCGGGCGGAGTCCGGGCCGCCCGGCGGCCCGTTTTTTGGAGCCTTTCGACCTTTCCTCCGTTTCCGTATGCCCTTATAACGTCCGTCTTCACTTTCTGCGCTTTGAGAACGAGGCGCGCCCATGCGAACGCTGGGCGTCGGTCGAGTCGTCCCGCCGCAGAAAAATGACGCCAAGTCCCGCAGTCCGATCATGCAATCCCAACCCGATACGAAATACAGGCCGTTCCCCCCGGTCGACCTGCCCAACCGACAATGGCCCAACAGGACCCTGACGCACGCCCCCATGTGGTGCAGCGTCGATCTCAGGGACGGCAACCAGGCGCTCTCCCAGCCGATGAGCGTCGAGGAGAAGCTGGAATTCTTCGAGTTGCTCGTGCAGATCGGCTTCAAGGAGATCGAGGTGGGTTTCCCGTCCGCCTCCCAGATCGAATTCGATTTCACCCGGCGCCTGATCGAGGAAAACCGGATTCCCGGTGATGTCGCGATCCAGGTGCTCTGCCAGTGCAGGGAGGACCTGGTCTTGCGGACATTGGAGTCCCTGGCCGGGGCGAAGAACGCGATCTTCCACCTCTACAACTCGACATCGCCCAAGCAGCGGGAGTACGTCTTCAACGCCCCGAAGGAGGAGATCGTCAGGATCGCGACGTCGGCGGTGGAGCTTTTGAAGGAGAAAATGAAGCCGCTCGTGGCGGGGGGGGCGCGGATCCGGCTCGAGTACTCGCCGGAGAGCTTCACGAGCACGGAGCTGGATTTCGCGCTGGAGATTTGCGAAAAGGTGACCGACGTCTGGCAGCCGACGCCGGAGAACCGGATCATCCTCAACCTGCCGGCCACGGTCGAATACGCGACCCCGAACGTCCATGCGGACCAGATCGAGTGGATGTGCACCCATCTGACCCGGCGCGACTCTTCGATCGTATCGCTCCACACGCACAACGACCGCGGGACGGGGGTCGCGGCGACGGAGCTGGCGATGCTCGCCGGGGCGGAGCGGGTCGAGGGGACGCTTTTCGGAAACGGAGAGCGGACCGGGAACCTCGACATCGTCAACGTGGCCCTGAACCTCTACACCCACGGAATCCATCCGAAGCTGGATTTTTCGGACATCAACCACATCCGGGACGTCTACGAGCGCTGCACGCGCCTGGAGGTGCCCGCGCGCCTGCCCTACGCGGGGGAGCTCGTCTTCACCGCATTCAGCGGATCGCACCAGGATGCCATCAAGAAGTCCTGGGGCCGAAGGAAGCCGGGGGCGCCGTGGGATGTGCTGTATATTCCGATCGATCCGGCGGACATAGGAAGGAGCTACAAGGCGATCATCCGGATAAACTCCCAGTCGGGAAAGGGGGGGGTCGCCTATGTTCTGGAGCACGAGTTCGGGCTGACACTGCCCAAGCTCATGCACCGGGAGATCGGGCGGATCATAAACGACCTGGCCGATGCGAAGGGCACGGAGCTGACGCCGGCGGAAATCCACGAGGCGTTCAAGGCCGAATACCTCGCCCGCACGGAGCCCGTGGACCTGAAGCACTTCAAGTCTTCCGAGCGGGACAGCGCGGTCCACGCCGAGGTGAGCCTTTCGATCGAGGGGCAGCCGCACTCCCTCAAGGGGAAGGGCAACGGCCCCATCGACGCGTTCGTAAACGCGCTTTCGGGCACCTCCCTGCCCAAGTTCGACGTGATCAGCTATTCGGAGCACTCGCTTGGCCGCGGCGCGGAGGCGCGCGCGGTCAGCTATATCCAGGTGAAGACCGAGCGCGGCCGGGCCCTTTTTGGGGCGGGGATCGACACCAACATCGAGCTCGCCTCGATCAAGGCCGTCGTGAGCGCGCTCAACCGGGTGCTTGCAAAGCGCTGATCCGCCGGAAATAGAAATTGACGCCCAAACCCCACCCTTCTCCTTGCGAAATCCCGCGCAATGGGGAAAGGTTGGGGTCTCGCGCCCCACGAAACCCTCCAACCAGGCACGCCGATCGCTGCTAACAAGTCATACTCCCTGACGGAAACCCGGACTAGCGCCGCTGGATTTGAACCCCTGGCCCGAGGTGGACGGCCCTCGTTTGCCGGAGATGCCTGGCACTTTCTGTCCACCTTTGCCCTGCACCCGAAGACGATCGGGGCGGTGGCGCCGAGTTCGCGGAAATTGGCCGAGGCCATGGCTCCCTCGGCCGAACTGGAATCAGCGAGGATGGTGGTCGAATTGGGCGCCGGGACGGGCGCGATTACGGGGCTCATCCGGGAGAGGCTCAGGCCGGATGCGACCTTCATATCGCTTGAGATGAATCCCGCCGCGGTGGACCGGCTCCACAGGCGGTTTCGAGGGCTTCACATCATTTGCGACAGCGCCGAGAACCTGAGGCTCCACCTGGACCTCCTCGGCCACCGTCACGCCGACTGCATCATTTCCAGCCTTCCCTGGAGCAGCATGGATGGCGATGTCCAGGGCCGAGTCCTGGAGTCGATCGTCGCCTCGCTGAGGCCCGGCGGATGCTTCAGCACGATGGCTTACCTCCACGCGAGCGCCTACCCGGCCGCAAGGCGGTTCAGGGCCGAGCTCAGGCGGCATTTCAGCCGGATTAGCAGAAGCAAGGTCGTTTGGGCCAATCTGCCGCCGGCCTTCGTCTATTACGGTCAGCGAATCGCGTCCTGAGTTGGGCGGAATGACTTTCTTTGCGGCTGGAGTTCGCAAATGCCCGGGCTCCCCGCCGAACCGGCCAGGGGAAGCTCATGGTTTTGCCATGAGCTTCCTCCAGGCCCCCGAGGCGGGGATGATGCGAACAACAGCCGCAAAGAAAGTCATTCCGCCCAACTCAATGCGCCGCTCACCGCTCCCTCAAGAACAGTGAAGTTCGCTCCGGCAAAGCCGCCGCTGACCGGCGAGACGCTCGAATCTCTCACTTCCCGGCTCAAGGCGCAGGGGGAACCGGCTTTTCGCGCAAAGCAGATCCTCGAATGGCTTTACAAGAAGCGCGCCCGCTCGTGGGACGCGATGACCAATCTGCCAAAGGGACTGCGGGCGTGGCTGGGCGAGACGTTCTCCCTCATGCCGGCGTCCCTGGTCCTCAACCGGCATTCGGCGGATGTGACGGACAAGCTGCTCCTCGAATTGGAGGACGCTTCCCTCATTGAAACGGTGATCATCCGGGCGCCCCAGGAGGGCGTCGGGGTGGACCGGTCCCGGAAGACGATATGCATATCGACGCAGGTGGGCTGCGCGATGGCGTGCTCCTTCTGCGCGAGCGGGCTCGCCGGCCTGAAGCGCGACCTTTCCGCCGGCGAAATCGTGGCCCAGCTCCTCCAGGTGTGCTACTGCGAGGACGAGCGCACCCCGCGGGCGAAGGCCGAGCTGGCCTCGTTCGACAACATCGTCGTCATGGGCATGGGGGAGCCGCTGGCCAATTACGATGCGCTCATGACGGCCTTGGGAATCGTCAACGCCGACTGGGGCCTGGGATTCGGGGCGAGGCGGATCACGATCTCAACGAGCGGGCTCGTTCCAAAGATCCATCAACTGGCAGGCGAGCCGTTGGGCTTCCGGCTGGCGATTTCGCTGCACGGGGCGACGGACGAGGTGAGGAGCAGGATCATGCCGGTCAACAAGGCCTATCCCCTGGCAAAGCTCCTGCCGGCAGTCCGGGCCTTCGGCGAAAGGCACGGACGGATGGTGACCTTGGAGTTCATCCTGATCGAGGACGTCAACGACTCGCCCGGGCAGGCGTCGAAACTGAGGGACATCGCGGGCGATCTCCACGCGCACGTGAATCTGATACCCTACAACACGGTCGACGGCCTCCCCTGGAAGCGTCCGAGCCCGGAGCGCCAGGAGGCATTCGCCGATGTGCTCCGCCAGGCGGGAATTTCCGTGACGCTGCGGCGGGAAAAAGGGCACGACATCGCCGCCGCGTGCGGCCAGCTCCGGCTTAAGACCGAAAAGGAGCGGGAGAAGACGGTGGTGGACAGCAGCTGACTTGCTATGGATTCAGCTGGAAACTATATAGCAATTCGTGGAAGACTGGGTTGAAGGCTATCTAAAAACCGGCATCGGCCATTGAAAGGGAACTTATGGACGCACCCCCAACCGTACCTATTCAGCCCACGGGCAGCGACAAGCTTTGGAGCATATTGAGCCACCTTTCGTTCTATATCGGGCTTCCCTTCTTCCTTCCCCTGATCGTGTACCTGGTGATGAGGAAGGAGTCCGCCTATGTGTCGGATAACGCCCGGGAGGCCCTGAATTTCCACATCTCCATAATCGTTTACGCCCTTTGCTGCATCCCTTTGACCTTCATCATTATTGGTTTTCCACTTCTGGTTTTGATCGGAGCAGCCTCTTTCATCCTGGCAATCGTGGCTGCGATCAAGGCGTCCGACGGGGGCGTCTACCGGTATCCGCTCACGATTCGGCTCGTCAGTTGACCGGCCGCATGGGCAACTCTCGGTAACGCGGTTTACTGCCGCGGCACACCCGGGAAGTTTTCCGACTGGGATAGCGGCATATGTGCCTATTGACAGCGGCAGTATTGC
Organism: Opitutaceae bacterium; assembly: GCA_050015855.1. Classification (GTDB taxonomy): domain Bacteria; phylum Verrucomicrobiota; class Verrucomicrobiia; order Opitutales; family Opitutaceae; genus Palsa-1447. The sequence continues at coordinate 41,185 of JBEKAO010000011.1, read as the reverse complement.
CGCATAGATTCCGGCCATGAATCCGACCGAGCCCCTGGAAATGCTCTACCGGGCATCGGGTGTGGCCCGAGTCGAGCAGCTGAAGAAGGGCCTGCCCGCGACCACTTTCCCCGCGCTCGCCACCCGACTCTTCATTTCGACCAAGGATTTGGCGCTGTCTTTGGGGCTCAGCGCCCGAACGCTTCGCAATCGCAGCCGCAAACTCAATGTCGAGGAGGCCGAACGGAGCTTCCGGGCGTTTCGCGTCCTGCGCCGGGCGACGGAAGTGCTTGGCGACGAACAGTCGGGCCGCGATTGGCTGAAAACGCAGCAGAGCGCGCTTGGGGATCGCCGCCCGCTGGACCTCCTCGCCGTGGACATCGGGCTCGAAGAGGTGCTGAACGTGCTCGGTGCGATCGAAGAGGGCGTCTATCTGTGAAGGTCTTCAGAATCGCCCGGGCCGGATCAAAGCCGGCCCGCGATGCGGCCCTGGCGGCATTCAGCGGCGATGGCGCGGCCAAGTATCCCGGTCGCTGGAATGCGAGGGGCGTTCGCGCGGTCTATTGCTCCGGGACGCTGTCCGTGGCCTGCCTGGAGACCCTCGTCCACATCCGCCCGATTCCGAGGGTCTTCCCGGCCAGCGTGTTTTTTATCCTGGAAATCCCCGATGATTTGCTGGAGGAACCCGCCCCCTCCAGGCTTCCGGCGGCATGGGACGCCGAGGTCGTGCCGCGCCAGACCCGGGAATTTGGCACCGAGTTTCTGAAGTCGGGGCGGGCCGTCGGCCTGGTCGTGCCCACCGCCGTCATACCTCTTGAAAAAAACGTCATCATCAACCCCTTGCACCCGAAGTTCAGGGTCGAGGATGTGAAGGGCCCCTTCCCTTTCTTCTTCGATCGGCGCCTCGCCTAGCCGCCCAGGCGGCTTCAGGAGAGGCAAGATTTTTTCTTGCCGCAATTTCCGCAATTTTTAGGAGGGAACACTCGCCGGGCTTGCGGTTTCCCACGGGAGCCTGCAACTTACGCGTTTTCTCACGTTCATGATTGAAGTCAAAAACCTCGTTAAGACGTATGGATCCAAACGCGCCGTGGACGGCGTGAGCTTCACGGTGAAGCGGGGGGACATCCTCGGATTCCTCGGACCCAACGGCGCCGGCAAGTCGACCACGATGAGAATGATCACGGGCTTCCTGCGGCCGGACGCCGGGTCGGCCTACGTGGACGGAATCAATGTCGCCGAGGATCCCGTGGGCGTGAAGCGAAAGATCGGGTACCTGCCGGAAAACGCGCCGGCCTACCCGGAGATGACGGTCGGGGAGTTTCTCACCTTCATAGCCGAGGTGAGGGGCTTCCGGGGGGAGGCCAGCCGCGCTCCGGTGGAGCGGGCCGTGGCGCTCACCCACCTCGAGCCCGTGCGAAACCAGACCCTCGAGACCCTTTCGAAGGGATACAAGCAGCGCGTCGGATTCGCGCAGGCCCTTCTCCACGATCCGCCGACCCTGGTACTCGACGAGCCGACCGACGGGCTCGATCCGAACCAGAAGAATGAGGTCAGGACCCTGATCAAGAACATGGCCGCGGAGAAGGCCGTGATCCTGTCGACCCACATCCTCGAGGAGCTCGAGGCGATCTGCAACCGGGTGATCATCATCTCAAGGGGCCGCGTGATCGTCGATGAGACCCCGGCGCAGCTGCAGGCCCGCCAGCCCAAGGCCCGGCTCGACGAGGTCTTCCGGAGCCTGACCAAATCGGACACCTGAACCCCTTCCATGTCCCAAGTAACCCCTGTCTTTAAGCGCGAGTTCGGCGGCTATTTCCGCTCGCCGGTGGCCTACGTCTTCCTCTGCGCCTTTCTCGTCATCTCGGTTGCCCTCGCCCTCTCGAAGTTCGGCGGATTTTTCGAGTCGGGCGTGGCGAGCCTGGAGCGGTATTTCGAGTTCTATCCCTGGCTTTTCCTCTTCTTCGTTCCGGCGGTCGGCATGCGGCTTTGGTCCGAGGAGCGGAGGTCGGGGACGATCGAGCTCCTGTTCACCCTTCCGATCACGACCCTGGACGCCGTGATCGGCAAGTTCCTGGCGGCCTGGGCGTTCCTTTCGCTGGCGATCGTCCTCAGCTTCCCGATGGCGATCACCGTCGGCTACCTGGGTTCGCCGGACTGGGGCGTCCTCATCTGCAGCTACGTGGGCAGCATCCTGATGGCCGGAGCCTATCTCGGCGTGTGCTCGCTGACTTCGGCCTGCACAAAGAGCCAGGTGATCAGCTTTGTCATCAGCCTGATCGCATGCGCCGCGCTGCTCTTCCTGGGCTTGAGCGCATTCACCAATTTCCTCGAGGGCTTCCTCCCCGTCGGCGTGGCGGACGCGATCTCCAATTTCAGCTTCATCACCCATTTCGACGCATTCACGAAGGGCATCGTGGACCCCAGGGACATCATGTTCTTCCTATCGCTCACGGGATTCACGCTTTTCCTGAACGTCGTTGCCTTGGAACGCTGAAGGCGCACCCATGAAATTCGGAAAGAAAACCCTCTTTATAGCGCTCCTGTTTGTGGGCCTGCTGCTCATCAACTACCTGGCGGCATCCCTGCCGTGGCGCATCGATGCGACCAACCAGGGCATTTACACGCTTTCGCCGGGGACCAAGGCGCTCATCGGAAAACTGACCGAGCCGCTGACCTTCGACCTGTACTTCTCCAGGGGCGCCAACGGGCTGCCGGTCTTTTACCGGAATTACGCCGACCGGGTGAGGGAGATGCTCAAGCAGTACGTGCGCCTGTCGCACGGAAAGATCACATTGAATGTGATCGACCCGGAGCCGGACACGAAGGAGGAGGAGAAGGCGACGGCCGCCGGACTCGAGCCGCAGCGGATGCAAACCGGGGGGGAGCAGTTCTATTTCGGGCTGGTCGCGACCCAGGCGGACCAGCAAAAGACGATTCCCGCGCTGTCGCCCGACCGGGAGCAGTTCCTCGAGTACGACGTCTCGGAGATGGTCTACGGCGTCCAGCAGCTCGACAAGAAGAAGCTCGGGCTCATCACGAGCCTTCCGCTGCAGGGCTCCCCCGGCAACCCGATGATGGGCCAGCAGGGCTCCGACAACCAGTACGTCATCAACGAGTGGCAGGACACCTTCGACATCCAGCCCGTCGAGGCCACGGCGACCGAGCTTCCGGCAAATCTCGACGTCCTGGCGATCGTCCATCCCGAGAACCTCACCCCGAAGCTCGAGTTTGCGATCGACCAGTTCCTCCTCAGCGGGAAGCCGGTCTTCATCGCGGTCGATCCCTCCTCGGAATTCTTCAAGCGCCAGGCGAGCCAGATGTCGATGATGAGCGGGGGTCCCCCGCCCAACGTGACGAGCGACCTGCCGACCCTGTTCGGGGCCTGGGGAATCGTCTACAATCCCCAGAAGATCGTCGCGGACAACGACCGGGCGACCGACCTCCAGAGTTCGAGCAATGGGGCCGTGGCGCGCTATCCGACCTGGCTCAGCCTGACCAAGGACGACCTCAATCCGAAGGCGCTGCCGACCGCCCAGCTGACCTCCACCCTTTTCGTGGAATCGGGGAGCCTCTCCCTGAAGGCCGGGAGCGCGCTCAGCTTCACGCCGCTTGTGCAGACTTCGCCAAGTGCCGGCGAACTCGACGCCTCGACCCTGCAGTTCGCGCAGCCGGAGGACATCGCAAAGCAGATCGTTCCATCCGGGAAGAAGACGATCGCGGCGCTGATCACGGGCAAGTTCGCTTCCGCCTTCCCCGACGGAATGCCGAAGGATGAGGCGGCTGCCGAAAAGAAGGACGATGCCAAGCCCGCCGCGCCGGCGGCGCCCCCCGCCCCGCACCTGACCCAGTCCTCCGGCACGTCGACATTGATCGTCGTCGCGGACACCGACTGGCTCTTCGACGATTTCAGCATCCACAAGTTCAACGTCCTCGGCACCACCGCCGCAGAGCCGTTCAACGACAACCTGTCCCTCGCCGCCAATTCCCTCGACTTCCTTTCCGGTTCGCAGGACCTGATCTCGATCCGCGGAAAGGGGGATTCGATCCGGCCCTTCACCGTCGTCAAGAACATGGAGGCCGAGGCGAACAAGAAATACGAGGAGAAGCTGACGGCGCTCGAGGCCCAGCTGAGCGACGTGCAGTCGAAGCTCACCGAGCTGCAGGGGAAGAAGGGCGAGGGCAACAGGCTCGTGGCCTCGCCCGAGGTCACCAAGGCGATCGAGGACTTCCAGAAGCAGGAGGCGGGCCTGCAGGCGGAGCGCCGGACAATACGGCTGGCGCTGCGCGAGGGGATCGACTCGCTGGAAAACAGGCTTTTGGCGATCAACCTCCTGGCGACCCCGCTTCTCGTCTGCGCGTTCGGAATCTGGTTCTACCGTTCGCGAAAGCAGTGATTTGACCGCGATGAAACTCAAAACCCTCATCGTAACGATCGTCATTCTGGCCGTCCTCTCCGCGGCGGTCTTCTGGGCCAACCGGCCGGAGACGCACGCGGCATCCGACCCCCGGGTCGACAAGGCGGTCGTCGATTCCTCCCTTGTCGAGAAGGCGGCCAAGATCCGCCTCACCGACCAGGGCAAGACGGTCATCGTCGAGCGGCTGCCGGACGGCACGTGGCGGGACGACAGCTACTACGACCTGCCGGCCGACTTCACGAAGCTTTCGAGCTTCGTCGGAGATTTGACCTCGGCGAAGATCCAGCGGGTGGTCACGACGAACCCCGGGCGAATCGCCCGGCTGGATTTCAAGGACACGAAGATCGAGCTCCTCGACTCCTCGGACAAGCCGATCTTCACCCTGTTGCTCGGAAAGAACGCCGACATGGGAGGCCGCTTCGTGCAGTACGGCGACGAGCCGAAGGCCTACCTCGCCGGCCTGACCGCCTATATGGACACGGACCCGAAGAACTGGGCCGATGCCCAGCTTTTGAACGTGAAGCCGGAGGACGTTGCGAAGATCGAGGTCCCGTTTGACCAGTCCCCGACGGTGGCGATTTCCCGGGAAAAGAAGGACGGCGCCTGGACCGCCTCCCCGACGCCGGCGGGCCAGCGGGTCAATTCCGACAAGGTCTCCTCCCTTTTGACCTCGCTGGGGTCCATCCGGTTTTCGGACACGACCGACTCCGCCGACGCGATGGCGGGCGTCGCAAAGAAGCATGAACGGGTATTCAAGCTGACGACTTTCGACGGGAAGACCTATACGATCGCCATGGGCCGCAAGCCGGAGGAGAAGAAGCTGAAGCCCGTGGAAAAGAAACCGGAGGCTCCGGCATCCGAGGCGAAACCGGCGGCCGGTGCGCCGGCTTCACCGGCAAGCCCCGCGGGCGAGGCCAAACCGGCGGCGGAAAAGCCCCCGGAGCCCGAATACGACACGATCCCTGCGGGACCGGTCTTTGCCTGGATCAGCTCGACCGACCCGAAGGCGGCAGTGAATTCGCTCATGCAGAAGCGCTCATTCCAGGTCGATGATTACACCTTCACGGGCCTGCCCCAGAAGTCCGACGAACTCTTCGAGCCCGCGCCCCCGCCCCCGGCGCCAGCGAAGAAGCCCGAAGGCAAGGCGAATTGAACCGTACCGGAGGCCAAGGCCCTTAGATCGGCCTTTACATTCATATCAACACTTCATCATATGTTGATGTGAACCGGAACGATCCGCCAATCTCGGAACTCTTCGCGCGCGGGGGCCCCCTGCGCTCGATCGAGTTCTTCCCGCCGCGGGACGAGGCCGGGGTCGAGGCGCTCCGGGAGGCCGCGAAGGCCCTGCGGCGGATCGGCCCGGATTTTGTCTCGGTGACCTATGGCGCGGGAGGGAGCACCCGGGAGCGGAGCGCCCAGGTGAGCCTGCTCCTCAAGGGCGAGTTCGGATTCACGGTGATGCCGCACCTGACCTGCGTCGGGCACTCGAGGGACGAACTGGACGCGATCGCGGACGGGATCCATGCGGGCGGATTTCGCAACATCATGGCCCTTCGCGGCGATCCGCCGAAGGGCTCGGCCGAATTCCAGCCCGCACCCGACGGGCTGCGCCACGCGGACGAGCTCGTGACACGGCTGAAGGCGCGCCATCCGGATTTCTGTCTCGGAGTGGCGGGCTATCCCGAGAAGCATCCCGAGGCTGAGTCCCCGGAAGCCGATCTTGCGAACCTGAAGCGGAAGTCCGATTGCGGCGCCTCGTTCGTGACGACCCAGCTCTTTTTCGACAACGAGGTTTATTACCGCTTTGTCGATCGCGCGCGGGCGGCTGGAATCGAAGTCCCGATTGTCCCCGGAATCATGCCGGTCCTCTCGCTGAAGCAGGTCCGGCGCTTCACCTCCATGTGCGGGGCATCCCTCCCGCAAAAGCTGGTCCGCCGCCTCGAGGCCGCGGGCGAACAGGCCGACATCCTCGAGGCGATCGGGATCGACTGGGCCCTTTCACAGATCCGGGAGCTTCTGGAGCGCGGCGCTCCCGGCTATCACCTCTACATTTTGAACCGGGCAAAGAGCGCCCTGGCCCTCGCCGCCGGTTTGGCGGCTTAATGGCGGGCAGGCAGAGCGTTAAAGTCATATAATAAACCCATCGGCATCGCGCATTGAGGTTATAAAACCCTGCCGGAGGCCGATGTATTTATTGATGGGGTGCTTATCAAAATGGAGTTTGTTGTTTGGTGCGAACAAACGAGTTGCGCAAGAATCGGGATTATTGCAAGAAGCCGCTCGCCTCCCCGGGGCCCGCCCTTATCATCTCCCGGTTTAACCAACTTCAATACGGTCTACCCAGAATGAAGTCGGCTTCCAATAGCGATATAAGGGATCCGTTTTCGAAAGAGGGCGGCGGTTTGTTCCGCGCCATCTTCGAGCAGGCTCCCGTCGGCGTGGCGATCGCCGGCCGCGAGCAGCAGTTTCTGTACGTCAACAGCGCCCTGTGCCGGATGCTGGGCTATGAAATGGACGAACTTCTCCGCCTGTCGATTATCGAAGTCGTCCATCCCGACGACCGGGCGATCGCGCTGACCACGATCAGCGGGATGATTGCCAATCCCATCACAGGCTACGCGGCCAGGCGGCGATGGCTGCGCAAGGACGGGACGATCGTGCCGGTGACCGTCACCACGGCGCCCATATGCGGTCCCGACGGGGCGGTCCTTTACGGGCTGGGCATCATCCACGAGGACTCCGCCCGGCAAAAGGCGGAGGATGAGCTGCGGGAAAGCGAGGGCAGGCTGCGGGCGGTGTTCGAAAGCTGCATGGATGCAATCGGAGTGTTTAAGAAAGGGGTGCTCCTCTTTGCAAATCCCGCCTACCTCCGGCTTTTTGGCTTCAAGAGCATCGAAGAAGCCCTCGGCAAGTCCATACTCGAGAGCATCGCCATGGGCTATCGCGAAGAGATGACGGAAAGGGTGAAGCAGCGCGATGACAGGGAGCAGATTCCAAAGTCATACGAAGTGCGGGGAATGAAGGTGGACGGAACGGAATTCGACGCGGAGTTCAGCGTCTCCACGTATGAGTTGGGCAACGACGTCTATGTCGTCGCCTGCATTCGCGATGTCACGGAGCGCAATCGGGCGGAGAAGGCGCTGCGAAACAGCGAGGAGCACTACCGGGTGCTGTTCCGGAGCATCAATGACGCGGTGTTCGTCCATGGAGTGGTGAAGAACGGGGGGGCCGGCCGGTTTTTCGAGGTGAACGACATCGCCTGCAAGCAATTGGGCTACTCCCGCGAGGAGCTTTTGAAGCTGGATCCCGCGGCGATCGATGCGCCCGAGACCCGGGCCACCGCGTCGGAGGTGTTCTCGCGCCTCATGGCCGATCGGCGGGTGGTCTGGGAGGGGGTGCACCTCCGCAAGGATGGCCGCAGGATCCCCGTGGAGATGAGCGCCAACCTGTTCGACCACGATGGCAGGCTCACGGTTGTGACGACGGCCCGCGATATCTCGGAGCGAAAGCATGCGGAACAGAAGCAGCGCGAGCTCGAGGTGCATATGCAGGAGGCGCAGAAGCTGGAAAGCCTCGGAGTCCTCGCCGGGGGCATCGCCCACGACTTCAACAACCTGCTGACGGTGATCCTGGGGCACGCGAACCTCGCCATGATGGACCTGTCCCCCGAGTCGCCGGCCCGCGACAATCTGCGGGAGATCGACAAGGCTTCCGGAAAGGCCGCCGAATTGTGCCGCCAGATGCTCGCCTACGCCGGAAAGGGGCGGTTTGTCATGGAGACGGTCAACCTCTCCCGACTGATCGAGGAATCGGCCCATCTGCTCCAGGTCTCCCTCTCCAAGAAGGTCATGCTTCGCTGCCAGCTGGACGAAGGGCTCCCGGCGATCGAGGCCGACCCCGCGCAGCTGCGGCAGGTCGTCATAAACCTGGTCATGAACGCAGCCGAGGCGATCGACAACGCCGAGGGCTTCATCACCATTTCCACGTGCACGGTGCTGTGCGACGAGGATCATCCGCTCGCGGGCCAGGTCATCAAGCCGCCGGCTTCCGGCCGATACGTCTGCCTGGAGGTGACCGACACGGGATGCGGAATGGATGCAAAGACCACGGCCAGAATTTTCGACCCGTTTTTCACGACCAAGTTTGCGGGGCGGGGCCTGGGCCTCGCCGCTTTGCTCGGGATCGTTCGCAGCCACCATGGCGGCGTCACCGTGGAGAGCGAACCGGGCCGGGGCACCACGTTCCGGATCCTGATCCCGGTCAGCACGAAGGCCGGAACGGTTTCGCAACCCGGCGAGGCTTCGCCTTCATGGCGCGGAAAGGGCACGATCCTTCTCGTCGACGACGAGGAGCTGGTCCGTTTTGTGACCGGACAGATGCTGGAATACTGCGGCTTCAACGTGATTTCAGCGGGCGACGGCCGGGAGGCCCTTAAAATCTTCCGGGCCCACGCATCCGAAATTGTCTGCGTTCTCCTCGATCTGGCGATGCCGCATATGGACGGACAGGAGACTTTCCAGGAACTGCGCTTGATCCAGCCCGACGTGCGCGTCGTCCTGGCGACCGGATACAGCGATCAGGAGGTTGCGAAGCGATTCAGCAACGCGGGCCTGAATGGATTCATCGCGAAGCCGTACCGGCTGGAGTCGCTGGGCGCCAAGCTCCGGGAGGTGCTTGCGCCGGTCAGCTAACCGCCGGCGAACACCGGACGAAACCCGGCCTCTGCCAGGATCCGGGCAACCGTCTCACGCTGGTCGCCCTGGATCTCGATCCGGCCCTCTTTGACCGTTCCGCCGCAACCGCACGCGGCGCGCATCTGCTTTGCGAGGCTCTCCTTTTCGGGCCCGCCGATTCCGATGAATCCGGAGACGACCGTGACCGTCCTTCCGGCGCGCCCGCCGGTCTCGCGGATGATGTCCACGCGGCCCCGGTTTCCCTTCCCGCGGCCGGCGGGGGATTGGGATGGAGCGCGCCCCGGCGCGGGTCCTGCGGAGGGAGCCTTTTCCGGCAAACCGGCCTTGTCCAGGCTGGCGAATGGGTTTTGCGAGAGGCTGTCGCCTCCCTCGGTCGGCACTTTCCCTCCCGGGATCATTTCGACGGCGCTTCGCCACCGAGGTACTCGAACGCCCGGGCATAGCTTCGCCGGCTAAGAAGATGCACCAGTTCCTTCGGGAGATGGCCCGCCTCTTTTTCGAGGATCTCCTCCAGATTGGCGAGCTCGCCGGCAACCGCATGCCCATCAGAATTCTTGATGCCGTTTAGGAGTGCGATCAGATGATCTTTGATGTGGGATTGAGTGTCGGTCGGTGACATATTCTAATCTGTCTGTTACCTACGTTAAGCTCATTTGCAATCCCGGTCGCCGGCTTTCCCCAAAACTTGTATTAAGCGGCTTCGCATTCAGGGTTGATAAAAACTTCTGCTAATAGACTGCATGCCAAGAGACCCATTAATCCCTGTGCCGGTCAAAACGTCGTCTAATTCACGTCAAGCGGCTGGAATGTCCCTTCCCGTTTCTGCAAACGCGGAGCTGATCGAGACGATGCACCGCGCGTGGCTCGACAACCCCGATGCGGTCGATCCGACATGGCGGGCGTTTTTCCAGGGTTTTGCGCTTGGAAGCAACGGAGGGATGCTCTCGGCGGAGAGGCTTGCGAAGGAGGAAAAGGGCGTCGCGATCATCGACAGCCTCAAGCAGTCGCATGTCCACGACCTCATCGCAGCGTACCGCGCCATCGGACATCTGCAGGCCCACATCGACCCCCTGAATCCGGCGCCAGCGCCAACCCCGAAGCTCGCGCTTGCCGAGTTCGGGCTGTCCGAGGCGGACCTCGGGACAAGTTTCGACATCGGCACCTATCTCGGGGGCGGGCAGATGAGCCTCGGGGAAATCGTCTCCGAGCTGAGCCGGACGTACTGCGGGCACGTGGGCGTCGAGTACGCCCACATCCAGGACCAGGATTGCCGCAGGTGGCTCCAGGAAAGGATCGAATCGAGCCGGCTGCAGCCGAGCTTCACCGCGCCCCGGAAGCTGCGGATTCTCCGGCAGGTCCACAAGGCCGAGCTTTTCGAAAAGTTCCTGCACACAAAATACGTCGGCCAGAAACGCTTCTCGCTCGAGGGCGGGGAGACGATCATCGCGGCGCTCGACGCCGTGGTCGACCACTGCCCGGACGTGGGGGTCGAGGAAATCGTCATGGGCATGGCGCACCGGGGGCGGCTGAACGTCCTTTGCAGCGTCATGAGGAAGTCATTCGACCAGCTCTTCGAGCAGTTTTCCGAAAACTACATCCCCGACTCGGTCGCCGGCGACGGCGACGTGAAGTACCACCTGGGATATGAATCGGTCCTGAAGACCTCGGGCGGCAAAAAAGTGGAGGTGCGCCTGGCCGCCAATCCGTCGCACCTCGAGATCGTGGACCCGGTCGTCGAGGGCAAGGCGAGGGCCCGCCTGCGGATCCGGAACGACATCGAGGAGCGGAGGCGCGTCCTCCCGCTCTTGATCCATGGCGACGCCGCCCTGGCCGGCCAGGGAATCGTGGCGGAGACCCTGAACTTTTCCCAGCTTCCGGGCTACCGGACCGGGGGCACGCTCCATTTCGTGATCAACAACCAGATCGGATTCACGACCGATCCCGGGGACGCGCGATCGAGCCATTACTGCACCGACGTGGCGAAGATGATCGAGGCGCCGATCTTCCACGTCAACGGGGACGATCCGGAGGCGGTCTGCATGGTGGCGCAGCTGGCCCTCGAATTCCGGGTGAGATGGAAGCGCGACGTGTTCATCGACATGGTCTGCTTCCGAAGGCAGGGGCACAACGAGACCGATGAGCCGTCCTTCACCCAGCCGACCCTGTACCGGAAGATCGCGGGCCACCCGCTCGTGTCGGCGATCTACGCGGAGGATCTCGTCGCCGGGCAGAGCCTGACCCCGGCGAAGGTCGACGCGATCAAGGCCGAGTACTCCGAGGCCCTGGAGGAAAACCTGGCCCGGGCAAAGGCGCGCGAAGCGGCGAAGCGCGCCAGGCCGGGCGATCCGTTCAAGGGATCGACCGCCGTTTTCCAGCCCGAGTACAGCCACGCTCCGGTGGCAACCGGCGTTGCGGCCGAAAGGCTGGCCGCGATCGTCACGGGGCTTTCGGCGCTTCCATCCGGATTCAAGGCAAACCCGAAGGTCAGGCGCCTGATCGAGAACCGGGCGAAGGCCTTCAAGAACGGAGGGCCCGTCGACTGGGGCCTTGGCGAGGCGCTCGCATTCGGCTCCCTCCTGGTCGAGGGAATCCCGATCCGCCTGAGCGGGCAGGACTGCGAGCGGGGAACCTTCAGCCACCGCCACGCGGTCCTGGCCGACGTCGATACCGGGGAAAAGTACGCGCCCCTGAAGAACCTCGATGAAAAGCAGGCGCGATTCTGCGTCTACAATTCGCTTTTGTCCGAAGCCGCCGTCCTCGGGTTCGACTACGGCTATTCGGTCGACTATCCGAACATGCTCTGCGCATGGGAGGCCCAGTTCGGCGATTTTGCGAACGGCGCCCAGGTCGTCATCGACCAGTTCATCGTGAGCGGGGAGTCCAAGTGGCAGTGCGCGAGCGGCATCGTACTCCTGCTTCCGCACGGCTACGAGGGGCAGGGTCCGGAGCATTCTTCCGCAAGGCTCGAGCGGTTCCTGCAATCCTGCGCGGAGAACAACATCCAGGTCGCGAACCTGACGACTCCCGCCCAGTACTTCCACATCCTACGGCGCCAGGTGATGCGCGAATTCCGGAAGCCGCTTGTCATCATGGCCCCGAAGTCGCTTTTGCGCCATCCCTCGGCTGTCTCGCCGGTGGGGGATTTCACGGGCGGATCCTTCCAGGAGATCATCGACGACCCGCTCTTTTCGGCGGCGGGTCCCGGAGGCGCGGAGCGGTTGATTCTCTGCTCCGGAAAGGTCTATTACGACCTGGTCGAGCACCGGGAAAAAACGCGGCAGAGCGCCGCAATCGTCCGGGTCGAGCAGCTTTACCCCCTCCATTCGGAGAGGCTTGGCGCGATTGCCCGGCACCACGGGGCGGCAAGGCTCGTCTGGTGCCAGGAGGAATCCCAGAACATGGGGGCCTGGTCCTGGATTGCACCCCAACTCGAGGCGATCTTCGGGCGCAAACCCGTGTATGCCGGCCGCGACGCCTCCTCTTCCCCGTCGGTCGGCCTCCTGGCCATTCACCGGATCGAACTCGAAGCGCTCCTGAAGGACGCTTTTGCGTTGTAGGCGCGCCGGCTTACCCTTCATCCCGCCACCATGCCCTCAATCGAAGTCAAAATCCCGCCCATGGGCGAATCGATCTCCTCCGGCGTCCTTGTCAAATGGCACGTCGGCGACGGAGATCTCGTCAAGAAGGACCAGCCGCTTTTTGAGCTCGAGACCGACAAGATCACGACCGAGGGCACCGCGGAGTCGGCGGGCCGGATCGCCCTGAAGGCCAAGGCCGGGGCGGACGTGAAGATCGGCGAGGTGGTGGCGACCATCGACACATCCGCCGCTGCGACGCCGGGCACCGCAGTACCGGTCGCGGAGCCGGCACCGGCGATCGCCCAGTCGCCCGCCGTCCGCAGGCTGGCGGAGGAGACCAGGATCGATCCCAAGTCCGTTTCCGGGACGGGCAAGGCGGGACGGGTGACCAAGGGCGACATGCTGGCCGCCGCCGAGGCGGCCCCCGGCGCTCCGCCATCCATTCCCGCGGCAGCGCCCGCCGGAGTTTCAGCGAAGGCGGGCGAGCGGCAGACGCGGCGCAAGCTCTCGCCCCTTCGGTTGCGAATCGCCCAGAGGCTCGTCGCCGCGAAGCAGGAGTCCGCGATGCTGACGACCTTCAACGAGGTCGACATGTCGGCCGTGGTCGCGCTGCGCGCCCGCTACCAGGACGATTTTGTGAAGAAGAACGGGATCAAGCTGGGCTTCATGTCGTTTTTCACGAAGGCGGTCGTGAACGCGCTCGTGGAGGTGCCCGGCGTGAACGCCCAGATCGACGGGGACACGATCATCGAAAACCACTTCTACGACATCGGGATCGCAGTCTCGACCGAGAAGGGGCTGATGGTGCCGGTCGTCCGGGACTGCGACCGGCTGGGCATGGCGCAGATCGAGCTCGCGATCGCGGAGGCGGCCAGGCGCGCGAGGGAGAACAAGATCACCCTGGAGGAGCTCGAGGGAGGGGTGTTCACGATCACAAACGGCGGAATCTTCGGCTCGATGCTTTCGACCCCGATCATCAATCCGCCGCAAAGCGCCATCCTCGGGCTCCATTCGATCGTCGAGCGGCCCGTGGCCGTCGGGGGGCAGGTCGTCATCCGCCCGATGATGTACCTGGCCCTGAGCTACGATCACCGGCTGATCGACGGACGCGAGGCGGTCACCTTCCTGCTCAAGGTGAAGCAGGCGATCGAGGATCCGGCGCGGCTCCTCCTGAGCATCTGAGCGCCCGGGCGGACAAGTCCATGGACAAGCTTGATTTGATCGTAATCGGCGCCGGACCGGGCGGATATGTCTGCGCCTTCCGCGCGGCGCAGCTCGGGCTCAAGGTGGCGCTGGTCGAAAAGCGGCCGACCCTCGGCGGCACCTGCCTCAACGTGGGCTGCATCCCGAGCAAGGCCCTGCTGTACTCCTCGGAAGAGTTCGCATTTGCGAAGGATCGCGCCGCCTCGCACGGGATAAGGCTGGGCGGAGTGGGCCTCGATCTGGAGACCCTGATGAAGCGGAAAAACGCGGTCGTCCAGAAGCTGGTCGGCGGCGTGGCCCAGCTGGCGAAGGCCCGGGCGGTCACGGTCGTGGCGGGCTCCGCCCGCTTTGCCTCGGCGAACACCGTCGAGGTTTTGGCCGAATCGGGAGCGCGCAGTTCGCTCACGGCCGCGGCCATCGTCATCGCGACCGGCTCCGTCCCGGTCGAGCTGCCATTCATGAAATTTGACGGGAAAGCCGTTGTTTCGAGCGACGAGGCGATCGCGTTCGACAGGGTCCCCGGAAAGCTCGTCGTCATCGGAGGCGGGGCGATCGGCGTCGAATTGGGCTCGGTCTGGGCCCGGCTCGGAAGCGAGGTGACGATCGTCGAGTTTCTTCCGAAGATCCTGGCCAATTACGACGACGATGTCGTTCGCACGTTTGCGCGGATCCTGCAAAAACAGGGGCTGAAGATCGAAACCGGGGTGAACGTGACGGGGTTCAATCCGGCCGCGGGGCCGGGGAAGGCGGCTCCCTTCGTCCTGACGGCCGAGCGCGACGGGAAGGCCCTGGAGTTTCCGGCGGACAAGGTGCTTGTCGCGGTCGGCCGGCGCCCGTTCACGGGCGGCCTCGGCCTGGAAAAGGCCGGGGTCGAATTGGACGGGAAGGGGCGCATCCGGGTGGATTCGCACCTGCGGACGACGGCCGCCGGAGTTTGGGCGATCGGAGACGTCGTCGCCGGCCCCATGCTCGCGCACAAGGCCGAGGAGGACGGGGTCGCGGTCGCCGAGTGGATCGCGGGCCGGGCGGGGCATGTGAACTGGGACCTGGTCCCGGGAATCGTCTACACCGAGCCCGAGCTCGCGGGTGTGGGCCTCGGCGAGGATGCGGCCAGGGCGCAATCGCGCGAGGTGCGGGTCGGAAAGTTCAATTTCGCGGCAAACGGCCGGGCCATCGCCTCGGATGCGACGGACGGTTTTGCGAAGATCATCGCCGACGCGAAGACCGACCGGATCCTGGGCGCCCAGATCATCGGCCATGGGGCCTCGGAACTCATTTCCGAGGTCGTGACCCACATGGAATACGGGGGCAGCGCCGAGGATCTCGGCCGGACCATCCATGCCCACCCCACCCTGAGCGAAGCGCTTAAGGAAGCGGGCTTGGCCGTCTCCAAATCCGCCATTCATGCGATTTAGACCCCTTCTATTCCGGGGGCATAGTGGCAAGGGACCTGCTATGGAATGGGCAGCCGGCCAAGCGAAGTCGGCAAACCCTTACTGTGTCGATTCTAAGTCCCAAGTATAATCCCGGTGAATTTTTCGATGAGATGATCGGCGCCGGGGGGCAGGTGCGCCCCCACTACCGCCGGCTCACCGAGCGGCTCGACACCCTGCCGGAAACCGATTTCAACAGCCGCCGGGCGGCCGTCGAAATGGCGTTCCTGCGCCGCGGCGTCACCTTCACCGTCTACAACGACTCGGAGGGCACGGAGCGGATCTTCCCCTTCGACCTCATCCCGCGGATCATACCGGCCAGCGAATGGAAGCGGATCGAGGCCGGCCTGATCCAGCGGATCACGGCGCTGAACCTTTTCCTGCACGACATCTACCACAAGCAGAAGATATTGAAGGACAAGGTCGTCCCGGCCGCGCAGATCCTGAGCGCAAAGCATTTCCGGCGGGAGTTCATGAATTTCTCGGTGCCGCGCGACATCTACGTCCATATCTGCGGGACGGACCTGATCCGCGACCACGACGGCCGCTACCTCGTCCTCGAGGACAATCTCCGGTGCCCCTCGGGGGTTTCGTACATGATCGAGAACCGGGCCGCGATGCGCCGGGCCTTCCCCACTCTGTTCCAAAGCTACGGGGTCCGGCCGGTCGCGGGCTATTCCGACCAGCTCTTGAAGGCGCTTCGCTTCATCTCGAGCCGAAGGACCGAAAAGCCGAACGTCGTCCTGCTGACGCCGGGGGTTTTTAACAGCGCATTTTTCGAGCACTCCTTCCTGGCGCGCCAGATGGGGATCCCGATCGTCGAGGGCCGCGACCTCGTGGTCAGCGACGCCCGCGTCTTCATGCGGACGACGGCGGGCCTCATGCCGGTCGACGTCATCTACAGGCGGATCGACGACGACTTCCTCGATCCCATGGTGTTCCGGGACGACTCTGTCCTCGGGGTGCCGGGGCTCGTCTCCGCGTACAGGGAGGGGAATGTGGCCCTGGCGAACGCGATCGGGACGGGAGTCGCCGACGACAAGGTGATCTACGCCTACGTGCCCAAGATCATCAAGTACTACCTCGACCAGGAGCCCATCCTTCCGAACGTGCCGACGTATCTCGCATCGAATCCGACCGACCGGAAATTCATCCTGGAGAACATCGCCAAACTGGTCGTCAAGTCCGCCAACGAGGCGGGCGGGTACGGGATGCTGATCGGCCCGGCGGCCAGGAAGGAGGAGATCGGGGAGTTCCGATCGAAGGTCGCGGCCAACCCGCGCAATTTCATCGCCCAGGACCCGGTCATGCTTTCGCGCTCGCCGACCTGGTGCGAGGGATCCCTGGAGGGCCGCCACATCGACCTGCGCCCCTATATCCTGTACGGGGAGAAGGTCACGGTCACCCCGGGGGGCCTCACCCGCGTCGCCCTGCGGAAGGGCTCGCTCGTCGTCAACTCCTCGCAGGGCGGAGGCTCCAAGGACACCTGGGTCCTCCAGGGAGAAGCCTGAGGAATCACCCATGCCGCCCACCCGTTTTCCCTCCTACAACTCCCAGGCGAGCGTGATGCTCTCAAGGGTCGCGCACTCATTATACTGGATGAGCCGGTACATCGAGCGGGCCGAGAACATTTCCCGGCTGCTCGACGTGAATCTCCAGTTCCTTTTGGATTTCCAGGGCCTCGAGGACAACTTCCCCGAGGAGCACTGGGACTCGATCCTCGCCAGCCTGGAGGACCGGGCCCTCTTCGGGACCATTCATGAGACCGCCGACAGCCGCAACGTGACGGATTTCCTGGCGCTCGACCTGCGCAACCCCAACTCGATCCTCTCCTGCGTCAATTCCGCGCGCGAGAACGCCCGCATGATCCGCGACCAGATCTCGGCCGAGATGTGGGAGACGATCAACGAGCTGTACCTGTACCTGAAGGCGCGCACCGCGGCCGAAATCTGGGCCACGGGCCCGTACGAGTTCCTCCAGGACATCAAGCGCCACTCGCACCTCTTCCAGGGGCTGACCGAGTCCACGTATTCCCGCAACGAGGGCTGGGAATTCATCCAGTTCGGAAAACTGATCGAGCGGGCGGACAAGACGACCCGGATCCTCGACGTCAAGTACCACATCCTCTTGCCGAGCGCCGAGGACGTCGGGGGCGCCGTGGACACCGCCCAGTGGCAGGCCGTGCTGCGCTCGGCGAGCGCCCTTGAGTCCTACCACCGGTTTTACGTGCATGAGATCCTTCCGTGGAAGGTCGCCGAGTTCCTGATCTTCTCGGAGTCATTCCCGCGCTCGCTCCACTACTGCGTGACCCAGATCGACGGGTTCCTCTGCCGGATCCTCTCGGAGTCGGGCGCCCGAAGGCGAACGGCGGCGGGGCGGGCCGCCAGCCGGCTCCTCTCCGATCTCCAGTCGCTCACGATCACCGACGTGCTGAAGCAGGGCCTGCATGAATTCCTCATCGAGGTTCAGAAATCCCTTGACCGGATCAGCGATGAGGTGATTCAGACAACCATGTTTTATCCGGTCGAAGTCGCTCCGGAGGAGCACCAGCAGCAGCAAGTGCAGCAACAACAATAGATCGCCAGAGGTGTCGCGGGCCGCCCAGCCGTTCCCGTGGCCTGCCATCGGCCCGCATGCTTCTCAATCTTCTACACCGAACCACCTTCCTGTACGCCGGGGAGGCCCGGGACAGCTTCAACGAGGTGCGCCTCCGCCCCGTGGACAACGAGGCCCAGGCCTGCCGCTCCTTCGCCCTTCGCCTGAAGCCGAAGGCGCCGGTGAGCGACTATCCCGATTTTCACGGGAACACCGTTCATTATTTCGAGATCCTGGAGGGGCACCGGAGCCTCGTCGTCGAGGCCGAGTCCGAGGTCGAGACCGTGCCGGAGGCGGGGCGGCAGGCCGTGCCCGCCGTTTCGCCCGCGGAACTGGCCGCATCCCCGGAGCGCGAGATGCAGGCCGAGTTCTGCACCGATTCCCAATATGTGCCGCTCGCACCCGAATTGTGGCGCGAAGCCCAGGATGCCCTGGCCGCCGGGCGGGGAGATGTCTGGAGCGACGTCATTAGGATTTCCGGGCATGTCCACGGCACGTTTGCCTACCGGACGGGAGCCACGGGCATCAGCACGCGGGCCACGGACGCCCTGTCCCTTCGGGCGGGGGTATGCCAGGATTTTGCCCACGTGACCCTCGGACTATGCCGCTGCATGGGCATTCCGGCGCGCTACGTGAGCGGCTATTTCCTCAACGAGGACCGCAAGCCCGGGGAATCCGAGGCCTCCCACGCCTGGGTGGAGGCGTTCATCCCGGGTTACGGCTGGGCGGCCTACGACCCCACGCACGCGCGCACCGCGGACGAGCGGTACATCAAGGTCGCCGTCGGCCGCGATTACGCCGACATCCGCCCCGTCAGCGGGACCTACCGCGGAGCGAAGACCCGCGAACTGCGGGTCGAGGTCGAGGTGCGCCAGGCGAGCGCGGTCGCGCCGCGGGGCTAGTCAACTCTGCATCTCCTGGGCGAAGTTGGTGACCTTGCCGTTCTGGAACTCCACCCGGAAACGGTCGTAGGGCTGGGCCTGGGCGGGTTCGAACGGTCCCCACCAACCCCAACCGCCGTAACCGCCCCAGCCCCATCCGCCCCAGCCGCCGCGGCGCCCGTATCCGCCCCATGCGCCGCCCCAGTACATGGGCCCCGGATAGAGATAGCCGGAGTCATAGTAAACGAATTCCACGTAGTGCCAGACCTGGGTCTGCCCCTGCGCGGTCGTCCGGACGGTGATGCGGTCCGGATTTCCGAGCGCGAGCTTCACGGCTTCCATGTCAAATCCGATTCCGACCCGGCCGGCCTTGACGAGCGACTGCTGGTCGGGATTGAGGCGCGCAAACGCCTCGGGGTTGCTTCGGATGCGGGTCTCCGGAGTGTCGCAACCCGCGAGCAACGCCGCGCCCAGCGCGGCGGCGCTAAGGAGGACCAATGTTTTTGTTTTCATGGCGCGAGGATGGGTTCAGTCTGGTTGTAAATTGTGCTGCGCTTATCCGTGGGTTTCCCCCACCCAATAAGACGGCATTTCGTGCAATTTGTTTCGCATGCCACTCCTCCTTCTTTGGGACATAGACGGGACTCTCATCAGCACCGGAGGCGCGAGCCTCCGGGCCCTGCGGCATGCGTTGGACCATGTCTTCGGCATAGGTAACCTTCCGGAAGGCATCGAATATGCGGGTTCCACCGACAGATTGATTATACGCCAGATATTCGCCCGCTGCAATGTGCCCGCCAGCGAAGAAAACATTCGTAAGTATCTGGAAGTCTATATCGAAGCCCTCCCGGGGGAAATGGAGAAGCCGGGCGGCCGGGTTCTGCCCGGGGTGAGCTCCCTCCTCGAGGCGGCTCCCGCGCGGGGGAAGATCGCCCAGGGGCTATTGACCGGCAACTCGAGGCGGGCGGCCGAAATCAAGCTTTGCCGCCACGGGCTCTGGCACCACTTCCCGTTCGGGGCCTTCGGGGACGACAGCGAGCGGCGCGACGACCTGGGGCCGTATGGACTGCGGCGCGCCCGCGAAGTCCACGGGATCGAGTTCGCCCCGAAGGAGGTCTGGGTGATCGGCGACACCCCGCACGACGTCCGGTGCGCCCAGGCCATCGGGGCCAACTCGCTTGCGGTCGCATCGGGCGGCCATTCGACGTCGGAACTCGCGGCCCACGGCCCGACGGCCCTTCTTCCGGATCTCATCGACTCCGAGGCGTTCTGGTCGATCATCGGAGGTTGACGCATTTCGCGGAAACCAAAATTGTGGCCGCCCCATGAATCATTTCACGATCGCGATCGGTTCGGATCATGCCGGGTTCAAGTACAAGGAAGCCATCAAGGCGTGGCTCCTTGCGGAGGGCCACACCGTCCGTGATTTCGGCACCAGTTCGGAGGCGCCCTGCGACTATCCCGACTTCATCCGCCCGGTCGCCCAGGCCGTCGCCCGGGGCGAGTTCGAGCGGGGGATCGTCATCGGGGGCTCCGGCAACGGGGAGGCGATCGTCGCCAACCGGGAGAAGGGTGTGCGCTGCGCAGTCTGCTGGAGCGAGCAGACGGCCACGTGGAGCCGCTCGCACAATGACTCGAACTGCATCTCGATCGGCGAGCGAACCATCTCGCAGGAGATGGCGATCGAGCTCGTGCGCATCTGGCTCGTCACCCCCTTCGAGGGCGGCCGCCACATCGCGCGGCTCAGGAAAATCGACGGATGAAAACCTCAGACCTCCAGTATTGAATTCCATTCAATACTGGAGGTCTGAGGTCCAAGAACTTTATGCAATACCGCCAGCTGGGACCCACGGGACTCAAGATCAGCGCGCTGTCATTCGGCGCCTGGGTGACCTTCGGAAAGCAGATCGGCGATCCGGTCGCCAAGAAGCTGCTCCACGCCGCGTATGACGCGGGGGTCAATTTCTTCGACAACGCCGAGGCCTATGCGGACGGTCAGGCGGAGATCGTCATGGGGGCGATCCTCAAGCAGGCCGGATGGCGGAGAAGCAGCTACCTCGTCTCGAGCAAGGTGTTCTTTGGCTCCGACGGCGACCGGCCCAACGAGACGGGGCTTTCGCGAAAGCACGTGACGGAAGCCTGCCACGCCGCGCTGCGGCGGCTGCAGGTGGACTATCTCGACCTTTATCTCTGCCACCGGCCCGATCCGGAGGCGCCGGTTCTGGAGACCGCGCGGGCCATGCACGACCTGATCGTCCAGGGGAAGGTGCTCTATTGGGGGACGAGCGAGTGGGAGCCGGGGCAATTGCGCGGGGCCTTCGAGGCGTGCGCCCGGCACAACCTCCATCCGCCCGTCGTCGAGCAGCCGCAGTACAACCTGTTTCATCGAAAGCGCGTGGAGAAGGAACTTGCGCCGATCTTCGACTCGCCCGGCCTCGGAACCACGATCTGGTCCCCCCTTGCGAGCGGACTGTTGACCGGAAAGTACAACCAGGGCGTGCCGCTCGATTCGCGCCTGAATGTTCCCGGGCTCGAATGGCTGCGGGAGGAACTCACCGGGCCGGACGCCGGCCCGCGGCTGGCCGCCGTCCAGAAGCTCGCGAAGATCGCGGGCGAACTCGGCGTCCCGCTGCCGAGCCTGGCGATCGCCTGGTGCCTCAGGAATCCGAGGGTCAGCACCGTGATTCTCGGCGCCTCGAGGGTCGAGCAGATCCGGGAAAACCTCGGGGCTTTGGAGGTCGCGGACAAGCTCACGCCCGAAGTGATGAGGAGGATCGACGCCATATCCGCCCCTGTGGCGGAGTAGGCGCCGGTTGGGCCGGCGGGGATCGGCCGATCCAAATCTCTCGCTTGCCCCGTCCGCCCGGCGCCTTCAGCCTTTGGGATTGGACATGGCCTACCCAACCCCGCCCGAATTCCTGGCAGCGCGCAACTTGCGCGCCTCGGAGCTGGAGCAAAAACCCGCTGAAGCCCTCCTGCGGATTTATGCCTGGATGCACTACGCGAGGAGCGTGGACAACCGCAACCTGGACCTCTTCCGCCAGGGCCTCATGAAGGGCACCCTGACCGGGGGCCAGGGGAACGAGGGCCTGATCATCCCGCTCGCCCTTCTCGCGGACAAGTCGACCGACGTCGTCTCCTTCACCCACAGGGACCTGGGCGGCCATCTCATCTGGAGCGGCCACCTGTGCGAGCACCTCAACCAGTACTTCGCCAACGCCGGCAGCCCGACGAAGGCCCGGGAGGGCAACATCCATCACGGGGACCCCGCAAACCGGTCGATCCCGATGATCAGCCATTTGGGCGCCATGTGCGGGGTCATCCTCGGCGCCACCGACTCCCAGCGGCGCCTGGGTCGAAAGGCCGTCGGCTTCGCATTCTTCGGCGACGGATCGTCGAGCACGGGCGACGTCCACGAGTCGCTCAATCTCGCCTCCCTCCTGTCGCTGCCGGTCGTCTTCGTCATCGAAAACAACCGCTACGCGTACTCGACGCCCGTGAGCGAGCAGTTTGCCGCCGGCACGGAGCTGTGGAAGCGCGCGGCGGCCTATGGAATCGAGGGCCTGGTCGTCGACGCAACCGACGCAAGGGCCTGCGCGACCACCCTGGCATCGGTGATCGCCAAGGTCCGCTCGACATCGCGCCCGATGCTGGTCGAGGCCCGGACCCTGCGCCTTCGCGGGCATGCCGCCTACGACACCTGCAGCTACCTGAAGCCGGGCGAACTCGAGGAATTCCTTGCGGGCGATCCGGTGCCCCGCCTGCGCGCCGAAGTCGCGGCCCTGGCGGGCGAAGCCCGGGTCGCCTCGATCGAGTCGGCGGTCGACGCCTTTGTCGAAAGCTGCTTTCAGGTTTCGCTCGCCGTGCCCCGCCCCCACACGGATGCGGCGGCCATGGAGGCGGATCTCTTCGCCCCTCCCTCCGCTCCCTTGCCGTGGGCGCCGGGCATTCATCCGAAATCGGCCGACTCCGGAGCAGCGGAGAACCTGACCTTCGCCCAGGCGCTCAACCGCGCCCTTCGAAAGATCCTCGCCGAGCGCCCGGAGTCGATCATCCTGGGCCAGGACATCGGGACCTATGGCGGCGCATTCAAGGTGACCGAGGACCTGCTGGCGGAGTTCGGGCGCCCGCGCGTTTTCAGCACGCCGCTGGCCGAAAGCAGCTGCACGGGCTATTCGATCGGCCTTGCGCTCAACGGGCACCGTCCCATCGAGGAATTCCAGTTCGCCGACTTTTCGACGGAGGCCATGACCCAGATCACGCTGAATGCCGCCACCATGCGCTTTCGCTCGGGCGCAGCCTGCCCCCTGGTGCTGCGCCTGCCATGCGGCTCGGTCGGCCTCGGATCCTTTCATTCCCAGGAACTGGAGTCGGTGTTTCTGGCGATGCCCGGATTGAAGGCGCTCTACCCCAGCACGCCCCAGGACGCATTCAACGCGATGCTGGCCGCCTACGAGGACAACAATCCGGTGCTTCTTTTTGAGCACAAGGCCCTGTACCGGCGCGGCAAGGGGCAGGTCGTGTGGGATCCGAATTACCGCGAAATCTGGAAACCGCGGCGACTGAGGGAGGGCGATTTCGCGACCCTGATCACGTACGGCGAAATGACCCACATCGCCGCCGAGGCCTGCGAATACTTCGCCTCGGAATACGAGACTTCGATCGAGCTGTTCGACCTGCGGGCCCTCTCGCCGCTCAACCTCGGGGAGATCGAATCGTCGCTTGTGAAGACGGGCCGGCTCATCGTCCTGCATGAGGGCCGGATCACCCACGGGTTCGGGGCGGAGCTGGTCGCCCGGCTCGCCGAAAGGCATTTTGCCTCCCTCAAGGCCCCCCCGCTTCGGATCGCCTCGCTCGACCTTCCGGTGCCCTTCGCCTCCGAGCTCGAATCGGTCTTCCGGCCGACTGCGAAAAAAGTGATCGAGCAAATCACCTCATGGCTGAATTGACCCTGTCTTCCATCCCGCCGGAATTCTGGCGCGGCGTCCGGCTATTCGCCATGGACGTCGACGGGATCCTGACGGACGGGACGGTCGCCGTTTCCGCCGACGGGATCGAGACGAAGCACTTCTCGGTCCTCGACGGCCTGGGCCTGCGCCGCGTCCTGGATGCGGGAATCGCGGTCGCCTGGATCAGCGGACGCAAGTCGGGCGCGACGACCGTGCGCGCGAACGAGCTCAAGATCACCCGCCTGATCCAGGGGCGGACCGACAAGCTCGCGGCCCTCCAGGAGGTGGCGGCGCAGCTCAAGCTCGCGCCGGCGCAGTGCATCTACATGGGCGATGACGACATCGACGCACCGGCCCTGAAGTGGGCCGGGCTCGGCGTCACCGTTCCAACCGCAATGCCGGCGGCCATTGCCGCCGCCGGATGCGTGACCGGGCGCGCCGCCGGCTACGGCGCCGTGCGGGAAATCTGCGAGTTTCTGGCCCCCCGGCCCAAGGCATGACCATCTTCCGCAAATTGTGCAGCCACCGGAACTTATTGTGACGAAGCGCCTCAAAGAACCCCGTGTGGCCGCGTCCCATTCCATAAAGACCCTCTTCCTGCTGCTTTTGTCCGCGCTTGCGATCCCCCTTCTGGGCGCCGACCAATCCGGGGTGTCCGGCCTCGCCCCAGCCCAGGATTGGCAGCTCCCGCTATTCACGAAGGACGGCTTCCGCTCGATGAGCCTGCGCGGGGACCGGGTGTTCCCGGTCAGTTCCGACCGAATTGACGTCGAGAACATCGAGATCACCGTTTTTTCGGGCGACAAGGATGCGCGGGTCACGAGCGTCCTTCTCAGCTCGAAGGCGAGCTACTTTCCGAAGGAAAACATCGCGACCGGCCCGGGTGCGGTCCGCGTAATCCGGGACAACGTCGAGATCAGCGGGGAGGACTGGACCTACCGGAAGGAGGGGGAAAAGGTTTCCATCCACCGCAACGCGCGGGTAGTCTTCAACATGAAACTCGGGGACATGCTCAAATGAAACCGGCCCTCGCCCTCCTTCTCCTCTTTTTGCCGGCTCCCGCGCTGCTTCGCGGGGCGGAGGCGCCGGAGCAGACCGTGATCACGAGCGATTCCCTGGAAAGCACCAGCACCGACACCGAAACCACCACGGTCTGCACGGGCAACGTCGTCGTCACGGGCACGAACCTCAGGATGACGTGCGACTGGATGAGGACCATAACGACGAAGCTCGCCAACAAGACGGACACGATCGGCAATCCGGACCAGCTCAAGTACATGCTGGCGACGGGGCACGTTCACATCTGGCAGGGCGATCGCGAGGCGATCTGCGGGCGGGCGGAGTTTCTGCCCGCCGAGGACAAGGTCGTCCTGACCGAGAATCCGTCCGTCATCGACCATGGGAACAATTCGGTGGGGACGGGCGAAGTCATCGAGATGCACCGGAACCAGCGGACGGTGACCGGCAAAAAGGTGAGGATCACCCTGCCCCCCATGAAGGACCTGGGATACGACAAGAACCAGCAGCCGCCGGCGCCCCAGCCCGCGGAGGCGGCCCCGGCCGGGCCGATGCCCGCCTCCCCAACCCAAAAATGACCGACGGGACCACCTCGATCGAGACCGAGAACCTGGTCAAGGTCTACGGAACTCGCGCCGTCGTCGACGGGATCAACCTGAAGATCGGCGCCGGCGAAATCGTCGGCCTTCTGGGGCCGAACGGGGCGGGCAAGACCACGACCTTTTACATGATGGTGGGGCTCGTGCCGGCCACTTCGGGCTGCGTGAGGCTGGACGGCCTCGACATCACGCGGCTGCGCATGCACATGCGGGCCCGCCAGGGGATCGGCTACCTTCCGCAGGAGCCGTCGGTCTTCCGGAAGCTGACCGTCGCCGACAATATCCGCGCGGTCGTCGAGGCGGTGGGCATTCCGCGCGCGCGGCGCGCGGCGGAGGTCCGGCGCCACCTCGAGGAACTCGGCCTCGAGACGGTCGCCCGCCAAAAGGCCTACACGCTCTCGGGAGGGGAGCGCCGCCGGCTCGAGATCGCCCGCACCCTCGTAACCCGCCCGAAATTCCTCCTGATGGACGAGCCCTTTGCGGCGATCGACCCGATTTCGGTGGCGGAGGTCCAGAAGATCATCCGGCTCCTCAAGCAGCAGGGCATCGGAATCGTGGTAACCGACCACAACGTGCGGGAGACCCTGCGCGTCGTCGACCGCGCCTACCTGATCCACAAGGGAAAGGTGCTCACCGAGGGGACGGGCGAGTTCCTGATCCGCGACGAGCAGGCCCGGAAATTCTACCTGGGGGAGGATTTCAACCTTTGACACGGCGCCCGGCCCGGGGCGAGATTCCCGTCCCGTCCCAGACCGGGCCCACCCCATGCAAAAAGACATACACGGCATAACGGTCGAGTATTTCTACGAGACCTACCGCGAGAAGCTGAGATTGGAGCTCGTGACCGGCGGGAACGGGCTGCACCGGCTGATCCGGGAGGGGAGCATCAACCGGCCGGCGCTCGCGCTGACGGGATTCTTCAAGTATTTCGCGAACAAGCGGATCCAGGTGCTTGGCGCCGCCGAAATGACCTACCTGAAGACGCGCAGCCCCGAGGAGCAGTCGCAAATCTTCCACGAGATGGTGAAGCGCCACGTGCCCTGCATCGTCCTGACGCGCAATTTCAACTGCACGCCCGCGATGCTCGCCGTCGCCAGGGCGATGCGCCTGCCGACCTTCCGGACGCCGCTGATCACGATGAACTTCATCAACCAGGCGACCCTTTGCATCGACAACGAGTTCGCGCCCAGTTCGATCGAGCACGCGACGTCGCTGGACATCCGCGGCGTGGGGGTCCTCCTGCGCGGCGATTCCGGGGTGGGAAAAAGCGAATGCGCGCTGGCCCTGATCGAGCGCGGGCATTCGCTCGTCGCCGACGATCTCACCATCATCAAGCTCGTCGACGAGCGGGAGCTCATGGCGTCCAGCCGCGACCTGAACCGCGGCTACATGGAGTGCCGCGGGATCGGAATCATCAACATTGCCGAGATGTTCGGCGTGAAATCGATCCGCCGCGAAAAGCGGATCGACATGGTGGTGTCCCTCATGGAATGGACTCCGGACGCGGTCGAGGAGAGGACCGGGCTCGAGGAGCACTACTATACGATTCTCAACAAAAAGGTGCCGCATATCACGCTGTACGTGCGGCCGGGCCGGGACATGGCGCGGCTGGTGGAGGTCGCCGCGCTCACGCAGGCCCTCAAGCGCATCGGGCACGACCCGGCGAAGGATTTCAACGACCGCCTCATCGCTTCCATGTCGGAGGAGAACTCCGCGGCGACAACCCGCCTCAAGCCGACCGAGCGCGAGGAAAGCCTGCCCGGGGCGCTGGGCGGCGCGTCATGAGTTCCAACGGGCCGCGCGCCGACGGCAGGAGCGCCGACCAGCTTCGCACGGTCGAATTCACCGCCGGAATCGCCCCCTACGCCACGGGATCGGTCCTCGTCCGATACGGCGCGACGCGGGTCATCTGTGCGGCGATGATCGAGCCCTCGGTGCCCGTCTGGATGAAGCAGCAGGGGGTCAAGGGCGGCTGGCTCACGGCCGAGTATTCCATGCTTCCGTACTCGACCCTCGAGCGAAAGCCCCGCGACATCGCCAAGGGCCGGATCGACGGGCGGACGGTCGAGATCCAGCGGCTGATCGGCCGCTCGCTTCGCGCCATCATCGACCTCGAAAAGCTCGGGACCAACACCCTTTGGATCGACTGCGACGTCCTCCAGGCGGACGGCGGCACGCGGACGGCGGCCATAACGGGCGCCTATCTCGCCGCCCGTCTCGCCGTCCAGAAACTGATCGACGCCGGCCGGATCCCCGACAATCCCCTCAACGATTCCGTCGCCGCCGTGAGCGTCGGGATCTGCGCGGGCAATGAATTGCTCGACCTGGCTTACGTCGAGGACAAGGACGCCGAGGTCGATTTCAACGTCGTCATGACAGGCCGGGGCCAGTTCGTGGAGGTCCAGGGCAGCGGCGAGGAGGCGACCTTCTCGCACGACCAGCTCCGGAGCCTTCTCGCCCTCGCGCAGTCCGGCCTCAAGGAACTCGCCGCCCTCCAGGGCGCGTTCCTGGCCCGCGAACTTCTCAAGGGCTGAAGCGGGGCTTCTTAAGGGCCGGGAACAATCCCGGGGGGCCGGAAGTCACCTTTTTGGGGTGCCAAGGGACGCCCTTTCTGAAACGATTTAGACGCTTCTTTTTATCGATCCATGAACATCCACGAGTACCAAGCCAAGGCCTTGTTCGAAAAATTCGGAGTGCCTGTCCCCAAGGGCGCACCCGCGACGACGGCGGAGGAGTTCATAAACGCCCTCGCCGTGCTGCCGGAGGGGCCCACCATGGTGAAGTCGCAGATCCACGCCGGCGGCCGGGGCAAGGGGACCTTCACCGACGGATTCAAGGGGGGCGTCAAATTCTGCCAGTCGAAGGCCGAGGCCCGGGAGATGGCCGCAAAGATGCTCCACAACACGCTCGTCACCAAGCAGACGGGGCCGGCCGGCCGCAAGGTGCAGACGATCTACTTCACGGTCGCGAACAAGATCAAGAAGGAGTACTACCTGGCGATCCTGCTCGACCGCGCCTCCTCGCGCCCGGTGATCATCGCCTCCACCGAGGGCGGCGTCGAGATCGAGAAGGTCGCGCACGAGACTCCCGACAAGCTTTTCAAGGTCTTCATCGACCCGGCGTACGGGCTCGCCGACTTCCAGGTGAGGGATCTCGTCTTCAAGCTCGGCTTCAGCGCCGCGGAGGGCAAAAACGCCTCGAAGCTCATCCGCAGTCTCCACCGGCTTTTCTGGGAGACCGACGCCTCTATGGTCGAGGTGAATCCCCTGGTCACGACCCCGGAGGGCGAGGTCCTGGCCCTCGACGCGAAGGTGTCCTTCGACGACAATTCGCTCTACCGCCATCCCGAGATCCTCGCCCTTCGCGACCTCAACGAGGAGGACCCGAAGGAAATCGAGGCCTCCAAGCACTCGCTCAACTACATCGCGCTCGACGGGAACATCGCCTGCCTCGTCAACGGCGCGGGGCTCGCGATGAGCACGATGGACATCATCAAGTATTTCGGGGGAAATCCCGCGAACTTCCTCGATGTCGGCGGCGGCGCCTCGCGGGAACAGGTGGTGGCCGCCTTCAAGATCATCCTCGGAGACCCGAAGGTGAACGGAATCCTGGTCAACATCTTCGGCGGAATCATGGACTGCGACGTGATCGCCAACGGAATCGTCGAGGCCGTCCGCGAGGTCGGCCTCAAGCTGCCGCTGGTCGTGCGGCTCGAGGGAAACAACAGCGTCGCCGGAAAGGCGACCCTCGCCAAAAGCGGCCTGAAGATCGTGAGCGGCGACTCCATGGCCGATGCGGCCAAGAAGATCGTCAAGCTCGTCGCCGCGTAAGAAAGCCTGAAAAACCCAATTCCTAAAATGGCCATTCTCGTCTCTCCCGAAACCAAGATCCTCATTCAGGGCATCACCGGCGACTTCGGCGGCCGCCATGCCCGGCTATCGCTCGACTACGGCACGAAGGTCGTCGCGGGCGTAACCCCCGGCAAAGGCGGGCAAGTGTTCGAGCACGCGGGTCACAAGGTGCCGATCTTCAATTCGGTCGCCGACGCCAAGAAGGCGACGGGGGCCTCCGTTTCCGCGATCTTCGTCCCCCCGCCCTTCGCGGCCGACGCGATCCTCGAGTGCGCCGATGCGGGGCTGGATCTCGCCGTTGCGATCACCGAGGGAATCCCGATCCGCGACATGGTGCGCGTGAAGCGCGTTATGCAGGGGCACCCGACGCGGCTTGTCGGACCCAATTGCCCCGGAATCGTGACCCCCGGCCCCGGCCCCGATTCGAACGGGGGCTGCCGGATCGGAATCGCCCCGGGGTACATCCACAAAAAGGGCCGTGTCGGAGTCGTGTCGCGCTCGGGGACCCTCACCTACGAGGCGGTCTACCAGCTGACTCTCCGCGGAATCGGCCAGAGCACCTCCGTCGGAATCGGGGGCGATCCGGTCAACGGCACGTCGCACCTGGACATCATAAGGATGTTCGACGAGGACCCGGACACCGCGGGAATCATCATGATCGGCGAAATCGGCGGAAACACCGAGGTCGAAGCCGCCCGCTGGATCGCCGAGCATTGCCGAAAGCCGGTCGCGGGATTCATTGCCGGGGCGACCGCCCCGGCCGGGCGCCGGATGGGGCACGCCGGAGCGATCGTCGGCGGCGCCGAGGACACGGCGGCCGCGAAGATAGCGATCTTCAAGGAATGCGGTATCGAAGTCGCGGCCACGCCCTCGGACATGGCAGACGCCCTCGTCCGCGCCGCGACGGCCAACGGAGTCAAACTCAGCTAGCTCTCTCCCCGCGTCGCGGGGGTTCCCGGTAGTATCAGATCGGCTCCACGACTCCCAGTTCCAGCAGGAACGTTTTCGGTGTACGAACCTTGACCCCGTAAACAGCGGTGCCGAGGACATGGCCGAAATCGGCCTTGTCCAAAGTGACGAGGTAATCGGCTCCGCTTCCGATGGCCGATAGGAGAACCGGCCTGTCCTTGGTTGAATCAAACACAATCGGCCGGTCGAGGACGCAGATCGACCCGACCAGTTCAAGACGCGGCTGGATGAACTGTCGCCAGCGGCCTGGGCCGGCTGGACGCTTGCGCACGTTCCTTTCGACCTCGGAAACGCAGTAATCGGCCGTGACGAGTCTCCAGCCTGCCCTTGGCCCATGCTCGATTAGAACATGGGCAAGGCCCTTGGCCGACCAGCACGCTGCCAAGATCGTCGAAGTGTCCAGAAAGACGATCACCTCTTCGAGATTCTCACACTAGCAGCGTCGTCTTCGTCGTCCATTACCCATTTCTTTACGGTCGCCGCTGGGATTTCCCGGATTGGGACAGTTACCGCGGGGTGCAGGAAAATGCCATCCGAACGCTCTTCGGCCAGGAGAACAGCGTGGCTCTTGTCCAATCCAAGTTTGCGACGAAGCTCGATGGGCAAAGTTATGGTTCCTCGGGGGGAGATCGCGATTGCTGTGCTCATGCAGAAAAACTGCTTTACTGTAATACTGATGTCAAGCAGAACCGGCTATCTGTGACTGTCGTCTTATCCCGATCTCTTGGACCTAAAGAGCTCGAACTCTCCGAAATGGCCAGAGTCTCGATTTTCCTACGCGCCAGCCCCGGGACGGAGATGGCGATGCGAAGCATCGTCCCCCAGGAATGCCTCCGGCGGCCGCCCTTTAGGGCGCCGGAGGCACAAACGCCGGGCCCTTGCCTTTTCCCCAGCGGAGGCTCCGGCTCGATTTGAGGCATAGCAGAAGAAAGCGGCGGGCTCCATCGACAGCATGCGGAAGCGGCACGCCGGCGGCAAGGGCGGCGGCGATCGCGGCCGATAGGACGCAACCCGTCCCGTGGGTGTTGCGGGTCGCGATCCGGGGGCTTTCGAACCAGTGGAGCAATCCCGCCGATGTCATCAGACAGTCGCGGCAGGTCGCTCCGCGACCGTGACCCCCTTTTACGAGGACGGCCCCGCAGCCCGTTTCGAGCAGGCGGAGGGCGGCCCGCTCGACGTCGGCGGAGGACCGGATTCGAACGCCCGTCAGCGCCTCGGCCTCGGGCAAGTTGGGCGTCACAAGCGCTGCGCGGGGCAGAAGCTTCAGCCTCAAGGCCCGGAGTCCGGCTCCGGAGAGAAATCTTGTTCCGCTCGTCGAGGCGATCACCGGATCGACGACGAGAGGGAGATTGGCGTGCGATTTCAGCGCCGCGACGACGGCCAAAATCGCCTCCGGCCCGGGGAGGAGGCCGGTCTTGACCGCTTTGACGGAAAAGTCCGCCAGGACCGCCTCGATCTGGAGCCGGATGAGATCCGGGGGCACGGCCCACCAGGCGAGGACCCCGGTGGTGTTCTGCGCGGTGATAGCGGTGATCGCGGTCAGGGCGTGGCCGCCGAAGGCGCCGATCGTGCGCGAGTCGGCCTGGATTCCGGCGCCGGCCCCGCTGTCGGAGCCGGCGATCGTCAATACGCAAAATCGCCTGCGCCTGTGCACGGTGTCTCTGGCAGGGTGTTGAAGTACGCCATTCCCCGCCGCTTGGGTATTTGGTCGCCTCAGCGGTTCTTCCGCCTGTGAAGCATGATGGGGTTGCCGTCGGGATCCTCGATGAGCGCCATCCAGCAAACCGGCGTTTCCGAGGCTTCCATCAGGATCTTAACGTGGCGTTCCGAAACCCTCTTCATCGCCGCGGGGAAGTCCTCGACCTCCAATGCCGCCGTCACATTGTTGCCGCCCGGCTTGAACATGGGCGCGCCGCAACCGATGGCAAATGTGCCCCCGCCAAGGTCGTATTCGACCATGCCCTGATCCTGGTCCGGAGTCATATAATAGGTCGCCGTCGGCTTGAGCCCGAGGACGCCTTCGTAAAACGCCTGGGCCGCCTTCAGTCCCTTTACCGCGTAGCAAACGAATGCGATGTCGATGACTTTCATTTGATTATACTGGATTGGAAGAAGGCCGCGCGCTTCCCTGCCAGGCTTTGAATCCGCCGTGAAGGCTGACCGCGGAGCGAAATCCATTCTGCTCGCGCAGGATCCTGGCGCCCCGAAGGCTCCGCGAGCCCGCGGCGCAATACACAACGGTCGGAACCCCGGGATCGAGCCCGGCAATGCCCGGCGCGGTGCCACCCTTGAGGATGCTCAAGGGAGCATGCACCGAGGGCTCGATCGCGCCGAGTTCCCTCTCCCACCCTTCGCGCACGTCGACCAGCTGCGGCGGCCGGGGCCAGGCAAGCGACTCGCGGAACTCGGTCACGGTGATCTCCTCGACGGCCCCGAATTCGGCGGCCTTTTCAGAATTCATATTCCCGATCTGCGGCGCATGCGCGGCGGAAGTCAAGGGTCCGTCCCCGGTCCCGCAGACCTCGCCGTAGCCCTCGGGAGGAAGTTCGCGGATTTCACGGTTCCTGGGGTTGGCGGCAAGGGCGACCGTTTGAATATCCGCGCCCAATGCATTCCAGAGGACCAGCCGCCCGCTCAGCGGCCTGCCTATTCCCGCCAAAAGCTTGATCGCCTCGCAGGCCTGGGCTGTCCCGATGAGCCCGGGCAGGACGCCGATGACGCCCGCCTCGGCGCAATTGGGGACGGTCCCCGGGGCGGGCGGCTCCGGGAAGAGGCAGCGGTAGGTCGGCCCTCCGCGCCAGTTGAACACGCTCAACTGGGCGTCGAAGCCCTGGACCGCGCCGTAGACAAACGGCCGGCCGGCGATGACGCAGGCGTCGTTGACCAGGTAGCGGGTGGAGAAGTTGTCCGAGCCGTCGACGACGACGTCGCAGGCCGAGACGAGCGCCAGCGCGTTCGCGCGCGAAAAGCGCTCCTCGACCGGCTGGATCGTGATCCAGGGGTTGATGGCGGCCAGGCGCCGGGCGGCCACGGCCGCCTTCGGCTGGCCCGCGTCGGATTCCAGATACAGGGTCTGGCGGTGGAGGTTCGACACGTCGACCCGGTCGTCGTCGACGATCGTGATCTTGCCGACCCCGGCGGCTGCGAGATAAAGGAGCGCCGGGCATCCGAGGCCGCCGGCGCCGATGACGAGGACCGAGCCGCGCTTCAGCCTCAACTGCGCCTCGGGCCCGAATCCGGCCAGCCCGAGCTGCCGCTGGTAGCGGAGGAGTTCTTCGCGGACGAAATCGCTCATGGCGCGGCCTCGCGCAGACAATGCTCGCCTTGGGCCTCCCGTTCAAGCCTCTGCCCGTCGTAGGTCGGGTCCCAGTCCTTCCAGACGGGCTCGTAGCCGGAAGCGCGCAGAAACGAGGCCACTTCCCCGGGGCTGCGGCTGTCGTCGATCGAGAACTGCTCGAGGGAGGCCGGTGCGCTCGCGTAGCCGCCGGGGTTTGTCCGGGAGCCGGCGCTCATCGAGGTGAAGCCCAGGCGAAAGGCGTGGTTGCGGAATCCGGCGCTCTCGCGGGTGGAGAGCGACAGCTCCACCTCGCGGCTCAGGAGCCGGAAGGCGCACGCGGCCTGGATCAGATCGCGCTCGCCAAATGGCGTCACCGCCACCGCCTGGCCCTCGTGCGGCCTGAGGCGCGGGAATGACAGGCTGTAGCGCGAACGCCAGTAGCGGCGCTCGAGGTAGCGCAGGTGCAAGCCGGCAAACCAGGATTCGGCGCGCCAGTCCGACAGCCCGTAAAGGGCGCCGAGGCCGATCTTCTTCACGCCGGCCCGTCCGATCCTGTCCGGGGTCTCGAGCCGGAACCTCATGTCGGACTTGGGGCCCTTCAGGTGATGAAGGGGATAGACGGAGGGATCGTAGGTCTCCTGGTAGACGAGGACGGCGTTGAGGCCTTCGGAGGCGAGCTCCGCATAGTCGGACTCGCCAAGCGGCTGCACTTCCATCGACAGGCTGGAGAATCTCGGCCTGAGGATGCGCAGCGCGTTTCGGAGGTAGGCGGTTCCATACCGGGAGGATTCGCCGGTCACGAGGAGCACATGCTCGAATCCGTGGCCCTCGAGGACCGCCGCGTCGGCGGCGATCTCGGAATCGTCGAGGGCCTTGCGCGGAATGCGGTTTTGCGCGCTGAAGCCGCAGTAGGTGCAGATGTTCGAGCAGACGTTCGTCAGGTACATCGGCGCGTAAAGCTGCATCGTGCGCCCGAACCGCTCCAGTGTCCGGCGATGGGAGATCTGCGCCATCTCCTCGAGAAAGGGCCCGGCCGCCGGGGAAAGGAGGGCCGCCAGATCGTCGAGGTCGAGTACGGAGTTCGCCCGGGCGAGAGCGCGCCGGACATCCCCCGGGGTCTTGCCCCGGATTTCCGCGGCGACGGAATCAAAGGAGTGCTTCTCCCACTCCGGGAAAAAAGTCATGGCTTCGGGATTCACGCGGTCGATCCGGCTAGGAACTCCGTCAGGGGCGAGGTCGCGCGGGCCTCGGCCGAGGCCGGGGCGCCGGAGGAAAGACCGGCTTCGAATGCGATCCGGCCCGCTTCGACGCCGCGGCGGAACGCGTCGGCCATCGCGGCCGGGTCGGCCGCGACCGCGATCGCCGTGTTCACGAGGACGGCATCCGCACCCATCTCAAGGGCGGCGGCGGCATGCGAGGGGGCGCCCAGGCCGGCGTCGACGACGACCGGCACCCGGGCCTGCGCGATTATGATCTCGAGAAATGCGCGCGATTCCAGGCCCCGGTTGCTTCCGATGGGGGCGCCGAGGGGCATGACCGCCGCGGCGCCGGCTTCCTCGAGCTGCTTGCACAGGACGGGATCGGCGTGGACGTAGGGCAGGACGACGAAGCCGCGCTTCACCAGTTCGCGCGCGGCGGCGAGCGTCTCGATCGGGTCGGGCATGAGGTACTTGGGATCGGGGTGGATCTCGAGCTTGAGCCAGTTCGTCTCTAGGGCCTCCCGGGCGAGTTCGGCCGCAAGCACCGCCTCCTTGGCGTTCCTCACCCCGGAGGTGTTCGGCATGAGGCGGTAGCGCTCCGGCTCAAGGTGATCGAGGATTTCGTCCGGTTCGCCCCCCGTGCGAATCCGGCGGAGGGCCACCGTGACCAGCTGCGTGCCTGACGCGGCGAGGCTCGCCCGCATGGTCTTGCCCGAGCTGAATTTTCCGGTTCCGACGAACAGGCGGGAGGTGAAGCCGACTCCGGCGATTGAGAGGGGTTTGCCAGTCATGGTTTCGGGGCTGGGTTCAAACTCGATGGATGCGGAGGATTGCTCCGGGCGGGCTCGAAGGGCCAGGCCTCGAGAAACGCCCGCACGTTTTCGTTGATCGCGTCGTTTCGAAGGAGGGCGGAGCAGACGGCCGCTCCCGCCGCACCCATTTCCCGGAGGGCCGGAAGGTCGCTCAATTCGATTCCCCCGATCGCCCAGGCGGGGATTTCGCCCACGATGGAGATGAGGTTCCGGATTCCGTCGTAACCCTGGAGGGGCGCCAGCTCCTTCTTTGTCCTCGTGAAGCGAAGGGGGCCGACGCCGACGTAGTCCAGGCAGCCGGCGCGCACCGCTTTTTCCGCCTCAAGGGCGCGGTTGACGGTTCCGCCGAGGATCCGCTCCGGGCCCAGCCGCCGCCGGGCCTCGTTCCAGTCCAGGTCCTTCTGGCCGAGGTGTGCGCCGTCGGCCCCCGCCTCGATGGCGATTTCGACGCTGTCGTTGATGATGCAAACGGCGCCGTGGGCGCGGCAGGCCGCCACGACCTCGCGGGCCGTCGCGAGCCATTGGGGGTGCCGCGCATCCTTCATCCGGAGCTGGATCCAGCGGGCACCGGCCGCGCAGAGCCGGGCCGCCTGCTCGGCGGGCGGATTCGGCCCGCCGTCCTGGGTGATGCACATCAGGGGAAATCGACGCGATGGATCGAGGGCCATGCCGGTCATCCTCCCTGGGTCGCCCGGATGAGAAGGAGCCTGTCCCCCGCGCCGAGGGCCCGCATGCCCCACTCGAAACGCGGGACGACGGAGCCATTGAGGGCCACCGCGACGCCCTTCCGGCCGTCGAGGCCCAGTTCGCGCACGAGGCCGGCCACCGTCGCCTCCTCCGGCACGGGCATCCGCCGGTCGTTCACGTAAATGCTCGGGGCGGCAGGGGCGGTCTTCATTTCGGGCCGGCCACGTAGATTTCGCCGCCGGACTTGCGGAACTCGTCCGCCTTCGCGCGCAGGCCGGCGTCGATCGCCTCCGCCGTCATGAGCCCCTTCTCCTCGGCGTAGCGCCGCACGTCCTCGGTGATCCGCATCGAGCAGAACTGGGGGCCGCACATGGAGCAAAAATGCGCGGTCTTGGCGCTGTCCTGCGGAAGCGTCGCGTCGTGGTACTCGCGGGCGCGCTCCG
Organism: Opitutaceae bacterium; assembly: GCA_050015855.1. Classification (GTDB taxonomy): domain Bacteria; phylum Verrucomicrobiota; class Verrucomicrobiia; order Opitutales; family Opitutaceae; genus Palsa-1447. Next base: position 4,604 of record JBEKAO010000011.1, on the reverse strand, counting down.
GGTCGAGCGAGAGGTTGAACTGGTCCTCCCACCGGAATTCGAATCGCGCCTTGGAGAGGGCGTTGTCCCGGTATTGGGCCGCGGGGTGCCCCTTCGCCAGGTCGGCCGCGTGCGCCGCGATCTTGTATGCGATGACGCCCGCGCGGACATCGTCCTTGTCGGGCAGGCCGAGATGCTCCTTCGGGGTCACGTAGCAGAGCATGGCCGTGCCGTGCCAGCCGATGTGCGCGGCGCCGATCGCGCTCGTGATGTGGTCGTAGCCCGGGGCGATGTCGGTCGTGAGGGGCCCCAGCGTGTAGAAGGGCGCCTCGCTGCACCAATCGAGCTGCTTTTCCATGTTCTCGGGTATGAGGTGCATGGGCACGTGGCCCGGGCCCTCGCACATCACCTGGACGCCCAGGTCCCAGGCCCGCCGGGTGAGCTCGCCCTGGGTCTTCAGTTCTCCGAATTGCGCCTCGTCGTTTGCGTCCGCGATCGAGCCCGGGCGCAGCCCGTCGCCGATCGAAAACGCAACGTCGTAGGCGGCCATGATCCCGCAGATGTCGTCCCAGTGCGTGTACAGGAAGTTCTCGCGGTGGTGGGACAGGCACCACTTCGCCAGGATGGATCCGCCGCGGCTGACGATCCCGGTCATGCGCCGGGCGGTCAGCGGGATGTAGCGCAGGAGGACGCCCGCATGGATCGTGAAGTAGTCGACCCCCTGCTCCGCCTGCTCGATCAGAGTGTCGCGGAAAATCTCCCAGGTGAGCTCCTCGGGGCGGCCGGCCGCCTTTTCAAGCGCCTGGTAGATCGGCACGGTCCCGACCGGCACGGGGCAGTTGCGAAGGATCCACTCGCGGGTCTGGTGGATGTTCTTTCCGGTGGACAGGTCCATCAGCGTGTCGCCGCCCCATTTGACCGACCAGCGCATCTTTTCCACCTCCTCCTCGATCGAGGAGGCGACGGCCGAATTGCCGATGTTCGTGTTGATCTTCACGAGGAAGTTGCGGCCGATGATCATCGGCTCGAGTTCCGGGTGGTTCACGTTGCAGGGGATGATCGCGCGGCCCCGGGCGACTTCGTCGCGAACGAATTCGGGGGTGATCTCCCGCGGAATCGAGGCGCCCCAGCTCTGGCCCGGATGCTGGCGCCACAGGGAGTTCCGCGGGCCCTCCGCGGTCATTTCCAAAAGCTCGCGGGAGCGCTGGAGCCGGGAATTCTCGCGAATCGCCGCATATTCCATCTCCGGAGTGATGATCCCGCGACGGGCGTAGTGGATCTGGGACACCGGGCTGGCCGTCCTGGCCCGCAGGACGGCGCGCCGCCCGCGGTCAAAGTACCTGATCGGATTCCTGCGGCCCTCGCTCTCGGCCTGCAGCCGGTGGGTTTCCGAAAGATACCCGTCGTCCAGCGGCCGCGTCGAGCGGCCTTCGACCTCGACCACGTCGCCGCGCTCCCGAATCCAGGCGGCGCGGATCGGGGGCAGGCCCTGCGCGCTGTCGCCATGGAAGGCAGGGTCGCCCCACGGCCCGGAGGTGTCGTACACGCGGACGGGCTCATTGGGCACTTCCGTTCCATTCGGCAGATGCGTCGGGGAGAGGATGACCTCGCGCATGGGAACGCGCAGGTCGGGCCGCGATCCGGGGATGTAGACGCGGCGCGATGCCCCGAAAAGACGATGCTCCGGGGCGTTGATGACTGGGTTTTGGGATTCCATGAAGAGAGAGTGGTCTGGCAAAAACTTCGCGCCCAACTCCGCCGATTGGGCCGCAGGCTCTCTTCTGGTTTGAAATAGAGTCCTGTTTTCCCTACGACGTTGTTAAACGTATCAGGTTCAAAGGATTCGGCGGCTGATCGCGCCTCCGTCTCAACCCAGCGCCCCGGGCTCTCCTAAACTAGGTACGAGCACGTATACCACAAAACTCCGGCGTTTCAACGCAAACGTCCAAATGGGGACAGCCTCCACTGCGGTGCCTGTCCCCAAATGGGGACAGCCTCCAACTGCCTAGGCCGGCTGGGGAACCGAGGGGGCGGGATGGCCCGCCAGATCCTCGGCGCCGAGGAGCATCGCCTCGATTTCGGAGGAGGCGCGGTCCAGCTGGACCAGCGCAATCGCTCCGGGCGCCTGCATGGCGCGGATTTGCGCCCGCTCCGGCCGCCAGGAGAGGGCTTGCCGCGCCCGAGAGAAGGCCTCGGGCGGCGGGGTCGCGCTTTCAAGGGACGAGGCGATCGCCTCCAGGGCCTCGGCGCGATGAACCGCGATTTCGCGGGCCTCCGGGGCGGGCGCATCCGGACGGGCCTGCAGGGTGAGGAGGTTGATCGCCCGGGTCACCCGCTGGTTTCCGTTGGCCACGGCCGCCAGTTCGTTCATCCGGTCCCGATAATTCTCGGGATCGCCGGACATTCGCTGGAGGGAGGAAAACACCTCGGCGCCGGCCGATTCGGCCGCGCGCTTCACACGCACCACCTTTGAGTCGTAGAAAAGGCCGGCGGCGAGCCGTTCGCCGACAATTCGCAGGTAGGCGGCGTTGGCCCGGAGAGCGCCGGCCAGAACCGGGCGAAATCGCTCCCGCTCCCATACCGGCCAAAAGACAACGGCCGCCAGAAGGGCCAGAAGGCCCCCGGCGAACGTGTCGCCGACGCGCTCGAAGGTCAGAGCAAGGGTGGCCGGCCCCAGCGACTCGGTCAGAACGACGACAAAAAGCGTGATGAAGACGACTGCGGTCCTGTAGTTCCTGCGAAGGAAATAGCCGAAGCAAAAGGCCGTCAGTGCCGTGGCCGACATGAGGGCCGGGAACGGCAGGCCAAGCCAGAGAACGAAACTGGCCAGGATGCTCCCGGCGAGCGTCCCGACGAGTCGCTCGACCGCTTTCTTTCGGGTGGAGCCAAAGTCGGGTTGCAGCACGATCATCGTCGTCATCGGCAGCCAATAGCCGTGCGCCAGGTGAAAATATTTCATGGCCCATACGGCTCCGACCGTGATCACCACGATTCGCGCGGTGAACCGGACCAGGGCCGGGTCGACGCGCCGGCTGAAATTGAGCGCAGCAACCAGCGGCCGGAGCTTGAGGTGGGCCAGGTCGGAGAGCTCCATCGAAATGGCTCCCTGGTCGGAAGCGCGGTCGATCGTGTTTCGGAGCGCCGCCCCCACCTCGGGCAGGTAGCCGGCGACCTGGGCGGCCGTGGAACTCAAGGTTGCCCATCGCGCGGGATCGCCCTGAACGGCGATCTGCCGCTGCAGGACGTTGAAAAGGTGATGAAGGCGGCGCAAACGGACCTCGGCCGCGGCGAGATGGCCCGGCTGTCGGGAGACGACGGCCAGGGCGATCGTCCTCGAGAGATTCCCGAGGACTGTGAATGTGGTCTCGGCTGCGGACTGCACCTCGGCACTCGGCGCGTCGGTCGAGACCTCCTCAAAGGCATGCTGAAATGCCGAAATTCGCTGGGCCAGACGCGCGGCGACCCGGTTCAGCTCCTCCAGCCTCTCGACAACCACCCGGTTTCCCTTGGCCCGCGCGCTTCCGAGTGTGGCGTACGCCTTGTCCAGCGCCGATCGAAGCGCCGCTTCCGCGGACTGGTCGGCGTTCACAACGCAGACCCCGGCCATGGCGAGCCAGGTCTCCCCAACCACCTGCCTCAGGGGATGTTGGGGCCGGATCGGCCAGAGGGCCACCTGAAGGGCCGCGCCCCAGCATCCGCCCGCAAACGCCGCGGTCGCGTGCCGCAGGGCCCCTTCCGACCCGCCCTTTTCCGCCATCGCAATGAAGCCCAGAAGGCCGGCTGCGATCGCGAGCGAGGGTCCGTAGTCACTGCTCAGGTGCCGCCAGACTCCGGCGCCGAGCGCGATAATCGCCGCCACCGCCAGGCAAGCGGGAAGCGACGGAGCGGCGAACGCGCCGAGTGCCGAGGAAGCCGCGAGGATTCCACTCATCGAAAGCAGAAGGCTGAGCCTCAGTCCATAAGCGCCGCGGACATCGACAATGGCCACATTCTGCGCGGCAATGGCCGTAAAGATCATCTCGAAAGGCAACTTTCCGGTCAGGCCAACCGCCAGCGGCGCCATGAACGACAGCATGCAGCGTAAGGCCCGTCCGATATCCGGGTTGCTGAAGTCCTTGGCGAAGAACCAATCGACGGCCCCGGGGCTTGTGCGGGATGGCATGAGAAGATTGCGTCCGGCTATGCGGCGGCAGCCCCGTAAGGGAGAACAACACCCAAACAGACTCAAGACGAAGTTAGCCCGGAGGGAACAACCTCCTCCCCGGTGCCTGTCCCCAATTGTTCAGGCAAATATCTGGGCTTCCTATCATTCGCCTCCGTATTTAACTTGTTCATATCAAGAGGCTTGACGGCAAACCATGGATAAGAATTGCAGCGATGGAGATCCTGCGATATTAATGAGTCTACCCGATCGGCACAGCCTCGTTCTCGTTCCAGCACATGCCCAAAGGATTTGATGAATTCCACCCCGGAAAACGAAAAATCCATTCGGGAAGCGTTGCGAGATTCGGAGGTTAGATACCGGCGGCTTTTCGAGACGGCCCAAGACGGGATATTGCTTCTTGATGCCGGCACGGGGCGGATAACCGACTCGAACCCGTTTTTGCAGGATATGTTGGGCTATA
>JBEKAO010000010.1:0-71231 GCA_050015855.1 Opitutaceae bacterium | reverse complement strand
GTCACGTGCGCGCAGGACGACCAGGCGATCACGATCGACACGGGCGCCATCCAGGTGCGGGTGCCGAAGCAGGGGTCCAGCCTCGTCGAGTCGATCACGGCCGGCGGCCGAAAGGTCGCCCAGGACGGAAAGCTCATTTGCCTGCTGGAGGACCATTCGAGCCAGGAGGGCGCCGGGACGGTAAGGCGGTGACCCTGGAGCAATCGGGGCCGCTGCGGGCGGTCGTGAAGATCGAGGGCGACCACAAGTCGACCTCGACCGACCGGGCCTGGCTGCCTTTCGTCGTGCGGCTGTACTTCAACGCCGGATTGGACTCGATCCGGATCGTCCATTCGTTCGTTTTCGACAGCGACGGCCAGAACGACTTCATCAAGGGACTGGCGATCTCGTTTTCGGTGCCCATGCGCGAAGAGGTCATCAACCGGCACGTGCGTTTCGGCGGGGACGCCGGGATGTGGGCGGAGCCGGTTTTGCCGATAGTCGGCCGCCGCGATGTGGGCTACGACGGCAAGCGCTCGATCTATCCCGACCAGGTCGCCGGGAAGCGCATTCCCAACGCCGCCCAGTACACCCCCCGGGAGCAGCAGTACATCACCGACAGCGCCTCCTGGGACGATTACAAGCTCACGCAGGCGAACTCCAACGGCTTTGTGATCGAGAAGCGCACGCAATCGAAGAGCGCATGGGTGCGCGTGACCGACGGAAAGCGGGCCCTGGGCCTCGCCTTTTTGGGCGATGTCAGCGGCGGGATCGCGGTGGACGTGGAGAAATTCTGGCAGAAGTATCCCGCGGAATTTGAGGTTCACGGCGCCCGCTCACCGATGGGCGAACTGCGCATCTGGCTCTGGTCGCCGGATGTCCCCGCGATGGACATGCGCTCCTACGACATTGTCGGGCACAGCCTGGACATGTCCTACGAGGACTGGAAGAAGGGCTGGGATTCGCCGTTTGGGGTGGCCAACACGAGCGAGCTGACGCTTTGGGCCTGCACGAGCGTCCCGGACAATGCGGACCTGGTGAGGATGGCCAGGGCCGGCGCCGAACCGGCGATGGTCGTCTGCACGCCGCAGTACTATCACGACCAGCGGGCGTTCGGCTTCTGGAGCCTGCCGGACCGCTCCGGCGCCGTCCGCCGGGCGCTCGAGGATCAGCTTGAGCTCGCCATCGACTTCTACCGGGACGAGGTCGACCAGCGCTCGTGGTACAGCCTCTGGGACTACGGCGACATCGGGCGGATGTACGACGAGGTCCGCCACGAGTGGCGCTACGACATCGGCGGCCAGGCCTGGAACAACACCGAGCTATTGCCGGATTACTGGCTGTGGTACAGCTTCCTTCGCACCGGCCGCGCGGATCTGTACCGGTTTGCCGAGGCGATGACCCGCAATACGAGCGAAGTGGACGTGCACCACCTCGGGCGATTTGCGCCGCTGGGTTCCCGCCACAGCGTCGAGCATTGGGGCGACGGCGCCAAGCAGCCGCGGGTGAGCCAGTCCGGCCTCAAGCGGTTTTATTATTTCCTGACCACCGACGATCGCACCGGGGACCTCATGCGCGAGCAACTCAAGGCGGATTTCACCTATGCCGAGGTGAAGCGCACCGATCCGCGCATGCCCGACAACCGCAGCAAATACACGACGGCCAGTTTCGGCACGGATTGGGCGGGCTACTGCGCCAATTGGCTGACGGAATACGAGCGCACCCTCGATGCAAAGTGGCTGGACAAGATCAAGGCGGGCATGGATACCCAGCTCGAGTTTGCCGCCAAGCCCGGCCAATTGCTGGGCGCGGGATTGTACGATCCGGACACCGGCAAGTTCATGGGTCGGAACGCGAGAATGTTCGCCGAGGAGGAGATGGCGGGCGCTCCAAAGGCCGCGCCTGCACCCAACGGCGCGGGCAGGAAGGGCGGGCGCCGCGGCGGAGGCGAGGATGTCGGCGGAGCCTCGGGCTTCGACCTGCTGTTTGGAACGACCGAGATCATGGCTGAGATGGAGCTGGTCGTCGATCATCCCGCGTACTGGACGGCCTGGCACTATTATGGCGCCCATACGCCCGGAAATCCGATGGCCTACGCCGCCTATGTGATGAAGGACGCCGATCTCGCCAAGCAGGCGGCGCAAACCCTGGTTGCCGCAGCGCATCCCCGGGCGATCCAGCCGGGTCAATTCGGGGTCAAGTGGGACGACAAGCCGCATATGGCCCCGGCCGCGGATGTGCCGAACCCCGTCTTGGAACTCACCGGCCGGCCCGAGGGCGGACCCGACGGCCGCCGGTTTGGGACGATGATCGAGTCCCTGGACTGGGTCGGCGATTACCTGCCCAAGGACTGACATCTTCCGGCATCCCCGAAGCTCCGCGGCCGGCCCGCCGATCCCGCAATCGCGGCCCAAGGCCGGCGGGTGCGGGGCTTCCGCGCAAATAATCCCAAGGATCGTCCAACATGAAACTCCAATCGATGCTACCTCGAAGCTGGCCGTGCGCGTTCGCGCTCGCGGCCGCCGTCGCCCAGGCCCAATCCGCGCCGCCCGCGCCCGCACTTGAGAAGAGGGGGGCCGCCACGCAGCTGATTGTCGACGGGAAGCCGTACCTCGTGTTGGCGGGCGAAACGGACAACACCGCTTCGTCCGATCTCGGATACATGGACACGGTGTGGCCCAAGGTCGTAAGGATGAACCTCAACACGGTGCTCGTGGGGATCGGTTGGGACTGGGTGGAGCCGGTGGAGGGCAAGTACGACTTCACCCTCGTCGATGGGATTCTGGCGGGCGCGCGGAAGAACAACCTTCGCCTGATCCTCCTTTGGTTCGGCAGCTGGAAGAACGGGCTCTCGAGCTTCGTGCCCGAATGGGTCAAGGCCGACCAACAGCGCTTCCCGCGCGTCCGGATCAGGAATGGCAAGTCGGTCGAGGTGCTGACGACGCTGAGCGACGCGAACCTGCAAGCCGACACCCGCGCATACACCGCCTTCATGAGCCACCTCCGCGAGGCGGATGCCGGGCGGCACACCGTGATCATGATTCAGCTGGAGAACGAAGTGGGGCTGATCGGGGACTCGCGCGACCGTTCCCCGGCCGCCGAGGCGGCCTTCGCCGGTCCGGTGCCGCCGGAGCTCATGAATTACCTACAGGGCAATAGGGCGAGCCTATGGCCGGACCTGCGCAGTTTGTGGGAGGCGGCCGGCGCAAAGGCCTCCGGCACCTGGCAGGAGGTCTTCGGCGCCACGACCGCGACCGACGAGATCTTCATGGCGTGGAACTACGCCCGCTATATGGATCACCTTGCGAGGGCCGGAAAGGCCGAACTTCCGCTGCCGGTGTTCTCGAACACCTGGCTTGTACAGCCCGAGGACCAGAAGCCGGGCGATTATCCGTCCGGCTGCCCTGAGCCTCTCGTGATCGACGTCTGGAAGGCGGGCGCCCCGGCGATCGACATAAACGCGCCCGACGTCCACCTGCCGAACTTCAAGGATTGGGCCGACCGGTTCCGCCGCCCCAACAACCCGCTGTTCGTGCCGGAATCCTATGGCACCGCTCTCGGCGCGGCCAACGCGGTTTTCGGAATCGGGCAGTACGCGGCGATCGGCTATTCGCCATTCGGGGTCAACAATGGGGAGCACTGGGCCGAGGCCAGGCCCGGCGGCGACGCGCCGGCGCCGACGGAGCTCGGAAAACTGCCGATCGCCAGGGCTTACGGGCTGCTCGGCCAGATGACCCCGCTGATCCTGGAGGCCCAGGCCAAGGGAACGATCGCGGCGGCCTGGCTCAACACGCAGGTGCCGAAGCGGGACATCCCGCTCGGCGATTACATCGTGAACGTCGATCTGCAGCGGAACCGGCGCAACCCGGTGCCGACGCTGGGTTATGCGCTCGTCGTCGCCGTTGGACCGGGGGAGTACTATGTCCTCGGCAATGACGTCCAGGTGACTTTCACGCCAAACACCCCGGGACCGGAGATAGCCGGCCTCGCCCGGGTGGAGACGGGCAGCTTCGAGAACGGCCAGTGGATTCCGAAGCGCAGGGTGAACGGGGACGACGTCGTTCTGGACTACGACCAGGCCGCGGCCGCCGCGAAGAACCAGTCGGGCAGCGGCCTTATCTTCGGCGCCGACGGCCCGACGATCCAGCACGCAAGGCTTTACCGTTACAATTAAAGCGCCACGCTTGGGCACATCTGTGGAAGACGCGATCCTTCGGAGGCGATTGTTGCGGATAGGGACCTGCATACTCGTCGCGGGCCTCCTATCCGCCGCCTTCATTTATCGGGCGGCGCCGCCCGTTCCCAAGGACCTGGACCCGCTGGTGTACGGCCGTTCCAAGCACGATTTGGACGAAATGGAACGCATTGGAGGAAAGTCTGTTATATTTGCCGTCGAATTTGACGACTGGATCGGCAGCCTGTGGCACGGAAGGAGGCTCGCGTATACGCTGGCTTTCTTTTCAGCCGGAAGCTCCCTGATGTGTTTTTTCCTGGCCCATCGCCTGAGCTTCCCCCTTCCGCCGGAACACCGGACTGACGGCGGGCATTAGCCACATCTGGAGAGGAGCCGCAACCCATGGATGTGCAATCGGACTCCCAAACCGGCGGCGCCCTGTTCGTCGTCGATATGCAGGCGTGTTACCTGAACTTATACAAGGATCAGGAATACGTCGAGCGGAGGATCGGGTCGGTCAATCGGGCGATCAGGGAAGCCAGGGCCAAGGGCATGCCCGTCATATTCATTGAGCACGAGTTCACCGGTGCCCTGATGCGGCTGGTCTCGGGGCTCTTCCTCAAGGGGGCCGGGATCCGCGGGCGGGATGGATTTCACATCGATGAACGCGTCGACAAATCGGCGGCCGAACCCGTTTACTTGAAAACGAAGGAGGATCTTTTCTCGGTCAATTCGTTGGCCGAAAGGCTGAAAAAGGACGGCATCGAAAACGTACTGCTGTCGGGCCAGGACGGGCTTTATTGCATCAAGGGCTCGGCGCGCGGCGCGAGGAGGAGGGGATTCAAGGTCTCGATCCTCGACTCGTGCGTCCTTGCGTCCAACGATCGGAAATGGCGTCTGGAGAAGGCGGCGTTGGAGTCGGAAGGGGTGCGGATTATTTAAACAGGATGACGACAAACCGGGGGCCGGTTTCAGCGGAGATTGAATTACGGGAAAACATGCGCAATAATGGATGGCAAGCGGGCCATCGCCCGCGGTCTCCAAACCAAATCACCCGTCATGCCCGAACCCATTGTCGCCCAGAAATTCCCCTATGTTCTTGATGCCAAGCCCGGCACCTATTTTTGGTGCGCGTGCGGCGGATCGAAGAGCCAGCCCTTTTGCGACGGATCGCACAAGGGAACGGAATTCGCTCCGGTGAATGTCGATGTCGCCTCCGAGCGGAAGGTCGCCTGGTGCGGCTGCAAGCACTCGAAAAACGGCGCCTTCTGCGACGGAAGCCACAAGCGGATCTGATCCGCAGGAGTCTGCCGCCTTCGGGCCCTCGGGGCGCGGCTGCTGCGAGGGCAGGCCCGTTGTTTTTGGCGTGGAATTGCGGATGCCCGGCGTTCAAGATAGGCGGGAATGACCCAGAAGAACCCGTCCGTCCCGCCGCAGAGTTCAGGCCGGTTCGGGCCGGGCGCGGTATTTGTCCTCGCTGTCGCGATCGCGCTGGCGTTTGCGATCTTCACCGACCAGCGGTGGGAGGACTACTATATCACCTTCCGGGTCAGCCAGAACCTGGCCAAGGGAGCCGGGCTCGTGTTTCAGCCCGGCGAAAGGGTCCACGTTTTCACTTCGCCATTGGGAGTGCTGCTGCCGGCATTCATCAGCTGGATGACCGGAACCCAATCCGACGAGCTGACCCTCTGGATATTCCGGCTTGTGACGATCGCGGCCTTCGGCGGCGCGGTCGCGACGGTTTGGTCGATAGCCCGGGCCCAGGGATGGAGCCGGCTGTCCTGCGCATTTGCTGCCGGTCTCCTGATGACGGACGCGAAATCCGTGAGTTTCTCCACCAACGGCATGGAGACGGCTTTCATGCTTCTGTTCCTCTCGCTCGCGATCCGGCAGCTGATCGTGGAGCCGGAGGGCGGCTGGCGGCTCGGCTGCCTCTGGGCCGCGCTCATGTGGACCCGGCCGGACAGCTTTGTGTTTTTTGGCAGCGTTGCGCTGGGCTGGTGGCTCTTCGCCCCGGGATCGCCGGCCGGCGGAGGCCGCGGAACAATTGCAAAGGCCTATTTTAAGGCGGGCATCGCGTGCGCCGCCCTCTATTTGCCATGGTTTACCTGGGCCTGGATATACTATGGCTCGCCCGTGCCGCATACGGTGGTTGCCAAGGGAATCGGCCTTCACCTGCCCGGCATGGGCGCGCTGCTTCTCGCGTTTGTCACGCTGCCGTTCCGATGCTTTGGCGCCGGCCAGTGGGACTTCCTCCTTACGCCAATCTATGCCGTCGACTTTGGAGGCTGGCCGCGTTTCATCGTTTTCGTCTGCCGCGGGCTGGTCGCGATAGCATTATGGGCGGTTGTCCTCCCGCGGATGGGGCGCTCGACGAGGGCCCTGTCCATCGGCTTCGCCATTTCGCAGTTCTATCTGCTCGTCGTTCAGGTCTTTCCGTGGTACAATCCTCCGGTGGCGATGCTGGCGTTCCTGGTCCTGGCGGGTGCCTTTGAAGCGAGCCTCAGGGCAAAGCGTTGGAGATTTCTTCCGATCGCCATTGGCTCGGCGGTCGTATTGTTTTCGGGATCTCTGCTTCTCGCATCCGCCTGGCAGCTGCGGGAGCAGCAGCGGATCATTGAGGGCCAGCGAAAGGAGATCGGGATTTGGCTGAGGTCTCATCGCACGTCTCCCGCCGACACCGTTTTTTTGGAGCCCCTGGGCTACATCGGCTACTATTCCCAGCTCAAGATGTTCGATTATCCCGGGCTCTCTTCGCCGGAAATGGTCGCAGCCCGCCTCAAATACGGGGATAATGGAATCATCCTCGTCAACGCTTTGGAGCCGCGCTGGGTGGTGCTGCGGCCGGGCGAGCTGTACAGCAACGATCCGGCCCTCAACAACTGGTTCACCGAACACTATGCTCTCGCCAAGGTTTTCAACGCTGAAAAACAGATTTCCGATGTTCCGTTCCTGCCCGGAAGACCCTACCTTCGGTTTGACCAGTCCTTCCTGGTCTTGAAGCGAAAGGACTGACGGAGGAAGGGCCCCCGGCCCCGCCCGTCCGATTCGAGCATGGGGCTTGCCCAAGGCGGTGTTTCCCATCTTGGTTGGTCGCATGCATTCTTGGTTCGCGCTTTCGCTCGGGTTGGGCGTTGCTTCAACCATGAGCGCGGCCGATGTAGCCAGCCTGGACAATCCGCGGGCGGCCGCATTCGCGCAGCTCGCGCTGAAGGGGATCGACCGGGAGTACCCCAACAAGCCGGGCGAGGTGCTGAGGGGTCAGGCGGACATCATGGGGCCGCGGGCAATGCATCCGGCGTTCTTCGGGTCCTTCGACTGGCATTCATCGGTCCACGGCCACTGGCTCCTGGTCAGGCTGCTGAAGCTGTTTCCGGAGATGCCGGGCGCGGCGGAGGCTCGCTCGCGGCTCGCGGCCCATCTGACCGAAGCCAACCTCGCCGCGGAGGCCGCGTATTTCGAACCGAAGGAGAATCAGAGTTTTGAGCGAATGTACGGCTGGGCTTGGACGCTGAGGCTGGCGCTCGAGCTGAAGACCTGGGACGACCCGGACGGGCGGAAGTGGGCCGCGAACCTGGAGCCGCTCGAGAATAGGCTCGTCGCATTGACGGAGGATTATCTGCCGCGCCTCACCTATCCGGTGCGGACGGGAGTCCACCCGGACACGGCCTTTGCGCTCGCCCAGATGCTGGATTATGCCCGCGGCGTGGGAAACGCCGCCCTGGAAAAACAGATTGCGGCGCGCGCGCGGCAGTACTTTGCCGCGGACCGAAATTGCGCGATCGCCTACGAACCCTCGGGCGAGGATTTCTTTTCACCCGGGCTGAACGAGGCGGACCTTCTCCGGCGGGTCCTGACAAGGGAGGAGTTTTCCCGCTGGCTGGACGGTTTCGTGCCGGGCCTCCGGTCCGGGGACCTGGGCAACTGGTCGAAGGCGGCGGAAGTGAGCGATCTGGGCGACGACCGCATCGTCCACCTGGTCGGTCTCAATCTTAGCCGGGCATGGACGATGAGCGGGATCCTGTCGGCGCTCGCCCCGGACGACCCGAGGCGGACGGCCTTGGAAGCGGCGGTGAAGGTCCACGAGGCGGCCGGACTAAAATATGTCTTCAGCGGCCATTACGAAGGCGAACATTGGCTGGCCACCTTCGCCGTCTATCACGTCTCGGGCGCCGGGCTGTAACGTTTTCGTTTCGCCATTGTCCGCGTAAGGACTCGATGCGCCAGCGGGGCGACCGAACGAACGCCGCCTTCGTTTCAAAAATGTCACTGCGGCGACATTTTTTTGTTTCAAGGACAATTTAGCTTCCGCCGCGTGTACCTAAAATACCTGCCGACTCGTCCAACGAGCTGCCTTGCTGCTGCGTGCGCGGTTCTAGCTCTCCTGTCAATTCGGGCCCTCGGCGCCGACGCGCCGACGGCCCCGGCTTCCCCGGCGGCCCCGTCCGCCTCGGACCCCTCGGACGACACGGTCCGACTCGACGAAATGGAAGTCTTCACCTCGAAGACCTCCGCGCAAACCCAGGCCGTCACGGACAGCAACCTGAACACATTGGAGCCGATGTCGGTGATCAGCGCCCAGACGATCAACAACGAGATCGCCCCGACCGCCGACTACGCGACCATCGCGAACATCGCCCCGAGCATCGTGAACGTCGAGACCGAGGGTCCGGGCCTGAGCGAATCGAAGATGCTTTCGATGCGCGGATTCGAGGACGGCCAGTACAATGTCACCTACGACGGAATCCCGTTCGGGGACGCCAACGGCCAGACCCACCATACGACCAGTTATTTTCCAGCGAAGGTGATCGGCAGCGAGGTCATCGACCGCGGGCCGGGAACGGCCGCCGACATCGGCGAAAACACCTTCGGCGGCTCGATCGGAATCCTGTCCAAGGATCCGCGCCCGGACCAGGCGACGGTGCTGAGCGTGACCGACGGAAGCTGGGACACCTTCCTCGGAAACCTCGAGGTAAACAGCGGCGTCCTGCCCCAGCTCAACGGGGCCTCCTTCGTGGCGACGTACCAGTACATGAATTCCGACGGGTACCGGACTTTTTCCTACCTGCAGCGGAACACATACTACTTCAAGTACCTCCAGCCGCTCGGCCAGAACGCAATGCTGACGGTCGTCGGCAACTACAACAACATCAAGTTTAACAATCCCGGAACGGTCACCCAGGCGCAGATCAACGCGTACGGGCGAAATTTCGGGCTCGATAACAATCCATTCGATCCGAACGAGGACTACTATCCGTACAATTACCAGCAAAAGCAGGCGGATTTCGAATACATCGGCCTCAAGGCCAAGCTCGGGAGCGGCATCGCCCTGAACGACAAGGCCTACACGTACTACTACAACAACGACAGCCACGAGAACTCGACCGATCCGGTGGCCGGCGGCACGACCAAGTTCCCGGGAACGAACGCCCTCTATGCCGCCGATGGGGGCGCTCCCTACGTCAACAACTCCCCCAACACTCTCCCCAACACAGGCGAGGACGAGCCGTCGACATCCGGGATCGCGAGCAACGACGATCCCGGCGGCCGGATCAAGGACAACGCCTACCGGGCGCTGGGGGACTATCTGGCGCTCTCGCACGGAGGCGACACCCCGCTGGAGGAGAAGGTTGGAGTGTGGGGCGAATACGTCAAAGCCGACCGCTATGCCTACGATCTCGACTACAGCCCCGCGTACCTGGCGGCCAACCCCGAATACGCCTATACGTTCGGGGCCTTCGACCCGTCGAGCGGATACAAGAACAACGCGCTCAAGCCGGGCTACGAGTGGCTGATGCACGTCTATGACAAGACGTTCCAGCCTTACGCCGACTTGATCTGGAAGCCCGTGCCAAGCCTCACGATCGAGGCCGGCATTAAGGACTCGAATTTCACGATCGATCTCGAGGCCCCGATCAACCAGGGCCCGGAAACCCCGGATTTCAGCAACTACACGTATACGAACGTGGAGCCCCATTTCTCCGCCAACTACGCGATCACGCCGAATTGGTCGGCCTACGTGCAGTGGGCGAAGGGGATCGCCTACCCGATCGTGACCGACGAGGAGAACATACCGCAGGATCCGAAGGATTTGTCCGCGACCGGCACTTCGTACAACCCCGGGAACCTCAAGGAGGAGTCCACGATCAACTACCAGCTCGGCACCGTCTACAAGACGGAGCGGTTCAATGCGGACGCCGACGTCTACCTCATCAACATCGACAACCTCGTTTCAACGGTGACCGATCCCAACGATTCGAACAACGTGCTCTATTTTCAATCCAAGGGCGCGTGGATGAGCGGCATCGAAGCCGAGGCGACTTGCTACCTGGGCGGCGGATTGAGCGTGTACGCGAATGGTTCCCTCAATCGGGCGGTTTACAAGACCGACCCGGGGGTTCCGTCATTCAATGTCGCCTCCCTGGGCGCCTTCGGCGCGAACGGCGTGCCCAATTCGACGGCCGCCCTGGGCGCGGTCTTCAACCGATCGGGTTGGTTCGCTTCGCTCGACTACAAATATGTCGGGCCGTTCATCATATACTCGAGCGCCCTGGTCAACCCGGACCTGGGCCTTTATGGACAAACAACGACCGGGCAGCCCGGAGGGAGCCCAGTTCCGGTTCAGTCCGCCGAGGATCCGGGCTTTTGGCTGATGGACGTGGCCGGCGGCTACGCCTTCATGCTTCCCAAGGGAAGTTTTGTCCACTCGATCAAGGTCAAGCTTCAGGTGGACAACCTGCTGAACCGCAAGGTGCAGGTCCTGAGCTCGGTCGGGTCCACCCCGGCCTCGAATGCGTTTAACGTTTTGCCGACGACGAATTATTTCTTGACGGTGTCGGCCGAATTCTGAGTCACATTCCCTGCTGTGAACACACCCTGGCGCATCCGCCGAACCTCAAGGGCCGCCGCCCTTCTCTTGATCCTGGCTCCCGCCGGATTGCGGGCGGACGGCCCCTACCTGCACGGCTTCGATGCGATCGCGCTTCTGCCGCCGCCGCCCGCGCTTCGCTCGCCCGAGGACAAGGTCGACCGGGAGACGGCTTTCCGCGTCTACTCCGCCCGCACGCCGGACGAGGTCGCCACCGCGAAGGCCGAGCACAAGGTGACGATATTCGCCTTTGCACCGGCAATCGGTCCCTTCTTCAAGCCCGGCCGCCTTCCAAGGACGGAGGCCCTGTTCAAGGAGGTGGATGCGGAGGCGAAACCGGTCATCGACGGGGCGAAGGACACCTGGAATCGGCCGCGCCCGTACGTCGCCGACCCGGCCAGATTCACCGAGCCGGGCGACCCGGAGAAAAGCCCGGACTACCCGAGCGGTCACTCCACGCGCGGCACCCTGTTCGCCTTCCTGCTGGCGGAGATCTTCCCGGGCCGGCGCGAGGCGATCCTGGAAAAGGGCCGCGAGATCGGGTGGGTGCGGGTCGAGGCCGGCGTGCATACGCCCCTTGCGATCTATGCCGGCCGGGTGCTCGGGCAGGCGCTCGCCGAGGCGTATCTCCGCGATCCCAAGTTCCAGGCGGACCTGGCCGCGGCCAAGGCCGAGGCGGCGGCAGCGCAGCCCTAGCACCTCGACGCGCCGGCGGGACTAGAACCGCCAGGTGACGCCGGCCTCGAGGACCTTCGTGTCGGTGTTGGCGTCCGCATTGAACAGGACCACGTTGTTGACGGAGTCGATGTAGCGGAACCCGACCTTGACGCCGAAATTCGAAACAAGGTTCACCTGCACCCCGGCCACCGCCTCGTAGCAGATTTCCGTCTTGGTTTCGCTCGCCCCGTTGAGGCTCGACCCGTTGTATCCGGGAATCGCGTAGGGATACGTGAGCGTCTGCCGGATCAGGCCGCCGCCGATTCCTCCGCCGACATAGAACTCGAGCCGCTCTGAATTGCCGACCTTGCCGAATGCGTCGATGGGCAGTGAAAACCGGTAGGCCAGCTGCGCCAGATTGACGGTCTCGTTCATGGGGACCGGCCCGATGTAGGGCACGTCCGTCGTCCCCTTCGGGTTGAAATACGTCCATTCAAGGCCGACGAAACTTTGCCCGCCGAATACTGCGCCGGCGTCGGCGCTGAAGCCGGTCGAGTTCCACTGGTGCAGCGCGCGCGGGAACGATGCGTCGATTTGCATCGACTGCGCCTGCGCCGCGGCGCAGGCGGCGGAGAGGGCCGGGAGAAGCATCCAAAGTTTCATGGTAGGGAGGCGGTGCGGGGCCTTGGAGCGCCAAATGATCTTATCCTCCGGCGCATTCGTGCAACACAAAGTTGGGCCGGTGTCCTTGAATTGCGCAACAGGGCTGCAGCCGACTATCGAGCTTGCGATCATCAGAGGGGTGAAGCTAAGTTATTCGCCATATGGTATACCCCAAGATCAGGAGACTCATCGCAGCGCGAAAGAAACTCGCCCAGCTTGAACAGGCTGTCGCATCCGAACTTCCCCGGGAGCTCGCGGGGCTGTATGAGCGATATAATTTCTCCGATGTGGAGTCTTTTCTGGCCGCTGTCCGGTCCGCCGCCGGAGGCCGGAAAGGCGGCCGAGGGCCCGGGCCCTCGAAAAAGGCGGCTGCCGCGCCAAAGGCGAAAAAGCGCAGGCGCGCAAAGATCACCGACGCGGTTCGCGGCCGGGTGAAGAAGCTCGTCAAGGCCGGCAAATCGGGATCCAGGATCGCAAAGGAAGTGGGGATTTCGCTCCCGAGCGTGCAGAACATCAAGAAGGCGTTAGGCCTGGTGAAGGGACGCGGATCAAAGCCGAAAAAAGTGCGGGCCAAAAGAAAACCGGCGAAGAAACGTCCGGCGAAGATTGCCCCGGCAAAGCAGGCCCCGTCCGCGCCTCCTCCTCCTCCTCCTGCGCCGGCGGCCACCGCTGGCAGATAGCCCGGACCCCTCGTCTCGCGCCGGTTTGCGCAAGCTTCACGTGATGCAGTTCTGATGAAGGGTGCGCTTTTACTCGCCTTGCTGTTCGCAGTTCCCGCGTTTCTCCGCGGGGAGGGCGGCGCCGGGGAATGGACGGAGGCGAATACGGGCGACGGAATCGTTGTGTCCACCCGGTCGGTGCCGGGGTGGGGGATGAAGGAGTTCCGCGCGGTGATGCGCGTACCGAGTCCGATCGGCAGCGTCGTCGCCCTGTTGGAGGATGTTGACGCCTATCCGCAGTGGTTCTCGGACTGCAAGGAGGCCCGCGTCCTAAAATCGCAGGGCCCGAAGGACCGGTACGTCTTTTTCGTAAACAGCGCCCCGTTCCCGGTGCAGGATCGTGAAATCATCTCGCACGACACTTTTGATCAGGACCCCGGGACGGGCGCCGTCACCCTGAGGCTGCACGGCGAGCCCGGTCTGGTCCCGCAGAACCCAGGACGGGTGCGCGTGCCAAGGCTCGAGGGATCCTGGACGTTCACGCCGCTCCCCGGGGGCGGCGTTGAGGTCGTATATCAGGTGAAAAGCGATCCCGGCGGAAGCCTGCCGGCCTTTTTCGCCAACGCGACGGTCTCAAAGGCACCGCTTAAGACGCTGACCGGCATGCGGCGCATGCTCGCCAATGAAAAGTACCGGGGAGCCCGCCCGGATTGGCTGCGGTGACCGGCCGGGGTCGATTTGGGGGCCCGCACAACTTTTTGCCCCGGAAACCGACATTCATCCAATATGAAGCCTACCCCAAGGGCCGCCCGCCTCCTGATTGCGACGGGGCTTCTCGCCCTCGCTCCGGCCGCCTCCCGCGCGATCGCCGCTGAAGCTCCCGCCGAGTGGATCGATCCCGACACCGGTCATCGCATTGTCCGGCTGTCGCGCGAACCCGGCAGCGCGAGCCTGTATTTCCACCAGAACGCGTTCACCCCGGAAGGCGACAAGATGATCATCGTCACGCCGGGCGGCCTGTCCACGGTGGACCTGAAGACGCGGGAAATCGAACTGGTCGCTCCGGGTGTCCGCTACAGCATGGGCAGCAGCTCTGGAATCGAAGTCGGCCGCAAGACCCGCACGGTCTACTACCAGAAGAATCTCGGCGGCCACACCGTCCTCTATGCGACCGACGTGGACACCAAGGCGACCCGCGAGATCGTCACCTTGCCCTTCACCGGGGATTTTGGCGGCGTTTCATCCGACGAGACCCTGATCATCGGCACGACGGGTGTTCCGGGTTCCACGGTCGAGATGGGTCCCGGCCAGGCCCCCGCGGGAGCGCCGCCGGATTCCGGCCCTCCCGCCGGGACGGGAGGCCGCCGCGGAGGCCGGGGGCCCCGAATGTTGCAGTTTTTCACCGTCAACATCCAGACCGGCGAGGTGAAGACCTTTTTCCCCAGTCATGACCACCTGAACCATCTTCAGTCCTCCCCAACCGATCCGGCGATGGTCCTGTTCGCCCACGAGGGCGAATGGCATCAGGTTGATCGCATCTGGACCATTCACACCGACGGAACGGGAGTCCGCCTGATGCACAAGCGGACCATGCAGTACGAAATAGCGGGCCACGAGTTCTTCAGCCATGACGGCCGGATGATCTGGTACGACCTTCAGACTCCCCGCTCGGTCCAGTTCTGGCTGGCGGGCGTCAACGTCACCACAGGGGAGCGGATTCGCTATCCTTTGACGCGCGAGCAATGGTCCGTGCACTACGCCGTATCCTGGGACGGCAAGCTCTTCTCCGGGGACGGCGGCGGCCCCGATGGGGTTGCCAACAAGACGCCCCTGCCCGAGGCCAGGACCCTGAATCCCCCCGTGAACAACAAATGGATCTACCTCTTCACTCCCGTCGCCGGCAGATTCGAAACGATGTCGGTCGGCGGCGAAAACGTGAAGATCGGCCATTTCACCGTGGAGAAACTGGTCAACATGGCGAAGCACGACTACAGCAAGGTGACCGGCGTCGAGCCCAACGGAATGTTCACACCGGATGGCAAATGGCTCGTCTTCCGCTCCAAGATGCAGGGTGCCCTGCAGGTGTACGCGGTCGAGATCGCGCCCGCGGCCCCGAATCCCGGCGGCTAGCGCATTGCGACGGAGCCGGGCGCCTGAAAATACCGGGCGGCGAACCGCAGGAAGACCGGCCAGTCGAGGGCGTCGGTATGGGGGCCCTCGTGGTAGCGGAACGCAAGGTCGCCGGAGATCAACCCGGCATCCGGCGCGGGCATGACCGCGGTCCCCAAATCCTTCCGGCCCAGGAGCCGGTAGACCGGCCCTGCCGCCACGGCCGCCAGGAACTCGCCGTGCGGGTCCGCCCACTGGTCCTTGGTGCCTCCGGTGACGAAAAGGGGCCGTGGCGCGACAAGCGACATCAGCTCCGGTGAGTCGACCGGCAGGTCGCCCCAATGGGTGGCGTATTTGAGGAAGTTCCCGGCCATCCAATGGTACTCCGACATGCTGGCGACGTCATCGAGCGTCTCGCCCCAGTTGCGCCGCGACGGCTTGGCGCCGCCCTCGCCGGAACAGCTGGCATAGCAGATGGCCCAGCGCGAGTCGCAGGCTGCGGCGAGGAGGGCCGTCTTTCCCCAGCGCGAGTGGCCCTCGACCCCCAGCCGCGTCGCGTCGACGGAGCGGTCGGTCTGCAGATAATCGATCGTGCGGCTGAGACCCCAGGACCAGGCCGCGAGGGCGCCCCAATCGCCCGGCTGCCGGGGCTGTCCGCGATTCACCAAGCCGATGATTCCCGAGCATAATCCGCCGCCGGTGTCCGCCTGGACCGTCGTGGCGGCGAAAGTCCCGTAGCCCCAGCCCAGGGCGAGGACCTGCTGCTGCGCTGTCGGCCCGGTCGCTGCCTCGGGCGCTGCCGGCGGGGGTGCGGATTTTGGCGACCCCGGGGGCCGGGGCACCGAAGGCCCTCCTCCTTCCACGACAATCATCATCGGCACGGGGCCCGCAGCGTGCGCCGGGATCCAAAGCGTCAACTCGATGTGCGGGTTCGCGGCCGGGAACGCCGAATTGTCGATGCGTCCCACGACCGTTTTCATGACCGCGGTCCCTCCGAGCGCTTCCGGGTCGACTTTTGTCACCTCCCAAGTGACGGAAGGCGTGGATTTCGGAATCGCACCATAAATCTCGGTTTCGAAGTCGCGGAGAATCTCCGGACGCCGCATACCCCACCAAGCCGCGGCATCCGTCACCGCGCCGCCGTTCTTCAGCCTCAGGGGATCGGTCAGGGGGAAGGGATTGGCCCTGGCCTCGTCGTAGTTGCTCCAGGTGCCCCACGCCGAGCGCCCGACGCCATTGCCCGCGCCATCCGCCCAATGGCGCCCGTCCGGCAGGAGCCTGGCGCCCGGCGTCCGGTTGGGATCGTCGGCCATCGCAGGCAGGGGGCCGGGCATCGGCAGGTGGAGCAGCGCAAACATCCGCTGGTAGTCCGCCTCCCGGGAAAGAGGGGCGGGGGCGTCGTCGCCCCGCGCCCGGGGCGCCAGGGCAAGGCCGAGGATGAGCAAAGGGGGGATAAGGCTGCCGAGCGGGGTTCTCATGGGCCAGGGGGTTTGAGTTGGAACAGATCGACCCGGTCATGCTTGCGCAGTAATGCCCGGAGTCAATCGCTCCAGAAACGCGGCAGCAACGCCCTCGGGATCAGCTCACCGCCCGCGACGGCACGGGATTCGAAGCGAGGGTATCGACCGCCGCAATCGCCTCCAGCAACTGGGCGCACGTGAACGGTTTTCTAAGAAGAAAATCCACGTGAAAGCCCCGCGCAATCATCAGGTAGGTATCCGCGCTCAATTGCCTCCCGCCGGACATCGCGACCACGCGCAGGCCGGGAAAGTTCTTGTGTAGGAAATTGATCAGTTCGATTCCATCCATTTCGGGCATCAGCAGATCGGTGATCACCAAGTCAACGGTCTCGCGCCTGAGCATGCGGATCGCCTCCATCCCGCTGTTTGCGGTGGAAACGGCAAATCCCGTCCGCTCCAGCATGAGCCGGACGGTATCGAGGACGCTCGGTTCGTCGTCGACGAGGAGGATTGAGTGAATGGGCATGCCTGCGCCATAACGGTTGGATGGACTTCGCCGCATCGCAAATCCCATCCGGGGGTAAAAATACTTACTGGGTCGCGTGTCCAATTGGAACGGTCGGTGGATCGGATCGCCGGACGAATCCCGCTTTTCAATTTGATGCGGGACACCGGATGCTTGCCGTTTGACAGAATGTCAGCCGGAGGTTAGGCTCCGCTCGCTTACCCCTTGGGAACCCAGGACATGGTTTGGAGACACTTTCGCTACTCGCGCAACATCAATAGGGAAGGATCGACATCATGGGCACAAATGAATCGGAAAAGTATCTGAGTCGGCGCACGTTTCTGAAGTCCGCAGGCGCCCTGATTTTGGGCGCAAGCGTCCTGAAATCGGCAAGCCGCGCGGAGGCGGCCGATGTCGAGGGAGCCCGCCTGATGACGCCGAGCGGCAAGCCGCTGCGCGGATTGTACCCCATTCTGGAGACGCCCTTCACCCCGGACGACAAGCTGGACACCGAGGCGCTCGCGGCCGAAGTCGCCTTCTGCAACCGCGGACGCCTCGGCGGCATGATCTGGCCGGTATTTGCCAGCAGCTGGTCGACCCTGTCCGACGCCGAGCGCATCGAGGGCGCGGAGGCCATCCTCGCCGCCGGCAAGGGCGGCAGCGCCGCGATGGCAATCGCAGTCCAGAACATGGCTTGGGATACGGCCTCATCCGTCCGGTACGCCAAGCACGCCGCCGACCACGGGGCGGATGCCATTGTCTCCATCCCGCCGAACAACGGATGGAACGTCAGCGACCAGACGGTCATCGACTATTACAAGGCGATCGGGATGGCGACCGATCTGCCGCTGATCGTGCAGACGCGCGGAACGATCAGCGTCGATCTCATGATCCAATTGTTCCAGCAGGTTCCGACCATGAAAGCGACGAAGGACGAGGTTGGGAATCCCCTGGAACGCGTCACACAGCTGATTCAACGGACCGACAACAAGCTCGCGGTCTGGGCGGCCGGGGGCGGCACCGGAGATTCGCTGCTTCAGGAGCTTCCGCTCGGCTTCATGGGCCTGTGCCCGACCCCCCAATACTCCGATCTCCTGCAGCAGGTGATGGACCTTTACTGGGCCGGAAAGAAAAGCGAGGCCTTCGACATGTTCGGCCGGGTGCAGGCCTTTGCGACAATCCCCGGGGCGACCGGCTACATGATGGTTGCCCGCGGCGTCTTCAAGGAAACGACAAAATCGCGCCAGCAACCCATGGAGCCGGAGGCCCGGGCCGCCGGCGGTGGCGGCGAAGGCCGCGGACGCCGGGGCGGCCGCGCTGGCGGCGCGTTCAGCGTCGGCGGTCAGGCGGGCGCCGCGGGTGTTACCGACGCCCAGAAGCAATCCATCCGAGATGACATAGAGGAGTTTCTTAAGCCCTACATGCGGGCGTAAAGCCTGGCGATCGCCGCGGGATGGAGGCTGCCAGGGCGGCTTTGCAGATGGGATTTGTCCGATTGATTGACACCGGCGTCGAGCGTCACGAACCTTGAAGCTAGGCTATCTATACTTATTATGGACAGCCACTTATGTGTCTATTTTGGTGATTATTCGGTCCGCTCCCGATCAATTCGCCCCTTTTATTGAAGAATTAATGTCGAATAATTTTACATTTCGAAGTGGCCGGAGCCAACGTTTAGGTCAGCCGATGTTTTTTTGCTAAACATATCTTGCTGTAGAATAATGACTTAACAACAATACCGACCCGTTGGAGCAATTCTGGCACTAGGATTGCATTGAAAGGCCCCAGGTATAGCCCAACTCGACCCTATTATGAAGAGATTTTGTTCAGTCGCAATTGCCGTCCTCCTCCCGCTGGCGGCTCATGCAACCACGTACACATTTTCCGATACGCAAGACGAGACCTCCTCCGTGCTTGACGATCTGAACCACGGGACGGCCTACACCTGGGGCATCACCAACTCTTCGACGTCGTCTGGTGTCAATACGTTGACAGCCCTTGAGAACGCGATCCATAGCGGAAGCCAGAAGGTTTCGACGGTCACCCTGACATTGACCGGTATTTCCGATTGGACCACGGAGCCGGACGATGTGCTTTATGTCGATATTCTGAACGGGCTTGAGGCCGGGTCCCGGTCTACGGACTACGACAACAGCCCCTTGACCGACGATACGAGCTATGGGTCTGATCCGTTCGATCCCTATAACGACAGCAATACAGCCACGAACTACAATGAGCTGGAATCGACCCTTTCAGGAAATCCGTCAAATCCCGTGACTTTCATCAAACCGGGGTCGGGTTCTGCTGCGCTGATTCAGGCCAGTTCCGCCACCAGCGGGTGGACGCCCCCGTCGAATGACCCCGGGACGTTCACGGCTGTCAATACCACCAATACTTTCACCGTCACCTACACGCTGAGCACGGCAAATGATGCCCTTCTTGCGAGCCTCCTCGGCAGCGACGCGAGCGGCGGGGCGACCGCGGGGGATGTCCTCGGGCTCGGGCTCGGCCCTGATTGCCATTTCGCGGACACCGGGATTTCCCTTACCATCAACACATCCGCGTCCGTGCCGGATAACGGCGCCACCCTCGCCCTGCTCGGGCTCGCCCTCCTCGGTCTTGCGGGCTACTCCAGGACTTTGAAACGTTCGGTCCGGGCTTAATTCGGGCATCCCTCCCTTTTTTGCCAAACACGGTTTGGCGCTCGGCGGCCCGCGCTTTACATTCGCGGGCCTTTTTGCACGCTCGTCGCGTCGCCATCATGTCCAAACTATCTCGGCAGGCCGTTCTGGCGCTTGGCATGGTTGTATTAGCTGGCGCCGGTTGCACCAGGCAACTCCGCGTGGAGCGCCATCTCCGGCGGGCGGAAAGCAATGTCGTCGCGGGCAACTACGACAAGGCCGAAAATGAATACCGCGCGGCCATCGTGCTGGAGCCGGACAACACCGGTGCCATCGGCCGCCTGGGTTCGCTCTATTTCAACGAGGGGCGCATCCTGCCGGGATACCAGCTTCTGAAGAAGGTGGTGGAAGGCGGGCCTGACGACCCCCGTTTGCGCCTTAGCTACGGGCTCGCCTGCCTGACGCTCGGGCGAACGGCGGATGCCCGAAACGCGGCGAAAAAGGTGCTGGAGAGCGATCCCGCCAGCGAACAGGCCCTCCTTCTCCTCGTCGATACGTCGGTCACCGCCCGCGACGGTGAAGAGTCCCGGCAAATCGTCGAATCGCTGCGGGCCCGGAATAAGGACGTGGCCGGCTATCACCTGGCGCTGGGCGCCTTGCGCCTCGCGAACCGCGACCAGGCCGGCGCGGAGGGTGAATTCAAGAAAGCGCTGGAAATGGATCCGAAGTCTCCCGCAGCCAATGAGGGTCTCGGAAATCTTTGCCTGCAGCGGAACGATTCAAAGCAGGCGGGGGAGTATTTCAAGGCGGCCGCCGATCTGTCTCCAATGCGCGCTCCGGTCCGGCTCAAGTACACGGATTTCCTGATGCGGGGGGGATCGCTCGACGAGGCGAGAAGGCGCCTGGCCGAAATCACGACAAAGGCGCCGGACTATATTCCAGGCTGGATCGAGTCGATGCGGCTCGACGTGACCCAGCACCGCTACGACGACTGTCTGGCCGACGCCACCAAGATCCTGGCTCGCGATCCGACGAATTACGACGCCATGGAGCGGCGGGCCGGCGTCAAGCTGAGCAAGGGAGACACGGATGGCGCGATCGCCGACCTGAAAGTCGCCCAGGGATATTTCCCCCAGGCACCGCTCATCAAGTACCAGCTCGCGCTGGCGTACCTAAAGGAAGGCGATGACACCACGGCCGAGGAAAACCTGCGAAAGGCCATCCAACTCGCGCCAAGCTACGACGACGCACTTATCCTGCTGGCCGGAATCCGGGTGCAAAAGGGGGACTCCAATTCGGTGATAAGCGAACTGGCGCCGGTCCTTAAGCGGCATCCGGGCGAAGCGAGGATCCGGCTGCTCCTCGCCCAGGCCTACCGGCACCAGGGCAACCTGGGACAGGCCGTGGCCATCTTTGAGACGATCGCCGCGGCCTCGCCTTCCGTTCCGTCCGGACCTTATCTGATCGGAATGGCCCTTTTCGAGGAGGGCAAGCACGCCGAGGCCCGCGCCGCATTTGAACGCTCGATCAAGATTTCCGAGGACTACTGGCCCGCGCAGGAGATGCTCGTGAACATGGATTTGATTGACAAGCGGCCCGCGCAGGCGGCGGAGCGCGTGGCGGCCTTGGTGGGAAAGTATCCCGGAGTTTCGGACCCGTGGGTGCTCCAGTTCCGCGTCCGACTGGCCCAGGACGACAACGACGGGGCCGCCGCGGACCTGCAGAAGGCGATCGAATTGAATCCGGGCTCCCAATATGCCTACCTGCACCTGGCGGAGCTTTATTTTAAGACAAACCAGGCGGAAAAGGCCCTGGAGCGGATGAATACGCTGGCGTCCAAGACCAACAGCAAGAGCGCTTGGATGATGATTGGAATGATCCAGGAACAGCTCAAGAACTTCGACGCGGCCAGGGCGGCGTACGAAAAGCTTCTCGCAATCGATCCGAAATTCGAGCCCGCCCTCAATAACCTCGCGTTCCTGTACAGCGAGAGGTCCGGGCAGGTCGAGCGCGCGTATGGGCTTGCGGCAAAGGCCCGGGAATTGGCCCCGGACGATCCGATCGCCGCGGACACCCTGGGCTGGATCCTTTTCCGCCGGCACGATTATCTCGGCGCCCTGCCGCTGGTCCAGGTAGCCGCGGACAAATACCCCACCGAGTTGGAAATCCAATATCACCTGGGGATGGTGTATTACATGCTGGGCCAGGATGAACCCGCCCGCCAGGCGTTCAAAAGGGCGGCGGCCGCCGTGGCGGAATCTCCGGCCAAGGAGGATGCGGCCGGCCGTCTGGCCGTGCTGGCGATCGACCCCGAAAACACGGGTGCGGCGGTGCGGGCCGACTTGGAGAGACGGGCTCGCGAGCAGGCCGACGATCCCATGCTTCTCGCCCGGCTGGGCCGGATTCAGGAGCTTGATGGAAACGCAGCCGCCGCAGCGGAGAGCTACGAAACCGCGCTCAAGATCGCCCCGCGAACCGTCCAGACCATGCTTTCGCTGATCGGCCTTTACGGGGGGTCCCTGAACAATCCCGGTCGCGCGCGGGAGCTGGCCCAGACCGTGCACCAGCTCATGCCCAATGACGCCCAGATTTCGTGGCGGCTGGCAAAACTTGCTTTTGGGACGGGCGATTTCGCGTGGTCGGCCACGCTTCTGGAACAGGCGGCGCAGGACGTCTCCGAACCTGGATTTTATAACGATTCCGCCTATGCCCTTTATTGCTCCGGCAGGCAGCGTGATGCCGAAGCCGAGCTGCAAAAAATAGGGGCCGACGCCCCGGCGGCCGAACAGGAGCGCGCCCGGCGCCTGTCTGCGATGATGACCGCGGCCCAGGACCCCTCGAGCGCCCAGGCCGCCGCCGGCGCAGCGAGAGGGATACTGGCCCAGGATCCCGCCTTCATCCCGGCCTTGATGGTTTCCGCACTGGCCCGGGAGCAGGAAGGCGACGTGCCGGGAGCCCGGAAGGCATACGAGGACCTGCTGGCCCGGGCCCCGGAATTTCCGCTGGCGATGCGGCAGCTGGCCCTTCTTTACGGAGAAAAGATCGGAGACGACAAGAAGGCGGAGGAATTGGCGGCGAAGGCGCGCAAGATCCTCCCCGAGGATCCGGCGCTCGATTACGAGCTCGGCGCCGTGCGTTACAGGCAGGGCGACTATTCGGAGGCCGCGCGCTATTTGCAGCAGGGCCTGGCGGCAAAAGCGGACCAGCCGGAAACCCTTTTCCTCCTGGGAATGTCGCACTTCCAGCTAAAGAACACGGTCCAGTCCAGGGAAGAGCTTCAACAGGCGCTCGAATTGAAGCTGCCGGATCGGGAGGCGGAAGCGGCCAAGCGCGTATTGGCGGACCTCCAGCGCTCGGAAGGCGCGAATTAGCGAAAGGGTTCCCTCAAAGGACTATCCGCGGCCGGGCCGGCGTCCCAGGATGGTCCGGGCGCAACCCCCCGGGACAGGATCAATTCGACTTCTGCCGGGCGTCGGCGGCGCCGCCCCGGCCGAGTTCATCCAGGGTTTTTTCCGCCTGGCTGGCCTCCGCACCGGCGAGATTCAACTCCACGGCGTGCCGGAGCTCATCCTTGGCATCGCCGGGATCCTTGAGCCGGTAATGGGACATTCCGAGGTAGTAGACCGTCTTGGCGTCGGGGTCCCGGCCGCGAAGACTTTGCTGAAGAAGCTTTACCGCCGCCGAAAAATCCGCCCGCCGGTAATGGATGACGCCAAGCTCATAGGCCAGCTGCGAATCGTCGGGGAACGCCGGCTGCGCCTGAAGGGCCAGTTGCTCAGCCCTCGAATCATTGCCCAGCCGCTCCGCATAAAGGATGGCGAGCTCGCGCGCGGCCGGAGCGAAATCCGGGTCCGTCCGCAGAATTTTTTCGCAGGCGGCCCCTGCGCCCGGATAGTCGCCCTGCATTTCCTGGGCCAGGGCGCCAACCATCGATGCCGGGATGTTTTCCGGGTCGGCGTCCAGGAGCTTGCGGGCCGCCGGCCAGGCCGCGGGAGCCTCAGTTGGATGCTCGATTGCCGAGAGAATCGAGGCCAGCACACCCGCCGCCTCGCGTTGCGGAGCGGTTGAATTCGCGCCCAACGCCTCCCCGAGTTCCGATTTGGCTGCGGAGATCTGGCCCACGCATGCATGCGCCAACGCCAGGTCATAGGCCAGGTCGGAGGGGTCGTGAAGGGCCAGGCGCGCCTCCTCAAGCAGGTCAAGCGACCACTTGAAGTCGCCGGTCCGCCGGAGAATTCGCCCAAGCGTTTCCGAAATCTCCCCGTCATCCGGAGCCAGTTCGTGAGCCTGCCTGGCCAATTCCCGGGCCCGTCGAAGATCGGGCACCGGCCCCGAGTAGAGCTGAACCAGCGCAACCAGGGTCGGAAGCGAGTTCGGAGCGCTCTTCAGCGCGGCCTCGTAATCCGCGGCTGCCTGACCGGCCCTGCCGGCTTGAAGCTCGATTGCGGCCAGGCGGCCCCGGAGCACCGGATTATTCGGTTCCTGGCGGGCCTGCCGCTCGATGTCCGCCTGGACCTCGGGCAGGGCCTTTGCCGGGTCGACTTCGAGGGCTGCGAGCCGCTCGCGGGCGGCCGCCGCCCACGATGCGTCCGCGCCGCCCGCAACCGCGGCTTGCAGGGCAATTCGCGCCGGAGTTTCCTGTCCGAGCATGTTGTACGCCATGCCGACGTGGTATTGGTACTCGGCCTCGGCAGGCCGCGCCTGCGCGCTTTCCTCCAGGAGCGGCAGGGCCTCCCCGTATTCTCCCTTCTTGAAGAGGATCCACCCCAGGGTGTCGGCGACCACGGGATCGCCCGGCGCCAGATCCCGCGCCTGTCTGGCCAATTCGTAGGCCTTGTCGCCTTGGCGGAGATGCTCGTTGTAGAGCACGGCAAGGTTGTTTAGCGCCGGCGTGAAATTTGGCTCAAGGGCGAGCACCTTCTCGTACGCCCGCCGCGCAGCCTCGTAATCGCCCTGGGCGTCGTGGACCATCCCGACCTCCATCAGGGAGCCGGGGCTGCTGACCCGGCCTTCAAGGGCGTTCAATTCGGTCATCGCCTTTCCGGCATCGCGATTTCGCAGGTAGATGCGCACCAACTGCAGGTACGCGAACTGGGAG
Organism: Opitutaceae bacterium; assembly: GCA_050015855.1. Classification (GTDB taxonomy): domain Bacteria; phylum Verrucomicrobiota; class Verrucomicrobiia; order Opitutales; family Opitutaceae; genus Palsa-1447. The sequence continues at coordinate 46,438 of JBEKAO010000010.1, read as the reverse complement.
GTTGGATCCAGGTCGATCGCCTGCCGCAGGTCGGATTCGGCTCCGGCCGCATCACGCGAGGCCAGGCGCACGCGGGCGCGCAGCAGCCAGGCGTCGGCCTGCTTGGGATATTTTTGGACCAGGGCCCCGACCCGATCCCCGGCTTCCTTCTGCCGGCCTTCGATGAGGTCGAGTTGCACGAGCATTTCCAAGGCCGGCCAGTAATCCTCCTGAATCCGCGCCGATTGCTCGAAAAGCTGGCGGGCCTCCGGCAGCCGCTTCAGCTCGAAGCAGGCCATTCCTGCCAGGTACGATCCGGTGGGCACCTTTGGAAATGCCTCGGCGAGGCGGCGGAAGATCGGGAGCGACTGGTCCACGTGGCCTTCCTCCCGGTAGGCCTGGGCGAGGAGGAAGGCGGCGGGCGCGAACGTCGGCCGCCGCTTGAGCAATTGGGAGAGGGAGGCGACCGCCTCCGCCGGGTTGGCTTTGCGAAGCTCCAACTCCGCCAGGAGCATGATCGCATCGTCGTAATTGGGTGCGAAAAGGATCGCCTGGTGCAAATTGTCCTCCGCGTCGGACAGGTCATCCTTTTTGAGATAGACTTCTGCAAGCCGATACCTGATCTGGGGAGCGCGGGCATAGAATCCCGCCAGGCGCTTCAGGTCCGCAATCGCCCCATCCGTGTCCCGGCCGGCAAGCTTCAGGTTCGCGCTTTCGGAAAGCGCGTCGTAGTTGATCGAATCGACCTCCAGGATTCTCCCCGCATCGGACAGCGCCTCGTCGCTTCGGTGCTCCCGGTCCGCCAATTGCATCGCGGCGGTCCACGCGGGAATGTAGTCGGCGGCCTTTTGGGTGATTTCATTCAGCACCTTCTTCGCCTCGGCGGCCTCGCCGTTGGCTATGAGAAAGTTCACGAACGCGAGCCGCAGGGGCGAGCGCGGCGGAGACAGTTCGGATGCGGTCTTGAGCGCCTCCCGCGCGTCCGCGGTCCGATGCTGCTGAGCCAGGATGTTTCCCAATTCACCGTAAACGGCCGCCGATTTCGGATCGAGGCGAAGCGCCGTTCGCAGCTCCGCTTCCGCGCCATCCAGATCGCGCCGCAGCCACTTCAGCGCCCCGAGCGCGAGATGATACCCGGCTGCATCCGGGTTGCCCTCGCGGAGGGCCTGGACCTTCTGCTCGGCCTGGCCGATGTCCCCGTCCGTGACGCAACTGTCGGCCAGCAGCAGCAGGGCGGTTTCATCCGCAGGCCTGGTCTTGAGGACGCTCTGGGCCGCGGAGCGCGCATCCGGGATCTTGGCGAGCGATAGGGACGCCAGGCCGTACTCGAGCTGGGCATCGGCATTCTCTGGCTCGGCCTGCACGGCCCGGCGAAACAGCAGATAGGCGGGCAGGATCCGTCCCTGGTCGTAATAGAGTTTGCCCAGCTTGACGAGGACCGCCGGGTCGTCGAGCAGCAGTTCCAGCGCGAGGCGGTATTCGGCTTCCGCCTCCGTGAAATCGCCGGCCTGCGCCGCGGCGTCCCCGCGCGCCACATGCCGGGCGGCGGTCTGCCGCGTGCAGCCGGTGTTGTCGAGCGCGGCGCCGGCAAGCACGGCGGCCGCGAGCAGAAACGGTTTCCAGTTCATGCAGTGCCGGTGCTAACGCTCCGGGAGCCCGAAGCCGAGACCAAAGCCGGAGGGCGGGGAAGGCGCTTTGCGCGCTTACGCAATGGCCGGCCGCTTAAAGCGAAGCTTGAAACCAATCAGCGCGACCAAGGCCGCCCCAAGCATCGCCAGCGTCGCGCCCCCGTCCGGAACGGAGACTTGGGGTCCGGTGGTAAATGAAAGCGTCACTCCGCTGTCGTAGAAGTGGCAATCCGGACCAAAACCCAGGCCGAGATCCGTCGAGGTATTCGCATCGTCGTCGATCAAGGTCGTGAGCAAGGATACGTTCGCGCTGCTAAGCGTGTAGGTGACGGTGTAGCTGCTTGTCGTGTTGTAGGCGCTGAAAGTCCCGGGATCCCCCGACGGATTTGTCCAGGCGGAGCTCGTGGGGTCCGACCCGGTGGAGGAAACGTAGGTCGCCCCGGTGATCGGCGCTATCAGCGCCGAGGTATACGTCGTCGGCGCCGTGTATTGCACGTAACCACCCGAAGTGTGGGTAAGCTCCCAGTTGTTGGTGGTGCCGGATTTGAACGGATCCGTGCCAAACGATGTATCCGGGTCGTCTGGACTGTTGTCGTAGTCCGTCGAGTTTACCCCGGTCCGGAGGCCGTTCAGAATGTCGACGTAGAGCACGTCGCCCGTCTCATCGGTCCAATCGGAGACGCCGGTAAGGGTCAGGGTCGCGCTCTTGACGACCTGATCATCCGCTTTGAGCATCGACTCGATGGACGACAGGGAAGTGCCGGTGGTGGTCGAGGTGAGACCCCAAGTGTATGCCGTCCCATGCGCCAGATCGCCCAGAGAACTGGACTCAAAGGTGTAAGTGCCCGCATGGCTGGCCAGCGGCAATGCCAAGAGAGCCGCAGCTACGAAGAGGTCTCGCGGAAGTCGCATGTGTTGCTTATCTATAGCATTATCTGAGCCACAATCAGCAGAACCGTCAACCAAATTGGCGTAAGCTGTTTATATCCAATGATAAAAATTCATTGCGGGTTATGCGTAGAGTTCCGTTTTCGCATTGAAAATGTAAAATATATCGACGTTTTCGGGGAAAATTTACAGAAACCGACGATCTGGGTCGAGCGCCATCGCGATGAAATTTCCCCGCCCTTTCGACGGCACCCCCGCCATTCTCCGCGGATGGTTTTGGTTCCTGCAGGCGGCCGTGCTCGTGGCGGCGGCCTGGTTCGTATTCGCGCCCGCGTTTCACGGGGGCTGGCTGTGGGATGATTTTGAGATTCAAAGCAACCTGACGCTTCACAGCGGCCCCGGGCTGGAAAGAATCTGGATCGCCCCGGCATCTCCGGACTACTATCCCCTCGAGGCGACCGTTCGGTGGGTGCAATGGCACCTTTGGCACGAACACCTGCTCGGGTACCACCTGACGAATGTCGGGCTGCACCTGCTGAGCGCCTTCCTGATCTGGCGCCTATTGAAGAAACTGGGTGTGCGGCTGGCATGGCTCGGCGGACTGCTATTCGTCGCGCATCCGCTCGCCGTGGAGTCGGTGGCCTGGGTGGCCGAGCTCAAGAACACCCTTTCGCTTCCGCCGCTGCTGCTGGCCGTTTCCGCCTTCATCGATTACGACCGTGCGGCGGATGCGCCTGCGCCGGGGGCCGCCCGTCCCTGGCGGCACCTGCTCCGCTCCATCCTCTGGTTCCTCGCGAGCATGCTATGCAAGACATCGGTCGCGATGCTGCCCGTGATGCTGCTCGTTTACGTTTGGTGGCGGCGCGGGCGCATTGGCAAACGCGATCTATGGAACACGGCTCCCTTTTTTGCCGTTTCCCTGATCCTCGGGCTGATCACCTTTTACTTTCAGCTCAATCGGGCGATCGGCGGCTGGCGGCTGCCGTCGAGAACCGGGATCGGGCGAATCGCCGACGGCGGGTTTGCCCTGGCGTTCTATTTCTGGAAGTGCCTTCTCCCGGCGGGACTGATGCCGATATACCCGCCGTGGTCCGCGCGATTGCCACCGCTCCTTGGGTTTCTTCCCTGGCTTGCGCTGGCCGCGACGGCAGGGATCCTTTTGGCCAGGCGCACGCCTTGGAGCCGGACTGTACTGTTCGGCTTCGGCTGGTTTGTGGTCAACCTTTTGCCCGTGATCGGGTTTGTCCCGATGTCGTACCAGCACATTGCCCCGGTGGCGGATCATTTCGCGTATGTCGCCCTCGTCGGCATGGTTGGGCTGGCGGCCGCAGGATTGAGCGGTGTGGGCAAGGCTTTGGATGCGGACGACCGAGGGGCGCAACCGCTTTTCGCGGCCCTTCGGACCTGCCTGGCCGCCGCCGCTGCGGCGGGAATCGGCGGTCTCCTCGTCGCCAGCCATCGCTATGCCGGCGTGTTCAAAGACCAGGAGACGGAATGGACCTACAATTTGCGGCAGAATCCCCGCTCGCCGATGGTTTACCTGAACCTGGCCTACGTGCAAAACCAGGCCGGGCGGAAATCGGAGGCCATCGACAGTTTCAACAAGGCCATCCAGCTCGATCCCCAGGATCCGGACATCGAGAACGGCGTCGGCGACCTTATGGCGGAGAGCGAATTGGTCGCGCAGGCAATCCCCCATTACCAAAGGGCGCTCGAGCTCGATCCCGCGCGGATCGAAACCCGCCGAAGCCTGGCCACGGTGCTTTACAAGGCGGGGCGAGCGGCGGAGGCGATCGAGCTATACCGGCAGGTGCTCCTGAAAACCCCCAACGACTCGGAAACGGAAGCCAATCTCGGCAAAGCGCTCGGCGACCTGGGCCGGCAATCCGAGTCGATCGCCCACTTCAAGAGGGCGCTTGAGATCGATCCGCGCAATGCCGAGGCGCAGAACAGCCTCGGGCTCTCCCTGGCCAGTTCGGGCCGGGTGGAAGAAGGCATCACGCATCTTCGGGAGGCCCTTCGGCTGAATCCGGACTCCTCCGAAGTTCACAACAATCTCGGATTTGCCCTTGCCTCCCTGGGCCGGCAACAGGACGCCATCGTTCAATTCGAGGAGGCGCTCCGGCTCAAACCAAAGTTCGGCCAGGCTCATAACAACCTGGGATTCGCCCTGGCCGCGACCGGCCGGAGGGAAGAGGCAATCAAGCATTTTGAGGAAGCTCTCTCAATCGAGCCCAACGACCCCAAGGCGCACTACAATCTGTCCGTTCTCCTGGAAATGGCGAATCGGCGACCCGAGGCGATCGTTCACCTGAAGGAAGCCATCCGGCTCAAGCCGGATTTTGCCGACGCGCGCTCAAGCCTGTCCCGCCTGGAGGCGATCGAGGCAGTCGGAACGCCGTAAGAGGCCGCCCGGCTGGATTTCGATGCAAAGTTATGGAGCTAACAGCCATAAGCCGGAGGCTAGATGTTAGTCCTTGAATAATAATTGATTGCTAAAGACCTTTTATATTCGCAAACAAATTGCTATAAAAGAAATTTCCACGGGTGCCGATTAAGTAGTTAGAATTGGGAAGATGAATAAGGATAAGGCCCTACGTAATTGTACCGCCGCTTGGGCGGTTGACCATGACTGCCCCAAAATTACTCTATGTGCGTCGCAACTTGTCCGCTCCGTCTTGAATTTCCGCTTTGCTTAATTCTCATCAGTCTTCGATTGCAATGAGGTCGCTCCGAGCATCCCGCCGATTGCTCATCGTCGGAATGCTTACCGCCGCCTCGGCTGCCTATGCGCAGACTTGGACGGGCGCAAACGGCAATCCGTGGAGCAATTCCAACAATTGGTCGGGGGGAACGCCCTCCTCGACTAGGACGGCGTGGTTCACCAGCACCAAGGCGCCGGATATCACGACAAGCACTTCGGTGGGCGAACTGTATTTCACATCCGGAGTGGCCGGCAACATGACATTTGCCGGAACGGGAGAAACCCTCACGCTGAATGCGCCCAGCACCTACGGCATATGGTATCAGCCAACGAGCGGCACGGTCACCTTCGATAATAATTTTACGCTCGGTGCTTCGCAAACTTGGGAAATATATGGCGCGGGCAGCCTCTCGTTCACAGGCACGACATCCCTCGGCGCCGACACGCTGACGCTTGTCAATACGGGATCCGGGACGATGACTTTTGGTGGCGTGATCAGCGGCACGGGCGGGCTAACTCTTGGGGGTGGAGGGTCATCGGCTGGAACGGTCATTTTGGACGCGGCGAATACCTACAGCGGTGCGACGACGATCTATGAGGGCACACTCGAGATTGGATCGACCGGGACGCTGGGGTCGTCGGGGACGTACGCCGGGCTCATTAACAACAGCGGAACCCTGAACTACGCAGGCACGGCGAATCAGACGCTGTCCGGGGTGATCAGCGGCACTGGCGCGCTGACGGTGTCGGGGAGCGGCGGCCAGCTGATTTTGACGGGCGCCAACACCTACACCGGGACGACGTCGATCAGCGCCGGGACCCTGAAGATCGGCAACGGCGGCTCGACCGGCTCCATCGGCACGGGCGGTGTCACCGACAACGGCACGCTGACTTTCGATCTTACCGCCAGCTCCACCTTTTCCAATTCGCTCTCGGGCACGGGTGCTTTAGTCCAGGCCGGCACCGGAACGCTCATTTGGGAAGCTACGACCGACACGACGACCACCGGCACAACGATCGGTTCGGGAGCCCTCATTCTAAAGGCTTCCACTGCGGGCGGCAGCACGGGCATCCTGGGGACCTCGACCGCGCCCATCACGCTGTTGTCAGGAGGCGGTTTAGGGATCGATCCTGGCAGTACGACCACGGCCTACAGCTATTCGTACCCCATCAATGTCAATGCCAGCAGCACCATCGCTTCGGACGACGGCGTGGTTACGCTGAGCGGACCGATCACGCTGGCTTCGGGCGCCACCCTGACCGCCGGAACGGCCGGTTGGAGCGGCAAGACCCTCACTCTCAGCGGCGCTATCACCGGATCCGGCAATCTCATCGTTCAGGCCAACGGATTGACTCTGGATAGCTACACTACCAGCACCGCCGGCGTCGTCTATCTCGACAACGCGAGCAATACCTACAGCGGCACGACGACGATCTCCAATGGCACCCTGACGGCGGAAGTGAACAATGCCACTTCCCCCAATAGCGCCATGACAATCGATAGCGGGGCGACGTTCAACCTCAACGGCCTGAGCGCGACTGTGGCCTCGATAGCGGGCGCCGGCAACATCACGCTTGGGGCCGGCGCTCTGACCTCCGGCAACAGCACCTCGACCACGTTTTCCGGCGTGATTTCCGGGACCGGCTCGTTCACCGAGGCAGGCACCGGCACTCTCACGCTCACAGGCGCGAACACCTACACCGGGGCGACGACGATTAGTTCGGGCACGCTGACAATCGGCGGAAGCGGGTCGCTGAATTCGGGGTCGTACGCCGGAAGCATTTCCAACAGCGGGACGCTGGTGTACTCCAGCACGGCCAACCAGACGCTGTCCGGAGCGATCAGCGGCAGCGGCGCGCTGACGATGTCCGGGAGCGGCAGCACGCTGACCCTGACGGGCGCCAACACATACACGGGCGTCACATCGGTCAGCGCCGGCACCCTCGCCCTCGGGGCCAGCAATCAGATCAGTTCGACCGGGCAGGTCGTCCTGGGATCTGCGGGCACCCTCAGCCTGGGCAACTTCAGCCAGAGCCTCGGCACCCTGACGGGCTCCGGCGCCGTGGCGTTCGGCTCGAGCGCCTCGAGTTCCCAGCTCACGCTGAACGGGAGCGGGACCTTTTCGGGCAGCTTCTCTGGAACCGGAACGCTCATCATCAGTTCCGGGGAGTCCCTCACCCTCGGGAACAACTTCAGCGACTCGAATCTGAACATCGTCCTGAACGGCGGCTCCCTGTTGATCGACGGCACCAACGACGCGTTCGGGTCTTTGACTGTCGGGGGAAGCTCGACCTCGACTCTGAGCTTTGCAGGTGGAACCTCGGTGATCGACTTCTCTTCGGTCACGATAAGCAGCGGCTCAATCCTCGACGCCACCAACTGGGTCAATGGAGACGTATTCAAGAGCACCGCCAGCCCTTCCGGCCTTTCAAGCATCGATTTCGTGGGCTGGGGCGATGGCGGCGCGGCCTCATGGTCCCCGTACGGCGACCAAATCACCCCGAGCGCGGTGCCCGAGCCGTCGTTCTACGGCGCCCTCATCGCGGGGTCAGGCGCGGCTCTCGCCGCTTTCTGCGCCTTTCGCCGCCGGTCCCGGCAATTGAGCAAGGCGTAGGCGGGCTTGGCTCAGATCAGCCCCACTTTTTCCCGATCTTGTCCAGCCCCGCCTTGGCCAGGTCCTCGGGGCCCATGACGATGTGAAAGCTCACCTCCGCGTTGAACGCGAGGAAGAACGGCTCGGATATCCCGGGCACCTTGCTCGAGTCCGCGACATCGACGATCATGATCACACCGCGCTTCCCACCGTATTCCGTGAAATAAACGGTCTCCGGCTTTATTTCATCGAGAATCTTCTTGATCGTCGCTCCGGCGGTGCCGTTGCGCACGGCCGAATTGAACGGTTCGTTGGGAATGATCGCGTGCACGAGCATTTTCATGATGGGGGATCCTTTGATTTTGTTTTTGGCTGGGGTCCCAATGTTGGAGGGTTTCGCCCGTTTCGCAATGGGTGGAGCCACCTTTGCCTTGTTTCCATCCTGGCGATCCGGTAATTACCACCGCGTTCCCCAATCCCCGAGTTTGAAGACAAGACTCAGCATCGCGGCTGTCGTTTTTTATCTTGTTGCAAACCTGCGGGCCCAGCAGCCCTGGCAGGAGATCACGGTGCCTTCTGTCCGCGAGGCCGCCTCGGCGTTCAATACCCCGCCGCGCGAATATGGCGCCATCCAGCCTTTTGTCGGCTGGTACGGTGGGGACGCAAATGAAAGGATGGCGAGAATCGTCCAGGATCTCGACAAGCTGGCGGCGAACGGATGTTTCGTTTTCAATCTGGCGACCGGGAACGGTCCGCCGAAGTACCTTTCGCAGGAACACATGGACCAGGTGAAGTTCGTGGTCCAGGAAGCCGCCAGACGAGGGATGAAGCTCTGGATCCAGGACGAAAGCGACTACCCCAGCGGCCTGGCGGGAGGCTTGATCAACACCGAGTACCCGCAGCTCCGCATGCAGGCGATCGTCGCCGATATCCGCGTCAGCGTCACGGCCGGCCAGACGCTCACGATGCCGCTGCCACCGGGCACGCTGGGTGCGTTTTGGATCAAGGGATCCGACCAGAGCACCGGGGTGATCCCGCTCCCCGACGGCGGTCCCCTTGAGTGGATCGCGCCGAGCGAAGGTTCCGATCCGAACCTGCCGAATTGGACGTGGACCGTCGTCTTTGTCCGCCACATCTACCGCAGCTCGCCCACCCGGGCCAACAATCGCCCGGACGGCATCAAGCCCAAGGACGCCCGCTACTCGCTGATCGACTACCTTGATCCGGAAGCGACCCGCGCGTTCATGAAGCTCACGCACGAGACGTACAAGAAGGCGATCGGGTCCGAGTTCGGCAAGACGGTGCTCGGATTTTTCGGCGACGAAACCGACTACAACGGAATCATCCCCTGGACTCCCAGGCTGCTCGAGGAATTCCAGAAGGGAAAGGGCTACGACCTGAAGCCGTACATACCCTATTTTTTCATGGGAAAACTGGCCGGGGAGGCCCAGCGAGCCTACGCGGATTACTACGACGTGTGGAGCGGCATGTTCCGGGACGGCTTCTTCGATGTGGAGGCTGAGTGGGCAGCCAGGAACCACATGGAGGACCTCAGGCATGTGGGGGCCTCGAGCGTGCCTCTGTATCTGGTTCGCAACGAGGGCGACTTTTTCCGGGACATGCGGCACGTGCAGGTGCCCGGGATCGACAATATCGACCGGATCGGGCCGGGCATTGCGGCCAACTTCCCCAAGATCGCTTCCTCGGCGGCGCATCTGTTCGGACGACCGAGGGCATGGGAGGAGGAGGGCGGGGGTCCCGGAGAATTGGGCAAGTTCACCGCCGACTACAATTTTGTACGCGGCGTCGCGTCCCTTCAGATCCGGGTTGCAACTTTGAGCGGCGGCGGTCGCGGGAGCAGGGGCGGCGCGCTCCCGCTTCTGAGCCCGCAGGGTTCTGCGATCGCCTGGTACGTGAATCGCCTCGGATACCTGCTCTCCATCGGACGGCCGAAGGCCCAGGTGGCGATGTACCGGACAACCAACAGCGTCTGGATGGGAGACGTGGACACGGTCGATGCCACCGAGCGGCTCGCCCAGCAACTGCTCGAGCACCAGGTCGACTTTGACTACATCGACGAGCAGGCCCTGACGACGGTCGGAACCCTGGACGGCGGCGGCTTGAAGAATCTCAGCGGCCAGGTTTACCGCGGAATCGTCATTCCCTCCTCGAGCGTTATAACGCGGGCGGCGCTGGATCGACTTCGGGCGTTTGCAACCCAGGGCGGCAGGGTGATTTTCGTGGGCCGCACGCCCACGATGGTTGTCGGGCGCACGTTCCTCAATGCGGCCGAGAAGGCCCCGGATCTGAGCTTTGCCGTCCTTGAGCCCTCGGCCGAGATAACGCCGCGCGTCCTTCAGGCTCTCCCCAAGCCGGACTTGGCGCTCGACCGTCCCTGTCCGCCGATCTCGTACAACCATCGGAGCCTGCTCGACGCGGATGTGTACTTCCTCTTCAACGAGAGCGGCGACAGCCAGTCGCGGATAGTGACCCTAGCCGGAGGGGGCGACCCGCAGGTATGGGACGCGGCCACCGGCGCGATTCATCCCCTGGCCGGGGTGCCCGCAGGAGATGGAGTCGTGGCCATTCCTCTCTCCTTTGAACCTTATGAAGCGAAACTCATCGTCCTGGGGCCTTTGCCTGCCGAAGCGGCCGAACCCGAACCGGCCGTGGCCGCCGACCAGACCATTCTGGAATTGTCGGGCGATTGGTCGCTAGCCGTCGGCGACAAGAGCCTGGTGACGCCGCTAAAATCCCTGGAGGCTCTCGGCATTCCTTCCTTCCGGGGGGTGGCGCACTACCGAAAGGAGTTCACGGCTCCGCCCGCGACAGGTCGCGTGTTTCTTGAGTGCGAAAATGTCCGCGATTACGCCAAGGTGCGGCTGAACGGCGTGGACCTGGGAGACCATGCCTGGCGGCCCTATCGTTGGGAAATCACAGATGCGCTAAAGCCCGGGACGAACGTCCTCGAAATCGAAGTAGAGAGTTCCGGCGGCCGCAGCGCGCGCGCCGGTGCGACCCCGCCGCCGGCCGTCGGCGTGGGCACGGCGAACATTCCGGTGCGCCGGTTCATTCCCGGTCCGGTCGTGTCGGGCCTGCTCCCGGCCGTCCGGCTTGTGGGTTTTCGTCAACGGTAGTTCTTGTCGTCCAGATTCTTCAGATTTACGTCGTCGCCAAATATTCCCAGGGTCACCGCCGCGAATGTGAATACCGTGGTTCCCGGTTCGAGATGCCCTCCGAATGCGCGGTCGGGATTTGCCAGGGTGATGTGGGGGTGAAGCTGGCCGTCGATCACGTATCCGCTCATGCCGATGATATCCGCGCAACCGTCCGGATCCTTGAAGAAGATGTTTTTGGAGGGGAACGTTCCGTTGCTGACCGTGTGAAGCGAGTAGCTTCGCACCGATCCGATCGCCCCCAGGATGACGGCGTTTCGGATATGGAGTTCACCCACCATCCGCGTCAGCCCGGCAAGCAAATCCGTCTGGTACTTGAAACGCAATACGACGACCCGCTCGAACTTCCCCTCGATCGCATAGACGTCCGGCACCGCCGCGCTGTTGGGCTTTGCGTCATCGGCCGGTGTCGTGGTGCGCACGACTTCCGTGCGGGTTTCCGAGGCGAAAAGCAGGGCGGGCATCATGACGAGCAAAGCTGCGAAGGAGATCGATTTCATATTCGCAGGTTTGCTGGATTGGGCGTTCCGCTCAACCTGTTATTGAAGTCTCAGGCCCAAAATGAATCGAATTTGCCCCAGCCATGAACCGATTTTTTTCCGTTTACCTGTTGATGTTTTCCTGGGCCGCCGCCGCATCCCCGGTGGCCGTCATACGGAACGACCGGGTGATTGCCTACGAGGAGACCGTTCCTCCGGCCGCGACGGAGTCCGCCGGCGAAGGCTTCCCAAGCGCCACCATTTTTCTCAATGACGCCGCCCTGTCCCGGACTCCCGACGGGGGCGCACCGGTCAATTTCACGGTCAAGCGCGGGGATGTGATCTATCGCGGACCCAAGGACGGCAGGATCGCCGCAACGGGCGGGATGGAGATTCGCCTGGTCAGGATCGAGTTTTGCGGTGCCGAATCGAAAGCCGTCTGGGGCCGGACGGGCCTTGCCCCCGACTACAAGCTTCTCATCGAGAATGGCTACGCCCGGATCTACGACATCCGGGTCGCCGCGGGGACGAGCGAACCTTTGCACACGCACCACGACCGCGTCGTCGTATGCCTGTCCGGGGCGCAACTGCGGCACATTCTGCCGGATGGGCACACGGAGGACTCGTCTCTAAGGACCGGCGACTGCCTCTGGCGGCTCGGTCAAACCCACATAGGGAGAAACATTGGCCAAACCGATCTTTGGGTGATCGCAGTGGAGCCAAAGTGAGGGGAGTGGCCGCATCCCGCGCCGCCTGTTCGTTCCCTCATTGCACATCGACCGCGGATTCGCGTTCCGGGTGGGCCGATTCGCCGACAAAGCCGGGGTAGGAGAGTCTCGCAACATCCCGGGCCTCCAAGGCGTGCGTAAAATAATCCGGCCGGTGGGGGCCCCAATCGATCCGGCAGCGCCGCAGCGTGATGTCGTCCGCGAAACGCACGGCGATGCCGGGAGTCCCGTGCTCCTCGATCGGCGGATAGGCCGATGCCGTGGGCCGGTTGTCCCAAACCCCTCCGCGGTATTCCGTTTCGCGGTCAAGGGTCACCGCGACGCTGTCAAAGATCACGCCCCGTATGCGGCTCTCCCTGCAGCCGCTGATCCGCACGCTGTTTTCGGCGTTCCCGGTCACGTTTTCGACGCGAACGTCGCGGATCTGCCCGAGTCGCGAGGCCGCCGTGCGGGGCAGGGCCGTGAATGAGATCCCTTCTCCGCGGCCCCACCACGGATCGGAGTGATAGCGCGACTTGAAGGTGATTTCGCGAAACAGGATGTCGTGCACGTCGGCCTCGTCCCGCAACTGGATCGTGAGGGCCCGGGAGCTGTTTCGGATGGTGCAGCGCTCGAATGTCACGTGGTGGATCGCGGCCGCCGTTTCGGTGCCGACCTTCAACCCGGAATCCTGCGTTTCGATGACGCAGTCGTGCACATGGATGTTGGATGACTCGCCGCGGGAGGCGAATGCCCGCGAAGCCTTGACGACGATCGCATCGTCGCCGCAGACAACGTCGCAATTGCGGATCTCCACGTCCCGGCTGTGGTCGGGATCGATCCCATCGCAGTTCGGCACGTCGAGCTGGTTGCGGACCTTGACCGCATCGACCAGCACCTGTTCGCAGCCCACGAGGTGGAGCGTCCGGATGGGCGCATCCTGAAACGTCAGGTCGCGCACCTCGAGATCCCGGCAGCCGACCAGGACGGCGAGATTTGGCCGGAAGGGCCCCGGCCGCCACCACTCGTCCGCCTGGTCGTATTGCGCCATGAATTCGCGGAAGCGTCCGTCGATCCGGCCGGTGCCCGACAAGGTCAGTCCATGGGCCTCGTGCGCCGTCAAAAGCGTCGCCGCCCGCTCCTCGGGATTCGGTTCCACTCCGGGGACGCGGTTGCGCGTCTCCCGCACGGCCGCAAGCACGGCTGCGCCGCCGACATAATCCTCCGGCCGGGTGCTGGCCCGCAGCGTGGCATCGTCGGCAAGATGAAAATCGATGCCGCCCTTGAGTTCGAGCGTGCCGACCAGGTAGCTGCGGCCGCCGGGCACGATCACGCGGCCGCCGACCGACGCAGCCGCATCGATCGCCCGCTGCACGGCGGCCGTGTCCAGCGTGCCTCCGTCGCCGGCGGCTCCGAAATTGCGAACATTGAACTCCCGGCGGCTCGACCGGCCCGGCCCCGTCTGCGCTCTCGCCACGGAACCCGGATTCCAGGCAAGGGTCGCGGTCAGGCCGGCAAGGATTTCAATCGCCTGGCGCCGGGATAGGCGGAGTTGCCCCATTGGAAAAGACAACCACCACCGGTGCGCACATGTCGAGCTTGGGGGTGCGCCGCGGAAGGGATGGGTCGATTCGCCCGCCCGGCGGTCCGACTCAAAGGGATTCCTGTTCGGCGCGGGGCAGCGTCCGGTCCGGCACGCCGGAAGAGCCTGCGACCGAAAAGTCGCTGACCTTGCGCAGGACGATCGTGGGCGCGCCGCCCGCCCGCTCGCCAGCCACGTGGTCGAGTTCCGCCCCTGCGACGTCATCGAGCACAATCGCGGGGCGCGTGTCGTCCTTTGCGAAGCTCAGATCGACATCGCGGAGGGAGAGGTCCTTGGCGTGCCGGGCATAGACGCCGTAGGCGGGCAGCAGACCAAACATGGAAGGCTCGGGATAGGCCTTCTCCTGCTCAGGCGGACTAAAGGGGTCGCGCGGCCCCGAAAGCCCGGGTCCCCGAATGAAGAACGTGTTTACGATCGCGGCCGGTTGCTTCGCCGCATCGTCTAGCGAGAGTCCTCCGCGGTACTGGACTCGGATATCGCTCAAGTGAACATCCTCGACCGGATGGCCCGGCACGCCGGCGATCAGGATCGGGAAGCGTGCGTCGACGTCCGACGCAACGACATGGCTGATGGTCACGCGGCGAATGGCGCCGACGGAAGTGCCCTCCGGGCCGCGGGCGCGGCTGCCGAGGCGGATGAAAATCGGCGAATTGCAGATGTTGCGCATCGCGATGTTGGTGATCGTGATATCCTCAATCGTTCCGCCGTCGACGGTCTCGAGCGCGAGGCCGCGGCACCGGTCGAATACGCAGTTCGAGATCGCGATGTTCTTGAATCCGCCGTTGGACTCCGTGCCGAATTTGATCCGGCCGGTCGGACCGTCGCGGTCCACGGCGTGCTCCTGGGTCTGCTTGAACGTGCCGTCGAGCAACGAACCGGTGTCATAACCGCTGACCTGGCAGCCGGTGATCGTGATGTTCTCGCACGCCCGGGGGGTCCCGAGGGCGTAGGAGCTCTTGAGGCAGATGCCGTCGTCGTTGATTGCGTTGACGGTGCAGTTGCTGACCCGGACATTGCGGCAGGAGTCGAAATTGAATCCGTCGCGATTGGTGTCCACCTTGAGGTTGTCGACCGTCAAATTGTCGACGCCGGTGGCGAGAAGCGCGAACCATCCGCCCTGCAGAACGGAGAAATCGCGCAGGATCACGTTGCGGCAGTTGACGAGCGCGATCGACTTGTTGCCCCCTCTGCCGCGGGCGGAGAATCCAGCGGAAGGCGGCGGCGGCGCGGCCTTGGGCAGCGGCGGCAGCCCGGCGAAATCGCCCCCGCGGGCGCGGCCGGGTCCGGAGCCGAGGCCGGCGTCGCCGTTCTGGCGGGGGAGGTTTTTTCCGTTGATCAGGCCGGGACCCGTGATGGCGATATCCTCCAGGCCGTCGCCCCAGATCAGGCTATTGTGGAAATGGCTGTGGCCGAAGTTCTGGTAATCGAACTTGTCGCCCCATTCGTTCGGCTCGGCCGGATCGTAGGCGCCAAAGCCGGGCGCTTCCGCCGCCGCGATGACGACGCAGCCCGGATCGAGATGAAGGGTGATGTGGCTTTTCAGCCGGATCGAAAAACTCAGGTAATTGCCGGCTGGAATCCGCACGGTGCCGCCGCCCGCCGCGGCCGCGGCTTCAATGGCCCGGTTGATGGCGTCCGTATCCAGCGTCTTGCCGTCGCCGGTCGCGCCGAATGCGCGGACATTGTAGACCTGTCCGGGATCGGCTGACGGAAATGCCTGTCCGCGGGCAAAGGCGGCGGTCAGGGCAAGAATGAAGGAACAGGAGATGCTTGCCCGAGCAGGGAACAACGTCATGGTTTAAGCGGCGGATAGGGAAGCCGGGCGGCGCAGAGGAGCCCGGGGCTCATTCGCCATAGGAGAAGCGGGGCGCCGCGCAACGTCAACTCAACCGCCGATTAGGATGGCTGCCGGAGCATGAGCGTCTCCAGCGCATTTCCATGTTCGTCGTTGCAGGCGCGGGATTTGACCGCGCTGCGGCTGCGCTTACACTGACGGACGTTCCGTTCGCCCACCGGGCGCCCGGAGCTTTCTTGCAACGCAAACCCAACCGGAGGCCATCATGAACAAATGGCAGCAACTCACCGCGTGGGCGGATTCACATCGCGAGCTCTGGCTCGACTGCATCCGCATCTATCTGGGCCTGTTGGCCCGCGGCCTTTTGCTGGTCACGAACACCCCGCCCCAGTTCTTCGTCGACCTCCTCCAGCGCATCGACCGGCCCTGGCTCCTGACGGGCGCGATATTGCACTACGTCATGCTCGCGCACCTGGTCGGCGGCGCCTTCCTGACGATCGGGCTCCTCACCCGGCTCGCCGCCCTTGTGCAGATCCCCGTTCTTGCCGGAGCGGTCTTCATCGTGCACCGCCAGGACGGCCTTTTCGCCATGGGGCAGAATCTCGAGTTGTCGGCCCTCGTGCTGTTTCTGCTCGTGATCGTTGTCCTGAACGGCGGTGGAAGACTCTCGTTGGACCATTCAGTTTTCGGCTCTCCGGATGAAGAGGTGAAGCAAGCCGTGCCCGAGATCTAGGAAGACTTTCAGGGCGGACGCACGGCTTGCGCCCCGAAGATCTCGACCAGCGAATAGCCGTCCGATCGCCTGCAGGAGCGGTACATTCCCGGAGTATTGAACGGCAGCGCGCAGTTGCCGTCCCGATCGATGGCGACAAGCCCTCCGCTGCCGCCGAGCCGGGCTATCCCGTCCAGGGCATCCTGGGCCGCCGCAGCGAGCGAAACACCCCGGTATTCCATGCGGGCGGAAATGTCATGGCCGGCAACGGCCCGCATGAAGTACTCGCCGTGGCCGGTGCAGGAGACGGCGCAGGTGGCGTTGTTGGCATAGGTGCCCGCTCCGATTATCGGTGAGTCGCCCACACGGCCGTAACGCTTGTTGGTCAGGCCCCCTGTGGATGTGCCGGCTGCCAGGTTGCCCTGCCGGTCCAGCGCGGCGCATCCGACGGTCCCCCATTTGTCTTTGCCGGAGGGTGGTTCCGGATTCTCCGCGCCGTCCGAGCGGATCAGGTCTTCCTGAAGCTGCCGGCTTGCCTTGTCAGCGTGCCGCTTGGCTTCGAGGGATTGGGCGCGCGCCAATTCATTGCGGCGACGCTCGGTCTGGAAATACGCATTCGGCACGAGTTCATGGCCCAGGGCCTTGGCAAGGATCTCGGCTCCCTCTCCGATCAGCATGACGTGGGCGGACTTCTCCATCACGTCGCGCGCAAGGCTGATCGGGTTCTTGATGTGATGGAGGCCGGCGACTGCGCCCGCCTCGAGGGTGCGGCCGTCCATGATCGCCGCGTCGAGTTCGCATTGCCCCTCCGCATTCAGGACCGCCCCGTGCCCGGCGTTGAAGAGCGGGGAGTCCTCCAACACCCGCACCGCGGCAACCACGGCGTCCAGCGCCGAACCGGCCCGCTCGAGCACCGCGTAGCCAGCCTCAACGGATTCCAGCAGCTTCGAGCGGCATGCGGCCTCCATCTCCGCGGGCATATTCTCTTTCAGGATCGCGCCGGCGCCGCCGTGGATCACAAGGCCGAAGGGCTTGGATGTGTTCATCAGGACTCGTCCGGCGGGGTAAAACCGCGGCGCATGACATTTTCGGCAATGGCGCGTGGGAAAAGAAAGTTTTCGAGGTACTGGATTCCGCCCGCCTTGGTGCCGCCGCCGCTCATCCGGAACCCGCCGAAGGGGTGCCGCTCCACGACAGCCCCGGTGCAGCCCCGGTTGATGTACAGGTTGCCGACGAGAATCTCCTGCCTTGCCCGCTCGATCGCGGACGGGCTCCGGGAGAAGATTCCGCCCGTCAGGGCGTAGTCCGAGGCGTTCACAAGGGCGAAGGCCTCGTCAAGGTCCTTGACCTTTAGGATCGAGAGGACCGGCCCGAAGATCTCCTCGCGGACGATTGTGTGGTCTGCCTTGCAGCCGGTGAAGACGGTCGGAGGGACGTAATAGCCGCCGCTCTTGACGAGTTCCGGGGGCAGGGAGGCCTGCCAGGCGAGCTTTGCCTCCCTTTTCCCCTGCTCAATGTATCCGAGGATGCTTTTCTGCGCATCTGCGTCGATGACGGGGTTGACGAGGGTCCCGGGCCGGGCGGGGTCTCCCACCGTGAAGGCGGGGCAGGCTGAAAGAAAGCGCGCCACAAACCGGTCGTGGACCTCCTCCAGGACGATCAGGCGCGAGAGGGCCGAGCATTTCTGGCCGGCGTAGCCGAAGGCGCTGTAGAGGACCGCGGGGATCGCCTCGTCGAGGTCGGCGTCGTTGTCGATCACGACCGCGTTCTTTCCACCCATCTCGCAGACGACCTTCTTGAGGTTCAGCTGGCCGGGTCGCGTCAGGCCGGCCTCCTCCCAGATTCCGCAGCCGGTGGCGCGCGAGCCGGTGAATGCGATGAAATCGATCTTCGGATGGGCGACCAGGTGGGCGCCGGCATCGGCTCCGGCGCAGGGCAGGTAGTGAAGGGCTCCGGCCGGCACGCCCGCTTCAATCAGGATCTCCATCAGGAAGGCGCCGATGACCGACGTCTGGCGGGCGGGTTTCATGATGACGCAGTTTCCCGCGACAAGCGGGGCCACGGTGAGCCCGGTCAGGATCGCCATCGGGAAATTCCAGGGCGCCACGGTCACGCCGACCCCGCGGGGGGTCCAGACCTGGTGGCATGCCTCGCCCGGGGCTCCCTGGGTCACCGCCGGGCGGGCCAGCCTGCGCATCTCGCGACCGTAGAATCGGCAAAAATCGATCGCCTCGGAGAGGTCGGCATCGGCCTCCATCCACGGTTTCCCGGCCTCAAGGATCAGGAGGGAATTCAACTCCATGCGCCGGGATTCCATGAGGTCGGCCGCCCGCTCGAGCATTCCAGCGCGCTCGCCGGCGGGCGTGGCCCGCCAACGGGGAAAAAAGGCGACGCTCGCCGCGACGGCGGCCTCGGCATCCTCGATTGTTCCCTTCGCCCAGTAGCCGACAACCTGCTCGGGATGGGCCGGATTGACCGAGGGAACGAAGGGGCGATTGCCGATCCTTTTCCCGTCAATGACCAGGGGGTATTTCCGTCCCAGGCGGCCGGACTCGAAAGCCGTCAGCGCGGCCGCCTGTTTTTGGCGGTTCGAGGCGATCGAGTAATCCGTGCCGGAGGCGTTTATGAAGGCCCCCGCCGGCCGGGGCTTGCGGGCAAGGGGCTCCGGCGCGGACTCGATGAGTTCGACCGGATTGCGCAGGAGATCGTCCACCGTGGCCTCGCCAGCGGCCTTGACGCGCAGGAAACCCTCGTTGGAGGTGTTCTCGAGGAGGCGCCGGACGAGGTAGGCCATTCCCGGCAGGAGTTCGCCGATCGCGCAGTACTCCCGGACGCGGTGCCCGCGGGCGAGGAGCGCCGCCTTGAGCTCGTCGGCCATGCCGAAAAGAGCCTGGAATTCGAAGGCTTTCGGATCCGCGCCCAGCCGCTCGGCCTGCGCGATCGCGTGCGCGCAGGTTCGCACGTTGTGCGAGGCGAAGTTCGCGGTCACGACATCCCGGCTTTCGAGGAGGAGGACGGTCAGTTTCTCGTAATTGGCGTCCGTCTCGGGCTTGCGCGACCAGACCGGGAGCGGCCACTCGCGCTGCTGGGCGGTGATGGTCTCGAAATCCCAGTAGGCGCCCTTGACCAGGCGGACGTTGAGCCGGCGGCCGCTCGCGCGGGCCCGGGCGATCAGATCCCGCAGGTCGGCCTCGCAGTCGCGAAGGTACGCCTGGAGGGCGATGCCAAGGTGGGGGGCTTGGCGAAACTCCGGCTCCCCGAGGATCGATTTGAAGAGGGAGAGCGTCAGCTCCTTCAGCTTGTAGCTCTCCATGTCGAAATTGACGAGCGCCCCGACTTCGGCCGCGCGGCGAAGGATCGGCCGCAGGCGCTTCTTGAGCGCCTCGATCGAATTCTCCGGATCGGCCGGATGGACGTCCGGCGTCAAGGCGGACATCTTGACCGAGAGATTGAGCCGCGGCAGCGGGCCCTCCGGCCCCATGTCGCTTGCGCCCGGCTCGGGCTCCCGGGCAAGGAAGGCCGAGACGGTGTCGAGCACCTCGAGGTTGCGCCTGAGGAACACGTCCGCCTCCTCCTCGCTGACCACCGCTTCGCCGAGAAGGTCGATCGTCGTAGCAACCCCCCGCCGCGCGTTGTCCCGGATTCGGCGGATCAGGTCATCGGTGTCCTTTCCGCAGACGAACTGGCCGGCCATGCCCGCGATCTGGGACTTGACGGGTCCGGCGACGAGCGCCGGCGCGAACGAGGAGGCGGCGAGGCCGGCCTTGAGGGCCGGGTTCAGCGCAACCGCCTTGTCGCCCAGGTATTCCTGGAGGTGGCGGACGATTTCGCCGGAAGAGGGGAGGGACGGAAGGACGTCCACAAAGCGGAACAGCTGCGCCTTGAAGACCGGGTCCTTCATCGCCCAATCCATGATGCGCGCGTATGCGCCCTTTTTCGACAGGATGCCCGGCGCGGGGTGGGCGTCCATGAGCCTGAATATGTCGTGGCCGATTTCGCGAATCCGGCGCTCGAGAATCGGGTCGGGGAGGGGGAAGCTGCCGGGGTGGGACATGGGTCAAATAAGACTTCTTCCTGCTCAGGGAATCAAAGGCACCCCAGTTCCTTTCCCGTTTCGGCAAAGGCTTGGATCGCCTGGTCCAAGTCGGACTTGGAATGGCCGGCGCTCACCTGCGTTCGAATTCGGGCGGCGCCGTTGGGGACGACCGGGTACGAAAAGCCAATCACGTAGATTCCCTTCTCCAGCATCCGGGCGGCGAAGCGATGGGCCAGGGCCGCCTCCCCGAGCATGACGGGAATGATGGGATGCGAGCCGGGCCGGAGCGTGAGGCCGGTCTTTTCGAGGCCCTGGCGGAAATAGCCGGCGTTCGCTTCGAGCCGGTCGCGCAGCTCGGTCGTGCGCGAAAGGAGGCCCAGGCAATGAAGCGAGGCGGAGGCGATTGCCGGAGGGAGGGAGTTCGAGAATAGATAGGGCCGCGAGCGCTGGCGAAGCAGATCGATGATTTCCCTGCGCCCGCTCGCATAGCCTCCGCTCGCCCCGCCCAGGGCCTTGCCGAGCGTGCCGGTCAGAATGTCGATCCGGCCGGAGACGCCGCAGTATTCGGGCGTGCCGCGCCCGGTCTTGCCCAGAAAGCCGGCGGCGTGGCTGTCGTCGACCATGACCAGGGCGGCGTGCCGGTCGGCCAATTCGCAGATTCCGGCGAGGTCGGCGATGAAGCCGTCCATCGAGAAGACTCCGTCCGTTGCGATCAGCTTGAAGCGGGCCTTGTTCGCATCGGCCTCCTTAAGCTTCGCTTCAAGGTCCGAAAGATCGCGATTCCTGTACCGATATCGCTGGGCCTTGCAGAGGCGGATGCCGTCGATCACCGAGGCGTGGTTCAGTTCGTCGCTGATCACGGCGTCCTCGGGGCCGAGCAGGGTTTCGAAAAGGCCCGTATTCGCGTCGAAGCACGAGGAGTAGAGGATAGTTTCCTCGGTCCCGAGAAAGCGGGAAAGGGCCTCTTCCAGGCTCCTGTGGATCTCCTGGGTGCCGCAGATGAAACGGACCGAGGCCAGGCCGTAGCCCCAGCGGTCGAGCCCGTCTTTCGCGGCCTGGATGATCAACGGGTCATTCGCGAGCCCCAGGTAATTGTTGGCGCAGAAATTGATGAGCGGCCGTCCGCCCGTGACGGCAACCCGCGCGCCCTGGGGGGTCGCGATGATGCGCTCATTTTTTCCGAGGCCTGCGGACTCGATTTCGGCGAGGGTCCGCAGGATGTGGTCGCGATGGGCAGACGTCATAGGGATTCCCAATCGAGGATGATCTTGCCGCTCTTTCCCGAGCGCATGAGGTCGAAACCCTTCTGAAAATCGGTGAATGGAAGCCGGTGGGTGATGACCGGGGTGATGTCCAGGCCCCGCTGGATGAGGCTCTGCATCTTGTACCAGGTGTCGTAGATCTCGCGGCCGTAGATCCCGCGGATCGTGAGCATGTTGAAAACGACCTTGTTCCAGTCGATCGAGGCCTTCTCGGGCATGATGCCCAGGAGGGCGATCCGGCCGCCATGGGCCATGTTGTCGATCATGTCGCACAGGGCCTGGGGGTTTCCGGACATTTCCAGGCCGACATCGAAACCCTCCTTCATTCCGATTTCATGCTGAACGTCTGCGAGTTTCTCCTTCGACACGTCCGCCGTTCGCGTGGCGCCCATCCTCTTTGCCAGGGCAAGGCGGTCGGGATTTACGTCGGTGACGACGACCTTGCGCGCCCCGGCCTGCTGGGCGATGGCGGCCGCCATGCAGCCGATGGGGCCGGCCCCGGTTATGAGCACGTCCTCCCCCACGAGATCATACTGCAGGGCGGTATGGGTGGCGTTGCCGAGCGGATCGAAGCAGGAAAGGACATCCAGGGGAATGGAGGGATCGACCTTCACCGCATTGCTCGCGGGAAGGCAGAGGTACTCCGCGAAGGCGCCCGGGCGGTTGACGCCAACCCCCTTGCTGTCCTTGCAGAGGTGGCGGCGGCCGGCAAGGCAGTTGCGGCAGACCCCGCAAACGATATGGCCTTCGCCGTCGACCAACTCCCCTTTTTGGAACATTTTGACGTTTGAGCCGACTTCGGCGATCTCGCCCACAAACTCGTGGCCGATCACCATGGGAACGGGGATCGTCCTGGCGGCCCAGGCGTCCCAATTGTAGATGTGGACGTCCGTGCCGCAGATCGAGGTCCTCTTGATCCGGATCAGGACGTCGTTGATCCCGGGGACCGGGACGGGGACCTCGGTGAGGGCCAGTCCGGGGCCGGGCTTCAGTTTGGCGATGGCGCGCATGGTTTTCATGGTGCGGCGGAGATCGGCGAGGCCAGTGCCTCGCAGGTCGCTCTATCGTCGCATGTTGTAGGCCCTTTGGCGAGGCTGGAATGCGCCCGGCGCGTCCCTTTATTCGTCGTGCTGCGTCTTGCGCGTCGTTGAATCTTCGTTTTAAGACAAGCGGATGAAGGGGTATCGCATAGCGGTTCTCGGAGGCGACGGCATCGGCCCGGAAGTCGTCGGCGCCGGCCTCGAGGTTCTTCGAGCGACCGAGGCTGCGCTGGAGGGCGTGCGCTATGAACCGCATGAAATCCCGGTCGGGGCCGCCGAGTACCTGAGGGGAGGCGACCCGCTGCCGCCCGAGGCGCTGGAAGGGATGAAAGGCTGCGATGCGATTCTTCTAGGGGCGATGGGTCTTCCCGAGGTGCGCTGGCCGAGCGGGGTCGAGATGACGCCCCAGATCGACATTCGCGAAAAACTCGACCTTTACTGCGGCGTTCGCCCCATCCGGCTCTACCACGCCTCGCACACGCCGCTTAAGAATGTCTCTGCGGGAGAAATCGATTTCGTGATCGTGAGGGAGAACTGCGAGGGGCTGTTCTCCGCCCGGCTCGCGCCGCGCCCGCCCGGGCGCGACTTTGAGACCGACACGATGACGATAACGCACCGGGGGGCGCAGCGAATCTGCCGCGCCGCGTTCGAACTCGCGGTGAAGCGCCGCCGGCATGTGACCCTCGTGGACAAGGCCAATGTGCTTCCCTCGATGGCCTTCTTTCGCCGCGTCTTCGACGAGGTGGCGCGCGAGTTTCCGGCGGTTGCGACCGAACGCGTTTATGTGGACGCGATGGCGCTGTTTCTGGTGCAGCGCCCGCAAAGCTTCGATGTGATCGTGACCGAAAACATGTTCGGCGACATTCTTTCGGACCTTGCCGCCGGAATTGTCGGCGGCATGGGCATGGCGCCCTCCGCCGACCTGGGCGAGCGCTACGGGGTGTTTCAGCCTTCGCATGGCACCGCCCCGGCGCTCAAGGGGAAGGGCATCGCCAATCCCGCCGCGACGATCCTCTCGGTCGCGATGATGCTGGACTGGCTGGGGGATCCCGAATCCAGGCGGGGCGCCCGCATGATCGAAAGCGCGGTCCAGTCGGTGTTCGCCGACCCCGCGCATCGGACCCAGGACCTGGGCGGGCCGCTTCGCACGGCGGAGTTGACAAGGCTCGTGATCGCAAGTCTCGGCTGAGGGGAAAAATGACCCAACCCGGACGCCATTTTCTGCAGATCCCCGGCCCGACCAACGTGCCGGACCGCATCCTGCGGGCGATAAGCCAGCCCACGATCGACCACCGTGGGCCGGAATTCGCAGCCCTGGCGACCGAGTGCCTGGAGGGAATGAAGCCGGTCTTCCAAACGAGCGCCGGGCGCGTGTTCATCTACCCCGCGAGCGGAACCGGCGCCTGGGAGGCTGCCATCGTCAACACGCTCTCCCCCGGCGACCGGGTCCTGATGTTCGACAATGGCCACTTTGCCGGCCTTTGGCGGAAGATGGCGGAGAGCTTTGGGATCGAGGTGAGTTTTCTTTCCTGCGATTGGCGCCGGGGAATCGATCCATCCCGGGTCGAGGAGGCCCTGGCCGGAGATTCCGAACGCAAGATCAAGGCGGTCATGTGCGTCCACAACGAGTCGTCGACCGGAGTGGCGAGCCGGATCGATGAGATCAGAAAGGCGATCGACGCGGCGCGCCATCCGGCCCTTTTCATGGTGGACGTCGTCTCGTCGCTCGCCTGCCTCGAATTCCAATTCGACGCCTGGGGTGTGGATGTGGCGGTCGCCACCTCGCAAAAAGGGCTCATGCTCCCGCCGGGCCTGGGGATAAACGCCGTCGGCGGGAAGGCCCTGGCCGCAGCGAAAGCCGCCCGGCTTCCGCGCTCGTTCTGGTCATGGGACGCGATGGCCAATTTCAACAAGAACGGCTTTTTCCCCTATACTCCGGCGACGAACCTCCTTTTCGGGCTGCGCGAGGCGATCCGGATGCTGGTCCACGAAGAGGGGCTTGCGAAGGTTATTCTCCGCCACGGCCGGTTTGGGGAGGCGACGCGCCGCGCGGTGCGCGGATGGGGCCTGGGGACTTACTGCCTCGATCCGCGCTGCCACAGCAATTCGCTCACCGGCGTCCTCATGCCGGAGGGCTGGGACGAGGCCGCATTCAGAAAGCTCGTATTGGAGGAGTTCAACCTGTCGCTCGGGGCCGGGCTCTCCAAGCTGGCCGGAAAGGTGTTCCGCATCGGACACCTGGGCTCATTCAACGACCTCATGCTCTGCGGCGCCCTCAGCGGCGTCGAGATGGGCCTGGCCCGATTCGGCGTTCCCCACCGGGCGGGGGGAGTCGCGGCCGCGATCGAGTTCCTGGGGAGCGGCGGTTCTCCGGCCCTCCCGCAACCCTGAAGCCGGCGACGCGCCCGGTCTCCGCCCATGGTCACCCCTTTCACCCCCGATCGCCGGCCCGCCCGCGTTTTCTCCGCAAGCCGGATCGTCCTCTTCCTGCTTTGCCTCATGTACCTGCTGACGTACGTCGTCCGGATGAGCGTCAGCACCTCTTCGTCCGTATTCGAGCGCGATCTCCACCTGAGCAAGACCCAGGTCGGCTTTGTCTTCTCGGCTTTTGCGTACCCGTACGTCCTCTTCCAGATGGTCGGCGGCTACCTGGGCGACCGGTTTGGGCCCCGCCGGGTCTTGAGCATTTGCGC
The DNA here is from genome assembly GCA_050015855.1 of Opitutaceae bacterium. GTDB lineage: Bacteria > Verrucomicrobiota > Verrucomicrobiia > Opitutales > Opitutaceae > Palsa-1447. The sequence continues at coordinate 21,142 of JBEKAO010000010.1, read as the reverse complement.
GCTGATCTGGGCCGGCTCGACGATTTTCACAGGATTTGTCGGCGGCTTCGCGGCTATGGTGGTCGCCCGGGTGCTGCTCGGCTTCGGCGAAAGCGCCGCATTCCCTGCGGCGACTTCGGCGATGTCGGTTTGGACCAAGCCGGCCGACCGTGGCTTCTCGCAGGGCATCACGCACGCATTCGCCCAGCTGGGCAACGCGATCACGCCGCCCCTGATCGTCGGTTTGATGGCATGGTCGGGATGGCGGGGTTCGTTTTTTGTCATCGGGGCCGGCAGTTTGGTTTGGGTGGTCGTCTGGTATGCCTATTTTAGGGACAACCCGGCCGACCATCGGGGCGTGTCGAAAGCCGAGCTCGCGGATATGCCGAGCTTCGCCGGAAGGTCGACCCATGCCGGCAAGTCCGCCCCTTGGGGGGCGCTTATCGTGCGCATGCTGCCCGTCACCTTCGTTCACTTTTGCTATGGCTGGACGCTTTGGCTCTTCATGGGATGGCTTCCCCAGTTCATTCGGAACCGGCAGCAACTGGATCTCGCTGGGACCGCCTGGTTCTCCGCGTTGCTGTTTTTGGCCGGTGTCGCCGGCAGCGCGCTGGGCGGGGTTTTCACCGACTGGGTCTTCCGCCGCACGGGCGACCTCAAGAAGGCGAGGGTGCATCTCGTGGTCGCCTTCTTTCTTTGCACCCTGTTGTGCATGCTGCCGGTCTTCCTCACGAATCGCCCCATTCCGCTCGGTCTCGGCCTTGGCGGGGCGTTTTTCTTCACCGAACTGCTGGTCGGGCCGATGTGGTCCATTCCGATGGATATCGCCCCGCGCTATTCCGGAATGGCATGCGGCATCATGAACACGGGCTCCGCCATTGCCGCCATACTCTCGCCGGTCGTGTTCGGGTACATTGTCGACAAGACCCGGAATTGGTCGCTTCCTTTCGCGGGTTCGATGATCCTTTGCCTGGCGGGCGCGATCGTCGCATTTTGGATGAAGCCCGAAAAGCCGTTTATCGTGCCGTCCGATCCTCCCTCCCCCCGGTGCGATTCCGGGACTGCGATCCCCGTTGCCGGGGAACTGGGTTCCTGAGCCATGCCACCCCTCTCTGCGACACCGCTCGAGGCGGGACATCCGCCGGAGTCCGGCCTTCCGCCCAGTTCGCACGGCGTGCCGGTCGACGCATTCGGAGCGGCCGAGGCGCTTGAGCGGGCGCTTCGCGCCAAGGTCCGCGGCGAGGTGCGTTTTGACCGCGGATCCCGGGCCGCCTATGCCGTCGATGCCTCCAACTATCGGCAGTTCCCCATCGGCCTCGTTATCCCGCGGGACGAGGCCGATGTCGTCGCCGCGGTGGCGGTCTGCCGCAAATTCCGGGCCCCGATCCTTTCCCGGGGAGCCGGCACAAGCCTCGCCGGGCAGGCGTGCAACGTCGCTGTGATCCTGGACTTCTCCAAGACCATGAACCGGATCCTGGAGCTGGACCCGAAAGCCCGCTTTGCCCGGGTCCAGCCGGGGATCGTGCTCGACGAACTCCGGAACGCCGCGGAAAAGCACGGCCTCACCTTCGCGCCCGATCCGTCGACGCACAACCGCTGCACGATCGGCGGAATGATCGGCAACAATTCCTCGGGCGCGCACGGGCTCATGGGGGGCAAGGTGCAGGACAACGTCGAGGAGATGCGCATCCTCCTGTACGACGGCACCGTCCTGACGGTGGGGCCCACTTCCCCCTCGGAACTTCGGGCGATCGTGGCGGCCGGAGGCAGGCGCGGCGGGATCTACGCCGGGCTGGAGCGGCTCCGCGACCTCCACGGCGCACGGGTTCGCGAGCGCTTCGCGAAGATTCCGAGAAGGGTATCCGGATACAACTTTGACGAGCTTCTTCCGGGGACGCCCTTCAACGTCGCCCGTGCCCTCGTGGGCAGCGAAGGGACCTGCGCGATCATTCTCGAGGCCAGGCTGCGGCTGCTCCCGAGCCCGGCGTTCCGATCGCTCGTTTGCCTCGGTTTCAAGGACGTCTTCGTCGCCGCCGACGCCGTTCCGGAGATCCTCGATTTCAAGCCGATCGCCCTGGAGGGTTTCGAAGGCGACGTGATCGAGGTCATGCGGCAGAAGAACCTGCAGCCGGAGAACATTGCGCTTCTGCCTCCGGGGAACGGTTATCTCCTCGTCGAATTTGGAGGCGATTCGCCGGAGCGGGCGGACGCGGATGCCGCCCGGTTCGCGGCCTGGATGCGGGAGCGCCCGGAGCCCCCGGCGATCAAGGTGGTCCGAAACCCGGGGGAGGTGGCGCGAATCTGGAAAGTGCGCGAGGCGGGCAACGGCAGCACGGCCCTCATCCCCGGCCTGCATTCGACCACGCACGAAGGTTGGGAGGACGCCGGGGTCCACCCGCGCGTCCTCGGCCGGTACCTCCGCGCCTACAAGGCGCTCCTCGCCCGGTACGGCTACCGGGGCTGGTATTACGGGCATTTCGGCGAGGGGGTGGTGCACCAGCGGGTGACCTTCGACCTGGAGTCGGAGAAAGGGCTGCGCACCTTCCGCCGATTTCTGGAGGAGGCCGCCGACCTCGTAGTCCAGTTTGGCGGCTCGATTTCCGGGGAGCACGGGGACGGGCACGCGCGCGCCTTTCTCTACGAAAAGATGTTCGGGCCCGAGCTGGTCGCCGCCTTCAGGGAATTCAAGGGGCTCTGGGACCCGGACGGCGGGCTCAATCCCGGGAAGCTCGTCGATCCGTACCCGCCGGAGGCCTTTCTAAAGCTCGGCGCCGACTACCGCCTCCGGAAGCCCGGGACTCATTTTCAATTTCCCGACGACGACGGCTCCCTCGAGCGGGCCACGCACCGGTGCGTCGGCTTCGGGGCCTGCCGGAAGCTCGATGCCGGCACGATGTGCCCGAGCTACCAGGCGACCCGCGAGGAGGTCCACAGCACCCGGGGCCGCGCCCACCTCCTCTTCGAGATGCTGCAGGGCGAGATCCTGAAGGATGGCTGGCGCAATCCGGCCGTGAAGGAGTCGCTCGATCTCTGCCTCGCGTGCAAGGGCTGCAAGAGCGAGTGCCCGACCAATGTCGACATCGCGACCTACAAATCCGAATTCCTTTCGCACCATTTCGAGGGCCGGCTTCGCCCGCTGAACCACTACGCGTTCGGCTACATCGACCTTTGGGCCCGCCTCGCATCCCATGCGCCGGGCCTGGCCAATGCGCTCGGCTCGGCCTCGCTGACCCGCCGCCTGGCGGACTTTGCACTGGGCCTGGCTCCCGAGCGGACGCTCCCCCGGTTTGCGCAGAAAACGTTCGTCAACTGGCTGAAGCGGCAGCCGCCCCGGACGGGCGCCCGCGGCGAAGTCGTCCTGTTCGCGGACACCTTCAACAATTACTTTCATCCCGCGGCATCCCGGGCCGCCTGGGAGGTCCTGACCCGGGCGGGCTACACGGTCAGGGTGCCGCAGGCGCGCCAGCCCCTCTGCTGCGGTCGGCCGCTCTACGATTTTGGGCTTCTCGCCTCGGCCAGGCGCTACCTGATCCGCGTTCTCGACGCCCTGGCGCCGCAGATCGAGGCCGGCCTTCCCATCATCCTCCTGGAGCCGAGCTGCGCCAGCGTCTTCCGCGACGAATTGCGCAACCTCCTTCCGAACCATCCCCTCGGAGCCAGGCTCCGCGAGCAGACCTTTGTCCTCAGCGAATTCCTCCAGACCCAGGCAAAGGGCTACGAGCCGCCCAAGCTCGCCGGCAGGACGGCCATTCTCCATGGCCACTGCCACCACAAGGCGGTTCTGAAGTTTTCCGACGAGGAGGGGCTCTTGCGCCGGATGGGGATCGCCGTGAAATCCCTGGACAGCGGCTGCTGCGGCATGGCGGGGCCTTTTGGATTCGAGAAGGATAAATTTTCCGTCTCCCAGGCAATCGGAGAACGCGCCCTGCTGCCCGCAGTCCGGGCGGCCGCCGCGGATTCGATCATCATTGCGGACGGCTTCAGCTGCCGCGAGCAGATCACGCAAAACTCCAGCCGCGTACCGCTGCACGTGGCGGAGGTGCTGCATCTCGCGCTGCGCCAGGCCGATCGCCGGTCATGAAGCAGGCTCGGCGCCCGTGACCCCTCCCACGGCTGAACCGTAGTTGTCCAGAAGGTAATCGGCGAGCCGGCCTGCGATCCGGTCGAGCATAAGGTTGTCCGTGACTCCGAAGGTCCAGGCCCCTCCCCACGCCTCGGCGCGCGCGTAAAACATCGGAGTGGCGATGACCCTGCCGGTTTCCTTCTCGCTGATCCTGGCCTTCATGATGACCGCCGAACTCCCGGCCATTGCGCCGGCCCAGAACCGGGCGGTGCCGTTTATGAATTTGATCTCGGCGATGGCGGGCTCGATGAGCAGCGTGCGCGCGGGTTCTCCCGCGGCCCCGCTCGCATTCCATTGCTTCAACGCGGGATCCATTCTCTGCGAGAGATCCTCCTGTATCTTCGCCCGGGCCTTTTCGTTGCCGCCCTGGCCCGCATAGGGCGGGGGAAGCGCAATCTTCGCCAATTCAAAGCGGTTGAACGCGGAGAATTTTTCCGCCGGAGGCGGGTTTCGCGTGACGGTTGTCGTAATATGGGTGGCGCAGCCGCTCGCCAGGCCGAGAAACGGCACGACCCAGCACCAGGTGGGATATTTCTTCATGGAACAGGAATAAGAACGCTGGACAGCCGGAGCGTAACCAATGCATGGCGTTAGTCCACAGAAACGCAGAATATGGATTCGCCGTCTGGTTGATCCGTTTTCAGCCATGAGCGAACCCGAGAATTGCGGCTGAAGGGCATTGACCTAAGGCAAGAGCTGCGCGATCCCGTTATCTGGCTGAAACCATTTCCAGTCCGTACCCCTCCGCAATAACGAAAGGAATCTCCGATGATAAGGCGCGCTCTTTTCACACTTGGGATCCTCGCAGTCTCCGTTGCCCGCTGCCTGTCCGCCGGCGAGGCCCCGTCCCGCGCCGCGTACGGCGTGCCCGGAGCCGCGGCCGCCCCCGCGCCCCCGGCCGCAACGGCCGGCACGCCCCCGCGCAGCGTGCCGCCGCCGCCGTCGGGCTATCAGACCATTCACAACGATTTCTTCTGGACCGATCAGAATGGGAACCCCATCGCCACGCGCAGCGGCTGCATGTGCCAGTTCGGCAGGGAATTCTATTGGTACGGAGGAGGCGCCCCGGGCTACGACCAGACCTGCTATGTCTCCGCCGACCTCGTCCACTGGACCTACAAGGGCGTGGTGCTACGCACGGAGGTCGATGCCAACCGCATGGACGTGCTCTACAACGACAAGACCGGGAAATACGTCATGTTTCTCAAATACAATGGGAATGCCGCCTTCCTGGGAATCGCCACCGCCGACAAGCCCGAAGGCCCCTTCACCTTCAGGAGCCAGACGCTTGTCGATGGCTTCAAGATCGGCGACACATCCATGTTCAAGGACAGCGACGGCAGGGCGTACCTGTGCTATGTGTGGGACAAGACCGGCCCCAACCGGCAGCACGGCATCTACCTCATGTCTCCCGATTATCTGACGCTCGAGAAGCGCATGTTCCTTTTTGACATTCCCAGCCGCGAGGCGCCGATGATCATGAAGCGCAACAATATCTACTACTATTTGACCTCCCGCACCGCCGGCATCCGATCCACCGCCACCAATTATTACACCGCCACCGACCTTGCCGGACCCTGGTCGCCGCCCAATGTCCTCTCGACCCCCGGGTCGGGCAATTCCTGGGATACCCAGTGCGATTTTGTCCTCCCGATCCATGGCACGCAGGGCACGACCTTCGTGTATTGCGGCGACCGCTGGATTCATACCGAGGCGCGCCAGGGCGACTACGTCTGGCTCCCGTTCGAATTCGACGGCGACACGCCCGCCGTCAACTATTACCAGGATTGGGACATCAACCTTGCGACCGGCGCATGGCGCAAGTTCGATCCCGCCCGAAATCTCGCCCTGGGAAAGGCCGTGACCGCCTCCTCCGCCGAGGCGCAGAATGCCGCCGCGAATGTCACCGCCGCCACGACCTATCAGAACTACACCGAGTACCGCTGGGAAAGCGAGGCCAGCGACCCGCAGTGGATCATGGTGGACCTGGGCGCGCCGAAGGAGATCAACCGGGTCATCCTGAAGTGGCACGCAAATGCGGCCAGGGAATTCAAGATTCAGACCTCCATCGATGCGAGCGCCTGGACCGACGTATTCACAACGACCGTGGGCTCGCCTTTGTCCGCGACCGATGAGACCTTCCAGACAACGTCGGCGAGGTACGTGCGCATGGTTGGAACGCAGCGCAGCACGCAAAGCGGGTATTCGCTGTACAGTTTCATGGTTCTGAAAGATTAGCCATCCCCGGAAGGCCTTTGCCATGGCTGGCGGGCCGTGATTGGACCGGCGGACGGGCGAGAAGCCGTGGCTGGCTACCAGGAACTGACGAATCCGGCGGGAGCGCGTGCCTTCGCGCGGGAGGCGGAGCGGCGGGCGGTCAGGTCGACCGGAGCCCCGTCCTGCTTGACGGATTTCGACGACGCCTCGAGGATGCGGACGACCTCCAGGCCGTTTTCGCCGGAGGTCAGCGGCGTGGAGCCCTGCCTGACGCTGTCCACAAAGTGCTGGCATTCCATCTTCAGGGGCTCGTCCTGCTTGAGGTAAGGGGAGTACACGTCCCCGTAGTGGTACGCGTATTGGAATTCGGCGAAGGTGTCGTAGTGCGGCGGGCGCTCGACGCGCACGTCGAAGATCTTGATCTTCTCATGGGGCGCAAGGTCGTCGTAGACGATCATGCGCCTGGTTCCGACGATCGTCATCTCCCGGACCTTGCGCGGGTCGAGCCAGCTGCTGTGGATGAGGGCGGAGCGCTCCTTCGTGAAATGGAGGTTCATCGATGTGACGTCCTCGATCCCCGGCGTCACGTGCGCGGCGCCGCGGCAGTTGATGCTGTGGGGCGACTCCTTCATGATGTGAAGGATGATTGAAATGTCGTGGGGGGCGAGGTCCCAGGCGACGTTGATGTCGCTCTGGAACAGGCCGAGATTGAGCCGGCGGGCGGAGATGTACCGGATTTCACCGATGTCGTCGTGGTCGATGATTTCCTTGATCCGGCGGACGGCCGCCGAATAGAGAAAAGTGTGGCCGACCATGAGGACCAGGCTCTTTTGCCTGGCGATGTCGATCAGCTCCTCGCACTCGGCCGCGGAGCACGCCATTGGCTTTTCGATCAGCACGTGCTTGCCGGCTAGGAGGCTCGCCCTGGCCATCGGAAAGTGGTGCCTGACGGAGGTCGCGATGGCGATGGCGTCGAGGTTGGCGCCGTTGAGCATGTGGTCGAAGCGGGTCTCGCCCTCGACGTTGGGGTACAGGGAACGAAGGTGACTCAACCGCGATTCGCTGAGGTCGCACATCAGCTTCATCTGGCAGTCCGGGACCGTCCGAAAATTGCGCACGAGATTTGGCCCCCAATAGCCGCACCCGACGACTCCTATGCTTGTTGGTTTGTTCATGATGTGCGGCCGTTCCCCGGCGGAAAGCCGCTTTCTATCACATTGCGCAGCCCGCAAACATGGGGTGATGACCTACTCCGATGCCGGCTCCAATGAGGTGGGTGAAGACCGTTGGGTGAAGACCGTTGGGTGAATGCCGAAGGGCCGACACCCCATATCGGCAGAAGCGGGGTTGGCCTATTGTTGCGGTCCACGAATGCGCCATTTGGCCATTCGCCATAGTCGACAATAAACAAACAGAGAGAATCGGTCCTCCAAATCATGAACACATCCCTCGCAAGACTCGTGCCTTTGCTGCTTGGAAGCATGGCACTCTCGGCGCATGCCACGCCCATTATCGGTCAGATTAACATTACAGCCTTTGACGTGGTGCTGACCCCGAACCAGCTCGGCGCCGTTACCAGCGTCGGCGGCTCCTCCGATGGCCTTGTCAGCAACGTGTCAGGGGGTACCACTTCTTATCCCACGACGCTCGTGAACAGCGCAGATCTGGTGACTTATGCGCCATTCAGCGTTACGGTTGGCCTCCAGGCGGTCGACCCCCTTTGGTCGGTCAAAGACCTTGCCAACGGCTACACGTATTCATTCGACCTGATCTCGATCACTTCGGTTGTTCAAAATTCCCAGAATCTGAACATTTCTGGAACTGGAGATTTGCTTTCAACCAACCCCTTAGCCACAGGACCCACACTCGGGTCCTGGTCGTATGACATTACCTCTCCCAATGGAGGACCGACCAACGGTGACTTTTCGTTCCAATCGAACAATGTCTCCGTACAGGTTCCGGACAACGGCAACACGCTGATTCTCATCGGTGCGGGGATGCTGGGCCTCGTCGGGCTGGGATGGAGATCCAAGAAGGCGTCACATCGGCAGCCGATGATCGCATAGCTTCACTATTCAAGTCGCCGGCGACAGCGGCCGGCGGCTTTTTCTCGGCCCGGCGGACGGAATCCGCCCGACGGTTTCCTGCCGGCGCTGCGGGTCCAATTCCCGGTGTGAAAGCAACCGCGTCCTCCACTGATTTTTATTCCCTTCATGAACCCTTCAAATCCCGTTCTTTCCCCAGCCAACACGCTCCTTTTGGCGGGCATGCCTGAGAATCCGGCATCGATGCCCGCATGGAAGCGCGCCGGGGACATGATCTTCGCCCTGCTTGCCCTGCCGCTGCTGGCCGCCGCAACGCTGCTGATGACGGCGGTCACATCCCTTGTTTCGCCGGGTCCTGTCTTCTTCCGGCAGCAACGCGTAGGCCGCGGAGGCAGGCTTCTTTCAGTCCTTAAATTCCGCACGATGCGGGTTGGCGCGGATACGGCGGTCCATCAGAACCACTTCAAGGGGCTGGTCGCCTCCAATGCGCCGATGGTCAAGCTCGATGCGCAGGGGGATGCGCGGCTTATTCCCGGCGGCTGGCTTCTGCGAGCCACCGGCATGGACGAGCTCCCGCAGCTGATCAACGTTCTGCGCGGCGAAATGAGCCTTATCGGGCCCCGGCCATGCATTCCGAACGAGTTTGAACAGATGACGCCGGCGCAGCGCGGGCGCGTTGGCGCGGTGCCCGGACTGACCGGCCTCTGGCAGGTTTCGGGGAAGAACCGCACTACATTTGAGGAGATGATCCGGCTGGACATTCATTATGCGCACCATGTGTCCATGCTCGGCGACCTGAGGATAGTTCTCCTGACGCCCGTCGCCCTGATCGTGCAGGTATCCGATACCTTCCAACGGCGGAGGCTTGCCGCCTCGGGCCCGGGTTCCAGGGCCTCAGGCTCGCTTTCCGCGCAAGCTGCGCTGCGGCTTCTCGCCGCCGGCGGCGCCCGCACGGACTGAGGCGCCGACGCCGATAATCCATGAATCCTCTTCTCAAGTCCATAGCCCGCCATTCCGCGTTTTGCATTTTGGTTTCCCTCGGTTGGAGCCGTCTGGACGCGCAGGGCGCCTCCGGTTTCCAGGCGCAACCGACCCAGGAATTCGGCGTTCGAGGCGGCGTGGCCGACTTTACGTTCGCCGTCTATCTGCCGAGTGGCGGGGCTCCAATCACGATCACGGTCTATCAGAACGGCGCGAACGACTCCGCCCGGTTTTCAATCACGAGTGAAACCATAAGTACGGTTGTCTCGTTCGGGTCCATTTACACCGTGGGCACCTTTGGTCTTGAAATTGCAAATCTGGCGCCGAGCGACGCGGGAACCTACACTTTTGAGGTCGTGGTAGGTGGTTCATCCCCTTCTGACTCAACCAGCAACCCGGTTGCGCTTGCCGTGGCAACCACGACCACCGGCTACAGTGCGACGCATGGCGTCAACGGAAGCGGCTTCGGATATGTGGCCGGGCAGACAGTGACGATGACAAACACGATAGCCTACACCGGATCGGCCTCGGCGCTGAGCTGGTCGGTCGTCCTGCCTGCGGGCTGGAGCTTCGCGTCCTCATCGGGAAACGCGGGCAACACGGCGCCCGCAGTCGGCCAGGCAAGCGAACTGGATTGGGCTTGGTCCACGGTGCCTGCAAGCCCGGTGTCCTTTACGTATACTTTGAATGTGCCGGCCGGACAGACCGGGACGCAGCAGATCGCCGCGCTTGTGGGCGTCAACAACGGAACCTCCCAGCAGGTTCTGGCGCTGCCGGATCCGCTGATGGTGCCGCAATTGCTCTATTACTCCACCGATGAAAGCCAATCCGGATCGATCAGCCTATTGGATCTGACGCGGGCGATCGAGCTCTACAACACCCACAATGGAACCACCCGGACGGGCGCCTACACGGACCAACCCGGGTCGGAGGACGGATTCGCGCCGAACACGGCGCAAGCCCCGGGCCAAACGGCCGCCTTGAATAATTACTATACGGCGGACGAAAGCCAGAGCGGCAGCATCAGCCTCCTGGACCTGACCCGGGTGATCGAGCTTTACAACTACCATGCGGGCACGACCCGCACCGGCCAGTATCATCCCCAGGCGGGAACGGAAGACGGTTTCGCCCCCGGGCCGTGAGTTGATTCGGAATTTTCACAAATTCAATTCAGCATTTTCATGAGAAACTTATTTTCTCCCTTTTTTGGGATCACCGGATTCGCCGTTGCCGCAGTCCTTGTTCCGCATGCGTCGGCCCAGCCGACGGTTGCGATCACGCCGTCGTCCGGGGGATATTCCGCCGCTGGCGGCTCGATCACCTTCACGGTTGAGCTCACCTATGCCGTCCCGCAATCGGCCCTTGGATTCACGGTCGTCGCCCCCGCCAATTGGAGCTATGGCGCAACGGGAGGCCCGAATTCCCCGTCCGTGACCCCCAATGCCGGCGATTCCGGCGAATTCGACTTTGCCTACACCAGCATTCCGGCCAGCCCGGTCAGTTTCTCGTTCACCGCAACGTATCCCGCCGGGCTCACCGGCAGTCAGTCGTTTGGATCGATTTCCGGCTATTTTCGCCCCTCCTCGGGGTCCGGGCTGCAGACCATCCCAGCCTCGAATGTCGTGCTCACGCTGGCATTGTCCGCGCCAACGATAACCACCCAGCCCGCAGGCCAGAGTGTGTCCGTGGGCGCAAATGTCACCTTTACCGTGGCGGCGACCGGAAGCGGGCCGTTCACCTATCAATGGGAAAAGAACGGCTCCCCGATATCCGGCGCCACTTCAAGTTCCCTTTCCCTCTCCTCGGTGCAAACCTCCGACACCGGCAATTATTCGGCCGTGGTCAAGGATGCCAATGGTTTGACGACGACCAGCACGGCGGCCTCGCTCTCGGTGTCCGCGGTTTTGAGCCCGCAGACGATCACATTCTCTCCGATCGGCAGCGTCGCGATTGACGTGCCCGTATCCTTGAAGGCGACCTCCAGTTCGGGCCTTTCGGTTGCCTTCGCGGTGCAAAGCGGGAACGCCACCATCACCGGAGGATCGACTCTGACCCTTCTCGACGCCAATCCGGTTACCGTCGTCGCCAGTTGTCCGGGAAACAGCACCTACAGTGCGGCACCCAATGTGACCCAGACGGTCACGGCGGTGTCGAGCGGGAACATTCCAGTGATCGGCACCCAGCCGGCGAGCCAAACGGCGAATGCCGGGGCCGGCGTGACCCTTAGCGTGGCGGCAAGCAGCAATTCGAGCCTGACGTACCAGTGGAAGCTAAACGGCGTGAACATACCCGGCGCCACGGGGGCGACGCTCAGCCTTTCAAATGTGGGGACGACTCAGGCCGGCAGCTACACCGTCGTCGTCACCAATCAGTACAGTTCCGTCACCTCCAATGCGGGTATCGTAACCGTTGCCGTCACAACCCATCCCATAAACATTTCCTCCCGCGCTTATGTGGGCACAGGCTCCCAGGTCCTGGTCATCGGCTTTGTGATCAGCGGCCAGTCTTCGGAGACAATCCTGATTCGCGGAGACGGCCCGAGCTTGAGCCAACAGGGCGTCCTCGGGGTTTTGGCCACTCCGCAGCTCACCCTGTACGATATCTCAGGCAATGTCATCGCCACCAATATCGGCTGGGGCAACGCCCCGGCCGCCGGCTCATCGACGGTCGCGTCCGACCTGCAATCCGCCACATCCGCCATCTTCTCAAGTGTCTACGCCTTTGCTTTGCCTTCCGGCTCGGCCGACTGCGCCCTGGTTGCGACCTTGCCGCCAGGAGCCTACACGGCCCAAGTCAGCGGGGTAGGCGGCACCACCGGCGTTGCGCTAATGGAGGTCTATGACGTCCCTTGAACCACGCGCTACGACGGCTCCCGCCCGCCACAAATTCTGAAGCTGCTCGCGAACTTCATCCCACCCAGGCAATCCCCTGTATCCGGCGCGCGAGCCCGATATCCTTGGCGGTAACCCTGCCTCCTGCATCATGAGAGCTCAGACGGATGGCGACGCGGTTGTAAACATTGGTCCAGTCGGGATGATGATTCATCGCCTCCGCCTCAAATCCGACGCGGACCATGAATGACAGCGCCTCGCGAAAGCTTTTAAACCTGAACGTCTTCGCCACCGCGTTGCGCTGAAGTTTCCAGCCGGGCAGGTCTGCCAATGCCGCGGCGATCTTCGCTTTCGGGAGTGGTTTGCTCATGAACCCACTCTAATCGGCAAACCGGAAGTGGCAACAGGCCTAGGCCGCGGGCGGAGGGACTGGGAGGGGGTTGCGCTCCGTGAACTGGCCCTGGTGCCAATAGGGATACGCCTTCGTCGTGGCGCTGGCGGCATCCAATCTTGCGACCTGCTCCGGCGTGAGCTTCCAGCCCACGGCCCCCAGGTTTTGCCGGAGCTGCTCCTCGTTTCGCGCACCGATGATGACGTTGGATACGGTTGGCCGTTGCAAAAGCCAGTTGATCGCGATCTGCGGCACGGTTTTCCCGGTCTCCTTCGCGACCTTGTCGATCGCGTCCACCACCCGGTACAGGTATTCGATGTCGACCGGCGGGCCGTCGGCCGCGGTGGCGGGCAGCCGGCTCGTCTTGGGCGGCGGATCCCCGCGGCGAATCTTGCCGGTGAGCCGTCCCCATCCCAGGGGGCTCCAGACGACGGCTCCCACGCCCTGGTCCAGCCCCAGCGGCATGAGCTCCCATTCATACTCGCGCCCGACCAGCGAATAATAGGCTTGGTGGGCGACATAGCGCGCAAGGCCGTATTTTTCCGAGACGGCCAGCGATTTCATCAGGTGCCAGCCGGAGAAATTCGACACGCCGATATACCGGATCTTTCCGGCCCGGACAAAGCCGTCCAGCGTCTGCAGGACCTCCTCGACCGGCGTCTGCGCGTCAAAGCCGTGAAGCTGGTAAAGGTCTATGTAGTCGGTTCCCAGCCGGCGCAGGCTGGCCTCGACAGCCTCGGTAAGGTGAAGGCGCGACGAGCCCACGTCGTTGTCGCCCGGACCCATGCGAAAGGTGCCCTTTGTGGAAATGAGAACCTTGCCGCGGCGCCCTTTCACCGCATGGCCCAGGATCTCCTCCGCGGCGCCGCTGGAATAGATGTCGGCCGAATCGAACATGTTCAGGCCCGCTTCCAGGCAGATGTCCACGAGCCGGGTCGCTTCCTTGACGCCATTGTTGCCCCAGGGAACGAAAGCGGTGGGATTGCCGAAGGTTCCCGTTCCGCCGAATGTCGCCGTGCCGAGACTTAAGACAGGCACTTTCAGTCCCGAGGAGCCGAGTCTTCTGAATTCCATGCCATAGGAGGATATTGAATGCCGGAGGCGTCAAGGCGGACGTATCCCGATTTGCAATCGGGCGAGGAATGCAGCACCATTAGCGGCAGCCGCAACGAATGCGCCGGCTATTCGGCAATCTAAACTCGATCAAACTCAGCTTCACCCAATTGAAGTTAACCCCCTGATTCAGATGAATAGAATTCTGCTCTCCTATCTCGCCGCAGGATGCTCAGTCGTCGCTGCGAAGGCCGCTCCAACCGATGACATAAAGGCGGCTATCCAAGGACTATCGGCCGCGGCAAATTACACATGGACAACCACAACCACAAATAACGGTGGTGGTGGCGGCGGTCGCGGCGGCTTCGGCGGCCCGTCGACCGGCATGACACAGAAGGACGGCCTGACCATCATCACCCGCGAATTCAACGGCAATCAGATGTCGACGGTGAGCATGGGCGACAAGACCGTCAGGCAGAATCAGGACGGCGCCTGGATGACCAATGAGGAGATGATGGCGCAGTTCCAAAATGGAGGCGGGGGAGGCGGCGGACGCCGGGGTCGCGGAGGGTTTGGAGCAATGGGCGCGACGACAATTCCAGCCAAGCAAGCCGCCGACCTGCTCGCCGGCGTCAACGGGGATTTCATGATCATCAACGGGGGATTCGCCGCCGATCTGAAGCCGGAAGCGGTGGCCCCTATGCTGACTTTTGGCCGCGGCCGCCGCGGCGGCGGTGGCGGTGACGGCCAGACGCCGCCCGCGCCCGCGAACGCCAAGGGAACGGTGACATTTTGGGTCGCGAATGGCATGCTGACCAAGTACGAGGTCCACGTTACCGGAACCGTCCAGGGGCGCAATGGGGACATGGACGTCGACCGCACCACCACGACCGAAATCAAGGACGTTGGCACGACCAAGCTCAATGTTCCGCCCGAGGCGATGCAGAAACTCAACGGCTGACGCACCCTTTTATAAGGGCGTTTTTTCTTCCCTGCGTTTCTCAACCTGCGGTCTAGAAAGGAACCGTGAATCAACCCATCTCCACGCTCAACGAATACCTCGGCCGAAAAGCGCCGCAGTTGCCCGTTCCGGTCAAGGAGTTTCTTGTAAAGGTGGCTCCTTATGTCTGCCTGCTCGGGATCATCGTTTCAGTGCCCGCGTTCCTTGCATTGTTCGGAATAAGCACCGGGTTTGCCGGTTACTGGGGCGCCGATGTCGGGGTCCGATGGAGATATTATGGCCTGGTTGCCGGTTCCGGAGCGGCGATCTCGATCGTATTGAACTTCCTTGCGCTCCCGGGGCTCTTCAAGCCGGCAGCCGCCGGATGGACGATGATTTTTTATTCATTGCTGGTCCATTTGGTCATGAATTGCCTTCTCTACATAATCGTCGGTGGCTTGCTGGGCGCCGCCATAGGGGCCTATCTGCTTTTCCAAATCCGACCTTATTATTTTGGCGAAGCGGTTCTGACGCCCGAGGCGCCGCAGGCTCCTCCGAAAGGTCCGACCCCGCCGGGGCCGTGACGGGTTATAGTTCATGGCCGCCGTTCCTCCGCCTCGGCGGCGCGGGCGGCTTCCACCCAGGCCTCCATCAAGAGTGGAGCCTTGGCGGCAGGCCATTCGTCCGGCGTGAAGACGTTCAGATTATTGTCCTGCCCGCGTCAAACCAAGCTTCTTGATGCGCGAAATCAACGTTGTGGGCTTCACGCCCAAAAGCTCCGCGGCGCCGTTCTCGCCCTTGACCTTCCATCCGCTCTTTTCGAGCACCGCCGCCAGATTGTCCCGCTCAAGTCGCAGGATTTCCGCTTCCGTAAGATATCCCGGATGCCCGTCGGCCGCCGCCGCAGCAGCCCGATGTGCGGGCGGCTTCGCGGGAAGATCGGCGCCCGGCAGATCGAAGTCCAGCGCGCCTCCCCGGGCCAGGATGACCGCGCGATCGATCACATTCCTGAGTTCGCGGATGTTGCCGGGCCAGTCGTAGTTCTGGAGCTTTGCCACGCCGGCTCGGGTCAGCCGCGGCTTCGAGCAGCCCAGTTCGCGGATTGAGAGGTCGACAAAGTGCCCGGCCAGGAGAGGGATGTCCTCCTTGCGATCGCGGAGGGGGACCACCTGGATGGGAAAGACGCTGAGGCGGTAGTACAGGTCCTCGCGAAAGCGGCCGGCGGCGGCGTCCTTTCTCAAGTCCCGGTTGGTGGCACCGATGATGCGCACGTCGGCGCGGCGGGTGCGATCCTCGCCGACCCGCTCGTAGCGTTTCTCCTGAAGGACGCGCAGCAGTTTGGCCTGGAGATCCAGCGGCACCTCGCCGATCTCGTCGAGGAAGAGCGTGCCGCCGTCGGCTGTCTCGAATCGGCCCGCCCGGTCCTTGACGGCCCCGGTGAACGCTCCCTTCACATGGCCGAAGAATTCGCTCTCAAAAAGCTCCTTCGGGATCGAGGCGCAATTGACCCGGATGAGCGGCCGGTCTCGCCGGAGACTGCGGCGATGGATTTCATGGGCGACCAGCTCCTTTCCGGTCCCCGTCTCACCGGTTATCAGGACGGATGCGTCGGTTGGCGCGACCATGTCGATCTGCGAGACGATCTGCTGGAGGGCGGCGCTCTGGCCGACCAGGCTGCCGAACGCCTTGGCTTCGACGACCTCCTCCTGGAGGTACGCATTCTGCTGTTCCAGCTGGGATTTCAGCTGCTGTATCTCCTCGAAAGCGCGCGCATTTGCGATGGCGCCGGCGATATGGTCGGCGAATATCCGTCCCCAGGTCGCGGCGTCATCGGGAAAGTTTTGCCGGCTGAAAACTGCGATCACGCCGAGGACTTCTCCCTTTAACACGATCGGCACGCCGTTGAACCCGCGAATGCGTTCCGTTTTCAGCCATTCGATATGCGACAATCTCCCCGGGTCCCGGTCGAGGTCGCGCAGCACGACCTGCTTTCCGGTCTGGGCGATCTTGCCGACCATTCCGGCGCCACTGGGGATTCGGACGTAGGGGTCGCGGGAAGTGTCGCTTAGGTCCGCATTCACCGCCATGCCCGGCAGGGGATTGGCGCCTTCGGCCACGGCGTGGAGGCAATTGTCGGACTTATTCAGGAGCCAGATGCGCATCCGGGCAACTCCGGGCCTGGTGAGGATGCGCTTCTTGAGCGTGTCAATGATCCGCTCCAGGGACGGCTGTTGGGCGACCTCCAGGAGCAGGTCGGCCGCGAACTGCGGATCGAAGCGTGCCTCATCATCGGATTCCATGGGTATAAGAGTGCGTGGGTGGTACGAAAAATCAAACTTTATAGATACGAAGTTTGGTACATACGATTGATCGTACTTGGTTGTCGGGGCTTAGTTAGTAATTAAGCAATTGTAGATAAATTACTTAAGAATATGCAACTGCCTGGCATAACCGATGCGTTAGGAACGCATCATGAACGCCATTCTCGAAACTGAATCAGCCCCTGAATTCACTGATCTGGGGGAACTGGACCAGGCCCGCAGTGACGCCGCGACCAAGCCCGAGATCCTGGCCTCATCGAAGGCGCCGATCCCGGGCCGCAGCCGGCGGGCGCGGCTCATCGCGGCAGCCGCCGTTGCCGCCCTGCTGGTCTCCAGCGGTTACTACTGGAGGTTTGTCGCCCCGTACGAATCGACCGACGACGCCTTCATCGAAACCGACGTCACACCGATCGCCCCCCAAGTGTCCGGCCGGGTGCTCAGGGTTCTGGTATCCGACAATCAGAATGTGGAAAAGGGCGCCGTTCTCTTCGAAATCGATCCGCGCGACTTTCAGGCAACGCTTGACCAGGCCCGCGCCGAACTCGCCGCGGCCCGCGGCAGGGCCGCCCAAGCTGACGCCCAACTTTCCGTCGATCGGGCAAAGGTCGCCGAGGAGCGTGCGGGCGTCACGGCGGCGGAAGCCGAGGCGATGCGGGCCGAGGATGACTACCGGCGTTATCGCGACGCCGGCAGTCTCGCCGTTTCTGCAAGCCAGGTGGATCTCGCGGCCACCCAGGCCAGTTCATCGGCCGCCCAGGTGACTGTGGCGCGCAACCGTCAGCTGTCGATGGAGGCGCAAACCGTTCTGGACGAGGCCGACATCCAGACCGCTCGCGCGGAGGTCATTCGGGGTGAGGCGGCGGTCCGTCAGGCCGAGCTCAACCTATCCTATACGCGGGTCGTGGCTCCGGTGGCGGGTTTCGTGACCCATCGCGGCGTCCAGCCCGGCGATTACGCGCAAACGGCCCAACCGCAGCTTGCCATCGTTCCGAGGCAAGTGTGGGTCGTCGCCAACTTCAAGGAGACGCAGCTCACCCGCATGCGCCCGGGCCAGCCGGTTGAAGTCTCCGTCGACGCCTACCCGCGTCTCAAGATCCGGGGTCACGTGGACAGCATCCAATCCGGTTCCGGTGCCCGGTTCTCGCTCTTCCCGCCCGAGAACGCCTCCGGCAATTACGTGAAGGTGGTTCAACGGGTGCCGGTCAAGATCGTGCTCGACGACGCCCAGGGGGCGCAGGTGCTGGGCCCCGGCATGTCGGTGGTCCCCGAGGTGCGCGTGCGCTGAGCAACTTTCCAACTCTCAAGACCGGCGCCATGAACTCTGATGACCAACCCCTCGCGACGAGTCGCGAGGTTATGTCATTGGGCGTTGGGACACCGCCCGCGAGGGCTGCGTTCAACACCGGCCGCCCTTCCGGAGTCGTCAGCCCCTGGTGGATCGCGCTCTCCGTGATGCTGGCGGCCTTCATCGAGGTGCTGGATACCTCGATCGCAAATGTCTCGCTTTCCCACATCGCGGGCAGCCTTTCGGTCTCGACCGACGAGTCTACCTGGGTCCTGACGACTTATCTCATCTCCAACGCGATCGTCATCCCGAGCACGGCCTGGTTCGGCCTGCGCCTGGGGCGCAAGCGATTCCTCCTGGCCTGCGTCGCGCTCTTCACACTTTCATCGTTTCTGTGCGGCGTGGCCACGAGCCTCCCGATGCTGCTCGTCATGCGGATCATTCAGGGGGCCGGGGGAGGCGCCCTCCAGCCGATCGCCCAGACGATCCTTTTCGAGAGCTTTCCCAAGGAAAAACACGGCCAGGCCATGGGCATATACGGGCTCGGCGTGGTGGTGGCTCCGATCATCGGGCCGGTTCTCGGCGGCTGGATCACCGACAACTACAGCTGGCGCTGGATTTTTTTCATCAATGTTCCGATCGGCATTGTCGCGATGGTGCTCATGCAAAACTTCATCCACGATCCGCCGTGGATCCGCGAGGCGCGAGCCCCGAAGCTGGACGTGGTTGGGTTCGGCTTCATGTCGCTTTGGCTCGGTTGCCAGGAAGTGCTGCTGGACAAGGGACAGGAGGACGACTGGTTCGGCTCGCGCTTCATCGTCCTTATGGCGGTTCTGGCCGTCGCCGGCCTCGCGGCCTTCCTGACCCGGGTGCTCACTGCGGACCGGCCCTTCGTGGACCTGCGGGTGATGAGGGTCTACAACTTCAGCCTGGGACTCTTCCTGATGTTCTGCGCCGGAGTGACCCTCTACGGGCTGACGGCCGCCATCCCCCTTTTCCTCCAGGAGCTGATGGGATACACCTCCCTCCAGAGCGGCCTCGCCATGATTCCCCGTGGATTGGGCGCCCTGGTCGCGATGCCGCTGGCCGGGGCCCTGGTCGGCAGGGTGCAGGGCCGCTATCTGGCCGCCGGCGGGTTCATGGCCTTCGGCCTCGCCTCGCTTGCCCTGTCGCGCCTCTCCCCCGATCTTACGCCCGCGCTCCTCTTCGTTCCCCTGTTTTTCAGCGGCGTCTCGATCGGCTTCATGTTCGTTCCGCTGAATACCCTGGGGCTGGGCTCGTTCAAGGCCGAGCAGATCGGAAATGCGAGCGGCATTTTCAACCTGATGCGCAATGTCGGCGGCAGCTTTGGCATTTCCCTCGTCACCACGCTTGTCGCCCGCAGCGCCCAGGCCCACCAGGTAATCCTCGCCGCCCACCTGACGCCTTATGACGCGGCAGTCCGCGCCAGCCTCGGCTCCGGGGCGGCACCGCAACAAACGGCTTTGGGTCAGATGTATCGGGCGCTTTTGGGCCAGTCCAGCCTGCTCGCATTTCTCGATGACTTCCGGTGGTTCGCCCTGCTGGGCATCCTTTGCGTCGCAGGGGCCCTCCTCCTCAAAAAATCCAAGGCCCGCGGTCCGGTCGCGGCCCACTAATCCGCATGATTCCCATGAAATCACCACTCATCCTCCTGTCCGCTCTTGCCACCTTCACCGCCGGCTGCGCCACCGGCCCCGACTATCACGCCCCCGCAGCGGTTGCGGCCCCCGCCCATTGGAGCGAAGGCCTCGCCGGCGGAGAGCAGGCGGTTCCCGCCGAACTCGCAAACTGGTGGAAGGCCTTCAACGATCCCGAACTCGATTCGCTGATCGAACGGGCCGTGAATTCCAACCTCGACCTGCACTTCGCGCAGGCCCGGGTCCGCGAGGCGCGGGCCCAATACGGCATAGCAGCTTCGACCCTGGCGCCATCGGTTGACGCCTCCGGTTCGGACAGCCGGGAACAGGCGAGCCACCATGAACCCGTTCTCGGCTCCGTGCCCCTTCCTCCGACCATCCCATTCGACAATCAGGTCTACCAGGCTGGCGCGGACGCCTCCTGGGAAATCGATGTCTTCGGCGGCCGGCGGCGGGAGGTGGAGGCGGCGCGGGCCGAAGTTGGCGCTTCCGAATTCGGCGAGCGCGCCACCATGATGGTGCTCCTGGGCGACGTGGCCCGCAATTACGTGGACGTGCGGGGCTACCAGCGCCGGCTGGCAATCGCGGCCGATAACATCCGGGCGCAGCGGCAAGCGCTTTCGATCTCCCGGGACCGTTTCGCCCACGGCCTGGCCACCGATCTGGACATCGAGGAGTCCTCCACGCTTCTGGCGGAGACGCAGGCCGAAGTTCCCGCCCTCGAGGCGGGCCTCCAGGCCTCGATTCATCGGTTGGGCGTATTGCTTGGCCGGGAGCCCGGTGCGCTCCTTGCCGAACTTTCGGCCCAGGCCCCGATCCCGACATCGCCCGCGGTGGTGCCGGTCGGCCTTCCCTCGGATCTGCTGCTGCGCCGGCCGGACGTGCGGCGGGCCGAACGGGAGCTGGCCGCCGCCACCGCCAACATCGGCGTCGCCAAGGCCGATCTATTTCCGAAATTCTACCTGACGGGAGCGGCGGGCTATCAAAGCGTCGGCGCGGGGGATTGGTTCTCCAGCGGCAGCAGCTTCTGGTCGCTCGGCCCTTCGGTCCAGTGGAGGATATTCGACGCCGGTCGCGTGCGGGCCAACATCCGGGTGCAGGACGCCCGACAGGAGGAGGCGCTGGCTGCCTACGAGCGGACCGTGCTGACGGCATTCGAGGAGGTCGAGAACGGGCTCACTTCCTACGCCAAGGAGCAGGTGCGCTGCCGTTCCCTCGAGGACGCCGTGGCGGCCAGCCGGAAATCCCTGGCCTTGGCAAATCGGCTGTATGCGGACGGATTGACCGACTTTCTTCGCGTGCTCGATTCCGAGCGCTC
>JBEKAO010000009.1:0-72516 GCA_050015855.1 Opitutaceae bacterium | reverse complement strand
AGGGCGGTCGTCGGGGTGGCGGTCAGGACGTTGTACTGGCGCATCGCCAGCCGCCACCACTCGGCCAGGGCGCCCGACGGGCAGCTCCACAGTTCGCGGTGCAGCCAGATCATCGACTCCGCGTCGAGAAGAAGCGCCATCTTTTCCTTGTTTGAGAAGCCCCTGGGGCCCTCCCGCAGCAGCCTTTCGCGCAGGTGCGAAAACCATTCGCGGGCCTCCTCGCTCGGCTTTCGCTGGCGCAGGAGGGCGACGTGCATCGAGTTTATGTACGGGTCGAGGACCGACTGCATGAACCCGTAATCGGCCCGCAGCGGCTCGAAGGGCGGAAGGTGCCGGTAGCACTGCTGCAGATTGCGGCTCAGCTGCCGGAGTTCGGGCGGGGGATTCGTCTCCTCCGGGGTAAGGAACAGCCCCAGTTCGCGGGCGGCCGCGCCCACGCTCACCTTGCTGAAAAAGATCGATAGCGGGATCGCCAGCACAAGGCCCGCCAGGACGGGGCTCAGCCACCAAAAATACGACGGCAGGAGGATGTATGCCGACAGCCCGAGGACGGCCGCGAACACCGTCTGGATGCCATGCGTGAGGATCGCCTCCCGCCAGTCGGTCCCGTCCGCGTCCGCCTCCCGCTTCTGCCGCACCCAGGAGACGCCCTGGCCGAGGAGGGTGAACACGACGAATCGCGTGTTGAACATCATGTTGATCGGCGCCAGGAGCGCGGAGCCGATCGATTCGAGCACGGCGCTGCAGGCGAGCCGGGCCTTTCCGCCGTACTTCGCGGCCTCCTCCGGCTTCCCCGAGACGACGATCACGCTGACGATCTTCGGGAGGAAGAGCAGGAGAAGCGTGAACACAAAGAGCGTCAGCGCCTCCGGTATCTGCACCCGGTAGCCGAAGATCGACGTCGTGTCCGGCTCCCGGAATATCCCGACGCGGTCAAGCGCGGCCTGGTCGACCGCCTCCACCAGGCCGAGCATGAGGAAGAGCATCCAAAGCGGCGAGGAGACGTATCCCATGACCCCCATGAACAGGTGAAAGCGATTGGCGGGGCGGAATCCCCTCGCCGTCAGGAGCCAGGTGTGCTGCAGGTTGCCCTGGCACCAGCGCCGGTCCCGCTTTGCGGCGTCGATCAGGGTCGGGGGGCTCTCCTCGTAGCTGCCCTCGATGTCGTGGGCCAGCCAGACGCCCCAGCCGGCCCTGCGCATGAGCGCCGCCTCGACGAAGTCGTGCGAGAGGATCCTGCCGCCGAAGGGCTCGCTGCCGGGCAGCGCCGGGAGGGCGCAGTGCTCCATGAAGGGCTGCACGCGGATGATCGCGTTGTGCCCCCAGTAATTGCCCTCGTGCTGCTGCCAGTAGTTGATGCCGGCCAGGAAAAGGGGGCTGTAGAGGCGGTTGGCGAAGCTCTGGAGCCGCGCGTAAAGGGTTTCGCCGTAGACCAGCCGCGGGGCCGTCTGGATGATGCCCACCTGCGGGTTGTTCTCCATCAT
Organism: Opitutaceae bacterium; assembly: GCA_050015855.1. Classification (GTDB taxonomy): domain Bacteria; phylum Verrucomicrobiota; class Verrucomicrobiia; order Opitutales; family Opitutaceae; genus Palsa-1447. Next base: position 71,032 of record JBEKAO010000009.1, on the reverse strand, counting down.
GGCCACGAGCTTCACCAGGGCCGGGCCGGTCATGATCGAATCCGCGTCGAGGACGACCATGTACCGGTAGCGCTTCCCCCACCGGCGCAGGAAATCCGCCACGTTCCCGGCCTTCTTGTTTATCGCCTGGCGGCGTTTCCTGTAGAAGATGTTGCCGAAGCCGTCGACCTGCTTGCACAGCTCGGCCCAGGCGACCTCCTCCTGGATCCATTGGTTCGGCTGGTCGGAGTCGCTCAGTACGAAGAAATCAAAGTGCTCGAGCCAGCCGGCCGCCTTTACGGACTGAAAGATGACCCGGACGCCCTCGAAGACGCGGCTTACGTCCTCATTGTAGATCGGAATGACGATCGCGGTCGATGCGAGCGGCGGCGGCTCGCCCTCCGGCGGCAGGGTCATCGAGATCCGGGAACTGTCGCCGCCCCGGTTGATGACGTAAAAGCCGACAAGCGCGGTGCAAAAGCCGGCGGCGACGTACCCGAAGAGAACGACAAAGAGCAGGAGGAGGACGATCTCGACGCGCGTGATTCCATCCCGCCATAAAAGGTCGGCCATGAACCAGGTCGCGAAGCTCGTCAGGACGAAGATCGCCGAAAAAAACAGGAATCTCCGGCGGCTGAGGCGCTTGCGGCTCATCTGGGCGTTGGCCACGGGTTTCATCGGGGCTCCTCCGCTCAGCGGGTCAGGCGGAAGATCGCGCCCAGGCCCGCCGCAAAAATCACCCAAAGCAGCAGCGTGCGCAGGATCGGCCAGCGCTCGAAGACGTCCAGCGTCTCGCCCGCCGCCTCGGTGATCCGGCCAAGATCGATCGGACGGGCCACCATGCTCGAAACCGCCATGTCCGGGCCCGCCCGGATCGAGCTCGTCCGCATGGCCTTCACAAAATCCGGCGGGAGATCCCCTTCCCCGAGAAAGGCGTAGGGCCATTTCTGGGGCCCGTCGCAAAGGAGCAGCGCCACCCGGCCGTCGACCGCGATCCGCTCGTGCGGCTGGCCCTGCTCCTCGAGGATCTCGGAAAACCAGGCATCCATCATCGCCTCGGTCTCCTCGGCGGCGAGGACCGTCGGATCGAGGCTCGGATTGGCCGCGTGGCGCACGGCGGCCCGGTCGAGGATCTTCTGGATGAGCTTAAGCTGGAGCAGCCGGTTGTGGATCCGGTGCGCGCGCAGGTAGTCCTCGACCCGCACATAGGCGGCGTTCCACGCCTCGAGGGAGCCCGTCCTGGGGTGGACGCTCAGCGGCACTTCGATGTGGACCGGAATCTCGCTCATCGGACATCCCCCATCGCGCCGTCACGGCTGCCAGAGGTAACTCCAGGTCTCCGTCAGGACCCTCGTTCCGCGGCGAAGCTGGCAGCGAAGCTCGACCGGCTGCCCCGAGCCGTCGGGGCGCAGCGCAAAGGCGGCGCGCCAGGTGCTGTCGAAGGGGTTCTTCTCGATCGAGGTGTGGATGAGCCTGGCCCCGCTGCCGGCCTCCACAAACGCCTCGATGCCCGAGTCGGGGTCCTGGCGCCGGAGCATCGGCCCGTCGAAGTCGACGACAAAGCGCTCGAGATCCGTCTCGAATGTCCGCGAATGGCCGTGCCGCGTGGAGACGGCGTAGCCGGCGGGCGGGTGAATCTGGTCCGATATGAACCAGTGAAGGTTGTACTCGACCTCGATCGGCTGGCCGGGGGGCGGAAGCTTCTCGGGCACCCAGAATGCGACGATGTTGTCGCCGGTCTCGTCCGGGGCGTGCAATTCCACGAGCCGGACCGAACCGCGGCCCCAATCGCCGACGGGCTCCACCCAGCCGCTCGGGCGCAGGTGATAATTGGCTCCGATGTCCTCGTACGCGGCAAAGCTGCGCTCGCGCTGGATGAGGCCGAAACCGCGCGGAGCCAGGTCCTCGACAAACGACATGACGCGCACGGCGGCCGGATTTGTGAGGGGGCGCCACAGCCACTCGCCGGATCCGGCGCTCACCATCAGTCCGTCGGAATCGTGCACCTCCGGCCGGTAGTCGTCGTACGGCTCGTTCGAGTTCTTTCCGTGCCAGAACATGCTGGTCAGCGGCGCCAGGCCGAAAACCGACGGATTGCGCCTGCAATAGACGACCGCGTGCACGCGGACCACCGTATCGTCGCCCGGCGCAATCGTGAATTGGTAGGCGCCGGTCTCGCTCGGCCCGTTCAGAAGCGCCAGGACGACGATCTCCCTCGCCTCGGGAGTCGGCCGGCGAACCCAGAACTCCTCGAAATTCGGAAACTCCTCGCCCCCCGGCTCGGCCGTGTCGACCGCCAGGCCGCGGGCGGAAAGCCCGTACACGGCCTTCCTGCAGAGGAACCGGAAGTAGCTGGCGCCCTGGAATACGCCGAGCTCGTCGCCGGGCCGGTTCAGCGGATACAGGATCCGAAAGCCCGCGTAGCCGATCGATGCCGGAAGCGGCCCGACCTCGTTGTGGCCGTAATCGAAGAACCGCTTCTCGAAGGGGATCGACCGCGTCTTCCCGTCGTCGATCTCATTCAACTGGACGGTCCGGTCGAAAATGAATCCGGGATGGAAGAACTGGAGCTTGAAGGGCAGCGTCTCCCGGTTCCACCACGACTGGACGGGGATGAAGCGGATGTCCCTGTACTGGTCGTAGTTGAGCTTGAGGAGCCAGTCGGGCAGCGGCCGCGGCTTCGCCTCATAGGGCGCCCGGGCGAGCGCCTCGGCGCGCGAGCGCACGGAGTCGAAGCCGGCTTCCTCGCCGGCGGCGCGCAGGCCGTGGCAGGCTCCCAGCATCCCAAGGATCGCCAAACCGAGGCGGGGGGCGGATCGGGCGGAGCCGGTCCGGTGAAATGCACGGTGATCGCTGCGGCTCATTTTCCCAGGAAGTACGACCTTTGTTTTTCCGATATCGGGAGGCCGGCCCGCTCCATGACCTTGAGCAGATCCTCCCAGATGAGCCGCTTCGAGCGGTTGGTCGGATTGCGGAGAATGTAACTCGGGTGATACGTGACCATGAGGGGCCGCCCCGAAAACTCCCGCCATTGCCCGCGGACCTCGCCCAGGGCCTTGAACGTCCCGCTTCCGAGGAGCCCCTGCGCCGCGGTCGCGCCGAGGGCCACGAGGATCGCGGGCCGGACGATCTCGATCTGGGCCAGCAGGTGCGGCATGCAGTGGGCCATTTCCTCCGGAGTCGGCGGGCGGTTGCCGAACTGGACCCCGTCCGGTCCCGCCGGGAGCTGCGGACGCCAGTTCATGATGTTTCCAATGTAAACGTCGGACCGCTGGATCCCCATGCCCGCGATCATCCGGTTGAGCAGCTGGCCCGCGGGGCCGACAAACGGCTCGCCCTGCACTTCCTCGTCGGCTCCCGGAGCCTCGCCGATGAACATGATTTGAGCGTCGAGGTTTCCGACGCCCAGGACCACCTTCTTTCCGGCGCGCACGTTCGAGCGGCAGACCGGGTCGTCTGTGACGAGGCTCCGGAGCGCCTCCCATCGCGCGGCCTTGTCCCCCGGCGGAAGGGCGATCGCGGGGCGGGCCGCCGCCGCAGGCCCCGCGGCCTTCGCCCCCAGGGCCTTGCCGCGCGCGGGCGGGCGCGACCGCTTCGCCACCACGGCCTTGAGCGCCGCGAGACTGTCGTCGGAGACGGCTACAGTCCGGACCCCGGCCGTCTTCAGGCGCCACAATTCATCGGCGATTGCGGTGAGGGCGGTGCGCATATTTTTCCGTGCTCAGACCGCGCGGGCCGGCAGCAGTTTCTCAATGTACTTGCCCAGCAGGTCGAACTCCATATTGACAGAATCTCCGGCAAGGTAGTGCCGCAGGTTCGTAACCTCCAGTGTGTGAGGAATCAGCCAAACGGCGAACGCATCGCCGTCGACTTCCGCCACCGTGAGCGAGATTCCGTCGATCGCAATGCTGCCCTTCGGCACAAGGTACCGCCCGGAGCCGGGCGGGGCCTGAACCTTCAGGTACGTGTCATTTCCACGCTTTTCAATGACCGCGATCCGCCCGATTCCGTCGATGTGGCCGGTGACAAAGTGGCCTCCGACCCTGCCGTCAAATCGCAGGCTCCGCTCGAGGTTTACCGCCGAGCCCGGACGCAGCCGCGAAAAATGGGTGAGGCGCCGGGTCTCCTCCAGGACATCGAAGGTCAGGCGGCTTTTGCCCACCTCCACCACGGTCAGGCAGCAGCCGTCGACCGCGATGCTGTCGCCCTCTCGGGCCCCCTCACGGACGAGCCTCGCCTCCACGCAAAGCCGCCAGCCCGAGGCCAGCGCCCTCTCGAATTGAACGCCGCCCTTTGGCGGCGTCCTAATGGGCACTGCCGAATCCTCGCAGCCAGCTGCGAGGAATTTCTTCTCGAATTGAACGACCCGTCCGGTTTCTTCTACAATGCCTGAGAACATGATGCGACGGAAGAATACAGCATGATTTGGACCGCGAAGCCAACCCTAACCTGCCGGCCGGATCCGGCCGATCAGCGCAGTTTGACCCGAAGAATCGCCGTATCGGATCCCCGCCCGACCAGGAGCACGAACTCCGTCCGCAGGGTGTCCGCCTCGACCGCCGAAAGCCGGGCGGCCCCGTCGGCGAATGACTTCACCGGCTTGCCGTCAATCTCCTTGATCCAGTCATCCTGCTCAAATCCGGCGACCGCCGCCGGGCTGTTGGGCTTGACGTAGGATACGACGACGCCCGCGGCGTCCCGGATCCGGACCCGCCGCGCGACGGCGTCGCCGTAGACGAACTCCCGCGCCGTGAAGCCGAGCCTGTCGAAATACTTCCGATCCGCCTCCCGGATAAGCTTGGGCTCGTCCCCAAGGGTCGCCTTCAATTCGACGCTCTCCGTGCCGCGAAGGACCGTCAGCCCCATCGCGTCGCCCGGCTTCCTGCGCTCGATCTCCCTTTCCACGTAATCGGTGACGACCCGGTCGGGCCGGAAGCGGGGAAGCGGCTGCCCGTCTATGGCGACGATGACGTCTCCGTCCTTCATGCCCGCCTTTTCGGCGGGGCTGTCCTCCAGCACCTCGCTGACGACGGCGCCCGAGCGGTCCGAGAGCTTCAGGAAACTCGCGACGTCGCGATCCATCGACTCGAGCCCGTACGCGCCCAGCCACGCGAGGGGCCGGCCGTTCACGTCGCCCGGCACGCGGCCCAGGCTGGGCAGCACCTCGCTCGCAAGCGCAAAGGCGCTGCTCTCCTCGAGGTCGACGAGCATGATCGGGGTGCCTCCGTGCTCGGCCTGGGAGAATTGCAGGAACGTCTGGCCGAACGAGCTCGCGGCAAGCCCGATGAACACACCGTCCCGGTTGAACACCGGCAGGCCGGGGCCCGCCACCTCCTGCTGCGCGATCCCGGTCTGCTGGGGCAGCGACTGGATCAGGGCGAGATGGCTCTCGAGGAGATAGGGCATGAAATCCTCGTCCTTGTTCCGAAGCCCGATCCCCCAAATCTCCTCGGCAAGCGCCGGCACCGGAGACTTGTCCGGGGTGGCCCAGGTCGTGATGGGGATGAGCTGCGCGGCCAGCTTCGGCTCCACGCGCACGAAATGCCAGCCCGTGTAGGCGTCCTGGCCGAGATAGACCGCGTCAAAGCCGGATGGGTCGCCCGGCAGGTACGCCTTGAACTGCTTCAGCTGCTTTGGCGAAACGCGCGGATCGACCGCGGCCGAGGGCAGGATGACCGTTCCCTGCCGGTCGATCGCCACCCCGTAGGCCGTGGTCGTACGGCGCTCATTTTCCAGTTCCGTGAAGTAATCGACGGCCACGACGCTTTTGACCCGCTCCTTCCACAAATCCGGCAGGGACGCCGCCCGGGCGGGGAGGCCGCCCGATAGGGCTGCGATCGAAAGGACGGCAAACAGCCGCCTGGAGGGTATCTTCATCATGGCTTGAGAATGAACAGCGAAATCCGGCGGTCGCGCTCGGCCTCCAGGAGGGTCGGCTCCGGTTTGCGGGCATAGGCCGCGTGAGCCGCCTTGAGGATCTCCAGGGAGTTCACGGGCCGCCGGTTGATGGTCGTCACGATGTCGCCCGGCTGGAGGCCCGCGACATCCGCCGGAAAGCCTGGCTGCACGCCGATGACGATGACGCCGTTGTCGTCGGAGAGCTGGTGCTCCCTCGCGTACATCCGCGAGACCTTCCTGACGCTCAACCCCCACCGATCGAACGCAAATTCCTCGCCCACGCTGCTTTCGAGCAGCTCGGTCACGACGGCCACCTGCTTCGTCTCGGAACCGCGCTTGATGGACAGGTTTAACTGGGCGCCGACCGGGTGGCCCGCGATCAGGTTCAATATCCCGGGCAGCTGCTCGGGAAAGCGCCCGTCGACCGGCCGGCCGTCCACGGCGAGCAGAATGTCCCCCCCGCGCAGGCCCGCCCGCTCGGCCGGGGAGCCGGGATCGACGCTGTTGATCAGCATGCCCGTGTCCAGGGCGAGCGAATAGAAGCCCTCCAGGTCCTGGAGCGCACCCGGCACGATTCCGATGTAGCTGCGGGTCACCTTTCCGCTGCTGACGAGTTCGGCCAGGACGCTCTTCGCCGTGTTCGCGGGTATCGCGAAGCCGAGGTTGTTCGCCCCCATGTAGCCGCGGGCGGTGATGCCGACGACCTTTCCGTCCTCGGTGACAAGGGGCCCGCCCGAGTTCCCGGGGTTTATGGCGGCGTCGGTCTGAAGCCAGGTGTTGAAGAGCCCCGTTTCGTACCCCTCGACCTCGCGGTCGGCCTCGAAGTACTGGCTCGTGTTCGAGATGATTCCGCGGGTCACCGTGCGGGTCAGCCCAAACGGAGTCCCCACCGCATACACCTGCTCGCCCGTGTAGAGCTTGTCGCTGTCGCCAAATTCCGCGTGGGCAAAGGTGAGCCTTCGCCGGCCGACCTCGGCCATGTCCAGCCGCAGGAGGGCGAGATCGGTCCAATGATCCCAGCCGACGAGCTTCGCCCCGACGTTTTCCAGGCTCGGCAGGGTGACCGAGATCTCGACCGCGCGCGGGCCCACGACGTGCGCGTTGGTCAAAACAAGGCCGTCGGCGGAAAGGATGACGCCCGAGCCGATGCTCGCCTCGAACCGCTTCCCCCCGTCCTCGAAGTTCTCCTCGCGAACGTCGATCCGCACGACGGAGTTCAAGAGGCGGCTGAAGCCCTTCCCCACCCCGGCGGCATCAGCCGCCCCCGGATGGGCAAGCAGGGCTGAGAGCAAAAGGATCGCGCCGGCGTTTCGCGCGAAGATTGACCGTGTTGGCGAAAGGTTCACTATGGGCAGTTCCAAAAGATGGGCATCCACTGCAAAGATTACGACTTTTTAGACATCGAACCCCGCTGGCAATCTTTCTGGGAAAAAAACCGGTGCTTCCGCGCGGACGACGCCTCCCCGCGGCCCAAGTACTATGTGCTGGACATGTTTCCGTATCCCTCGGGCGCCGGGCTCCACATCGGGCACCCGGAGGGATACACAGCGACCGACATCGTCGCCCGGTACAGGCGCTCCCGCGGATTCAAGGTGCTTCACCCGATCGGCTGGGACGCGTTCGGCCTCCCGGCCGAGCAGCACGCGATCAAGACCGGCACACCCCCGGCCGCGAACACCCGCAACAATATCGCAAACTTCCGCAGGCAGATCAAGGCGCTCGGCTTTTCCTACGATTGGGACCGCGAAATCGACACGACCGATCCCCGGTATTTCCGGTGGACGCAGTGGATCTTCCTCCAGCTTTTCAAGCGCGGCCTGGCCTACGTGGATGAAAGGCCGGTGTGGTGGTGCCCGGAACTTCGCGCGGTCCTCGCCAACGAGGAGGTGGTCGACGGCCGGAGCGAGATCGGCGGGCATCCCGTCGAGCGGCGAAACCTGCGCCAATGGGTGCTGCGCATCACGGCGTATGCGGAGCGGCTGCTGGCCGACCTGAAGGGGGTCGACTGGCCCGATTCGACCAAGCGCATGCAGGAGGCCTGGATCGGGCGAAGCGAGGGGGCGGATGTTTTCTTCAGGATCGAGGGGCCAGGGGCCGGCCCCCTGAAGATTTTCACCACCCGCCCCGACACGCTCTTCGGGTGCACGTACATGGTGCTCGCCCCGGAGCACCCGCTGGTGGAGGCGATCACCCAATCCGACAGGCGCGAGGCCGTTTCCGCCTACAGGAAACTCGCGGCCGCGAAGAGCGACCTGGAGCGCACCGACCTTGCGAAGGAGAAATCCGGGGTCTTCACCGGGGCGTTCGCCATCAACCCGGCGAACGGAGGGCGCGTGCCCGTCTGGGTCGCCGATTACGTGATCATGGGCTACGGGACGGGCGCGATCATGGCCGTCCCGGCCCACGATGAACGCGATTTTGAATTCGCCCGCCGCTACGACATTCCCGTCGTTCCCGTGATCGAGCCCGCCGGCGCGCCGGCGGCGCCCGGGCTCCCGTACACCGGGCCGGGCCGTCTCGTGAATTCCGGGCCCTACACGGGCCTTGAGTCGGCGGCGGCCGCGCGGCGGATCACCGAGGACCTGGCCTCGCGAGGCGACGGCAATTCCGCCGTGAATTACAAGCTGCGCGACTGGCTCTTCTCCCGCCAGCGGTACTGGGGCGAGCCCATCCCGGTCGTGTGGGTCGACGAAGGCGATTTCCGGCGGGCCGCCGCGGCGCGACCCGGGGATTTTCCCCCGGCGCCGGTTGCGTATGCCGACGGCGGGCGGACCCGCTACGCCCTTCCTCTGCCGGAATCCGCGCTCCCGCTCTCCCTCCCCCCGGTCGAATCGTACGTGCCGGGCGGAACAGGCGAAAGCCCGCTGGCGAATGCGGCCGAATGGGTCGAAATCTGGTTCAACTTCAATTCGGGGGAGGCCGTGCGCGCGAGCGAGGCCAGGCCCGCCGGCGATGCCTGGGTGAGGGCGCGGCGTGAGACGAACACGATGCCGCAGTGGGCCGGCTCATGCTGGTACTACCTGCGCTTCACCGACCCCCACAACGGCGCAAGTTTTGCCTCGCCCCAGGCCCTCCGCAACTGGGGTGTACCCGACCTCTACGTGGGCGGCGCGGAACACGCCGTCCTGCACCTTCTCTACGCCCGCTTCTGGCACAAGGTCCTGTTCGACATCGGGGCCGTGCCCCAGGGCGAGCCGTTTCCCCGGCTTTTCCACCAGGGAATCATCCTCGGCGAGGACGGCGCCAAGATGTCGAAGACCCGCGGCAACATCGTGAATCCGGACACGATCATATCGAGCCACGGGGCGGACACCCTCCGGCTTTTTCTCATGTTCCTCGGGCCCCTGGAGGACATGAAGCCGTGGAATCCGCGGGGGATCGAGGGGCCCCATCGCTTCCTGAGGAGTGTCTGGCGGGAATGCGTGGGGCCAGAGGGGGCGCCAAATCCGAAACTCGCCGACGACGCGGCGGAGCCGCCGGAGCTCGCCAGGCTCCTCCACGAGACCATTCGAAAGGTGGGTTCGGACATCGAGGCCCTGCGCTTCAACACGGCGATCTCGCAGATGATGATTTTTGCAAACGCGCTTCAGAAGGCCGGGCGCGTTCGCACCGCGACCGTCCGGACTTTCCTGCAGCTGCTCGCACCCTTCGCCCCGCACTTTTCCGAGGAGCTTTGGTCCCGCCTGGGCGGGGTGCCGCCGATCCAGGATGCGCCCTGGCCGGAGTTCGATCCGCGCCTGATCGCCGCAAGCGAGCAAACCCTTGTGTTCCAAGTCAATGGGAAATACCGCGGCGACCGGTTGGTCCAGCCGGGCCTGGCCGAGGAGGATGCGGTAAAGCTGGCTCGCTCGCATCCCAGGGTGGCCCCGCACCTGGAGGGAAAAACGGTTCGGAAGGTGATTTACATCCCCGGAAAGATCCTGAATTTGGTCGTCGGTTGAAGGCCGCAGGGGGCGGCGGCAAGTGCTTGGAAAAACTGCCGATACGTATTAATACTCTTACTGCCCACCCTTGCCCTTGCCGATGCAGGATAGTACAACCTGTTCTGGCAGGATCGACACCCATGATCGCCCGGTTCCTCACCATTCGCAATCCATTGGCGCGCACGGTCGCACTCGCTGCGGCGGCGCTGCTTTTCCCCGCCTTGGGCAAGGGGCAGGGCAGCCACAATCCGGCAAGCAAGTTTTACGTGGCCGATGTCGAGGGCACCGTACGGATCCTCACGGGCGACAGGATCGACGATCTCAGGAAGCAGACCGTTTATAACGCGGAGGGCACGGTCATCGAGACGACGGCAAACTCGGTCATCGCCATCGTTTTTTCGAACGGGACCGGCATCTACTTCGACAACGACACGCGGCTTGAGGTAAAGAGGTTCGAGCAGGAGGCCTTCGTCCCGAATCGCTCGGACATGGACACGGAGCCGTCGGTGTCGCAGATGGAGTTTTACCTGCCCCGGGGGTCCATCGCCCTGTCCACGAGCAAGCTGGTTCCCGGCAGCACGATTTCGGTCCGCACACCCCTCGGCTCGATCAATATTCGCGGCGGCCGGGTCGTGATACAAATCGACCGCGGCGTCATCACGGTTTCGGTGCTCGGCGGCAACTGCACGGTGTTTGCCGGCATCGGCGGCGGCGAGCCGGTCAACGGCGGCGAGCAGGTCGTCATAACCCCCGGTGCGCCCGGCGCCCCGCCGCAGGTCACGGAGCAGAACATTCCATCCGGCGAACTGGCGCAATTGGAAGGCAGGGTGACCATGGCCGGCAATGCGACGAGGACCGTGTATTTCGAGGCGCGCACAGGACCGGGCAATAATCCGAATTCGAGGACCCAGGGCGCCCAGAACGGGCCCGGAACGGGCGCTCAAAACGAGGGCGGCGGCTCAAACGCGGGATCCGGGTCGGTCACCGTGTTCGACGCCACTGCCGGCAACGGCTCCACGACCGGGACGGGCGGCGCATCCGGTTCCGCCAACCCGCAGCAGGTGATCGTGGCGATCCAGGTGGTTCCCTCCGATCTGCCGTTGCAGTTCGACCCCAGCCCAAATGTGGTTGGCAACGCATCAGGATCCCCTTGACCTTGATCTGGCGTGCAGCGAAATCAGTGCCCGATCAAATCCGTGTCAAAGATTCGCCCGGCAATCCTTCGCGCGGCGGCGGCTGCGTTTGTTGCGCTGGGTCTTGCCGCGGGATCCACGCGGGCGCTCGTGACATTGAACGACGGCACCGACAGGATCTACACTTCCGGGACATTCACGATGGGCTATGACTCCAACATAAACGCCAGCGCCTACGACGTCTCCGACACGACGATGGATGCGGTCGTGCAGCTCGAATACCTGCGGCGCGCGGGCATGATCGGCGTCAACGCCAACATCAGCTATGCGATCGACCGCTTCCTGAGGAACACCTCGTACGACACCGTCGATCCGACCTATTCGCTCGAGTTCGACAAGGCCAGCGGCCGAACGACGGGCTCGCTGGACTTCGGCGCCACCCGCGCAAGCCAGGCGGACGCCGCGGTCAACCTGTACACGACCTCCTGGGACTACAATGCCAGCCTCAACATCCGTTACCCCGTAATCGACCGCTATTCCTTCACGGGCACGTTCGCGTACGACTATGTCGATTACACGAAGACGAGCGGCCAGCCGCTCGTCAACCTGACGACCTACGACTCGAGCCTCAGCCTGTTTTACATCCTCTCCGACGAGCGCGATCTTTTTGTGACGTACCGCTACCGTGACGAGCAATGCGCAAACGACACCTCGACGGTCGACGACGCCCTCAGCCTGGGCGTCCACGGCAAGGTGCTCTGGGACATCAACGGGTCCCTCAGCGTCGGCTACCAGATCCTCAATCCGCGGGGCGTTCCCTCCGCAGGGACCGCGCCCCAGGGCCAATACGGCGACCTCACGGCAAACGGGTCGGTGACCTGGAATGCCAACCGCGAGCTGGCCTTCACCGGATCCCTTTCAAGGGACTATTCGACGACGCCGATCGCCGCCACGACCGACACGACCGCCGCCACCCTCGACGGAAAGTACAGGTTCGATCCCGCCCTTTCGGCCGGCGCCGGGATCGGCGGGGGCGAAGACCGCTTCCTGGGCCCCCTGGGCCTGAACCCCGGAACCGGCGAGGAGAGGCTCGACTATTACTTTACTTGGAACACGAGTGTGAATTACAAGTTCAACGAGCGACTCAATGCGACGCTTGCCTACGCCTTCTTCGAAAACTGGTCCAATCTCGGATTTGCGGTCTTCCGCCGCAACACGGTGTCGCTCGCCCTTTCCTCCCGCTGGTAGCCGATGAGAACCCAAAGGACAACGATCCTCGAGCCCGCCGCCTTCCTGGCGGCGTGCGGCCTGCTGGCCTTCGGGCTAGCGCCGGCGCGCGGCCAGGAGGCCCCGCCGTCCCAGTCCGATGCGAAGCCGGTCCTGCCCTACCGGATCATCACGAACGACCGCCTCGGCGTGCACATCTTTCAGGAGGACGACATGAGCATCACCGCGCGCGTCGATTCGAGGGGGGACATCCCCCTGAATCTGGTCGGCGACGTGCACCTGGCGGGCCAGACGCTGGAGGAGGCGGAAAAGACGATCGAGGACGCTTATATCAAGGGGCAATTCATCCGGCATCCCAAGGTGACGCTGACCGTGGAGGAAACCGCGCCGCGCGAAGTCTCCGTCCAGGGCTATGTCAAGAACCCGGGCCGATTCTCACTCGCGATCGAGACCGCGACCACCCTTGTGGAGATCATCTCGAAGGCGGGCGGGTTCCAGGACACGGGCTGGGGGACGCACGTCAAGGTGACGCGGATAATGCCGGATGGAACCGCGAAAACCTTTGAGGTTGACGTGGACGACGTCATGAAGGGGAAGGTCAAGGACAAGGACAGGGTGCAAGCCGCCAACATGATCCTGGAGCCGGGCGACACGATCTACGTGCCGGAGCGCATCATCTGAACATCGAGACCGCCATGTCCGAATCCATCACGCAAAAGCAGCACGCCCCGGCCGGAATCCGCGAGGACGACGACCTCCTCCAGCGGCGGACGCTGCGCGACTACTACATCATGCTTCGGGAGCGGATGTGGGTCGCCCTGCCCCTGGCCCTCCTGCTCTCGATCGGATACGGCTACTACAAGTCGCGCGAGACCCCGATGTACTCGGCCTGGGCGACCATGGAGTTCGAAAAGCCCGAGACGATCGTCACGACCCAGGGCGTCGTCGACCCGTCCATCCACTCGGACGTCGACATAAACACGTACATCCAGCTTCTCATCAGCCAGAAGCTTCGCGCCAAGGTCGTCGATTCGCTGACTGCGGACGACAAAAAGCTCCTTCTTCGGCCAGCGATGAAACGCCTGCTCCCGGGCGACCCGCCGCCGTCGATCGCCGACAATCTGGGAAGCATGAGCGCCGAGCCGGTGCCCAAGAGCTACCTGATCAAGGTCACCGTCGACCACGGGGATCCGGAGGCGGCGGCCCTGATTGCGAACCGCTATATCGCGGAGTTCATGCAGCAGCTCGCCGAGGATTCGAGCGGCAGCAACGAATTCGCGGTCAGTTTCCTCACGCGCCAGGCCGAGCAATTGAGGCAGGAATCGGAGGCCGCCCAGGCGAAACTGGGCAAGTACATGAAGGACAACAATCTGGTTGACCTGGACAAGAGCCTCAACCTCATATCCGACGCCCTGCGCACGGTCTCGACGAACCTGACGGCCGCAAGGCTCGAGCTGATCAATCGCGAGAACCTCCTGCGCCAGATCGGCGAGTATCGCGCCGCCGGCCGCGACCTGCTCGAAATCGACTACATCGCCCAGCACGGCGCCGTGAAGAGCCTGCGCGGCCAGCTCGCCGACCTGCAGCAGAAACTGGCGGCGCTTCTGGAACGCTACATGGACAAGTATCCGAGGGTGATCGACACCCGGGCGCAGATCCAGGTTGTGCAGGACATGCTCCAGAAGGAGTTCAACCAGGCGATCAGCGATCTCCAGAGCTCGGTCAACGAAAGCAAGCAGAACATCGCGTCGCTCGAATCCGAGTACGCGGCCCGGCAGAAGGACGAACTGGACCTGAAGGCCAAGTCCGTCGATTTCGACTCGCTCAAGCAGCAGGCGGATGCCGCGCAGGCCAACTACGCGGCGATCCTCGAGCGGCTGAACCAGACCCGCACCACCACAAAGCTGGAAAAGCTGCGCCTGCGCCCCCTCGACCAGGCGGTTGCGCCTGGAGCGCCGTACCAGCCCAACCGGACGGAAATCCTCCGGACGTCGATCGGCCTCGGCGTGCTCACCTTCATCGGCGTCGCGATCGGGCTGAGCTTCATCGACGACCGGATCAAGAGCGCATGGGACATCGAAAGCTTCATCGGCGTCGACCTCCTCGGGATCATTCCCGACCTGCCCGGAATCCGGAACGAGGACAAATACATGCTTCTTCTCGACGGGGGCGGGGCCAAGCCCTCGGACGCCGTGGAGCCCTTCCTCGGCGTCTACAGCGCGATCAAGATCCGCTCCAAGCTCGATTTCCCGAAGTCGATCCTGGTCACGAGCACGATTCCGGGCGAGGGAAAGACGCTGATCTCGAGCAATCTCGCGTGCTGCTTCGCGGACCTCGGAAGGAAGACGCTCCTCGTGGATTGCGACCTGCGCCGCCCCATGCTGCACCGCCATTACAAGCAGCAGAATGCGACCGGAATCCTGCCGTGGTTTGAGAGCGGAGCCAGCCTCGAGGGCAACCTGGTCGAAAATCCCATTCTCGGGATCACCCCCATCGCCACAAACCTCTCGATCCTCACGACGGGCGGACGCTCGAAGAGCCCGACCGGGCTGTTCGAGGACCCCCGGTTTGGCGAGCTCATCGACCGCCTCAAGAAGGAGTACGAGCTTCTGGTCGTCGATTCGCCTCCGATGGGCGCCGTCACCGACGCCCTCCTCCTGGCCAACTGGACGGACGAGGTCGTCTATGTGTGCCGCTTCAACCGCGCCTACCGCAAGCACATCAAGCTGTTCATTCGCGCGCTCACCGACGGAAAGAACACGGTCCTCGGCATCGTTCTCAACGGGATTTCACCCAGGCGAATCGAATACTATTCGAACTACCGGTACTATCGCAGCTACAAGAAGTACTACGGCACGCAGGCGTGATGTCCCTCTCCTCATTCCTTCCGCGGGATTATGACGCGGGGAAGCCCGTGGCGCTCATTGCCGGCCAGGGCCTGTATCCCATCCTTGTCGCCCAGGCGATTCGAGGCGCGAAAATCCCGCTCCGGCTGATCGCGGCCGAGGGCGAAACCGCCCCCGAGCTTGTCGCCTCGTTCGCGGAGGGGGACCGCCGCGTCCTGAAGGTCGGCCAGGTCGGCCATATGCTGCGCGCGCTCGGGGAGTTTGGCGCGGGCTACGCCCTCATGGCCGGGCAAATCACGCCGCACAGGCTGTTTGCCGGCCTTCACCCCGACCTGACGGCAGCCCGGATTCTGCTCTCCCTGAAGCGGCGCAATGCGGAGACGATATTCGGGGCCGTGGCCCGCGAGATCGAGGGCCGGGGCGTCGTGCTCCTGGACGCCCGTTCCTTCATCGACGGGCACCTGACGGCTCCCGGATGCATGACGGGGCGCTCGTTTCCGATCGATGCCGAGGGCCTTGAGCACGGGGTGCACATCGCCCGCGAATGCGCGCGCCTCGACATCGGCCAGGGCTGCGTCGTCCGGAAGGGCACCGTCCTCGCCGTCGAGGCCTTCGAAGGCACCGATGAAATGCTCCGCCGCGCCGGATCGTTCAAGACGGACCACGCCCTTTTCGTGAAGACGGTCAAGGCGAACCAGGATTATCGCTTCGATGTGCCCTGCTTCGGCGTTCGCACGCTCGAGGTCATGCGCGATGCGCGCATCCTCTCGGCCGCCCTCGAGGCGGGCAAGGTCATCCTCCTGGACCGGGAGGCCGTCCTTGCCAGGGCCCGCGAACTGGGAATCAGCCTCTTCGGGTTTTAGGTCAGTTCGGATTCCCGCCTTCGTGGTAGGGCCTCCCCGCTTCAAAGAGGCTCAGCCGCCTGCGCGCGGCCTCGGCGGCCTCCTTCGGGGGGCCGGAGTCGAGGTACTTTTTCTCCCATTTCACGGCCTCGCCGAAATCGCCGGCCTCCGCGCACGCCACCGCGAGGGAATCCACGTACCCGGGGTTCTTCCATTCCGTCAGTTCGCATGCCTTTTCAAATTGGGCGATCGCGGCATTCAAGCGGCCCGGCTGCCTGGCAAGGGCGTTGCCCAGATCGCTGTGCGCCCCGGCCAAATCCGGATTCAGGCGCAGCGCCTCATAGTATCGGGCGATCGCGTCATTCAAATGCCGCGGCATCAGCGCAAGTGCGTTTCCCAGATTGCGGTACGCCTCGGCATAAGCCGGGTTCCAGTGCACCGCCAGCTCGTACTGGGCGATAGCGTCCTCCAGGCGCCCTGGAATCGTCACTAGTGCGGCGCCCAGATTGTTGTGCGCCTCGGCATAGCCCGGCTCCAGCCGCAGCGCCTCGTCGTACTGGGCGACCGCGTCATTTATGCGGCCCGGCATCGCCGAAAAGGCGTTGCCCAGGTAGTTGTGGGCCCGAGGGTTGCCCGCATTGTTGGCGACTGTGTCGCTCCAGATGGCCAGCTCGCTCGCGTAGGCCCGGTTGCGCTGGACGGAGGCCAGGCCAAGGGCCGCGGCAACCACGGCGAAGGCAGGCAGGGCCCTGCGCCCGGCCAAACCATAGACTGCGAAAATCACCAGCCCCACGACACCCGCCAATGGCAGGTACAGGCGATTCTCCGCCATGGGTTGACCGGCTATCGGAATGATGCTGGAGGCGGGGGCCAGGACTAGAAAAAACCAACAGGCTGCGAATCCGATCGAGGGCCGCCTCCGAAGGGCGACGACCGTGGCCGCCAGCAGCGAGACCAGGACCAAAACATAAGGCCAAAGCCCGGACAGCGGGGTGGCCGCATAGGGCCCATAATCGAAAATCAGGGGATGCGGCCATAGGGCGAGGCAGATGTATTTCAAGATGACGCGGCATTCGGTGAGTCCATAGGCCCACCAGGTGACTCCGAGTCCAAAGCCCACGGACCGGTGCTGCAGGCCGGCCATGAGGAGGCTCAGGGGAAGCCAGGTGGCGCTCAGCGCCGCCAGGACGGGCCAATGGCGCCGCCAGGCGCTGGAGAAGCTGCCGGAGATGAACGTGCGATCGTAGAGGAACACCAGCAGGGGCGCGGTGGCGATGATCTCCTTGGTCCCGACGCCGGCCAGGCAGGCCAGGACTGAAAGCGAAAACCAGCCTCGGCGGCCAAAGCCGCCTCTCTCATCGCAGGCCCCCCGGACGAAGCAATACAGGGTAAGCAGGTAGAACAGCCCCATGAGCGACTCGGCCCGCTGGGACAGGTAAGTCACCGATTCGGTCTGCACCGGGTGCCACGCCCAGATCGCGCTTACGGCCAGGGCGAGGGCGGTGGCGGCCGAACCGAATCGCTCCGCGAGAACGGGGCGCAGCAGCGTGCGCCGCACCAGGCCGTACAGGGTCAGGGCGGCCAGCACGTGAACGACAAGGTTGACCAGATGATAGCCAAATACCCCCGTGCCCCCAAAAGCGTAGTTCAACGCATACGAGAGATTGAGCAGCGGCCTTCCTCCGATCCCGGCGGAAATGGGAGGCTTCAATGCCGCCCAGATGGGCCATAGCCTTCGGATCGAAAGGTTTTCCCCGATCGAGGTCCGATCATCGAAAAGAAAGGGAACGGAAAACGTGCGGATGTAGACCGCGATCGTGCCGGCCGCGAGAATGCCCCAGGCCGCCGGCCCCATCCAATCCACGCGCCGCGAGGCGCGTGAAAGGGGTTCAGTTTGGCTTCTCACCTTCGTGGTAAGCCTTCTTCGCCGCAAAGAGGCTTAGCCGTTGGCGCGCAGAATCGGCGCTTTCCTTCGGTGGGTTGAATTCGAGGTACGTGTTCTCCCATTTCACGGCCTCGCCAAAATCACCCGCTTCTGCGCAAGCCACAGCGAGGGTATCCACGTAGTCGGGGTTCTTCCATTCCGTCAGTTCGCAGGCTTTCCGGGCAAAACTCTCCGCCTTCGGCCCATTTCGAAACCGCTCCTCGGAGCATGCCGCCAAGAGCCAGGCCAGGTTGTTGTAGGCTTCGGCAAAACCGGGCTGCAGGCGAATGGCTTCGTTGTAATCGGCGATCGCGTGGTCGTAGTCGCGACTTCCGGAGTAAGCGTCGGCCCGGAGGCTGTGAATAATGGCAATGCCGGGTTGCATGCGCATGGCTTCGTTGCAATCGGCGAGGGCCCGGACGAAATCGCCCTTTCTAAGGTAGGCAACACCCAGGTCGATATAGGCGTTTGCCAAACCTGGACTTCGGCGCAGCGCCTCCTCGAACTGGGAGATCGCGTCATCCAAGCGCCCCGGAACCGTCATCAGGGCATTGCCTAAGTCGATGTGCGCCTCGGCATAATCCGGCTTGAGGCGCAGCGCCTCTTCAAACTGTGCGATTGCGTCATCCATGCGACCCGGCATCGACGCAAGAGCAATTCCAAGATTGATATGCGCCTCGGCTAAATCAGGTTCGAGGCGCAGCGCATCCTTGTACTGTGCGATCGCTTCATCCATGCGCCCGCGCACAGCAGCCAGAGCATAGCCCAGATCATTGTGCGCCTCCGCTGAATCCGGCTTGAGGCGCACCACCTCCTGATACTGGGCGATCGCCTCCGCCTGCCGCCCGGGCTGTTTCACCAACAGGTTGGCCAAGTTGAAATGCGCCTCGGCATAATCCGGTTTAAATCGCAATGCGGCTTCGTATTCGGCAATAGCGTCAGCCTGCCGGCCAGGCTGGCTGGCAAGGAGGTTGGCCAGGTTGTTATGCGCCTCGGCATAATTTGGCATGATTCGCAGGGCTGTTTCGTAGTGGGCGATCGCCTCCGCCTGCCTCCCGGGCCGACCCGCAAGAAGATAGGCCAGGTTGTCGTGCGCCTCAGCCAGGTCCGGGGCCAGGCGAAGCGCTTCCTCATATTGCGTGATCGCCTCATCAACGCGCCCCGGCGCCTTCGCAAGGGCATTGCCCAGATTATTGTGGGTTTCCGCCAAACCCGGGTTCAGGTGCAACGCCTCTTCGAACTGGGCAATCGCATCGTCCAAACGCCCCGGCATCTTCGCCAGGGCTCCGCCCAAATTGTTGTGCGCCTTGAAATCACGCGGATTCAGGCGCAACGTCTCTTCATATTCGGCGATCGCGTCATTCAAACGCCCAGGAATTGCCGAAAATGCATTGCCTAGATCGTTGTGAGCTCGGGCGTTTCTAGGACTTTTTGCGACGGTGTCGCTCCAGATGGCCAGCTCGCTCGAGTAGACTCGATTGCGATGAACGGATGCAAGACCTGCCGCCACTGCGACCGCGGCGAAAACGAGCAGGGTCCAGCGCCCAATCAGCCTAAATGCTCCGAGCACCACCAATCCCACGACACCCGCCAACGGCAGATACAGGCGATTTTCTGCCATCGGTTGAAAGATAATCGGAACAATGCTCGAGGCCGGAGCCAGGATCAGAAAAAACCAGCAGGATACGAATCCGATCGCGGGCCATCGTCGCAAGGCAACGACTGCGGCCGCAAGCAGCGAGGCCAAGACCAGGACAAAAGGCCAAAGCTCGGACAAGGGTACAGCCACGTACGGCCCATAATCGAATACCAGGGAATGCGGCCAAAAAGAGATAAGGATGTATCTCACAACCACGCGGCACTCAGTGAGCCCATAGGCCCACCATGCGACTCCGAGACCCATCCCCACCGAGCGGTGGTGCAGGTCGACCATCAGGAAGCCGAGAGGAAGCCAGGTGGCGGCGAGGGCCGCATGCACCGGCCAATGGCGCCGCCAGGCGCCGGAGAAGCTGCCGGAGATGAACGTGCGATCGTAGAGGAACACCAGCAGGGGGGCGGTGACGATGACCTCCTTGGTCGCAACGCCGGCCAGGCACGCGAGGACGCAAAGGGGGTACCAGATCCGGCCGCCGCCTCGTTCATCGCAAGCCCCCCGGACGAAGCAATACAGGGTCAGCAGGTAGAACAGCCCCATGAGCGACTCGGCCCGCTGGGACAGGTAAGTCACGGATTCTGTCTGCACCGGATGCCACGCCCAGATCGCACTGACGGCCAGGGCCAGGGCGGTGGCGGCCGAACCGAATCGCTCCGCTAGAACGGGGCGCAGCAGCGTGCGTCGCACCAGGCCAAACAGGACCAGGGCGGCCAGCACGTGAATGATCAGGTTGACCAAATGGTAGCCAACGACCCCCGTGCCACCAAAAGCGTAATTCAATGCATACGAAAAATTAAGTAATGGTCTCCCTCCGACGCCAATTCCGTTGGGAGGGGAGAAAGCCGGCCAAATGGGCCACAACCGCCGGATCGACACATTGTTTGCAATCGTATCGATGTCGTCGAGCAGCAGCGGAACCCTGAACGTTCGGCCATAAACGACGATCGTCCCAACCGCCAGAATGACCCGGGCGGCCGGTCCCGCCCAATCCACACGCCGTGCCGGGATGGGATTCACGGTCGGGCTTCCTTGGGCTGGGCTTTGCGCTGGCATGACGTCAAAAAAATGCCGGCGGGAAATGGATAAACAATACAAAAGGTCAAAGGCGCACATGGGCCCCGGGCGCCCCCCCAGCCCTTCTGGCAACTTGCATTTGCCGCCACTCGCCTCAATTTCTTATCAAGCGATGCAGAAGGATCTCGTAAGTGCCGCAATCCGGGGCGTCATGCCGACCGCCAACGGCTGCGCCGTGTTCATCGGCAACGAGGAAAAGACCTTCGTGATTTACGTCGACCAGTTCGTCGGCAATGCGATCCAGATGACCCTGAACGGGATCAAGAAGGAACGGCCCCTCACCCATGACCTGATCGGCCACATCCTCCTCGGGCTGGGAGCCCGGGTCGACCACGTGATCGTCAACGATGCGAAGGAAAGCACGTTTTACGCCCGGATCCTCCTTCGGATGGAAAACGAGATCGGGAAAAAAATCATCGAGGTCGACGCGAGGCCGAGCGACTCGATCGTCCTCGCCCTCCAGCACAAGCGGCCCATTTACGTCGCGCGCGCCGTGTTCGACTCGGCCGACGACATGACGGAGATCCTCGAGCGCGTCTTGAAGCAGCAGGCCGAGGAAGGCCAGGAAGCCGACCCCTCCGACGATTCGGACGATCCCCTCGGACCCTTGTCGCCGTGATTTTCCCTCCGCAAGGCCCCGGCGGACAGGAACCCGCCGGACTGCCTGCCGGCATTGCGCCCGGGCAGCCCCTGACGGCCCTTGCGCCTATGCAGGACGTGACCGACCTCGCGTTCATGCGCGTGATCGCAGGCTACGGGGCGCCCGACTATTTCTTCACGGAGTTTTTCCGGGTTCATTCCCAGTCGCGGCCCGAGCGGCACATCCTCCGCTCGATCGACGAAAACGACACCGGGCGCCCGATCTTCGCGCAATTGATCGGCGAGGACATCGCCCATATCCTCCGGACGGTCGAGGCCCTGCTCCGCCATCCGATCGCCGGCATCGACCTGAACCTGGGCTGCCCGGCCCCCAAGGTCTACAAGAAGAACGTCGGCGGCGGCCTCTTGCGCGAGCTTTCCAGAGTCGATGAAATCCTGGGCGCCCTGCGCTCGGCGGTTCCGGGCATCCTGACGGTGAAGACGCGGCTCGGTTTCGACGATACGGCTGCGATCGAACGGGTTGTCGAGATCGCGAACAGGCACGGCGTGAACCTGCTGGCCGTGCACGGACGGACCGTGAAGGGCATGTATCGGAGCGAGGTGCAGTACCCTCTCATCGCGCGGGCGGTCGCCCTGGCCCGCTGCCCCGTCCTCGCCAACGGCGATGTCACGACCGCCGAAAAAGCCGCTGAAATCGTAGCTTCCACCGGAGCCGCCGGCGTGATGATCGGGCGCCATGCCATCCGCAACCCGTGGATCTTTCGCCAGTGCCGGGAGCGCTTCGGCGGACGCTCCCCCGTGCCGGTCACGCTGGGCGAGGTGCGCGGCTACGTCGAGCGCCTCTACGCGGCGACCGAGGCTCCGGGGATTCCGGAGACCGCGCGCGTGAACAAGATGAAGAAGTACCTCAATTTTGTGGGCCAGAGCGTCGACGCCGCGGGTTCCTTTCTCCACGACATGCGGCGCGTCGCGGGCGCGGCCGAACTGTTCGCCGTCTGCGACCGCCACCTCCTGGCCGAGCCGGGCCGCGAGTTTTCCGCGGAGCCCTACCCCGGCGTCATCGCCAGGCCCAACTGCGAGACGCCGGAGTTCACCTGCGCATTGTAAGACCTCTCTTGTAAGGCCTCAGACCTCCAGTATTGAATTTCATTCAATACTGGAGGTCTGAGGCCTTACTCTCAACGAAGGTCTTGCTCTCAGCGAATCGAGATCTCCTCGGGCAGGCGCGCGTAGATCCCCTTCGGATCGTTGAACGCCTTCAGGCGGGAGATTTCGGAATCGACGCGCCGGGTCAGTTCGCCGACAAGCCCGGCCGGGCGGGCGCGGGTTTCGTCCGGCCGGTTCCTGCCGAGAAGATCGGCCAGCACCTCGGCGAGTTCCTTCTTCTCGGGATACTCGACGATCCGGTACCCGTGCAGGTCGGCCTGCCTGGCCGCGTATCGGACCGCGTCGCCCAGGCCGCCGATCTCATCGACCAACCCGAGCCTCCGGGCCTCGTCTCCGGACCAGACGCGTCCCTGCGCTATCTTTTCAACGTCGGCGGCGTTCATTTTCCGGCCCTCGGCCACCTTTGCGATGAACTGGCCGTAGATCCAGTCGACCATGCGCTGGAAGACGGCGAGTTCGTCGTCGGTCAGGGGGCGCGTGATCGTCGGAATGTCCGCATATTTTGCGGTCTTCACCCCGTCGAAGGTGATGCCGAGATAATCGTTGGCGAGCTTCCGGACATCGAACTGCATGCCGAAGACGCCGATCGACCCGGTGATCGTTGCCGGTTCGGCGAATATCCGATTCCCGTAGGCGGATATCCAGTATCCGCCGGAGGCGGCATAGCTGCCCATCGAGACGATGACCGGCTTGACCGCGCGGGTCAGGCGGATCTCGCGCTGGATCTCCTCGGCAGCCGTGGCGCTTCCGCCGGGGCTGTTCACCCTCAGGACGACCGCCTTGATGTCGTCGTCCTCGCGCATCTTCCGCAGCTCCCGCGCGAACGACGCGCCGCCCACTTCGCCCGTCTCGCCCTCGCCGTCGATGATGTCGCCCTCGGCGTAAACGATGCCGATCGCATTGCCCGAAAGTCTCGCGGACTCGGGCTCGAGCTTCGCATAGTCGCTGAACGAGATCTGCTTGAAGCCCTTCTTCGATCCCTTTCGCCCGGTCTCCGCCTTCAGTTCGTCGAGCACCTGGTCCTGGTAGGCGGACCGATCGGCCAGTTTTGAGCGGACCGCCGCATCGGCCTGGATGAATCCCTCACGGTCGACGACCCCCTGGATGCTGGCCGCGCTCAGCTTTCGGGCGCGGCCCATGTCGGACAAAAGCGTCGACCAGACGTCGTCCAGCAGCCTCTGGGTTTCCTCGCGGTTCTCCGGGCTCATGTCCTTGCGGGTGAACGGCTCCACATAGGACTTGTACTTGCCGACGCGCGTCACCTGGACGCCGATGCCGAATTTCTCAAACGCTCCCGCGTAAAACGTCGGTTCGGAGGCGAGCCCCGGCATGTAGATCATGCCATAGGGATCGATCGTTATCTGGCTGGCGACCGACGCCAGGTAGTAGTCGCGGGTCGTCGCCAGCTCCAGGTACGCCTTCACCGGCTTGCCCGCGTTGCGAAACCGCCGGAGCGCCGCCCGAACCTCGGCGAGCGCCCCGTACCCCGAGCCGAAATCCGTCGGCTGGAGGGATCCCTTGATCAGGATTCCCGCGATTCGATCGTCGGTTGCGGCAGCGTCGAGCACCCGGACGACGGACCGGAGCTGTAGCCTGTCGTCCTGCGAGCCGGAGAGTCCCGCGAAATCGAAGGATGGCGGCGCGTCCGTAATGTTTGTCGAAAGGTCGAAGACGAGGTACGAACCGCTCTCGATTTTCGCCGACGGGGCCGAGTTCTTGACGCCCGCCACAACGATGGCGCCGATGATGCCGACGCAAAGGAGGAGGCCGCAGAAGGTGAACAGCACCAACGCCACGAGCGCCCCGAGCATCGAGGTTATGAAATTTTTCATGTCCGGGGCACTGTAGCCGCCGGGCCGGATGCGACGAGCCAAAATACATCCGGCATGCTTTCCGGCGGCCCACCGGGATCCGCCGACGGCAGGAAACCATTTGCAACGGCGGCGCCGCGCGGGTTACGTAAGGCAGAATAAATGAGCGAGCAAAACGACCTCCTCACGACCAACCGCAAGGCGCTGACCATCAATCTCGACGGGGCGAAATACGGCACGTTCGCGGAAATCGGCGCCGGGCAGGAAGTTGCCCGCGTGTTTTTCCAGGCCGGGGGGGCCTCGGGCACGATCGCGAAGACGATATCCGCCTACGACATGGTTTTCAGCGACGCGATTTACGGCAAGGCCCCGCGCTACGTTTCGGAGGAGCGCCTGGAGCTGATGCTGGGCCACGAGTACCAGCTTTTGCTGGAGCGCCTCTCGCCCGTGCGCGGCGACAGCACAACCTTCTTTGTCTTTGCCGACACCGTCGCGGCAAAGAGCTTCAGGAACAACAACGAGTCCCACGGCTGGATGGGCATCCGCTTCCAGAGCGAGCCCATGAAGGAGCCGAGCGACATCGTCATGCACGTGCGGATGTGGGACAAGGAGAACGTAGCCCAGCAGGAGGCGATCGGGATCATCGGCGCGAATCTCATCTACGGCGCCTTCTATTACCGGGACGATCCCCGGAAACTCATCCGCTCGCTGCTGGACCACCTGAGCGCGGACCGGATCGAGGTCGACATGCTGCAGTTCACGGGTCCGGCCTTCCTGAACGTGGACAACCGGCTCATGTCGCTGCACCTGGTCGAGTACGGCCTGACCAATGCCGTCATGTTCGGCCCGAAGGGCGCCGTCCTGCAGCCCTCCGAGGTGCTCCACAAGAAGGCGATCCTCGTCGAGCGCGGGAGCTTCCGCCCGGTGACCCTCGTCAACGTCGACATGCTCAATTGCGCCACCGCGCAATTCGTGCAGGAGCCGCTCGTGAAGGGGAAGGAGGTCGAGATCCTGATGGAGATCACCATGAACAACCTGCTCGCGGCCGGTTCGCTCGACGCGCAGGACTTCCTGTCGAGGGTCGACCTCCTGGGGGACATCGGACTGACCGTCCTCATCTCGAACTATCCGGAGTACTTCCGCCTGACGTCGTATTTTCGAAGGTACACCAAGGAGATGATCGGAGTCACGATGGGGATCAACAACCTGCTGGAGATCTTCAACGAGAAGTACTACGAAAACCTCGCGGGCGGGATCCTCGAGTCGTTCGGCCGGCTGTTCCGAAACGCCGTGAAGCTGTACATCTACCCGATGCGCCAGGAGGCGTACGACCGGTACATCGCCACATCCAGGCCGCCCGCGGCCCCCGGATCGGCCGGCGCGCACTCCTTCGCGGCAAACGTCCTGATCCACGCCAAGAACGCGCAGGTCGCCGACAACCTGCGCAATCTCTACGACCACCTCCTCGAAAACCACTACCTCGAATGCCTGGTCGGCTTCGACCCGAAGATCCTCCACATTTTCTCCCGGGACGTATTGCGCCGCATCAAGGAAAGGGACCCCTCCTGGGAGGAGATGGTGCCGGCGCCCGTTGCGGCGTCGATCAAGCGGCGCGGGCTATTCGGCTACGCGCCGACCCCGTCGCTGACCGCGACCGCCTGAAGGGGCCAAGCCCATGCGATTCTACAAGTATCACGCTCTGGGCAACGACTATGTCGTCCTCGACCCGGCCGATTTTCCCGGCTGGAAGGAGCCCGCCGCAGGGCAAATCCGGGTCATCTGCCACCGGAATTTCGGCCTTGGCTCGGACGGGATCCTCTGGGGGCCCCTGCCCCGCGGCCCCGCGGCCGGGGCCGGCGCGCAGTCCTTCGGCCTGAGAATCTTCAATCCGGACGGCTCGGAGGCGGAAAAGTCGGGCAACGGCGCCCGGATCTTCGCCCGCTTCCTGTGGGACCGGAAGCTCGCGAAGACGGCCGTCTTCGCGATCCAGACACCGGGCGGCGCCGTTCAGGCGGATGTCAGGGAGGACGGTCGGCTGATCGTGACGGACATGGGCCGCGTGAGCTTCTCCAGCGAAAAGATTCCCGTGAAAGGGCCCGGCAGGGAGGTTCTCAACGAGAAGATCGAGGCGGGCGGCCGCGTCTTCACCTTTTGCGCCGCGACGATCGGCAATCCGCATTGCGTCATCGTCCTGCCCGAGATTTCACCGGAACTGGCCCGAAGGCACGGCCCCCTGATCGAGGTGAATCCGCTCTTCCCGAACCGGACCAACGTGCAGTTTCTGCAGGTCCTCGATCGCGCCAACATCCGAATCGAAATCTGGGAGCGCGGCGCGGGCCACACCCTCGCTTCGGGAACCAGCGCAAGCGCCTCGGCGGCGGTCGCGCGGCGCCTGGGCCTCGTCGCGGAGGAGTTGACCGTCCACATGCCCGGCGGCTCGCTCGGAATCCGGATCGGCGAGGACTATTCGATCCGGATGACCGGCACCGTCAACCGGGTCGCCGAGGGCTCGATGCACCCCGAGCTGTTCGAGGTCAAGGTCTGACCGGCCGGGGATGGTCAATACTTGACCGAACAGCCGTAGGGCTGGGTCGCCGCCTGGGCGACCGGCTGGCCGGCCTCGACCGACGCAAGCGCAAGCTTCACGTAGTTAACGGCCTTCGGAATGTCGCTCTGCCTCGCGGAGCGTATGCTGTCGATCCCGCCCTCATACGCGAGAACCCCGTCCTTGCGGATGACAAAAAGGTGCGGCGTCGTCTCGGCGCCATAAAGGTGCCCGACCGCGCCGTCCGGGTCCCTCAGATACGCTGTCGGCGACGAATTGCGCTCCTTCAGCCAGGCCTTGATCTGATCCGCAGTGTAGTCGGCCCCCTGCTTTCCCGGAGCCCCGGAATTGACAAGCAGCCAGACCACCCCGTCCGCCATCGCGCTGTGCTGCAGCGACGGGATGTTCCCGCTGTCGTAGTGCTTGTGAACGATGGGACAGTCCGGATTGTTCCATTCAAGGACCACGATCTTCCCCTTGTAGTCCGAAAGCCTGTGAGCCTGGCCGTCGATGTCCCTAAGCGTGAAATCCGGCGCGGCCTGGCCGACGTCGATCGAGGCGTTCGCGGGCGCGGCGGCCATCGAACCGAGGGCTACCGCGCAAAACAGGATGGATTGGATGGATTTCATGGATTATGCGGTGAGGGGACAGATTAACCGGAAGTTGCAAGTCCTCAAGTTGGGCGATGCAGTATCCCAAGTCATGAGCGCTCCCGAAACCCTTCGAGCCGCCTGGTCGCGGATCTCCTTTGGCGCAAAGGGCTGCGCCGCGGCGCTCGCGGGTTTTGCCCTGCTTCTGACCCTCCAGCTCTGGCCGGCCTGGACGGGCAATCCCGACCTTTCGCACGGAGTTTTCATGCCCGTCGCATTCCTGATCCTGCTGCGGGAGGCGCGGGCCGGCAGCCGCAGGTACCTGCCCCAAGGATGGAGCCTGGGACTCGCGATTGCATTCGCCCTTTCCGGGCTCGCCGTCCTTGTGCTGGCGGGCCTCTACGCCTCGGTCCTGGACTGGACGCACGCCCTGGTCGAATTCGCGCTCAGCGCGTCGCTGGCGCTCTTTCTCGCCGCGGGCATCGCCACTCTGGCCGAAGAGCGGGTGCGCCTCATTCCGTTCAACTGGACGTCCGGGGTTGCGGCCGGCCTCTGGGTCTTCAGCGCGCCGATCCCGCCGGGTTTCTACACCCGCCTCACCGTCTTTTTGCAGATCCAGGTCAGCTCCTGCGTCGTCCATGCCGTCCACCTCCTGGGAATCGCGGCCGAACAGCTGGGAAATGTCATTCAACTCGCCGGCACCTCCGTCGGCGTCGAGGAAGCCTGCAGCGGCGTGCGCAGCCTCGTCTCCTGCGTCTTCTGCGGAATATTCTTCTCGGCGACCCTGGTCCGCCGGCCCCGGGCCCGGTTCGCCCTCATCGCGCTTGCCGCCCCCCTGGCCTTCGTGATGAATTTCCTGCGATCCCTCGCCCTCACCCTGCTGGCGAACGCCGGGGTGGACATCGCCGGGACGTGGCACGACGCCACGGGATACTCGATTCTCGGCGTCACGGCCGTCCTCCTCGGGGCCCTTGCGCTCCGGCTCGGGCGCTCATCCCGCCGACCGCGGCCCGGCGAACCCGCCGGCGATGCGGGCGCAACCCGGCCCGCCGGATCCCCCGCCGGCGGCGCCGACCGGGGCCCGGCCCGTTGCGCACTCATTCTGGGCGCGCTGCTGTCGGCCGCCGCGGCCCTCCTCGTTTTTTTCTACGTGAACACCAGGTCCTCCGTGAACCGGGACCGCCCGCCGCCGGACCTTTGGGCCGCCCTTCCCGAATCGGAGCCGGGATGGGCCGTCGCGACGGACAGGACCTTGTATCGATTCACGGATACGCTCAAGACGGACCTTCTCGCCCAGCGCGTGTACGAGCGCCCCGCCGCCGGCGGCATGCTCCAGGTCACCCTTTATCTGGCCTATTGGCGCCCCGGCCAGGCGCCGGTGAGCCTCGTCGCCTCCCACACGCCCGACGCCTGCTGGCCCGGATCCGGCTGGGAGCTTCAGCCGGCGGCCGACCCGCGCCCGGAACCGCCCTCGATCGGCGGCCGGCCGCTCGCGGGAGCGGAGTACCGCACCTTCACGAACCGGGGCCGCCCCCAGTACGTCTGGTTCTGGCACCTTTATGACGGAAGGCCGATCCCTTACCAGGATCCCTATTCCCTGCGGCGGCTGCTCAATATCGCATGGACGTACGGATTCCGCCACTCCGGAGACCAGCTGTTCGTCCGCGTCTCGAGCAACCGCCCGTGGCCGTCGTTCGAAGACGAGCCCCTCGTGCGCGATTTTTTCAACCGGCTCCGGCCGTTCGGCCTCTGACAGGCCGTGCTTTGGTGCTTAACTCCCGGCCCCGGATCCTTCAAGCTGGCGGGCGTCACCCATGGGCACACCGTTTCTGAAAGCCGGCTGGCGGTACATGGCGATGGCCAGCTATACCGTCGACCCGGCGATCCTGCGCCCTCTCCTGCCGGCGGGCACGGAACTCGATGCCTTCGCGGGACACGACATCGTCAGCGTTGCGGGATACCTTTGCCAGGACGCGGCGGTGTTCGGCCTCCGGATCCCCTTTCACGGGAGTTTCGAGGAGGTGAATCTGCGCTTCTACGTCCGCCGCAAGACGCCCGGGGGATGGCGGCGCGGCGCCGTGCTCGTGCGCGAAATCGTCCCGCACCGGATGGTCGCCTGGGCGTCCCGGTGCGCCTACGGCGAACCCTGCCTCGCACTTCCGATGAGGCACGCCATCGAACGGGAGGACGCGAAGGTGCGGGTCGAATACGGGTGGCGCCGCGATGGCGCGTGGGAATCCCTGAAGCTGCAGGCCGACGGAATACCGAGACGATCGCCAGCGGGGTCGCTCGAGGAATTCATAGCCGAGCACGCCTGGGGCTACGCCGCGCGGCCCGGCGGGTGCAGCGAGTACCGCGTGGAGCACCCGCGCTGGACGTTCTGGCCGGCGACAGCGGCCTCGCTCGAATGCGACGCGGCGGCACTATGCGGGCCCGAGTTCGCCGAATTCCTCGCCGCGCCCCCGGCCGGCGCGTTCATCGCGGACGGTTCCGAGGTCGCCGTCGGACACCGCTCCCCCTGCCTCGTCGAGGAACCGGGCGGCCTCATCGCCGATCCGAGCCTGCCGGGACTGGCGAATTAAAACGACCTCAGACCTCCAGAATTGAAATCCAGCTGCCAAAAAACTGGATTTCAATTCTGGAGGTCTGAGGTCGGAAAGCTGGAGCGGGCTATCGGAATCGAACCGATGACCGATGCTTGGGAAGCACCCGTTTTACCACTAAACTAAGCCCGCGAAGGGAGCCTGCAGCAGACAGCGCGTTTCCGCTGCGAGCGTCAATACTTTTACCGGGTGCGCCTTCCCGGTAATGGTTGCGTGGAAAGGGCCCAGGCCGTACAGTCGGACCCAACAATGGCCCCTTCAAATCCCGCGTCCGAACCCCCTGCAGGGCCCGAAGCATCCCTCGATTCCACGATCCTGCGCCTGCTGATGGAGAACATTCCCGACCGGATCTACTTCAAGGATCGCCAGAGCCGGTTCGTGCGCGTCAACCGGGCACACGCCCAATGGCTGGGGGCCCCGTCCCCCGATGCCGTGGTAGGGAAGACGGACTTCGATTTTT
This sequence comes from Opitutaceae bacterium, assembly GCA_050015855.1. GTDB lineage: Bacteria > Verrucomicrobiota > Verrucomicrobiia > Opitutales > Opitutaceae > Palsa-1447. Next base: position 40,756 of record JBEKAO010000009.1, on the reverse strand, counting down.
TCGCGAAGGACCATGCCAACGCCGCGTTTTCGGAGGAACAGCGGATCATTGAAACGGGGCAGCCCGTCCTGGGCGAGATCCAGTTCATCACCAAGCAGGACGGGCGGACGGCCTGGGGCTCGACAAGCAAGCTGCCGTGGCGGGACGCGGAGGGCCGGATCATCGGGACCTTCGGCCTCACCCGCGACGTCACGGCCGCGAAGCAGGCCGAGGAAAAGCTCTCCGAGGAGCACAACCTTCTCCGCACGATTATCGACCACCTGCCGAGCCGCGTCTTCGTGAAGGACAGCGCCGCCAGGTATCTCCTCAACAACGAGGCCCACCTGCGCGAACTCGGCAATGTCCGGCAGGAGGACGCGAAGGGCCGGACTGCGGGCGAGTTTTACACCGGCGAACGCGCCATGCGGGCGAGCGCGGACGACGAGAAGGTGCTGACCGGAGGGCCGCCCGTCATCAACGAGGAGAACTCGGGCTTCAGCCCGGAGGGGCGCGCGCACTGGTGGCTGACGACGAAGGTGCCGCTGCGCGACGTCCGGGGGAAGATAATCGGCCTCGTCGGCATCAGCCATGACATCACCAAGCGGAAGCGGGCCGAGCAGGAGCTGCAGCGCCGGTCGGCGGAAATGGAGGCGGACGTGCTCATGGCCCGGCAGATCCAGCAGGCATTCATTCCCCGGGCCTATCCCGTCTTCCCGGCCGGCGCCCGCCAGGATGCGAGCGCCCTGCGCTTCGCCCACCGCTACGTGGCGGCCACGACCTTGGGCGGGGATTTCTTCGACCTGGTCCCGATTTCCGACACCCGCTGCGGAATCCTCGTTTGCGACGTCATGGGGCACGGGGTGAGGGCCGGACTGCTGACCGCCCTCATCCGGGGCGTCGTCGAGGAGAGCTGCATTCAGGTCGATGATCCGGGCCGCGTCCTCGGGGAGATCAACCGGGGGCTTATGCCGATCGTGCGTGAAACCGGCCAGCCCGTCTTCGCCACGGCGTTCTACGGCGTCATCGACCTCGCGGCGTCCTCCCTGACCTATGCGAATGCCGGGCATCCCCCGCCCTTTCATGTCCGGCCCGCGCGCGAAAAGGCCATGATTCTCGCGCTGCCCGACCCCGAACCCGCCGCCGGCCTGATCGACGGGTTCACGTACAGCCACCGGGAATGCGAGTTCCTGCCCGGCGACAAGCTGGTCGCCTACACCGACGGAGTCGTCGAGGCCGTGAACTCGGAAGGCAGGATGTTCGGGGATGAGCGGCTCCGCGCCCTGGTCGAGCAGCATCCGGGCGGTTCATGCGCGGAATGCGTGGACCGCATCGTCCGCCAGGTGAGCGAGTTCACGGGAAGAAACGATTTTGACGACGACATCTGCATCGTTGCCGCCGAATCCGCCGCCAAGGCCTGATGGTCCGTCATGGATCTGGGGGGTACCCTGAGCCGGGCGCAAACTGGCCGATGGAACCACGCTGGGCGCGGATGGTCGTAGGGGCCCGGGCGGTTTCATGGGTGATGACAGCTCAACCTGCCGGATGAGGATTCTACTCGCTTGCTTTCTTATTATCCCAGGCATCGGCGCCTGGGCCGCATCCGCGCCGGCAAATGCCGACCGGTTGTCTTTTCCCAGCAGCATCAAGGCCGTGCCCGACCTGCGGGCCGGCGAACAGCCCGGCCGGCGGGCGGTCATTGTCCGCAGGGCCCTCCGGAGCGACGAACTTTCCGCCGCAGTGGACTTCGAGGTCGCGCTGCGCATGCGCAATTTTCCCGAACTCCAGGCGCGGATAGCCCGCGGGGAGGTCATCCCTTCCTCCGAAATGGCGGCCCGATACTGGCCGGCTGCCGCGGATCACGACCGGGTGCTGGCCTGGTTCAACGGGCAGGGCCTCACCATCGTTCGCACCGACCCCAATCGCCTCGCGGTCTTCGGCCGCGCAAGCGTGGCCCAACTCCAGCAATCATTTCAGACAGCGTTCGCGCGGGTCGCCTATCGCGGGGCGGAATTCACATCGGCCGTAACCGCGCCGAGCCTGCCCTCCGATGTCGCCGCCGCGGTCGCGGGCATCCACGGACTCCAGCCGCACATCCGCCTCCATCCCATCTTCCGCAGGAGGCCCGAGGCGGGCGGGTCGGTCACCCCGCCCTATCTTCCGGGCCAGATAGCGGCAGCGTACGGCGCCTCCGGGCTCAATCTAAACGGCTCCGGCCAGACGATCGCGATAATCGAGAACGCCTATCCTTCGAGCAGCGACCTCACGGAGTTCTGGACCGCGGCATCCACGGGGACCACGCCTTTGGTCGAGACGGTGAACATCGACGGCGGACCGGCGTCTCCGGCCGATTCGGGCTCCACGGAGGAGGCCACGCTCGACGTCGAATGGTCCGGCGCCCTGGCACCCGGCGCGACGATTCGAGTCTACGGATCGAATGTCTCCGACGGCGCGGGCTTCGACAAGACGTACCAGCAGGTCTACGCGGACTCCGCCACCGTCGCGGGGCTCCATCAATTCTCCATCTCCTTTGGCGGCAACGAGAACGAACTGGATCAGGACTACCTGCTGATCGAGTCCCAGTACATGGCCAATCTCGCGAGCGCGGGAATCGCAATTTTCGTGGCCTCCGGCGATGGCGGATCCAATCCAGACCCAAACACGGGCGCATACGATCCGGCCGATCCCATCGTGGCGAGCTATCCCACGAGCGATCCGGACGTCACCGGGGTCGGCGGCACGACGCTGACGCTCGCCTCAACCGGGGCGATTTCGACCGAAACGGCGTGGTCGGTGACGGGAAACGGATCGGACGGGACGGGCGGAGCCCCAAGCGCCTATTTTACGCGGCCCGCCTGGCAGACGGGCACGGGGGTGCCCGCCGGAACCTTCCGGCTGACGCCCGACGTCGCCGCCTCCGGGGATCCGAATTACGGCGCTGAAATCATCCTGTCCGGCAGGGTGGACAGCATAGGAGGGACGAGCTGGGCCACGCCCACATGGGCGGCCTTTTGCGCCTTGACGAACCAATCGCGCGCCCTGAAGGGCATGTCCCCGATCGGGCTGCTGAATCCAAGGATCTACCCGCTGATCGGCACCGCGGCATTCCACGACATCACCAGCGGGAACAACGGCGCGTATTCCGCGGGTGTCGGATACGATCTTTGCACCGGGATCGGCACCCCCAACGTCGCCTCGCTCATCCAGGCATTGTCGGCGGGCGCCGCAAGCGCTCCGGTAATCATCGACCAGCTTGGCAGCCAGGCGGTGACGCCTGGACAGATCGCGACCTTTGCTGTGGCGGCAGAGGGCACCCCTCCCCTCATTTATCAATGGCAGCGGCTTCCCTGGGGAGGCTCGAACTGGTACAACCTGGCCGACAACGGGACCTACGGCGGCTCGGCCACCGCGGATCTGGCTGTGTCAGGCACCGCTTACTCGATGGACGGAGACCAGTTCCGCTGCGTTGTCAGCAATTTGTACGGGTCGGCCGCGGGCGCGTCCGCGGCATTGGCCGTCGAACCGGTTGGAGTCACGACGCTCGCCGGATGGCCGGATGCGTTTGGCTCCGCGGATGGCGCGGGCCGAATGGCGCGATTCAACTCTCCCGGGTCCGTCCGCATCGATTCCTCGGGAAACACCTATGTGGCCGATTCGGGCAACGACACGATTCGCAAGATCACCCCGCAGGGGGTCGTAACTACGGTCGCGGGCACCGCCGGGGTGGCCGGCAGCACGAATGGCGCGGCGGGCGCCGCCCTTTTCAACGCTCCCAGCGGAGTGGCGGTCGATTCCTCGGGCAATCTGTACGTCGCCGACAACGGCAACTACGAGATCCGGGAGATTTCATCGTCCGGAGTCGTGAGCACGATCGCCGGATCGGCCGGGCAGCAGGGCACCTCGGACGGGACGGGAACCGGCGCGCTGTTCTACGATCCCCAGAACCTCGCCCTGGACGGATTCGGAAACCTCTATGTCGTCGATGGCGAAGCGGACACGGTCCGCAAAGTCGTGATTGCGACCGGCGCGGTCACAACGATCGCCGGCTCGGCTAGAAGGCCGGGCTCGGCCGACGGAACGGGAAGCGGCGCCCGGTTTGACGACCCCGTGGGCGTGGCGACCGATTCGAGCAGAAATGTCTATGTGGCCGATTTGGGCAACGATACAATCCGCCTGGTGACGCCGGCCGGCGTCGTCACGACGCTCGCCGGCCTGGCGAGGTCCGCCGGAAGCACGGACGGCACCGGGACCGGCGCCCGATTCGATGCTCCAAGCGGCGTGGCCGTGGATTCGGCGGGCGACATCTTCGTCGCCGATTCCGGCAACGACACGGTCCGTGAAATCTCCCCCGCACTGGCCGTCACGACGATCGCCGGGGCGGCGGGCGTGGGCGAGAATATCGACGGCCTCGCCTCAAATGCGCGGTTCGACACCCCCGGCGACATCGCCCTGGACCGCGCGGATGTCCTGTACATCGCCGACACGGGCAACAATACCGTGCGGCGCTTCGTCCAGGGCAGCCTGTCGGCACCCGCCGGCACCGTCGCGACGCCGCCTCCCGGCCAGCCCATCGCAGCAGGCTCTTCCGTCACCATGTCCGTGAATGTCCCGACCGCCGCGGCGGGGGCCAATCTCCAATGGCAGTTGAACGGCGCCGCCATCCCGGGCGCGACGGGTTCCGCCTATTCCATCCCGGTCGCCGGGACGGCCGACGCCGGCGTCTACACGGTCGTCGCCGCGAACGAAGCCGGATCGACCACCCTGCCGGTCGGCTCGCTTCAGGTAACCGCGAATGCCTGGCTTGCGAATCTGTCCGCGAGAGCCTTCGCCGGATCCGGCTCCCAAGTCCTGGTCGCCGGCTTCTCCATCAGCGGATCCGGCTCCAAGAACCTCCTCATACGCGGCGTCGGCCCAACCCTGAGCCAGTTCGGCGTCAGCGGCGTCCTCGCCAATCCCCAGCTCGCGCTGTTCGACAGCAGCGATTCGATCGTCGCCACCAATATCGGCTGGGGCAATGCGCCCGTCCGCGGCTCCTCGACCGCGCAGGCCGCGATCGGGCCGGCTACGAGCGCCGTCTTCAGCCAGGTTTATGCCTACCCGTTTCCGTCCGGATCCGCCGATTGCGCCATGCTCGCCGGCCTCCCGCCGGCCTCGTACACGGCGCAGGTGAGCGGTGTCGGAAACACAACCGGCGTCGCCCTGGCCGAGCTGTTCGACGCCGACACCGGCACGCCCACCTCGCGCCTGGTCAACATATCCGCGCGCGCGAACGCGAGCTCGGCGTCCCAGATCCTGATCGCCGGGTTCGTGATCGACGGCCCGTCCTCGGGCTCGACCTCGGATACCGTGCTCATCCGGGCCGTGGGACCGACCCTCAGCCAGCAGGGCATCAGCGGGCCCCTGGCGGCTCCGGAACTCGACCTTTACGACAGCAATGGCGCAATCATCGCGACCAACATCGGCTGGGGAAATCCCCCGACGACCGGCCCGTCGACCATCGCGGCGGGCGTTGAAGGGGCCACCGCGGCCATATTCAGCCAGGTCTTCGCCTATCCCCTCCCCGCCGGCTCGGCCGACTGCGCCATGGTGGTGACGCTGCCGCCGGGCTCCTACACCGCCCAGGTCAAGGGTGTGAATGGCGCCAGCGGGGTCGCCCTCGTCGAGGTCTACAGCGTGCCCTAGCCGCCGGGCGTCATTCCCGCTTTGCCTGAACGGGAATCCTCATCTCCGCCTGATCCTCGTAGGGCGACACCTCAACGGCCCGCAAGGCGACCCCCCTCTTCATTGGACTGAGGCAGAACGTCAGCACGTTGGGCGAGCCGTCGCCGAACCGAAGCCAGCACTCCGGAAGGTAAAACTCGCGCTGCGGACCCTGCTCCCAATAGCGGCCCAGGGGCTGGCCGTTCAAATATACAAGGCCGTTCCCGGCCGCATCGACGAGGGCCCGCCACGGAATCCATTCGCCGGGCGGAGTCGCGGGCAGCCTGAACTCCACCCGATACCATTCGGCGAGGGCGCCGGCCGGCCCGGACGGGGCTCCGTCGAGCGTGCCCTCGCGGGGCACCGGGCGCCGCGAATCCAGCGGAATCGTCGTCCAGCCCGGCCTTTCGCCGGGCCCGAATTCGGGCCATCCCGAGGCGACGCCGGTCCATTCGCGATCGAGGGTCCATTCGCCGAGGGGCACGGGCGGGGCTCCCGGAGCGCTCGAAACGAGCGCCGCGGAACGAAGGCCAGACAAATCCTCGATGCCCGGGCCGAAATTGGCCTGTCCGGCCTGGACATAAAGAATGCGGATCGTGTTGGCGCCTTCCTTGAGCCAGGGCCCCACCCCGGCCTCGCCCGGCTTGCCCGCGGGAACGACGTGCCCGTTCACCTCGGCCACGGCCCCGTCCCCGGCCAGCGTTTCGAATCGAAGCACGCTGGCCGCCGCCGCCTGTTCGGGCGTCAGGGTGACGGAGGTCGAATAGACGACCGTGCGAGCGTCGAATACGCCCAGCTCCGGCAGAAGGGCTCCCCCGGCGACCGGGACCGGGTCCGCGGGGCCCGGATCGGCGCATTCCTGCGCCACGGCGGGCCGCACCGCAGAGGGAAGGCTTTCCGGCCGCATTGGACCGGCGACCGGCTCGGGCAGCCACGCGCCATGACGGGAATCCGTTTCGCCCGGCGCAAGGCGCAGGATCTTGAAGCCCATGGGGCCGAGATCGTAGTCGATCGGAATTTCCTCCCCGCGATCGATCCACACGACCGCCGACCCCTTCCGGGGATCCGCGACCGAATGGTTGCGCACGAACAGATAGGTCGCCCCGTCCCGGCTCCGGCGGGCCGAAATCGAAACATCCGGGGAACCCGATTCCGCCTGGCAGAGGAGCGGGCGAGACCGGGCGATCGCGGCGCCGTGGTCGCGGAGCATCCGCCCGATCGCGGCGACCGCGAGGTATTTCGCGCCAACGCCGCCGCCCTCGCGGATCGGGGCGAAGTAGTCGTAGCTCGAAATCAGGTCCCGCCCCGCCCAGAGCCCGAAATTCGTCCCGCCAAAAATCACGTAGTAATTGAGGGCGGTCGCCCCCTTTTCGATCGCCAGAAGCGTGTGCGCGTTGATCTGCTCGGCCGTCAGGCCCGGCTGGTCCTCGCTCAAGAGGCCGCCCACCTTGGCGAACCATCCGCCCTGAAGCTCCGAGATCATGACCGGCGCGTCGGTCTGCTGGGCCTGGAGCGCGGCGATCTGTTTTGCCGTCTCGTCGATCTGGAACCTTGGATAGGCGTTGAATGCGTCGAAGACCTGGCTGAGCTCGGGATCCGCGCTGTCGCGGCATTGGCGGGTCCAGCACGAGAAGATCGGCACTTCGATTCCGCCGCGAAGCGCCGCCTCGTAGAGTGCGCGAAGGTGGGGTGTGCGCTGCGCCTCCGGGATGTCCTTGTACAGGTCATACTCATTCTCGATCTGAAAGAGAATCACGCCCGCGCGCCCCATCGGCTTGCGCGTGACCTGCTCGGCGGCGATCACGGGGCTGACCGCCTCGATCCAGTGCCGCGACCACGCAAGGAACGCGGGGTCGTCGCTCCGCAGCCAGGGCTTGCGATCGGCCGGCCGCCTGTTCAGGAGCCACCGGGGAAAGCCCCCGCCGTCCCATTCGGCGCAGATGTAGGGTCCGGGACGGACGATCGTGTACAGGCCGAATTCGTCATGCGCCATGCGCAGCCAGTCCCTGAGATCGGTCAGATCGACCTGGGAAAAATCCTCCGGCGAGGACGGCGGCCGCTGCTCGGAAAGATTCCAGGGAACATACGTTTCCACCGCATTGCACCCCGCCTCCTTTATCCTCTGGAACCGCTCCCGCCAGAGCGGCTTCGGGCAGCGGAAATAGTGGAAGGTGCCGCTGAAAATGAAAACGTCCGCGCCATCGATCGTGAAGCACTGGCCGTCGTAACGGATTCGGTCCGGATGGGAGAACGCCTTGGCCGGCGCATCGGCCCGCAGGCAGGCCGCCGCCGCAAGGACAGCGGGGCAAAGGAGGGCCGCCTTCAGGGCGAGGCTCATGTCAGCGGTAACTTCGCCGCCCGTCGAGGGCGCTCTTCAGCGTCACCGCATCCGCATAGACGACCCCGCCCCCGCTCGGCAGGCCGAAGCCGATCCGGGTCACTTTCACCGGATGGCCGGCCGGAATCTGTTCGATCAGGTAGTGGCAGGTGGCTTCGCCCTCGACGTCGTTTGCCAGGGCCAGGATCAGTTCGCCGATCTCGCCCGCACGGAGCCTCGCCAGGAGGGAGGCGGCGTTCAGGTCGCCCGGGCCCACGCCATGCGCCGGCGACAGGCGGCCATGAAGCACGTGGTAGGTGCCGCGCCAAGCCCCGCTTCTCTCCAGCGCCACAAGGTCGGGGACGTGCTCGACGACGCACACCAGCCGGCGGTCCCGCCGCTCGTCCGCGCAGATCGGACAGAGCTCCGATTCCGCCAGATTGCCGCAGCGCGCGCACCGGTGCACCGAGCGGGCCGCCTCGTTGAGGGCCAGGACAAGCGCAGGCAACTGCTCCGGCTTTTCAACGAGAAGGTGCAGGGCGATCCGCTCCGCCGAGCGGTAGCCCAATCCCGGCAGCTCCTTCAGCTGCTTTTGCAGATTTTCGACGGCGGACATGCTTCAAAGCCGGCCCGGCGTCAAAAAAGTCCGGGCACCTGGAGGCTCGAAGTGATCTTCTGCATCTCGACGTCGTGATAGACCTTCGCCTCGGCCGCGGCATCCTGCACCGCGGAGAGCACCGTGTCGGAAACCGTCTTCGCGTCCTCCTTGAGGAATTCGGGATCGAGCGCGATGGACAGGAACTTGCCGCTCGCGGCGATTTTCACCTTCACGGCGCCGCCGCCCGCGGTGACCTCGATCTCCTTGGCTTCGAGCTGCGTTTGGAGCGCCTCGATCGAGCGCTGCATTTTCTGCGCCTGTTTGAGAAGTTTGCCGACGCCTGGCATGGGTTGATTCAGGGTTGCGGATTGAATGCCTCGGAACGTAAATGCCGTCATCTGAGCAGGAGCCTATCCATGCCCCGGCTGCAACCCGAAACGTCGCTCGATGCACTTCGCCGGTTGTTTCCGCCCATACCGAAGCCCTTGAGATTAAAGCTCCAACAAGATTGCACCGATTCAGGGAATGGGTTGGAGTCGGCCCGATCCGGGGATTTTCCCCCAGGCCGCTTTAGCTCTGACCCCTCAATGCATTGATTCCCCGTGCTTCTTCCCGAGGGAAGCGACGGGGCGAAGCTTACTTTAATGTGTGGAATCGCAGGAATTGTGGATCCGCGAAGTTCGCCGGCTGACCGCCTGGCGGCCGTGGACCGGATGTGCGAGGCCATGGCGCATCGGGGCCCCGACGACTCCGGTTCGGAGTCCCTGGACGGAGCCGCGCTGGGGATGCGAAGGCTCGCCATTTTCGACCCCGCCAACGGCCACCAGCCGATGCGAACCCCGGACGGCCGCTTCACCCTCGTTTTCAACGGGTCGATCATCAACCACGGGGAATTGCGGGCGGAGCTCGCCGGCAATTGGGAATTCAAGACCCGGTGCGACACCGAGGCGCTTCTCGCCGCCTATGCCCGCTGGGGCGAGGACTGCCTCAGGCGTCTGCGAGGCATGTTTGCCTTCGCCGTCTGGGACGGGCGGGATCGGACTCTTTTCGTCGCGCGCGATCCCCTTGGAATAAAGCCGCTCTACTACCGGCACGAGGGATCCCGCTTTCTCTTCGCCTCCGAGGTGCGGGGGCTCGTCGCCGCGGCCCCCGGGCAGGCGGTCGTCGATCCGGAGGCGGTCGGCGATTATCTCGCCTGGTTTGCCGTTCCCGCCCCGCGCACGATCTACCGCGGCATCTTCAGCCTGCGGCCCGGTGAATGCGCCAGATTCCATGGCGACCGGTTCGACATCCGTTCGGCCTGGAGCCCGGGCTCGATTCCCCGGCCATCAGGGACCCGGCGAAGCGGAGCGGAGTTCACAAAGGAACTGCGTTCCCGGCTGGAGGACACGATCCGCGCCCACACGCTTGCGGATGTCCCGGTGGGCGCATTCCTTTCCGGCGGCCTCGATTCGGCGGCCGTCGCCGGCCTGATGACGCGCGCACTGGGAGGGCGCCTCCGGACCTTCACCATCGGCTTTTCCGAGTCCGGCTATTCGGAAGCCGGCGTCTCGGAGGATACGGCCCGGCATTTCGGAGCCGACCATTGCACGCGCATCCTGACGGGAGCGGAGGTCGCCGGCGAGATCGAGCGGTTTGTCGCCGCCTGCGACCAGCCGACGGGCGACGGCCTCAACACCTATTTCGTGAGCCAGACCGCCAAGGCCGGCGGGGCGACCGTCGCGCTGTCGGGGCTCGGAGGCGACGAGCTTTTCGGCGGCTATCCCTCCTTCAGGGATGCGCCGCGCATCGCCGGCTGGCTGCCCGTGTGGCGGGCCGCGCCCCCGCGGGTCCGCCAATTCATCGTGGCGCGCCTCCGGCGGCGCGGCACGCGCTACCGCAAGCTCGCGGACATCCTCGCCTGCGCGCGCGACATCCAGGAGGTGTCCGCCATGCAAAGGCGCGTCTTTTCGGAGCCCGACCGCCGCTCGCTGCTGGGGCCGGGCCCGCTTGCGGCGATCGCAGGCGAGTCCCCGTTTCACCCCGAACTCGCCTTTCTCCGGGCCGACCTCGGCGGGTGCGGCCCGTTCGAGATCGAGAGCGCCTGGGAAATGCGCACGTACATGGCCGACGTGCTCCTGCGGGACAGCGACGTCATGAGCATGCGCCACGCGCTCGAACTGCGCGTTCCCCTCGTGGACCGCCCCCTGATCGAGTGGCTGTGGACCCAGGATTCGGCGGACAAGTCGACCCCGCGCCACCCCAAGGACGCCCTTGCCGCGGCCGTGGCGGATATTCTCCCGGCGGGGCTTCGGCATCGGCGCAAGCACGGCTTCGCCCTCCCGATGGACGTCTGGATGCGCGGCGAGCTGAAGCCGTTTCTCGACGAGACCTTTTCGGATTCGAGCGTCGGGCGGAGCGGACTGTTTGACCGGGTGGCGGTGCAGGGTTGCTGGCAGGCGTTTGTTGGGCAGGGCGACCGCCGGGCCTGGTCGCGCGCCTGGAGCCTGGCCATGCTCATCGCATTCATCAACCGCCGCCCGGCCCCGTCCGCCGCCCCCCCGAAAATCGGAATCGAGATCGCCGGCGCCGCCGCGGAAGCCGCGCACGGTTCCCGCGCCCCGGCCGCGGCGCCAAAGCGGCATCGCGCGCCGGCGGAGGCGCCGCCAGCCCGGATCCCGGCCCGCACGATTTTCATCACTTCGGAACTCTTCTCCTCGGTCGGGGGGATCCAGCGGATCTCCCAGCTTTACCTCAAGGCCCTGTGCGAGCTGGACGCCGAAACCGGCCGCGGCGTGCGCCTGATCTCGCTCAACGACCCCGTCCTGGACTCCGGCGACATACGGCGGTGTTCTCCGGGCGGCCTCGACGACTGGGTGGTCTGCAATCGCCGCAAGGGGCGCTTTGTGCGGGAGGCCTTGCGGATGAGCCGCGGGTGCGGCCGGCTGGTCTGCGGGCACGCCGCCCTGCTGCCCGCCGCGTGGCTGGCCCGGCGCCTCAATCCCGGCCTCGAGTATTATCTGGTCGCCCATGGGATCGAGGTCTGGCGCCCCTTCTCGTTCGCGGAGCGGCTCGGACTGGGCGGCGCAAAGCGGATTTTTTGCGTGAGCGAGTTCACCCGCCGGGAGCTCCTCCGCCGTCATCCGCTGCCTCCGGGCCGCGCGGTCGTGCTTTCGAACGCCCTCGATCCCCGGATCGAGATCGCGCCGGGCTCGCCTTTTTCCGATTGCCCCCCAGTAATCCTTTCCGTGTCCCGACTCTCCAGCGAGGATCGTTACAAGGGCTTGGATCACCTCATCGCCGCCATGCCCGCAGTCCGCGAGGCCGAGCCCAGGGCCTGCCTTCGAATCGCGGGCCACGGCGACGATTCCCGGCGCCTGCAGGCGATCGCCCTCAAGTCCGGGCTGTTGAACGGCGCCGTGAAATTCCTGGGGTTTTTGGACGACAAGGCACTTGCCGCGGAGATGAACGCCTGCCGCCTGTTCGCCCTGCCAAGCCGCGACGAGGGGTTTGGACTCGTGTTTCTGGAGGCCATGGCGCGCGGCAGGCCGTGCCTGGGCGCCAACGCCGGAGGCACCCCCGAAGTCATCGCCGGGGACACGGGCGTTCTGGTGGAATACGGCGATGTTCCGGGGATCGCCCGGGGCTGCATCGGCGCCCTGCGCCGGGACTGGGATCAGGACGCAATCCTGGAGCGGGCGCGAAGGTTTTCCTACCCGAAATTCAAGCAACGCCTCGCCCTCCTGCTTTCCGGGGAACCGTGAACGAAATCACCGAATCCACTCCCGAGATCGTGATCGAGGCCACGCACGGCCTGCGCTTCGTCCCGTGGCGCGAATTGCGCGCATACCGGGACCTGCTCTGGCTTCTCGTGTGGCGGGACATCGCCTCCCGCTACAAGCAGACCGTGCTCGGCCTGCTCTGGTTCGTCGCCCAGCCCCTCCTCACGACGATCGTCTTCGTGGTCATCTTTTCGATGGTCGCCCGCATACCCACGAACGGTGCGCCCGCCTCCCTCTTCTACCTGTGCGGCCTCCTGCCCTGGAGCTACTTTGCGCAGACGTTCCAGTCGACCTCAAACAGCCTCGCCAACAACGCCACGATGTTCGGCAAGGTTTATTTCCCCCGCCTGATCGTGCCGCTCTCGTCGGCCATCTCCAACCTGCTGCCGCTCGCGATCCAGATCGCGGTGTTTCTCGGGGTCTTCGCCCTGGAGAAGATCGGGCCGCAGGGATCGAGCTTCGGCTTCTCCGCGACCGCCGTGCTCCTGCCCCTGGTCTTCGCCCAGGTCGGTCTCCTCAGCCTCGGGGCCGGCCTTTGGATCGCGGCCTTCACGACGAAGTTTCGCGATTTCGCGATTCTCGCCGGATTTCTCCTCCAATTGTGGATGTACGTGACGCCGGTCGTGTATCCCCTGTCCAGGGTGCCCGAGCGCTGGTATTGGGTCGCCGCGTTGAATCCGATGACCTATCCCCTCGAGGCCACGAGATTCATGCTCCTGCGGGCGGGCAGCCCCACCGCCGGACTCCTCGCGCTCTCGGCCGCGGTGACCCTGGGCGTGCTTGCGGGCGGCATCCTTGTGTTCCGGCACGTCGAAAAAACCTTTGTGGATGTGATTTGAAAACCGCGAACCGCCCGATCATCGAGGTTCAGAGCCTGTCGAAGCGCTACCGGCTGGGCGCCATCGGCGTCACCAGCCTGCGCGAGGAGGCCGCCGCCTGGCTGCACCGGCTCAGGACGGGCGCCGGGAAGGCCGACAGGAAGGATTTCTGGGCCCTGCGCGATGTGTCATTCTCGGTGCAGCGCGGCGAGGTGATCGGAATCATCGGCAGGAACGGGGCCGGAAAGTCCACCCTTCTGAAGATCCTGTCGCGGATCACGGAACCCACCTCCGGCCGCGCATTCCTGCGCGGGCGCGTCGCCTCGCTTCTCGAGGTCGGGACGGGATTCCATCCAGATCTCACCGGCCGGGAGAATGTCTTCCTCAACGGCGCCATACTCGGCATGTCGCGGGCCGAAACCGCGGGCAAGTTCGATGAAATCGTCGCCTTCGCCGAAGTGGACCGGTTCATCGACACGCCGGTCAAGAAATATTCGAGCGGCATGTACGTGCGCCTTGCCTTCGCGATCGCCGCCCACCTGGAGCCGGAAATCCTCATCGTCGACGAGGTTCTCGCCGTCGGCGACGCCCAGTTCCAGTCCAAGTGCCTGGGCAAAATGGAGTCGATCGCCCAGCATCACGCGCGGACCATTTTCTTCGTCAGCCACAACATGGCCGCCGTCGCCCGGTTCTGCCAGCGCGTGATCCTGCTCGAGGACGGGCGCGTCGTCGCGGACGGGCGCAGCGACACGGCCATCGACCGGTACCTGGACACCCACAATCCCCGGTCCGGCGCGGTCGTCGATCTTCCCGCGGACGGAGCCGTGCCCGGCGCCCCGCTGACCCTGACGGCGCTCATGCTCAACGGAGGGAAGCCCATCGCCAGCCGCGGGCCGTTCACGGCCTCCCTGCGCTTCGTCGCCCATCGTCCCATCGCCGCCGTCGGTTTCGGCCTCGGCATGTGCGGCCTTGACGGCCGCCGCATCATCACCCTCGAGAGCGACTACGACCACCGTTTCTTCCAGGTCGCCTCCGCCGGCGAGCATCGCGTCGATTTCACGCTGCCGGTCGTCGATCTCGCGCCGGGCCGCTACCGCATCGACATCGTCGCGTTCGGGAGCATGCATGAATCCTTCTATCACGCCGTCGATTGCGCTTCGGTCGACGTCGCCCCGGGCAGCGGGACTCCCTTGCACCTCCAGGGCGCGTACGGCGACTACCGCCCCGCTTCCCGCTGGCAATTGGGCCGGGATTAGGTCCGCGCCGCCCGCCGAATTTGAAGACCGCCCCCTTGCAGGAAACTCTCGCAGGCGACGCAGCGTACGACGCCTATATCGCGCGGGAACCCCCTTGCGGCCGGGAGCTGCGCGCGCTTTTCCGATCGGGCGAGAGGCTTGTCATCTTCGATGTGGGCGCCTGCGAGGGCGAGGATTCCATCCGCTATTCCAGGCTCTATCCACGCGCGCGGATCTTCGCATTCGAGCCGCTGCAGGCCAATCAGGACATCATCCGGCGTCAATTTGCGCGCCGCAAGGCCGGCCGCTGCGAACTCGTTCCGCTGGCCCTTTCCGACCGGGCCGGCACAGCGACCCTTCACGTTTCATCCGGCGAACCCGATGAAAAATTCTGCGGCCCCGATTGGAACTACGGCAACAAATCGAGTTCGCTGCTCGCCCCGGGGATGACCGGACGGGAATGGCTGCCCTGGCTCCATTTTGACCGCTCGGAGACGGTGAGCACCCGGACGATCGACGATTTTTGCACGGCGCGAGGCCTCGATCGGGTCGACTTCATCCATATGGACGTCCAGGGAGCGGAATGGCTCGTCCTGCAGGGCGCGCGGCGCATGTTGCCGAAAATCGGCGGCGTCTGGATGGAAGTCGCCGAGGCCGAGGCCTACCGGGGCCAGGCACTCCGGCCGAAACTGGAGGAGTTTATGCGCAATTCGGGATTTGTCCTCACTTTTCAGGAACTGGGCGGGGTCGAGGGCAACCAGTTTTACGTGAACGCGCGCCTTTGGCGGGGCCGGCGGCGGCTTGCCGTCCGGGGCGCGCGGAGGGCGGCCCGCGCTCTTTTGAATGGGCTCAGGCACCTGAGAATTCATTCGCGGGAGAAGAAATGATCATCACCCGGCTTCTCGGCGGACTCGGCAACCAGATGTTTCAATACGCGGCCGGCCTGGCACTCGCCGAGCGTCGGCGCACCGTGCTGAAGCTGGATGTCTCCTGGTTTCGCGAATACGCCGAATACGAGGCCCACAACCGCTATGCCCTGGGCTGCCTCAATGTCACCGAGCAGTTCGCCACCGAGGATGAGATCGACCGGGTTCGCGGGCCGCGCCTGACGCGGACCGAGCGATGGAGCCTCCCGGTCGCCCGGCTCCTTCATTTCCGCCGGTACGCAGCGCGAAACACCGCGGCCGGCAACCATCACCGGGCCAAAGCCTTCGGCTTCTATCCCGAGTTTGTCGAGCAGCCCGACGGCACGTACCTCGACGGAATGTGGCAGTCCGAGCGCTTCTTTGCCGATGCCGCCGGCCTTTTGCGGCTGCATTTCTCCTTTCGTTATCCTGCGACGCCGCCCGTCGCCGCGATGGAGGCTCGAATCCGCGCGGGTCATCCGTCGGCGGCCGTGCATTTCCGCCGCGGCGACTATGCGCGCAACCCCCTCTTCAACCGCGAAATTGGCGTCCTGCCGCTGGATTACTACTACCGGGCCGTTTCTCTCCTGCTTCAGAAGGTGCCCGGCGCGACGCTTTATGTTTTCTCGGACGACATCGATGGCATCGAACGCGAGTTTCATCCCAACGCACCGCACGTATTCGTGCGCGCGACCCATCCCTGGAATTCCCACGACAAGGTCCGGCTCATGAGCCAATGCGACCATGCGATCATCTCAAACAGCACTTTTGCCTGGTGGGGCGCCTGGCTCAATCCGTCCCCCTCGAAGGTCGTGATTGCGCCGGACCCGTGGTTCGCCGCGAGCGCCCAGGATACCGGTGATGTCGTGCCGGCGGCCTGGCTACGGCTGGCGTCGAATTCCAGCGAGCCTTCCCGTCCATGATGACGAATCTGCTGAAATCCGCCCTTCGGTCGTTCGGCGTCATCGCCGTCCGGCGCTCGAATTTCGCGGCGAAGTATCTCGCTCATCCCCCCCGCTGCCCATTCGACGAGGTCCTTCTGAGGGCGTTTCCGTCGCCGGACGGCCTTTCCTTTGTCCAAATCGGGGCCAATGACGGCTGCCGGAACGATCCCATCCGCAAGTATGTGTCGGCCTGCAAATGGCGGGGAGTCGCAGTGGAGCCGGACCCGAAGTACTTCCAGGAGCTTTGCAAGACCTACGAGGGCTGTCCGGATGTGCGTCTCCTCAACGCGGCCGTCGACACTGCGGAGGGGGAACGGAACCTGTATTACCTGAGAACCGACCTCGTCCCCCTTCCGGATTGGGCATCGGGCACGGGCAGCCTGGATCTCGCCCGGGTTCAATCGGTTGCAAAAGACCTCTCGCTGCCCGCGGAAGCGATTGCCTCGCGGCGCGTAAAGACGGTGACCTGGGATTCCGTTTGGGCGGCCCTGGGTGCGGAAACGTGCGATGTCCTCGTCCTCGACACCGAAGGGCACGACGTCGTCCTCCTTCGCGCGGCCGATCTTGCGCGGCGCCGGCCGCGCGTCGTTCATTTCGAACACAGTTGCCTGGCGATGGCC
The DNA here is from genome assembly GCA_050015855.1 of Opitutaceae bacterium. Taxonomy (GTDB): domain Bacteria; phylum Verrucomicrobiota; class Verrucomicrobiia; order Opitutales; family Opitutaceae; genus Palsa-1447. Next base: position 23,882 of record JBEKAO010000009.1, on the reverse strand, counting down.
GAGCGCCTTGCATTCTATGGCGAGCTCCTCGATGCGGGCTATGAATTGTCGACATCGATGGCGGATACCACCGCCTGCCTCCCTCCAGCATCCGGCCCATGAAAATCGCATTCGTCTCGAGCATTCTTTGGCACCCCTGGGGTGGAGCGGATGCGCTGTGGACGCTCGCGGCCGATGCCGCCCTGGCGCGGGGCGACCAGGTGCTGATTGCCGTCTCGGAGGTGGCCGCCCCGCATCCGCGGGTCCAGGCGCTCGCCGCCCGCGGGGCCAGGATCGTGCTGCGGCCGCGTTCCGACCGGGTCCCGACGCTTCGCGAGCGGATCATTCGGAAGGCCAGGGAGCGCCTCCACCGGCCCGACCGCCTGGTCCGGGCATTGCGCGCCTTCTCACCCGCCGCCGTGATCTGCAGCGGCGGAGGCACCTACGATCTCATCCTGGAGCCCGCCCTGTGCGCCTGGCTGCGCGCATCCGGCACGCCCTATCGCGTCATCGCCAATTTTCAACTGGAGCATCCCCTGGACGATGAGCCCGACCGCGCCCGGGCCCGGGACATTCTCGCAGCCGCCGAACGGATCTTTTTCGTCTCGAACCGCAATCTGGAGATCACCCGGCGGCACCTCCTCGTTCCGCTCGCCAACGCCGAATGCATTCACGGCTGCATGGTCCACAACGTGATCACCGCCGCCGGCCCCGTCCCGTGGCCCGGCGAGTCGACATGGTCCTTCGCCACCGTCGGCCGCCTCGAGCCGGTCAAGGGCATCGACCTGCTGCTCCATTCCCTTGCCGCGTGCCTCGGAGGCGTCGACGGCTGGCGGCTCAACATCTACGGACGCGGCCGCCAGCGCGGGCACCTCGAGGAATGCGCGCGGTGCGCGGGGCTCGCCGGGCGCGTCCGCTTCCCAGGATTCGCGCCTTCGATCGAGGATATCTGGAGGGAAAATCACCTGCTGCTCTCCCCGGCGATCGACGAGGGAATCCCGATGACGATCATCGAGGCCATGCTGTGCGGCAGGGCCGTCCTCGCCACGGATGTCGGCGCCGCCGCGGAATGGATCGAGCCCGGCCGCACCGGATTTCTTTGCCCGGCTCCCACGAAGGCCCTGCTCGAGGAAACCCTTCGCGAAGCCTGGAGCCGGCGTTCCGAACTTCGCGCGATGGGCGAGAGCGCCTCGGCTTCCGCCCGGGCGCGGTATCGGCCCGATGATTTTCTGAGAATTCTCCCGCCGTGAACATGTCCGAAACCGGGCCGATTTTTCGCGAATTGCCCGGCGCACTCCTTCCACATGAAGAATCCGCTGCTGCAAAGAGTCCTGACCAGGGGCCGGCTCATCGGCTCCGGAATGCGCATCGCCCTGGCGCGCGCCTGCGGCATTGATATCGGGGCCGGTTGCACGCTTTCCGCCGGTTGCGATCTGCTGCCCGGGTTTGCCCCTTCGCGGCGCGGCCGCATCGCCATTGGCTCCGGCTGCGTTCTGGAGCGCGGCGTCATCCTGCGACCCTATGGAGGCGAAGTCGTGCTGGAGGCGAATGTTTTTCTCGGTCCTGGAAAGGTGATCTACGGTCACGGGGGCGTTGCGATTGGCGAGGCGACGCTCGTCTCGATGCACTGCCGAATCCTTTCCTCCAACCATGCCATTCCGCCCCGGGGCACGGAGATCCGGTCCCAGCCCGACGCGATCCTCCCAACCCGGATCGGCCGCGATGTCTGGCTTGGAGCGGGGGTAACCGTCCTCGGCGGGGTGACGGTCGGCGACGGTTGCGTGGTGGGAGCCGGCGCCGTCGTCACGCGGGACCTTCCGGCCTATTCGCTCGCACTCGGAGTGCCCGCCCGCGTGACGGGGAGCCGCCGGGCGAACTGAGATTCGGGACCGTGCAATTCACAGTCATCCTTCCAGCCCACAATCCCGACCCAGGACGGCTGCGGAGGGTCCTGTCCGGTCTGGGCGCCCAGACCCTCCCGTCGGGGGAACGGGAGATTCTCCTCATCGACAACAGCTCCCAACCGCCCATCGGCGCCGGCGCGATCGCGAACGCACCCGCGGGCACGCGGATTGTGAGGGAGGAGAGCCTGGGCCTCACGGCCGCCCGGCTCCGCGGGTTTGCCGAAGCCCGGGGCGATCTTCTTGCGCTGGTCGACGACGACAATGTCCTGGCGCCGGATTATCTCGAAGCCGCCGCCCGGTGTTTCGCGGCCGATCCCAGACTTGGCGCAGCCGGCGGGCGGTGCCTCCCGGAATTCGAATCGCCTCCCCCGCCATGGACGAGGGAATTCGACGGCCTTCTCGCGCTGCGCGATCCGGGCGGCCAGCCGCAGCGGGCAACCTGGGAGGGCGCGGCGAGCCGGCAGTACCCGCCTTGCGCCCCGGTGGGCGCCGGAATGGTCCTGCGCCGCCCTGCGGCCGAAGCGTATGCCGCCGCGCTGGCGTCCGACCCCGGGCGCCGGGCGTTCGACCGGGCGGGGCGGCAGCTGGTCTCGGGCGGCGACAACGACCTGGTCATGACGGCGCTCGAGACGGGTTGGGCGGTTGCCTATCGGCCGGAACTGGCCCTTGCCCACCTGATTCCCGCCAGCCGGGTCCAGCGGACCTACCTCGGCGCCCTCAACCGCGCAATCGCCCGCTCATGGGTTCGCGTCCTGGCCCTCCACGGCATCGTGCCCTGGCCGGGGATCGCCCGCAGCACCGTCCGGATTCGCCAGGCCAGGGCCTGGTTGCGCTCGGGCGCCTGGCGCGGCCCGGCCGAGTGGGTCCGCTGGCAGGGGCTTTGCGGAAACTTCGAGGGGCGGGCGGACCTTCGCGCCCGCTCCCCCGGTTCATGACGCCGAAGACGGGTTTTTCAAACTGACCGCTCCATGTCCCTCCCGGGAAAAATCCTGCTGCACCTCTGGCACAACCCCGCCGGCCGTATCCGCGATTCGATCCGCAACGGCGGGCCGGTCGCCGAGTGGCGCACGGAGCAGTCCCGCCGCGAGATGGAGGACGCGGCCGCCTATCTGCCCGTGCTTCCGCAATTCCGGGACGCGGCCCCGGTGATGCTGCACGTGATGACCGGCCGGAAATTCTGGTATCAAACGGCGTTCTGCCTGCACTCCTTCGCCCAGGCGGCCCAAGCCACCGTGAACGCCGAACTCTACGACGATGGCACCGTCGACGCCGAGTGCGCCCGGCTCCTCGGGAGCATGGGGCCCCGCGCGCGGCTGCACTCCAACGAGGAGACCCGCGCCAGGATCGAGGCGCTTCTCCCCGAATCGCGTTTTCCGACGCTGCGCGAGAGGTGGAGGAATTATCCGAACATCCGGAAGCTCATCGACGTCCACCTCGGCCAGTCCGGCTGGAAGCTCGTCCTCGACTCCGACCTCCTGTTTTTTCGCAGCCCGGATGCCCTGCTTCATTGGTTCGCGAAACCCGACCGGCCGATTCACGCCGTCGATTGCCAGGAATCGTACGGCTACACCCGGCAACTGATGGAAAGGCTCGCCGGCGCGCCGATTCCGCCGAAGGTCAACGTCGGAATCTGCGGCCTGCGCAGCGACGCCATCGATTGGGAGTTGCTGGAGGCCTGGTGCGCGGAGTTGATCGCCAGGGAAAAAACGAGCTACTACATGGAGCAGGCCCTGGTCGCCATGCTCATGGCCCGCGAGCCCGCCCGGATCGTCCTTCCCGCGGCCGATTACCTGACCAAGCCCGGCGAAGCCGAGGCGCGCACGCCCGCCGCAGTCATGCACCATTACGTCGCCGAATCCAAGCGATGGTACTTCCGCCACGGGTGGCGGGTGCCCGAACCGTACGCATGACCGCGCTCGTTTCGATCCTGATACCCTGCCGCAATGCCGGCCCCTGGCTTGCCCGGACCCTGGAGTCGGCGCTCGCACAGACGTGGCCGCGCACGGAGATCATCCTTGTGGATGACGGGTCGGACGACGACAGCCGGGCGATCGCCGCCAGGTTCGAGGCGCGCGGCGTGAGGATCGTGGCGCAGGGCAATCGCGGCGCCAGCGCGGCCCGAAACACCGCGATCGCCGGGAGCCGGGGCGACTGGCTGCAGTTTCTCGATGCGGACGACCTGCTCGGTCCGGACAAGATCGCCCGGCAAATGGCGGACGCCCTCCCGGGAGGCGAGGACCATCTGTTCGCATCCGACTGGAGCCGCTTCCGGGACTCTCCGGCGGACGCCGACTTCGCGCCCCAGCTTCTCTGCGCCGACTCGGCGCCCGTCGACTGGGTCGTCGCGAAGTTCGAAAACAACGCCATGATGCATCCCGCGGCGTGGCTCGCTTCCCGCCGCCTGGCGAACAAGGCGGGACCCTGGAACGAGACGCTGTCCCTCGATGACGACGGGGAATACTTCACGCGGCTCGTGCTGGCCTCCGCCGGCGTTCGCCACTGTCCGGGGGCGGTCTCCTATTACCGCTCCAGGCTCCCCGGCAGCCTGAGCAGGGGAACGTCGGAGCGGGCCTGGGCTTCGGCCTTTCTTTCGCTGGAGCTTTCCGCCGACCGGCTCCTCTCCGTCGAAGACTCGCCGCGCACCCGGCATGCCTGCGCCACGGCCTTCCAGCGGTTCATCTACGAGTCCTATCCGCGCGCGGCCGATCAGCGCGAGCGGGCCGGCGCCCGCGTCGCCGCGTTCGGCGGATCCGAATTCCGGCCGGAGGGCGGACCGAAGTTCCAGCTCGCCCGCCGCCTTTTCGGCTGGCGCCTCGCCCGGCGCCTTCAACTCGCCTCGGATCAAATCAACCGGCTGTTCCGCTGAGCGGCATCCCGACCTCCCGGCTTATCGCTGACATCCTGATCATTTCAACGAGCCCCCTCTCCCGCAATCCGCGGGTGCTCAAGGAGGCTTCGGCGCTCGGCCGCGCCGGGCATCGGGTCACCGTGCTCACGGTCGCCAGCCAGGAACGCTACGAAGCGTTCGATCGCAAGATACTTGCCGGCGCGCCATTCCGCAAAATCGCCGTCGATCACGCATCCCGGGACTGGCTGTCGCTGGCCCGCTCGCTCCCCGGCCGCTTCGCCACCCGGCTCGCGCGGCGGGCCGCGCATTACGGCCTCAAGAGCGCCCAGTCGCTCGGTCCCGCCGGGGCGCTGGCCCGCAGGGCGCGATCCCTCCGGGCGGATCTCACGATCGTGCACAACGAATTGGGCCTGCGGGTCGGCGTCGAGCGGATCCGCAACGGAGGAAGGGTCGCGGCCGACATTGAGGATTGGCACTCCAGGGACCTGCTGCCGTCCGCGCAAATCAGCCGACCGATCCGTCTGCTCGAGCGCTGGGAGGGGTTTCTTCTCAGGCGGGCCGCCTATGCCAGCACGACGTCGCTCGCAATGGCCTCCGCGCTCCAGGCCGCCTACGGCGGGAACCTTCCCGTCGTCATCAGGAACAGCTTTCCGATCCAGCCCGATCCGGCCGCGCTGCCGCATCCCGGCCCCCCCGCCTTTTTCTGGTTTTCGCAGACGATCGGACCGGGACGCATGCTTGAGCCATTCATGGACGCCTGGCTTCTCACCAGGCTGCCGAGCCGCCTGTGCCTTCTGGGCGAGATCGACCCCGCCTACCGGCAGGCATTGATGAGCCGCGCGACCGCGGAGCGGCGCGACCGCGTGGAGATTCTTCCCGTCGTGCCGCCCTGGGAACTCCCAACGCTCATCGCCCGGCACGATATCGGGCTCGCAATCGAGGAGCCGGTGCCGGACAACAGAAACTATACGGTATCGAACAAGATCCTGCAGTATATGAATGCGGGCCTCGCCATCCTCGCGACCGGCACGGCCGGCCAGCGGGAGGTGCTGGCACAGGCCCCCGGAGCCGGCCTGATCGCAAATCCCGGGGAACCGGGGGAATTGGCCGCAATGCTCGATGGCCTGATCGCCGGGCCCGAACGGGTCGCCGCCATGGGAGCGGCGGCGCGCAGGGCCGCCGAAGCCGTGTTTTGCTGGGAGAGGGACGAGCCGCGCCTGCTGGCCGCCGTCGCGACCGCCCTCGAGAGTCCGCCGCCCGCATGAACCGGCACCCAGGAAAACGATGAAACGGGTGCTGATCGTCAGCCCCTATTTTCCCCCCGGAAATGCGCCGGACATGCAGCGGGTCCGGATGAGCCTTCCCTATTACCGCGCCAACGGCTGGGAGCCGGTCGTTCTGGCGGTGGGTTCCGACTGGCAGGGCTGCCTCCTGGACGATGAACTCCTGGACACGCTGCCGCCCGAGGTGAGGATTGTGCGCACGCGGGCCTTCTCGCCCCGATGGACGCGGCGGGTGGGCGTGGGCAACATGGGTCTGCGCGCCTGGCCGTTTTTTTTCTGGCGCGGCACGAGGCTGCTGGGGCGGGAGAGGTTCGATCTCGTTTTTTTCTCCACCTCCCAGCATATCGCGTTCACCCTGGGGCCGATCTGGAAGCGGTGGTTCGGGGTTCCGTACGTGCTGGATGTCCAGGATCCATGGAGAACCGGCTATTACGAACGCGAAGGGGCCCGAAATCCGCCGGGCGGCTGGAAGTATCAATTTGCGAGATTTCAGGCCTGGCTTTTCGAAGGCTGGTGTTTTCGGAATGCGGCGGCGATCATGAGCGTCTCGGATCGCTTGATTGAGGACTTGCGCTCCCGCCATCCCCGCCTGGCCCGGACTCCCGGCGCCGCGCTTCCGTTCGGCGCAAGCCGAAATGACTTTGCCCGGGCAGCCCTGAAGCCTGGACCCGGCGGGACCCGTCCCCGAGGCGCCGGTGAAAGGCACCTGGTGTACACCGGCGTTTCGGGCCCGGTCATGTCGCAGGCCCTGCTCGTCCTTTTCACCGGACTGCGCCGGTATCGGGAGCGTTTTCCCGAGAAAGCCGGCCGGCTGCGCCTCCATTTCATAGGGACGAGCTACGGGCTGCCCGGCCAGCAGCGTCCGTCGGTGCTGCCCATCGCCGAGCAATGCGGCACTGCCGATCTTGTGGAGGAAATCCTCCCGCGCACCGGCTTCCTGAACTCGATCCGGCTTCAGCGGGACGCGGGCACGCTTCTCCTTCTCGGCTCGAACGATCCCGACTACTCGCCCTCGAAGGTATTCCAGTATTACCTCGCCGAAAGGCCGATCCTTGGATTGGTCCTGCACGGCAGCATCATGGAAGCGCTGCTCGACCGCCTCTCCTGCGCCTTCCTTGTCCGGTTCCGCGAGACCGGGCCCGGCGACGACACCTGCGACGAGCTGGCGCGGGCATTCGACCGGATCCTCGATGACAGGCTCATGGCCGGGCTGCCGCCGCGAAACGAGGCCTTCTTCAGGGAAAACTTCCTCGCCGACGAGTCGGCCCGGCGCCAATGCGCCCTGTTTGAGAGCGCCGCCTCGGCGAGCTGATTCTCCATCGTGAAACGGAACCGCACCTTCGCCCTCGATCGCTACACGCTGATCGGCGAGTTCGCCGCGAGCCTGAAGCGGCTGCTGCGAAAGCGGCTTTGGCTGTTCTACGCCCTCTTCATCGTGGAGAGCGCCTACCTGTTCTTCTCCGGCAAACCGGGCGCGTATGCGTTCATGATGATCGCCGGATCCTGCCTATTCACGCTGCAGGTGTGGAGCCGCAACGGGATCGGGCTGCCGATGCTCCCGCTGCTGGCCCTGCAGAATCTCGTGATCTATTCCTCGCCCATCGTGTTCGGCCACGCTTCGGTCGCCCTGGCCAAGGAGAGCCAGGTGTTCCAGGCGGGGCTCGAGGTGCTGGTATTCGGAGCCGCCATGACCGCAGCCTGGTGGGCGGGGATGCATGTGTTCTCGCCCTCCCTGCCCGTCAGCTACGTTTTGGTCGATGTCCATCGCGGGGGCTCCGGCGGATTGAGCCGGATGGGCTTCATCCTGGCAGGCATCGGGACCGGCTACCTCGTCCTTCAAAGCCTGGGGCTGACCCAGGTCCTTATCGACCGCCTTCCCGCGGGCGCCTATTCCATCGTCTTCGCCCTCGTGTCCGGCGCCAGCACCTGCGGGTTCTTCACGATCGCGCTAAGCTTCGGTTCGGAGAGGGCGGGCCCCGTGAAGAAACTCGCGTTCTGGGCGCTCCTGCTCGCGAACTCGATCATCACCACCTCCACCTTCCTCCTTTCCGCTGTGAGCGGGAATGTGCTCGCCGCCGCGATAGGCCTTTTCTGGGGTTCGGGCAAGGTGCCCTGGCGCTTTGGAATCACGGTCGCCCTGATCCTGAGCTTCCTCAACGTGGGGAAGTTTTCCATGCGGGAAAAATACTGGCCCCAGGGTCCGGACGAGGCCTCCCTCAACATGGACCTCGTGGGCGTCCCCGCCCGCTATTCGGAGTGGATCCAGGCCAGCTATGCGGCGATGTCCCAACCGGGCCCGGCGTCCGCCGCCGATGCGGCCCAGGCGCAGCCGGATTCGGCAAGCCATCAGTCGTTGATGGACCGCATCGACAATCTGCAGAACCTGCTCTTTGTCATCAATGCCGAGGAGGACGGCCATATGGAACCCCTCCACGGCGAAACCTACATGCTCATCCCGGCCCTGCTCATCCCTCGGATCCTGTGGGAGGGAAAGCCGCGCACCCACCAGGGGCAGGTCCTCCTCAATGTGCATTTCGGAAGGCAGGATCTGAACTCCACATTCACGACCTACGTCGCCTGGGGGCTCCTGCCTGAGGCCTACGGCAATTTCGGGCCGTTCTGGGGCGCCCTCTCCCTGGGCGTCCTCGGCGGAATCTTTTTTGCCTGGGTGGAAAACAGGACCGCGCGGAAACTGGTCATATCGCTCGAGGGAATCGTCGGCTTTGGATTGATCCTCAATATGCTCAACTCCTGGGAGATGGTCGCGAGCGTTCTGGCGACCAGCACCTTCCAAAGCCTGCTGCCGACCTTCCTCGCATTCGCGCCCTTCGTGCGCCGCCAAAAGCTCCTGCGCCCGGAGCCAGAAAATAATTGAATCCGCCCCCCGGCCTCCGACTCGCCGTGGTGCTTTCGCACCCGACCCAGTATTACAGTCCCTGGTTCCGGTGGCTCGCCTCAAACACGGACCTGGACCTGCGGGTTTTCTACCTTTGGGATTTCGGGACCGCGGTGCGCCGCGACCCGCAGTTCCAGAAGGCGTTCCGATGGGACGTCGACCTGCTCTCGGGCTATGCGAGCGAGTTTGTGCCCAATCTTTCCCGCGATCCGGGAACGCACCGCTTCTTCGGGCTCAGGAATCCCGCCCTGTGCGAGCGCCTGGATGCGTGGGAACCCGGCGCCCTCCTCCTTTACGGCTACAAATGGATGAGCCACCTGCGCGCGGTTGCCTGGGCCCGCCGCAGGCGGGTGCCCGTCATCTTTCGCGGCGACTCCCATCTCCTCGGCCGCCCCATTCCGGACTGGAGGCGCAGGTTCCTGCTGCGCCGGCTCTTTCGAAGATTCGCGGCCTTCGCATACGTGGGCCGCGCGAATCGCGAATACTTCGAGGCATTCGGGGTGCCGGAGAATCGGCTTTTCTTCTGCCCCCATTCGGTGGATGACCGGCTCTTCGACCCCGGCGGCGACCGAAACCGGGCGGCGGCGGCCGCCTTGCGCAGGGAGCTCGGGCTGCCCGACGGAACAAGGGTCGTCCTCTTTGCCGGAAAGCTGATCGCCTCCAAGCAGCCGAGGGAGCTCCTGAAGGCATTCATGGGACTGAAGCGTCCCGATGCCGCGCTCATCTTCGTCGGCGAAGGGGAGGAGAAGCAGGATCTTCAGGCGATGGCCGGGGAGGCCGCGCGCGGCACGGTGCATTTTCTTCCGTTCGCGAACCAGACGGAGATGCCCGCACGCTACCTTCTCGCGGACCTTTTCGCCCTTCCGTCACGGGGATCCTATGAAACCTGGGGCCTCGCGGTGAACGAGGCCATGCACATGGGCATTCCGTGCCTTGTCAGCGATCGCGTCGGATGCCAGCGGGACCTGGTGACCCCGGGGCAAACGGGTTGGGTGTTTCGATCGGACAGCCCGGAGGATCTCTCCCTGCAGCTGGCCGCGGCCCTGGCTGCCGTCGCGGATCCGGCCGCCGCCGAAAGGCTCAGGCGGAACGTCAGCGCCCGAATTGCGGGATTCACCTATGCCAATTCGGCCAAGGGGCTGATTTCAGCTATCGATTTCGTGGCGAAGCGGTAAACAAAGGACACGGCCTTGCGCATCTCGATTGTGACGGGATTCTTCCTCCCGGTGCCCCCGGTCCTTGGAGGAGCGACCGAAAAGATATGGCACCGCCTGTCGCTCGAATTCGCCGCGCGCGGCCACCAGGTGAATTTCGTTTCCCGCGCCTGGCCCGGTTTCGCCGGGCAGGAAACGGCCGGGGGTGTCGCCCACCGGCGGGTCAAGGGGGCCGACCACTCCCGTTTTCTCGCGGCCAACCTCTGGCAGGACTTGAAGTGGGGATGGCGGGTTGCCCGGGTGCTCCCCCCGGCCGACGCGGTCATCTGCAATACGGTCACCCTTCCCGCCTGGCTCCGGCGCTTCCGGCCGCAAGCCGGCCGCGTCGTCGCCGTTGTGGCGCGGATGCCAAAGGGACACGGCCGGGCCTACGGGCGGGTGGACCGGCTTTGGGCGTTGAGCGAGGCGGTGGCGGAGAGGCTGCGCGCCGAAAACCCGCGCCTGGCCGGCCGCATCGCCCCCTTTCCGTATCCCATGGATTGGCGGATGCACGCCCAGGCCGCGGGCAGCGAGGCCCCGCGCACTCCCCTCACGATCGGTTTCGCCGGACGCATACACCCAGAGAAAGGCGTGGCGCTCCTCCTCTCCGCGGCCTGCCGGCTCGCGGCGCAAGACGACCTGCCTCCCTGGCGCCTGAAAATCATCGGGCCGGTCGATGTGAGGGCGGGCGGCGGCGGCGGCAAATGGAAGGCCTCGCTTCTCGGGCAATTCGGAGGGTCGCTCGGGTCCCGGCTCGATTGGTGCGAACCCGAATTCGATGCGGCCAGGCTCGCCCGCCACTATGGCGAAATGGACGTCTTCTGCTATCCGAGCCTCGCCGAGAAGGGCGAGACGTTCGGCCTTGCGGTCGCCGAGGCCATGGCGGCGCGGTGCGCGCCCGTCGTCTCGTCCCTGGCCTGCTTCTCCGAACTGGTCCGCCACGGCGAGACGGGGCTCGTCTTTGAGCAATCCGGCCCCGGAGCCGACGCCCGCCTGGCCGAGGCCCTGGCGAAGCTCCTCGCCGATGAAAGCCTGCGCCGCGGCATCGCTTCCAGGGCGCAGGCCTTCGTCAAGCGCTACGACTTCTCGAATGTCGCCGAGCAGGCCCTGGCCGACCTTGAACGACTGCGGACCGAGCCGAATCATTGACTCCCCCGGCATGAGCCGGCATGCTCCCCCCATTGAAGCTGAACACAACCGGGTCCGGTGAAGAGCCTTATCTCGGCCAGGGATGCGTGACGCCGTATCGGCGGCGGGAGGTGCTGCTCCGCTGGATTTGGGCGCTCGTACAGGCAACCCTTTTCCGTTGGAGCCCGCGGCCGATGCACGGATTCCGCGCATGGCTCCTCCGGGGATTCGGAGCCGACATTCCATCTCCTTCGAAGGTAGTCCTGTTTCCCACGGTGCGGGTCGTCTTTCCCTGGAAACTCGCCCTGGCGCCGCGGACGATGGTCGGCCCCGAAGTCCTTGTCTATAATCCGGCCCCCGTCCGCCTGGACTTCGGCGCAAATGTGAGCCAGCGCTGCCACCTGTGCGCCGCGACCCATGACTTCAACCGCTGGAGCATGCCGCTCGTCCCGCGCCCGATCATCGTGGGCCGCAACGCCTGGATCGCAGCCGACGTGTTTGTGGGCCCCGGCGTGACGGTGGGCGAGCTTTGCGTCGTCGGGGCGGGCTCGGTCGTCGTGCGCGACCTGCCGCCCCGCAAAGTGTGCGTCGGCAATCCCTGCCGTCCGGTCAAAGACCGGACGGAACCGGCCGGACCATGAAGCTGTGCCAGATCGTGCCGAGCCTTGAGGAACGCCACGGCGGGCCCACGAGGTCGGTTTGGGCCACGGCGCAGGCCCTGGCTTCGGCCGGGCACCAGGTCGAACTGCTCACCACCGCGGCCGGCCGCTCGGATGAACTCGTCGAGCAGGGCGTCTCCGTGCGGATCTTCCCCCGGGCGCGGCCCCGTGCCCTTTGCCCGTCGGCCGCCCTGCGGGCGCACTTGCGGAAGTCGGAGCCCGAGGTCATCCACCACCACTCCGTCTGGCTTCGGACGCTGCACTACGCGCACCGCTCCTCCCGGGCCCGAAGAGTGCCGCTTGTGATTTCGCCCAGGGGCATGCTGAGCCATTGGGCCTGGAACCACCATTTCTGGCGCAAGCGGCTGGCGCGCGTTTTCGTCCATCCGGGCGCCCTGCGGGCCGCAGACGGCTGGCACGCGACGAGCGACTCGGAAGCGGCCGAAATCCGGGCCCTTGGCTTCAACCAGCCGATCTGCGTGGCGCCCAACGGCGTCGCCGCGCCGGTCCCGGCTGAGACCGCGGAGGCCTTGAGGTATTGGAGGGAAGCCTGCCCGGAGGCCAATGGGCGTCCGGTTGCCCTCTTCTATTCCCGGTTTCACAGGAAAAAGCGGGTGATCGAGCTCATCGACACCTGGCTGAAGCACGGACCCCGCGACTGGCTCCTGCTCCTCGTGGGCATCCCCCAGGAGTATTCGGTCGAGATGCTCGAGACCTATGTCCTGCGGGCTTCGGCGGGCGGCCGGGTGCGCGTATTCGACGGGTTCGGGGCGCCGCCGCCCTACGCCATAGCCTCGCTTTTCCTGCTTCCGTCGCACAGCGAGAATTTCGGGCTGGTGATTTCGGAGGCGCTCGCCCACGGCCTTCCGGCGGCGGTGACCAATTCGACCCCGTGGGAAGGCCTGAACTCGAACGGCGGCTGGTGCGTCCCCTGGGAGGGCTATTCGGCGGCCCTGCGGGAGGCGGTCGCGGAGAGCGCCGAACAGCTCCGCCTCCGCGGCGAGAGGGCCCGGGACTGGGTGCTGCGCGAATACTCCTGGGAGAGGACGGCCGCCGCGCTGGCCGGATTCTACGCCCGTCTGACGGACAATCGGCCATGAGAGAATCCGGAGCGTCGAGCCGCGATTCCGCCGGTCTCCTCGAAATCGTCGCCGCCGCCCACGTCGGCCTGTTCCTTGCCGCGACAACCTGGGCCCTCGGCGGAAACGGGCTTCAGTTTCGCCCGGCGCTCTCCGCCTGGGGCAGCCTGGGGTGCCTGGTGACGCTTGCGGCGTTCATCACCCGGGGAAGACCCGGCGGGGCGGGCGGCCCCCCCTTTCGCCGGCTGTGGCCGTTTTTGATCTTCAACCTCCTTGTCCTCGTCTCCCTTCTCACTCCCGGATTTCGCGAAATCACGCTCGGGGGGGACACCATGCTGGTCCCGAGGGAAATCTCCGCGGGCGTGCCGAGCGCGGCGGTCCCCGGCGACGCCCTGCGGGCGCTTTGGATGTTCGACGCGATTTACCTTTCCTGCTTCAACCTGGCGCTGGTTGTCCGGCGGCGCCGGACGCTGCGCGGCCTGCTGCTATTCGCGGTGGCCAACGCATTCGCCCTTGCCGTCTTCGGATCCCTCCAGAAATTCGCAAACGCCGACGGACCGTATTTCGGCCTCGTGAAGACGAGGCAGCCGCTCTTTTTCTCGAGCTTCCTTTACCACAACCACTGGGGGGCGTTCATCATCCTCATGACCACGGTATGCCTGGGGCTCATCTGGCACTACAGCCGGCGGTGGCACGGCCGCGAGTTCTTCGGCACGCCGGCTTTCGCCGCCCTGGTCGCGGTCTTTTTCCTGGCCGCCACCGTGCCGCTGAGCGGCTCCCGGTCCTGCACCCTCCTTCTGGCGCTCATCCTTGGGGGCGCATTCACCCACTGGTTCGTCCGCGCCGTCCGCCGCAGGCGGCTGCGCAACGCGCGGATCGCGCCGCTCGTGGCGGGGGCCCTGGCCGCAATCGCGCTCGGGTGCGCCGCGATCGGCTTCCTTGCGAGCCGGACCATCGCCCTTCGCCTGGCCCTCACCGAGCAGCAGATCGCCGAGATTCGCGCGCGGGGCGGGATCGGAGACCGCACGGAGTTGTATCGGGACACCTGGAGGATGGCGAAAGCCCGCCCCTGGTTCGGCTGGGGAATGGCCTCGTACCCGCACGTCTTCATGCTGTACAACACCCAGGAGCCCGACCCCCGCGACCACCTGCCCAGATTCTACAGCGCCGCCCACAACGACTGGCTGCAGGCCCTTGCCGAACACGGCTTTGCCGGCACGGCCCTCCTTGCGCTTTGCGCCCTGGCCCCCCTCGCGGGGCTGCGCCGGTCGCAGATTGAGCACACAATCCCGGTCTATCTGGCCCTTGGATGCGCGGCCGTCCTGTTGTACGCATGGGTGGAGTTTCCCTTTGGCAATGTCGCCGTCGTATTGAGCTGGTGGCTCTGCTTTTTTTCCGCAATCGCCTATTCCCGCCTGCCGCCGGGCGGGGGTCCCGAGCCGGCCGGCGCCGGGGTAGCCCGGCCGGCGCCCCTGGAGGGGCGGCTCCCCGATCCCGGGGCATCCATCCACGCAGCATGTCCACACCCGTTTCCATCCTGATCCCGGCCAGGAACGAGGCCGGCAACATCGCCGCCTGCCTCGAATCGGCGCGATTCGCCGACGAACGGATCGTCGTCGATTCGGGCAGCCGCGACGGGACGCGGGAGGCGGCCCTCGCCGGCGGCGCCCAAGTGGTGGATTTCGGCTGGAATGGAAAATTTCCGAAGAAAAAGAACTGGGCCCTCTCCAATGTGCCCTGGCGCAACGAGTGGGTCTTTGTCCTGGATGCCGACGAGCGGATCACCCCGGCCCTCGCGGAGGAAATCGGACGCGTCATCGCCTCCCCGCAGGCCGACGGATACTATGTCAACCGGCGGTTCTGGTTCCTGGATGGATGGCTGGCGCATTGCGGATACTACCCGAGCTGGAACCTGCGGCTGTTTCGCCACCGGCTCGGCCGGTACGAGCAGTTTACCGGGGTCGAGGACACGGGCTCCGGCGACAACGAGGTTCACGAGCACCTGATTCTCAACGGGAGGGCGGGGCGCCTCGTCCACGAAATGGATCACTATGCCTTTCCAACCATCGAATCCTGGGTCGAGAAGCACAACCGGTACAGCAATTGGGAGGCCGCCCTCCTGGTTTCGGGTCCGGCCGCGCCGGCCGCGGCCCTCGACCCGTCGCTGGCGCGCAAGCGCAGGCTGAAGGGCTTCGCGCGGCGGCTGCCCGGGCGCCCCACCCTGCGGTTTTTATATCATTATGTGCTGCGCGCCGGTTTTCTCGACGGCTACCGGGGCTATGTTTTCTGCAGGCTGATGTCCTTTTACGAGCTTATGAGTTCCGCCAAGGCTGCGGAATTGCGCCGCCGCGCGGCGCGGGGATCGAGCTTGGTCTGAGCCGCTTTTTGGCCAAAATACGCGACGACGCCGTCCCATTGTGACCCATAGCCGCAGAATCCCGCTCATCCTCCTCTGCCTGGACGCCATCGCGACGCTTGTCGCCTTCAACGTCGTGGCCTACCTGCGGGCTCCGGGCGGCGCCTTTTTTCTCGCTCCGCTCGCGGGCCCTTTTGTGCTCCTCGTTTCCGCAATTTACCTGATCGACGGATACCGGGCGCGGACGGACATGCTCCGGCTGGACTATGCCAGCGTTCACATCATCGCGGTCATTTTTGCGATGATCATCACGCTGCTCATGACCTTCGCCTTCGTGCCCGCGGGCTACGAACTTCAGTCCAGCCGCATAGTCATCGCAGCCGGCTTCATCCTCCTCATCCCCCTGACGCTCGGTTACCGCCGCCTGATCTACCTGCATTTCATCGCGCCGCAGGGCGGCGTCCGCAGCTTCATCTTCGTGGGAGACTCCGCAAGCGGGGCCGCATTCGTGGACGAGTGCCGCAAGATGGCGATGGCCCAGAAGGTCATCCTGACCTCCGTGAACCCCGGGGCCGGGCAGGCCGGTGGGTTCCCGGCGCAGCGATTCGCCGAGGCACTCGAGGCGGTCGGGCCGGGGAACAACCGGACGGTCGAGGCCATCATTTTGCGGGAGTCGAGCGGGGACATCCCGCCCGAGCTGGCCCAGCGGCTTGTGGATTTGTATTTCGACGGGGTGCCGACCTACACCCTGGAGCTTTTCCACCAGGTTTACTGGAGGAAGGTTCCGATCTATCGGCTCAACCCCACCTGGCTGTTCCAGGAGGGGTTCCATGTCGCGCGCGAGCCGGTGTTTGAAAGGCTCAAGCGGGCGACCGATCTGGCGCTGTCGGCCTTCGGCCTGCTGCTCTCGGCTCCGTTCATCGCCGCGGCGGCCCTGGCCATCTGGATCGAGGACCGCGGGCCTGTTTTCTTCCTCCAATCCCGCATCGGCAAGAACCAGGCGCCGTTCAAGCTCGCAAAGCTTCGGACCATGAGCCCGGGCTCCGAGGCGTCCGGCGATCCCTACACCCGGCCCGGCGACCCGCGCGTCACGCGGACCGGCCGGCTTCTGCGCGCGGCCCGGTTGGATGAACTGCCGCAGCTTTGGAATGTCCTCAAGGGCGACATGAGTATGATAGGACCCCGCGCCGAGTGGGACCGGCTGGTCGCCGAGTACGAGCGGCAGATTCCCTGCTACTACTTCCGCCACCTCGTCAAGCCCGGCATCACGGGATGGGCGCAGGTCAACTACCGCTACGGCGCAAACCTGGAGGACACGGTCAGGAAGCTCGAGTACGACCTGTACTACATCCGCAACTTCTCCTTCCGGCTCGACGCCGCAATCGTCCTTAAGACGATTCATATCATGGCCTTCGGCAAGGGCCGGTAGCGCGGGCGCCTTATGCTTCGGTACGATTTTGTCGTGATCGGCGGCGGAAGCGCCGGGTTCAACGCGGCGGGCGAGGCCGCGTCGCTCGGACTGAGGACCGCCGTCGTCGACGGCGCGCGCGAACTCGGCGGGCTGTGCATCCTGCGCGGCTGCATGCCGTCCAAGACGCTTCTTTACGCGGCGGAGGTGCTCCATCTCGCGCAGCATGGCGGGACCTTCGGGCTCAGGATCCCCTCGGCGCGCGCGGACATGAAGGCCCTGCACGCGCGAAAGAAGCGGATCATCGGAGGGTTCGCGGACTACCGGGTGAAGGCCCTCGAGTCCGGCAAATTCGATCTCATCCGCGCGCAGGCGCGGTTTGTCGACTCCCGCACGGTCGAACTCTCCGACGGTCGGAGGGTGCGGGGCCGGAACTTTCTCATCAGCACGGGCTCGCGGGCCTCCGTGCCGCCCGTACCCGGCCTGCGCGGCCTCAAGGCCTGGACGAGCGACGACGTCCTGGAGCTCGATTTCACGCCCAAAAGCGTGATCGTCCTCGGCGGGGGCGTCGTCGCCTGCGAGCTCGCGCAGTTCCTCCACCGCATAGGCGCCCGCGTAACGCTCGTGCAGCGCAGCCCGAACATCCTGCGCGACCACTCCGACGACGCATCGGGCGTCATCCAAAAGGCCTTCGTGGACGAGGGGATCGAATTGTTCGCCGGCACGACCCTCCAGCGCGTCGCGCAGGACCGGCGCGGCTTCGCCGTCGATTTTCTCCACGACGGGCGGAGGTTGACGCGGCGCGCCGCGCATCTGTTCAACGCGCTCGGCCGCGAGCCGAACACTTCGGCGCTCGGCCTCCCGGCCGCCGGCGTGCGCACCCGCCCCAATGGACAGGTGATCGCCGACCGCTGGCAGCAGACAAGCGCGCCGCACATCTACGCGGCCGGCGACTGCGCGGGCCCGGTCGAGATCGTGCACGTCGCGATCCAGCAGGGGATCCTGGCTGCGCGCCGCGCGGCGGGCGTCCGCGGCCTGAAGCCGGTCGACTACGGCCTTCTCCTCAATGTCGTCTTCACCGACCCGCAGCTTGCGACGATCGGACGGCTGGAGCGCGACCTGAAGGCCCGGGGCAGGCCCTTTCTGAGCGCCTCCTATCCGTTTGACGACCATGGCAAGTCCATCCTGATGGAGGCCCTCCGGGGTTACGTGAAGGTCATCGCGGAGCCGAGGCGCGGCCGGATCCTGGGCGCCGAAATCGTCGGTCCGGACGCCGGGGACCTCATCCACTGCTTCAGCGCCCCTCTCGCGATGCGGGCCACGGTTGGCGACATGCTCCGTGCTCCCTGGTACCATCCCACGCTGGCGGAGATCGTGACCTACCCCCTCGAGGAAATCGCGTCGGCGCTTCTCCGAAAATGAGCGGCTCTGCGCACCGGACTGCGGCGTGGCTCCTTCGGACGACGCGTCTTTCCCTGATACCGGTGCGGGTGCGAAAGGGCGTCGCAGCCGGGGCGCGGTGGACCCTGCTCCCCTGGACTTCCTACTGGCGGGGCACGCACGAGCCCAGGGTGCAGGCCGCCGTCCTGGCGCTTGGCGGCGGCTCCGTCCTTGGCTGGTCCTGCTGGGACCTGGGAGCCCATTTCGGGATCTACAGCATCGGCCTGGCCCGGCGGGTCGGACCCGGGGGCCAGGTCGCCGCCTTCGAGCCCAATCCGGCAAGCTTTGCCCGCCTCAGGCGCCACGCGCGCATGAACCGCCTTGGCTGGCTCAAGATCTACGAAGCCGCCGCCTCGGACCGGGCCGGTTGTTCAGAGATGTTCACCTATGGGGATTTGGGCTCCACCGGCACCCACCTCCCCTACGACGGGGAGACGCGGGAGCCGGCCTGCAAGCCCATTGCGGTCCGCACTGTCCGGCTGGACGACCTCGTGTCCTCCGGGGAATTGCGGCCCCCGGACTTCGCCAAGATCGACGTTGAGGGGCACGCCCACCGCGCCATTCAGGGCATGGCTGGCGCACTTCAGGCGCGGCGCCCGATCCTGATCGTCGCAATCCACTCCAAGGAGGAGTGGGCGGGAGTCAGGGAGGCCATCGAGCCTCTCGGCTACGCCTGGGAATCGCTTGATTCCGCGGGCGCAGCCCCGTGGATCGGGAGAGACCTGATCTGCGCGCCCTGCCCCTCCTGAAGGGCGCGGGGGCCCGTCAGGCGCCGGCGATCGCAAGCAGGTCCGGGAGATCGACCCGCCGTTCGTAAAGCGCCTTGCCGACGATGACTCCCTCCAGGTTTGGGTAACGCCGGGCGAGGGCCGCCAGTCGCGCAACGTCCTCCCGGCAGCCGACTCCGCCGGATGCGATCACCCGGCAGCCGACCGCCGCCAGCAAGGCCTCCTGCGCGGCGAAGTTTGGGCCGGACAGCATGCCGTCCGAACTGATGTCGGTGTGGATCAGGGTCGCCACCCCGAGGGCGGCCATCCGCCGGGCGAGGGCCAGGGCGCCCGTGCCGGTCGTGTCGGTCCAGCCCCTTACGGCGACCCGGCCGTCCCTCGCGTCGATTCCCACGGCGATCCGCTCGCCGAATTCCCCGACGAGCCCGGCCACAAACTCCTCGCTCTCGGCGGCGCGGGTGCCGATGACGGCGCGGCTGATGCCGGCGCCAAGCGCCCTTTCCACCGACTCGCGCGTGCGGAGGCCCCCGCCCAACTCAACGCGAAGCCCGACGGCGGCGATCGCGGAGATCGCGGGCATGTTCCGGGGCTCCCCGGCAAACGCGCCGTCCAGGTCGACGACATGCACCCAGGCGCTTCCGGCGGCCCTGAATCCGGCGGCCACCTCGGCGGGGTCCCCGGAATAAAGGGTTTCCTTGTCGGCGCGGCCCTGGGCCAGGCGCACCACGCGGCCGCCCTTCAGGTCGATGGCCGGGTAGATCGTCAAGCGGCGTTCTCGGCCGGCTCGCTCTTCACATTCTTGTGCAGGATCGGGCGCCGGCGGCCCGCGACGACGCCGACGTCGATCACGACCTCGGCCACGTCGTCCCGCTGCGGCAGGTCGTACATGACCTCCAGCATCAGGTTTTCCAGGATCGAGCGCAGCGCCCGGGCGCCGGTCTTGAGTTCGACCGCCTTCTTGGCGATGGCCCTCACGGCATCGGGCGTCAGGCGGAGGCGCACCCCGTCGATCGCGAAGAGCTTCGAGTACTGCTTCACCATCGCGTTCTTCGTCTTCAGGAGGATCTTCGCCAAGTCGTCCACCTGCAGCTCGTCGAGCACGGAGACGACGGGCAGGCGGCCGATGAATTCCGGGATCATTCCGAAGCGCACCAGGTCCTCGGGCGCGATCTTCTTCATGATCTCCTCGGGCCTGAGCTCGTGGTCCTCGGCGTTGATGTGGAAGCCGAGGGAACGCTGGCCGAGGCGCTTCTTGATGATGTGGTCGAGGCCGACAAACGCCCCGCCGCAAATGAAGAGAATGTTCGTCGTGTTGATCTGGATGTATTCCTGGTTCGGGTGCTTGCGCCCGCCCTGGGGCGGCACGTTGCACACGGTTCCCTCGAGAATCTTCAGGAGCGCCTGCTGGACGCCCTCGCCCGACACGTCCCGGGTGATGGACACGTTCTCGGTCGTCCTTCGGATCTTGTCGATTTCGTCGATGTAGATGATCCCGCATTCGGCGCGCTTCACGTCGTAATTTGCGTTCTGCAGCAGCCGGAGGACGACGTTCTCCACATCCTCGCCGACGTAGCCGGCCTCGGTGAGCGTCGTCGCGTCCGAGATCGCAAACGGAACGTCGAGGATCCGCGCCAGGGTTCGGGCGAGGAGCGTCTTGCCCGACCCGGTGGGCCCCGCCAGCAGGATGTTGCTTTTCTCGATCTCGACGTCGTTGAACTCCGGAGAAAGCGCCCCGGGTTCCTTCGGCGCCTGGCCCGAGTCGAACAGGAGCCGCTTGTAGTGATTGTACACGGCGACCGAGAGCACCTTCTTTGCGTGCTCCTGGCCGATCACAAAGTCGTCCAGCACCTTCTTGATCTCCGAGGGCTTGACCAGCCGGATCGTCGGCTTCGCATCCGCCACGGGCTGCTTGACCTCGCGGTCAATGATTGTCTTGCAAACATTTACGCAAGAATCGCAGATGTAGACCCCCGGACCGGCGATGATCTTCTTCACCTCCGCCTGGGACTTTCCGCAGAAGGAGCAAAGGGTCATTCGTGACGATTTTGCCATGAATTGAAGGTGTTGGAAACCGGGCGCATGTCGAGTGCAGAGATTACTTAACCGACGCCGCCCCGTGCCCCCGCCGAGCCCTCCGGCCGGGGGGCTCGCCCCTCAAAAACAAGGGGCCCCTTACGCGGCGCTTTTCACGGCCAGCTTGGCCGCCTCGCGCGTCGAGTCCACCACATGGTCGACGATGCCGTACGCCTTCGCCTCCAGGGCGCTCATGTAGTAATCGCGGTCGGAGTCCTTCTCCACCTGCTCCGGGGTCTTTCCCGAGTGCTTCGCGATCACCTCGTTCAAGGTCCGCCGCCAGCGGAGAATCTCCTTCGCCGCGATGGCGATGTCCGTCGCCTGGCCGCCGGCCCCGCCGGAGGGCTGGTGGATCATGACGCGGCTGTTGGGAAGGGCGAATCGCTTTCCCTTCGTTCCCGCCGCGAGAAGCACGGTGCTCATGCTGGCGGCCATGCCGACGCAATAGGTCTGCAGGTCGCACTGCAGGAAGTTGATCGTGTCGTAGATGGCCATGCCGCCCGTCACGACTCCGCCGGGCGAATTGATGTACAGGTGGATGTCCTTCTTCGCATCCTCCATCTGGAGGAACAGGAGCTGGGCGATGACGATGTTCGCGACATTGTCGTCGATCGGGGTCCCTATGAATATGATCCGGTCCTTGAGCAGGCGCGAATAGATGTCCATCGACCGCTCGCCGCGGCCTGTGTTTTCAAGAACGATGGGGACGTAGTAGCTCACGATCCGATTACCTTAGCCTTGGAGACCAGGAAATCAACCGCCTTGTCGAAAACGATCGAATCCTGCGCAGCCCGCAGCCTCGCGCGCTCGCGCGCCAGGTCCTTGGCGAGCTTCTCCGGCCGCTGCTTGGTGCGCACCGCCTCGCGATAGATGAAGTTGTCGAGGTCGCGCTCGGTCACCTCGATCTTCTCCTTCTCGGCCACCTTGGCCAGCAGGAGCTGCACCTTCACCCGCTTCTCGGCGGTCTGCCGGGCGCTTGCGATCAGCTCCTTCTTGTCCTTCTCGAACTGCTCGGCCGGGACGCCACGGCGCATGTTGTCCTCGATGAACCGGCGGAGAATGTCCTGCGTCTCGCTGTCGACGAGGCTCTGCGGCGCGGCAAAGTCGCCCTTGGCGGCGAGCGCATCGAGCACCTGGCGGCGCTGATCGGCCCGGTTGCTCATTTCCTTCTGCAGCTTCAGATTGGTCCTCACCTGGCTCTTCAGGCCCTCGAGGTTCTCGACCCGCTGGGCCTTGAAAAACTCGGCGTCGACCGGCGGGAGGACGCGCTCGCGCACCTCCGCGATCTCCAGGGCATAGGCGGCCGTCTTTCCCGCCAGGGCGGGGAGCGTCGGGAACTCCGGCGGGAACGTGATTTGGACCGTTTTTTTGTCCCCCGCCTTCAACCCCGCCAGCTGCCGCCCCAACCCGGGAAGATGCCCCTCGTTTTCGCCCTCAACCTCCTCCCAGGTCTGCGGCACCTTGCCGAAAAGCTGCCTGTCCGGGGCCACCTCGGCGACCGGCTTCCCATCCAGGGTCCCCTCATAGCCCAGCTTCACGAAATCGCCCTTCCGGGCCGGACGGTCCGCGCTCTTGAAATCGGCCCGCTCGCCTCGGAGCCCCTCGATGAGCGCGTCCACCTCGGCGTCCGTCGGCTCGGTCGGCTTCACGACCGTGGGCAGACCGACATATTCCGGGAGAACGATTTCCGGTCGCACATCGACGGTCACCGTGACCGCCGCGGATTGGCCGGGCTCGATCTTCCCCTCCTCGATGTTCACGATGTTCATGACATCGAGCTTCTGCCCCTCCACCGCCTCGCGGTAGGCGCGGGCGACGACCTTCTGCCTGAACTCGCCGGCGATCTCCTTGGCGAAGCGCCGGATGACCATGGCACCCGGGGCATGCCCCGGGCGGAAGCCGGGCAGGCGGGCCTGGCGCGTGAAATCGCCGACCACGGACTGGTGCTCGGCGTCCACCTCGGCGGGATCCCACGAGGGAAATCTCAGGGCGGATGGATACGAAGTGAAGGGAAGATCGTAAGGGGGGCGCCGATCCGGTCAATGATGGATTGGTGCGGCCTTGCATGGCGGACGGGATCGGCATTGTCTCGGCGGGAGATGCCAAGCCTCAGACAGGTCCTGACCGAGTGCGCGCCGCTTCTTCTCCTGGACGCTGCGTCGGCGCGGATCCAGGCGGGTCTGTTCGAGCCGGCGGCCGGCGATCCCTTCAGGGCCCGCTGGTCCGCCTTTGACGAAGAGGCCGGGATCGGGGTCTTCCGGTGCGTGGAGGCCCTTGGACTCGATCTGGGAATCGTTCGCGGGTTCGCGTTCGCCGACAGCCCGGGCTCCATCCTGGGCATACGGACGGTTGCGATGGCGCTTCGGGTCTGGTGCGCGACGGCCGACCGGCCCGTATACGGCTACAATGCGCTTGCCCTGGCGGCGGAGGCCCGCGGCGAACCGGACGTGACGTTCATCGCGGATGCGCGGCGCGGCGCCTGGCACGCGTGCCGAAAAGGCGGCCCGCCCCGGCGTGTTTCAGCCGCCGAATTGACGGGCCCATTGGCCATGCCCGCGGGATTCCGGCAGTGGGCGGCCCCGCCGCTCCCCGTGGAAGTCGTGCCGTACCGGCTGGCCGAGCTGTGGCCGGGCGCGGCGGACGCGGACCTCATGATACGCACGGCCGATCCGGACGCATTTCTGCATGAGGCGCCTGTCTACGCGACGTGGCAGCCCCGCATTCACGAGAGTCCCTGACGATGAAAGCTCCCGCCCCCCCCCTGCGCTGCTGGGCCGAGATCGATCTGGCCGCCCTGGAGCGCAACCTGAAACTGATCCGAGCCTCGCTTCCGCCGGGCATCCGATACGTTGCGATCGTCAAGGCCGACGCCTACGGGCACGGGCTGCAGCAGACCGCGGCGCGCCTC
>JBEKAO010000008.1:0-73511 GCA_050015855.1 Opitutaceae bacterium | reverse complement strand
GACGAGCGACACGACATCGCCCATACCGAGGATGCGCGAGGCGAGGCGGTCCGGATAGAAGGTGTCGAAATCGGCGGATTTTTCGCCCGTGCCGACAAATTTGATCCCGACCCCGGTGATCGACTTGATGGAAAGGGCCGCGCCGCCGCGCGCGTCGCCGTCGAGCTTCGTAAGGATGAGGCCGGTCAGCTGGACCGCCTCGTGGAAGGCCTTGGCGACGTTGACGGCCTCCTGCCCGAGGGCGCCGTCCGCGACGAGAAGGACCTCGTCGGGCTGGACGCGGGCGCGCAGGCGCCTCACCTCCTCGATCAGGTCCTGGTCGATTTGAAGCCGTCCGGCGGTGTCGAAGATGATTGCGTCAGCGCCGGCGGCCTGGACCGCGGCGAGGGCCGCCCCGCCAATCGCGGGAACGTCCTTGGAGAGGCGGTCCGCATAAAATCCGAGCTCCTCCTGCTTGGATAGTATCTCCAATTGATCGATCGCCGCCGGGCGGTGTACGTCGCCGGCCACGAGGGCCGGGCGATAGCCGCGCTTCTTGAGCAGGCGGCCGAGCTTTGCGGCCGATGTCGTCTTTCCCGAACCGTGCAGGCCCACGAGGAGGACCTTGAGCGGCCTGGCGGTGCTGAGCTCGTTCGCCCCCTCGCCCAGGAGCCGCACCAGTTCGTCATGGATTATCTTGACGATCTGCTGGCCCGGCGTGACCCCCTTGAGGACGTCCTGGCCCACGCACTGGGCCTGGACCCGCTCGACGAATTCGCGGGCGACCTTGAAGTGCACGTCGGCGCCGAGAAGGGCGGTGCGCACCTCCTGGAGCGTCTCGGCCATGTTTTCGGGCGTGAGCCTGCCGACGCCGCGGAGGTTGCGCAGGGCGTTGCCCAGTTTGTCGGTGAGCGATTCGAACATGTTCGGGGGCCATTGGTACCGGCCGCCGGGGATTTGTCCAGACCCGCCCGACGGAGCGAAAAATGATGACTGGTCAAATCCGCCGGATTTGCCGATGATGCCCGACTTCCCATGAACCCTGTTCTGAAGCTCTTGATCGAAGGCGGACAGCTCTCCACCGCGCAGATGGCGAAGGTGGCGGGGCTGACCGAGGCCGAAATCAACCGGCACCTGGACCAGCTGAAGAAGGACAGAATCTTCCTCGGCTGGCGCCCGGTGCTCGACCTGTCCCGCGAAGCGGCCGCCGACGCCGCCGTGCGCGCCGTAATCGAGGTGAAGATCACGCCCGAGCGGGGAGGCGGTTTCAACCGCCTGGCCGAGCGGCTTAGCCGCTTCGACGAGGTCGAGTCCTGCTACCTCATGTCCGGGGCGTACGACCTTTTGATCTTCATTACCGGACCCAGCCTGCAAAAGGTGGCCAGCTTCGTGTCGGAAAAGCTTTCGACTCTCGAGGGCGTCCTTTCCACAAGCACGCATTTCATGCTCCGGTCCTACAAGGAGGGTGGGTACCTGATCGACCTGCCGCCGGAATCGTCCGAGCGGCTCAAGGTTTCGCCCTGAACGACCGGGGCGCGCGCTGCGCAATGGACCGGCCGGTCCCCCTGACCGGCAAATCGGATCCTTGAGCCGCGGACCGCCCGATCCGAGCACCATGGACAACAAACGCTTCATCGCCCGCCACGTCGTCGACCTTCCAAAGTCGGGCATCCGCGATTTTTTCGAGATTGTATCGAAGATGAGGGACGTGATTTCCCTGGGAATCGGGGAGCCGGACTTCGACACGCCCTGGCACATTCGGGAGGCGGCCATCTACGCCCTCGAGAAGGGCAAGACGCACTACACCTCCAATCTCGGCCTGCTGGAGCTCCGGCGCGCGATCAGCCGCTATGTGGAGCGAAATTTCGCCGTCCCCTACAATCTCGAGAACGAGATCATCGTGACGGTCGGCGTCTCCGAATCCATCGATCTGGCGCTCCGCGCCCTCGTCAACCCGGGCGACGCCGTCCTGTACCACGAGCCCTGCTACGTCTCGTACCACCCGAGCGTGGCCCTGACCCACGGGGTTGGGGTGCCGGTGGCGACGCGCGCCGGGGACGGATTTTCGCTCAATGCGGAGGACATTGCCCGGGCGTGGCGGCCCGGCTGCAAGGTCTTGATGATGAACATGCCCTGCAATCCGACGGGCGGGACCTGCGACCGGGGCCGCCTGGATAAGATCGCGCGCTTTGCAGTTGAAAAGGACCTGATCGTGCTGACGGACGAGATCTACTCCGAACTCACCTACGAGGGAGTGCACACGAGCATCGCCTCGCTTCCCGGCATGCGCGAGCGCACGATCCTTCTGCACGGATTCTCTAAGGCCTTCGCGATGACCGGATTCCGGATCGGATACGCCTGCGGACCCGCGGAATTCATCGAGGCGATGATGAAGGTGCACCAGTATTCGATGCTGTGCGCGCCGATCCTCTCCCAGGAAGCCGCGATCGAGGCGCTCGTCCGCGGAGAGGATGCAATGAAGGCGATGCGCGAGCAGTACCATCGCAGGAGGGACCTGATCGTCCGGCGCTTCAACGAGGCGGGCCTGAAGTGCCATGTGCCGAACGGAGCCTTTTACGCATTTCCGAGCGTCGCGGCCACGGGGCTCGGCGATCGCGAGTTCGCGTACGGCCTCCTGGACTCCGAGCGGGTGGCCGTCGTCCCGGGCTCCGCGTTCGGCGAGGGCGGCCGGGGCTTCGTGCGGGCGAGCTTCGCGACGGGCTACGAGCAGATCATCGAGGCCTGCGACAGGATCGAACGTCATGTGCAGGGCCTTGCAAAAGGGCGCCGGCCGGCCGCGGGCGGCTGAAAGACCCTTCCGTCGCGTGAACCGAATCGTTGCCATCGTCGGGCGGCCCAATGTGGGCAAGAGCCGGCTGTTCAACCGGCTGGCGCGCCGCCGGATCTCGATCGTGCACGACGAGCCCGGCATCACGCGCGACGTCGTTTCGGCCGAGGTCGCCGACGGCGGGTACGTGCTTCTCGACACGGGAGGCCTTGGGTTCAAGGGCGGCGAGACTCCGGCCCGGGTATCGGCGCTGTCGGAGGACCAGGCCGGATTCGCGATCGAGGCGGCGGGCCTGATCCTTTTCGTCGTCGACGGCCTCTCGGGGTTCACCTCCCTGGATGAGAAGATTGCGGAGCGGCTGAGGAAAAGCGGCAAGCCCGTGATCCTCGTCGTCAACAAGGCGGATTTCAGCGAAGAGAAGATCGATTTTGCCGCAGGCTACGGGCTGGGGCTCGGGGAGCCGATACCGGTGTCGGCCGAGCACGGCCTCGGCGAGGAGGAGCTGCGGGCGGCCATACTCAAGCGGATCGGGCCCGCCGAACCCGAGCCGGCCGGAAAGACGGCCAGCGACCCTCTCTGCTTCTGCTTCGTCGGCCGCCCCAACGTGGGCAAGTCCTCGCTTGCGAACCGGCTGCTCCAAAGCGACCGGCTGATCGTGAGCCCGGTCCCGGGCACGACGCGGGACGCCGTGGAGCTGCCCTTCGAGTTCAAGGGACGCGACGGGAAGCTCTACCCGTTCCGCCTGATCGACACGGCGGGAATCAAATCGGCGGCGAAACTGTCGTCTCCGGTCGAGTACTTTTCGCGGCTGCGCTCGTTTGACGCGATCCAGAGGGCCGACGTCGTCTTTCTGGTGCTCGACGCGGCGGACGGGGTCACCCAGCAGGACAAGGCGATCGCCGGCGAGGCCCTGAAGGAGCGCCGTCCGATCGTCGTCGTCGTAAACAAGTGGGATGTGGTACGAAAGGCCTTTTCGAAGGGCGGCGGCGTCCCCCCGTACGAAACGGAGCGCGAGTACCGCGAAAGCTACGAGAAGGCGCTTTTTGACCGGCTCTTCTTCACGCCCGGAGCCCCCCTTGTGTTCGTGTCGGCCATGAGCGGCTACGAGGTGGACCGGATGCTGAATGCGGCCGTGCAGCTGAACCGCACCCTAGACAAGAAGCTGCCCACGGCGAAGCTGAACCAGGTGCTTTTGCACCAGACGGAGCGGACTCCGCCTCCGTCGGTCGGCGCGCGGCGCTTCCGCATCTACTATGCGACCCAGACCGGCCACCGGCCGTTCCGGATCCGCCTGTTTTGCAACCGGGAGGAGAAACTCACCGAGGCATACCGCCGCTATCTCGAGGGAGGCATCGTCGAGGAATTTGGGCTGAATGGCTGCCCCGTCTTCTTTGACCTCGTGGGAAAGGAGCCAAGGGGCCCAGACTCCCACCGAGGCGAGCCCACCCAAAGAACCCATGAAACCGGCGAAGACTGAACCCCTTCGACTGGCATTTCTTGGCTCGGATCCGATCGCGCTCCCGCTGCTGAACTGGCTCGCGGAGGATGGCCGGGCCATCGCGGAGGTTGTCGGAGTATTCACCCAGCCCGACCGGCCGGCCGGCCGCGGGCGGACGATCGCCGCCAACGCGATCAAGCGGTGGGCGTCGGAACGGAACATCCCCGTGAGGCAGCCGGAAAGACTCACGCAAGCCGAGCGCGAGGAACTCGCGCGGCTCGGCGCCGACCTGAGCCTGGTCGTGGCGTATGGCCATATCCTCGGCGAAAAATTCATCGAAACGCCCCGGCTCGGCACGCTGAACCTGCACGCCTCGCTGCTTCCCCGATATCGCGGCGCTTCGCCGATTCAAACAGCGATCGCTTGCGGGGAGAGGGAGACGGGCGTGTCCCTCATGCGCATCGTGCGCGAGCTGGACGCCGGGCCCGTGGCCGACTGCGAAAGAATCGCGGTCGGGGAGCTGGACACCGCCGCCGAACTGGAGGCGAAGGTGGCCGCCGCCTGCGTTCCATTGCTTTCGCGGGCCCTGCCGCTTCTCGCCGCGGGCCGTCTCGCCTTCGTTGAGCAGGATCCGGCCCGCGCGAGCTACTGCCGGCTTTTGTCAAAGGAGGACGGAGCGGTCGATTTTGGCGCGCCCGCCCGCGCGCTGGCCGCCCGGATCAACGGCCTGTTCCCATGGCCTGGCTGCTCGGTGGATCTGGGCGGACTGAGCGTAAAAATCGGCCTCGCCGATTCCCCTTCGGAGGGCGAGCCCGGCGCCGCGTCGCCGGGCACGGTCCTCGGATCCGACGGGCACGGTCTCCTGGTGTCCACGTCGGCCGGGGTCATCCGCTTCCGAAAGCTCCAGCGCCCCGGGGGACGGATGCTTCCGGCCTCCGAGTTTCTGCGCGGCTTTCCGGTCGCTCCCGGCACTCTTCTCCCCTCGAAAGCGATGGCCGCCCTCGCCGGCCCCAAGCCCTTTCATTGAAGGAGCCGCCCGACCCGGGAATGAGCAAATCGCCGCTATCTATTCGGCGGGAAGGCGGCATTGGTGCAGCTTGGGCGGGAAGGGTTTTTTCGGGGAGTTGCTGGCCTTCATCCCCGCCTCCGGGGCCAGGACGGGCTGGGATCCCGCCTGGCCCGGCTTGGCGGGGAGCCTTGGCATTGGCCACTGAGCGCGTCAGCGCGAAGATGGCTTCAGCCCCGAGCGATAGCGAGGGGTGAGCTGCCGCGGGTGCCCTCAGGGCGCGGCAGCGAACAACTCCGACCCGAAAAGGCCCTTCCCGCCCAATCTGCACCACCAACCGCAAAACGAACCTCTTGTTTTCATCCGCCCTTTCATCAAGGATGCGCCGCATGTGGAAACGGTTCCTGCTTCTGCCGGTCCTGGCGCTGGGGCCGGGCGCACGCGCCCAGACCGAGGCGCCGGGGGTGGAAGTCGCCAATTTGCGGGAGGACGTGCGCGAACTGTCGCAACGGGTCGCGGATCTCGGCCTGCGCATAGAGCAACTGGAGTCCGAAAACTCGGCGCTCAAGGCAAAGGAGCGGTCCGCGGGACAGGGCTACGCGACGACGGCACAGCTGGCCGACGCCGTTGCGGATCTCAACCGCGTGATCCAGTCCTCGGAGGCGGCCTCAAAGGCGGACATCCTGCAGCAGGTCTCGATTCAGTTGGAGAAGCTCGGCCGGCAGACGAACGCCGCGCTTGACGCCCTTTCCAAGGGCCAGGCGCCGCGCCCCGCCGCCTCGGCCGCATTTTCCGACAATTTCCCGAAGGAAGGGGTGAAGTACACCGTCCAAAAGGGGGAAACCCTCGCCGAGATTGCAAAAAAGACCGGCTCCAAGGTGCAGGATATCATCAACGCGAACAGGATCAGCGATCCCGAGAAAATTTTCGCAGGCCAGACACTCTTCATTCCAGGGGGCAAGTGACATGACTTCTCATCCAAAATCCCGGCTCGGCCGCGGTCTCGGGCAATTGATCGCCGCGGCAAAACCCGCGGCCGCGGCGTCTGCCGGCGCCCCGGCTGCGCATTCCCCAGCCCCTGCCGCGCACCTTCCGGGGATGGCCGGATACGAGGAAATCGCGGTCCATCTGATCGAGCCAAGCCCGTACCAGGTGCGCCGGGAAATCCCGGCCGAGCAGTTGAACGAGCTGGCTGAAAGCATCCGAAGCGAGGGACTGCTTCAACCGGTGGTCGTCCGCCGGCACGGCGAAAAATTTCAGCTGATCGCGGGCGAGCGCCGCTGGAGGGCGTTTCAGCAACTGAGCCTGAAGGTGATTCCCGCGCGGATCGCCGAGGCGAGCGATGCGTCCGCTGCGGCCCTGGGACTGATAGAGAACCTGCAGCGCGAGGGACTGAACCCGATCGAGGAGGCCCATGGTTATGCCAGCCTGATCCGCGATTTCGACCTGACCCAGGAATCGGCCGCCGAGCGGGTGGGGAAGAGCCGGGCCGCCGTGGCCAACACCCTGCGGCTGCTCTCCCTGGACCCGGAGATCCAGGGTTATCTCAGCAAGAATCTTTTGAGCACCGGCCACGCGAAGGTCCTGCTGGGGATCGAGGATGCCGGCCACCGGCTCGTTTTGGCCCGCCGGGTGGTCGCCGAAGGACTGAGCGTGCGCGGGACCGAGAAACTGGTCGGTTCCGCGCGGGGGTCGGCCGGGTCAAAGCCGGGCTCCTCGCGCCGCAAAGGCGCCTCCGCCGCGGACCTCGCGACTGTGGAGGGAATCGAAAAGAAGCTCACCTCGCACCTGGGCGCCCGGGTGGCCGTCCTTCATTCGGCGAAAAAGGGCCGGATCGTCATCGAGTACCGCGGAAACGAGGATTTGCAGAGGATACTGGCAAAGCTCGGCATCGAGGCCTGAAGCGGCCCCGCGGGGTCACAATTGGATCCGCCGCAGGCGAAGCGCGTTTGAAATCACGCTGACGGAGCTCAGGCTCATCGCCGCCCCCGCGATCATCGGATTGAGCAGGACGCCGGCCAGGGGGTACAGGGCGCCCGCCGCGATCGGCACGCCGAGGGCATTGTAGAAAAACGCGAAAAAGAGGTTCTGCCGGATGTTCCCCATCGTGGCGCGGGACAGTCGGATGGCCTTTGCGATGCCCCGCAGGTCGCCCTTGACCAGGGTGATCCCGGCGCTCTCCATCGCGACATCCGTCCCGGTGCCCATGGCGATTCCGACATCGGCTGCCGCGAGCGCGGGCGCATCGTTGATCCCGTCCCCGGCCATCGCGACCAAACGGCCGCCCTGCCTAAGCGAATTCACTATCCTGATCTTGTCCGCGGGCTCGATCTCCGCCTCGTACCGGTCGAGGCCCAGGCGGCGGGCAACGGCCCCGGCGGTGTGGCGGTTGTCCCCCGTGGCCATGACGATACTGACGCCCAGTTCGTGAAGCATAGCGATCGCCTCGGGTGTCGATTCCCGAACGGGATCGGCGACCGCCAGTAGTCCCGCCGGCGTGCCATTCGCCGCGGCGAACAGCACGGTCTTGCCGTCGGCCTGAAGGAGGGTCGCGCGCTCGCGGAGCGCGCCCTCGACCTCCACGCCCTCGGCCTCGAGGAATTTCAGCTTCCCGACGATGATCCGGCTCCCGTCGACCGTCCCTGCGACGCCGCCCGCGGTGACCGACCGGAAGTCGGTCACGTCGAGGAGCCGAATATTCTTTTCCACGGCCTCGCGGACGATGGCGGAGGCGAGGGGATGCTCCGAGGAGCGCTCGAGCGAGGCCGCCAGCTGCAGGAGGCGGGATTTGTCGATGCCGGAAACGGGCAGGACATCGGCCAGGCGCGGCTTTCCCTCGGTCAGGGTGCCGGTCTTGTCGACGACGAGCCAGCGCACCCTGCCAAGGTGCTCGAGGGCCTCGGCGTTCTTCACGAGGACGCCCGCCTGCGCGCCGCGGCCGACGCCGACCATGATCGCCATGGGGGTGGCCAGGCCCAGGGCGCACGGGCAGGCGATGATGAGGACGGCGATCGAATTGACGACGGCGTAGGCCAGGCGCGGCTCGGGGCCGAGGAGATACCAGATGAGGAATGCGCCCGCGGCGGCGGCCGCGACCGCGGGCACGAAGATTCCCGCGACCCTGTCCGCCAGCCCCTGGATGGGGGCCCGGCTGCGCTGGGCCTCGGCCACCATCCTCACGATCCGGGAGAGGAGCGAATCCGCGCCCAGCTTGTCGGCGCGCAGGACAAACCCGCCGCTTCCATTGACCGTGCCGCCCGTCGCTCGGTCGCCGGCCTTCTTTTCAACCGGCAGCGATTCGCCGGTGATCATGGATTCGTCGACGAACGACGATCCGCTCTCGACGAGCCCGTCGACGGGGATCCTTGCGCCGGGGCGCACCCGCAGGCGGTCTCCGTTCCTGATTTCCGACAACGGGACCACGGACTCGCCCGCATCCCCGATGCGGATGGCCTCCGGAGGCGCGAGATTCAGAAGGGCCCGGATCGCGCTCGAGGTGCGCGCCCTCGCGCGGAGTTCGAGCACCTGCCCGAGCAGGACCAGGACGACGATGACGGCGGCCGCCTCGAAATAAACGTCCACCATTCCGCCGAGGGCGCGCATGGCCGGCGGAAACATTCCCGGCAGGAGGAAGGCGGCCGTGCTGTAGATCCACGCCGAGCCCACCCCGAGGGAGATCAACGTGAACATGTTCCATCGCCGGTTTCGGATCGAGCGCGCGCCGCGGACGAAAAAAGGCCAGCCCGCCCACCAGACCACGGGCGCGGAAAAGGCAAACTGCGCCCATCGGCTGGCGACCCCGCCGGAGAGCTGCGCAAGAGGCGGGATGAGATGGCCCATCGAGAGAACGACGACCGGGAGCGACAGGCAGCCCCCGATCCAAAGCCGCCGCGTCATGCCGGCCAGCTCTTCATTCTCTTCACCCGCGCCCGCCATCTTGGGTTCGAGCGCCATGCCGCACATCGGGCAGTCGCCCGGCCGGTCCGACTCCACCCCGGCGCACATCGGGCAAAAGTAGCCCGGGGTCGGGCTGTGCCGCTCGCGATGGGGCGCAGGGGCGTTCATTTCATGGGTCCGGCTCCCATTTCCTTGGATTTCGCAGCCGCGGCGTCGTCTATCATCTTGAGATACTTGGCCGGATCCTTGGTGAAATCGCCCAGGCAATCCTTGCAGCAAAACCGCACCAGCCGGTCGGGCTTGCCTTGCTGCCTGTAGATGTAGTCCGCGGGCGGTCCCATGTCCCCGCCCAGCTTGTCGCCCGAAACCGTGCATGTGGTGAGCGGGTATTCGGCCGTGGCCTTTGCGAGCCAGGCCGGGTCCGTGTTTCCGGCTGCGGGCAGAAGCTGGCCGGGAGCGGACTTGCCGGCCGCATTCACATCTTGCTTGTCCTGGGCCATGGCCGCGCCGCAGGCGGCAAGACCCGCGAGGAGGGAAAGCGCAACACTCAGGGAGCGAATTGTATTCATAGGCAGGAGATCATTGAATTCATGTGATCTGCGCGCCATGGCAAGCAATAGATGCGCCGCGATCAGCAAGCGATGCGGAGCGGGAACCCCTCAGGGGGCGTACCGTCGACGCATGGCCGCAATACGACTTCACATTGAATCCGAGGAACTCGTCGCGGTGAAGCGCCTGGCCGAAGCTCTAAAGGTGAGCCCGGACGACATCGCCTACACCGCCCTGCACCGTCTCATGCTTAACCAGGGCAACGCGGACATCCGCACCGAAATCCTGCAGGTGCGCGACTGGCGCCGGAACACCCTGCCCGAGTGGAGCGACACCGTCCACTCCGTCCACATCTACGAGTCAAAGCCGGACGAGCAGCAGCATCCCCGCACGCACGCCCAGAGTTAGGACGACCTCAGACCTCCAGAATTGAAATCCGAGGATCGGATTTCAATTCTGGAGGTCTGAGGTCGTTGGCCTGAGGTCGTTGGCCTACGGCCCCCTCACATGTGCGCGATGATGTTGTCCCCGAACTCGCTGCACTTGATCTCCGTCGCCCCCTCCATCTGGCGCGCGAAGTCGTAGGTCACGCGGCGGGACGCGACGGCCCCGTTGAGCCCCTTGAGGATGAGGTCCGCGACCTCGGTCCATCCGAGATAGCGGAACATCATCTCCCCGGACAGGACGACCGAACCGGGGTTGACGACATCCTTGTTCGCATACTTGGGCGCCGTGCCGTGGGTCGCCTCGAAAATCGCGTGGCCGGTTATGTAGTTGATGTTGCCCCCGGGGGCGATGCCGATGCCGCCCACCTGCGCGGCGAGGGCGTCCGAAAGGTAGTCGCCGTTCAGGTTCAGGGTCGCGATCACGTCAAACTCCGACGGCCGCGTCAGCACCTGCTGGAGCGTGATGTCGGCGATGCTGTCCTTGATCACGATGCCGGCCCCGGGCCTGCCCTCCGGGATCCTGCACCAGGGGCCGCCGTCGATCTCGACGGCGCCGAAAAACTGCTTGGCCGTCTGGTAGCCCCAGTCGCGGAAGGCCCCTTCCGTGAACTTCATGATGTTGCCCTTGTGGACGATCGTGACGCTCTTTCGCTTGAATTTGATGGCATACGCGATCGCGCTGTGAATCAGGCGCACGCTGCCGGAGTAGCTGACCGGCTTCACGCCCACGCCCACCTGCACGTCGCACGGAAAGTCCTTTGCGCCGACCTCCTGCCAGAACGACTCGGCCCTGGCCTTCGTGCCGAAGCGCACTTTCTCGTAGCTTTTCGGGAACTCCTTCGCGATGAAATCGAGGATCTTCCCGGCCTCGGGCGTTCCGGCCGCGAACTCGATGCCGGCGTAGATATCCTCCGTGTTCTCGCGGAAGATCACCATGTCCACCTTTTCGGGGTGCTTGACCGGACTCGGCACGCCCTGGAACCACTGGACGGGCCTCAGGCAGACGTAAAGGTCGAGCATCTGGCGCAGGGCGACGTTCAGCGAACGGATGCCGCCGCCGACGGGCGTCGTGAGGGGGCCCTTGATTCCGACCCGGTAGTCCCTGAACGCCTCGACCGTGTCGTCCGGGAGCCAGTTTTTGAACCGCTTGAACGACTCCTCGCCGGCGAATACCTCGAACCAGGCGACCGCTCGCGCGCCGCCGTAGGCCTTCTTCACCGCGGCGTCGAAGACGCGCACCGACGCCGCCCAAATGTCGGGACCGGTGCCGTCGCCTCGGATAAACGGAATCACCGGGTGGTTCGGAACGCGAAGCGCGCCTTGCGCGACGGCGATCCTGTCGCCCGGGGGTGGGGTCACATCTTTATATGGCATAAATGGTCGGCTGCCCTGCGGCGGCAAATCCGGTCGTCCGAACGCGCACCCTGGACCCTAGAGCGCCTGGCAAAATTTTGCCAGCCGCTCCACGCCCTTCGCGATGACGGCGTCGCTTGTTGCGTAGCTCAGGCGCAGGTACCCCTCGGCGCCGAAGGCGCTCCCCGGGACCGCCGCGACCCGGTGGGTTTCAAGGAGCCGTTCGCAAAAGGCCTGGGAGGGCACGCCCAGCCTGGAGATGTTCGGGAACAGGTAGAATGCGCCCTTGGCCAGCAGGCAGGAGATCCCGGGAATCTTGTTCAGTTCGCCGTGCAGGAATTTGCGCCGCCGGTCGAAGCTTTCCAGCATTCGCGCCAGGGACGCCTGCGTCTTCTCCTTTTCCTGCAGGGCCGCGAGGGCGCCGTACTGCGCGAAAGTCGTCGCGTTCGACGTGGTCTGGCTCTGGATCTCGGCGACCGCCTTTGCGATCGCGGGCGGCGCGACCAGCGTTCCGAGCCGCCAGCCCGTCATCGAGTAGGTCTTCGAGAATCCCGACACGATGATGGTCGCCGCGGCGGCCTCGGGTCCCAGGGTCGCGGGGGCGGTTGTCTTCACGCCGTCATAAACCAGGTACTCGTAGATCTCGTCCGACAAAATCAGGATCCGGTGGCGAAGCGCCACCTCGACGATCGCCTGGAGCTCCTGGCGGGAATACACGGCCCCGGTCGGATTGGACGGCGAATTGATGATCAGCAGCTTTGTCCTGGGCGTCACCGCGGCCTCGAACTGGGCGGCAGTCATGCGAAAACCGGTCGTGTCGTCCGCGAGAACGAAGCGAGGCACGGCGCCCGCGAGCTTCACCATCTCGGGATAGCTCACCCAATAGGGGGAGGGGATGATCACTTCGTCGCCCGGCGAGCAGACCGCGAGAATCCCCAGGTAGCAGGAAAACTTTCCGCCGGGGCTGACGATGACCTGCGACGGCGCCACCTTGAGGCCGTAATCGGCGGCATATTTCGCGGCGATCGCCTGGCGCAGGGGCTCGATGCCCGGGGTCGGCGCATACTTGGTCTTGCCCGCCTTCAGGGCCGCCATCGCGGCGTCCTTGATGTGGTCCGGAGTGTCGAAATCAGGCTCGCCCGCCGCGAAGCCGCAGACGTCCTCGCCGGCGGCCTGAAGCGCCTTGGCCTTTGCGTCGATCGCCAGGGTCGGCGACGGGGACACGTTCAACGCCCAGTTCGATAACAACGTCGTGGTGGACATGGGATTTCTCTAGGTGACAGAAATGGGTCGCGGATGGCAAAAGGCAAGCCCCGACCCCGCGCGTTCGAGGCCCGATTCCGGATACGGCCTTCCCGGAAAAAACTAACCGCGGGCCTTCTTCGAGGAGGCTTTGGCGGGGAGCTTTTCGAGCGCGAGGCGGAGCAGCTCTCCGACGCTCGCGTGCTTGGTTCGCGCGTGCCGCTTCAAGGCGGAGCGCTCGCGCGCGCTGATGCGCACCGAGATCTGCCGGTGCGGATCATGATTCGGGTGGTAAGCCTCGAAATCATATTGGTCGAGCGCGAGGCGGATCACCTCGCTTGCGGTCTTCAAACCGCGGCCTCGACGGCATGTCTCGATTTTTGAAATCAGGGACAGGGGGAGATCAAACGTCAGGGGGGCTGAAACACTGGCAGTGCGCTTAGCCATGAGCAGGTAGGGTTGAACTGGGACATCTGTGGATGTCACAGCGGAATTGCGCCCGCAATACAAATGTGCCGGGCGGCCGGTCAGGGACCGAAGCGATCGATGCCGGCGGTGGGCGGTTCGAGCGGGCTGGACAGCTCCGCCGGCTCGAAAACGGATGGGCGCACCGCCACGTCGATCGCGGCGGCGGTCAGCTCGAAGCGCGTCTTGTCCCGCGTGGCCTCGTTGCGCACATCGAACTCCTTTGGCATGTACCGGCCCTGGACCTTCTTTAAGTCGACAAGCGACAGTGTCTTGAGAATGCGGCCGTCCGAAGCGAAGATCTCGGTCCGCACCGGAGCGTTGTATTCAGTGTCCAGATAGGCGCGAACGCCGGCAAGTCCCGCGGCCCCGGCCGCGAAATCCGACGGGGGACGAAAAATGAAAACATAGGCCGGCCGCTGCAGTCCGGGAACGCGCGCGATGCTCTGCAGGGTTTCGTCGGGCCAGTACAAATACGGCATCTGGATGTCGAACGGGGTCGTTTCGATCCCGGGAACGAGCGGCGACAGGGGGTCCATCCTCCTGGGCATGGCGGCCATTTCCTTCGGATCGAAAAACCAGACGGCGGCCGACTCGCCATTTTGGACAAGGAACCGGCGCTCGCCGGCTTCACCCGGGTTCAACTCGATCCGCATCACATTTCCCTGTGGATTGCGCTCGGACCACATCCGGCCCCGGAAGGTCCGCTCCGGGCCCCGGCGGGGAAGCTGCCTCAGTTCGAATTCGACATAACAGGGCCGGGCCGGTCCCGACTCTCGAAATTGCGAAAGGATGGCCCGGCCCTGGGCCTGGTCCGGAAGGCCGACCTGGGCGAGGCCGGGGGCCTGGACCGCCGACGGAGGCCCGGCGGTCAGGCGCGAGGCCGCGAGGAGGCAGGCAAGAAAACGGATACGCCATCCGGTCCCCGGCGCCATTTGCCCGCGAATTCGTCCTGTCATCTGTCGGGGCGCCCGGCCTGCCTTGTTTCCGACGGCTACTTCTTGTCGCTCGAAGCCGGCGGAGTCTGGGCGGGCGCCGTCTGCGCCGGCGCAGCCGGACTGGGCGCGGAAATCGGGGCGACCGGCTTCGTGAGGGGCGCGGAAATGTTGGGCAGGGCCGCCCCGGAGGCTGAGGCGTGCTTGTGCTCGTAAATCCGGCCGAGGTACAGGGCGCA
This sequence comes from Opitutaceae bacterium, assembly GCA_050015855.1. GTDB lineage: Bacteria > Verrucomicrobiota > Verrucomicrobiia > Opitutales > Opitutaceae > Palsa-1447. Next base: position 59,174 of record JBEKAO010000008.1, on the reverse strand, counting down.
GCTGAGGACAAAGAAGATGATTGCGGCGTTGATCGTCGCCTTGCTGAGCACGTTGCCCGTATCGGCGCCAAAAGTCGCCTCCGCCATGCCTCCGCCCATCGCAGATCCCATGCCGCCGTCCGACTTCGCCTTCTGCATGAGGATGACGAGGATCAGAAAGACGGAAACGAGTATTAGGGCCAGGGTGAATACCCCGAGGAGGATGTTCATGACGGTAAGGGTCTAACGGAACAGACCTCCCCCGATTGTCAATTCGATTAGCAATCGGGCGGCGGCGGCTCCATCCTTGTCTTTTGGTCGGGCGAGGCGAAGGTAGGGGCCCTTCGGCCGTGCCTCCACACCCAAGAGAATACGAATTGGTTCAGCTTCGCGAACTGGCTGCGCGATTTCCCAACGTGGACGCCGCCATGGCGGAGATCGCGCGGCTGGGGGCCGTCCTCACCCTGCCCAAGGGGACGGTCCACGTGATCAGCGACATTCATGGCGAGGACCAGAAGCTCCGCCATGTGATCAACAACAGCTCCGGCACGCTTCGCCCCCTCGTCGAGCGGCTCTTTGCCAGCCGGATGGATGCGACCCGGCTCCGGGAGTTCCTGACCCTGATCTTCTACCCCAATGAGGTCGTCCAGCTCCTTGAGCGCCAGCCCCGCTCGCCGGATGCCCTCCGTGAATTCGGAGTCCTCACGCTGCGCAACCTCTTTGAGATCGTCCGCAGCCTTGCCGCCCGCTACAGCCTCAGGCGGGCGATGGAGGTCTTCCCCCGGGAGTACCGCGACCTTCTCGCGGAGATGCTGCACGAGCCCACGACCGAGCGCGGCCCGGAGTTTGTGGCGGCCATCGTCGACGAACTCGCCCGCCGCGGGCGCCTCTGGCAGGTCATTTACGTCACGGTGCGGCTGGTTCGGAACCTGGCTGTCTACGAACTCATCATCGGTGGCGACTGCTGGGATCGCGGGCCCAGGGGCGACCGGGTGGTGGACTACCTCCGCCAGCAGCCGAACGTGTCCTTCATCTGGGGAAACCATGATGTCGCCTGGCTCGGAGCCTCCCTCGGGCATCCCGCGCTCATCTGCCACGTGCTGCGCATGTCTCTCCGATATAGGAGGATGAGCCAGGTGGACGAGGGTTACAGCATCCCATGGACCCCGCTCGAGCACTTGGTGGGGACGGCCTATGCCGGGGACCCGGCGGGCAACTTCCTGCCCAGGGAGGGCGGCATGCGGCCGGATTTGCTGGTCGCCCGCATGCAGAAGGCCGCGGCCATCATGCAATTCAAGCTCGAAGGCTCGCTGATCGACCGCCATCCCGAATGGGATCTTTCCCACCGCAGGCTCCTCCACCGGATCGATCGCGGCAAGGGCACGGTCGAGGTGGACGGCGTCCGCTATCCCCTCCGGGACAAGCTCCTGCCGACCGTTTCGCCGGAGAATCCCTACGCCCTTACGCGCGAGGAGGAGGCCTGCCTCGAGCGGTTCCGGCACTCCTTCCTCCACAGCCAGAAGCTGGGCGAACACATGCGCTGGCTCGTTCGCCAGGGCTCGATGGTCCTTCGCCGCGAGGACCACCTGATCTTTCACGGCTGCGTCCCCGTGGACGCGCGCGGCGAGTTCCTGCCGATGCCGATCGGCGGAGAGGCGCCGCGGGGGCGGGCTCTCTTCGAGGCAATCCAGCGCCTTCTCGTCCGGGTGATCGACCGGCCCGAGGAGCCGGACCTCGACACCCTCTGGTACCTCTGGGGCGGGCCCCGCTCGCCCCTCTTCGGCAAGGACCGGATAACGACCTTCGAGCGCGATTTCATCGCCGACCCGAAGTCGCACGAGGAGACGAAGAATCCGTATTTCACCCTCATTCACGATCCCGGGTTCTGCGAGCGCATCCTCTCCGAATTCGGGGTTGATCCGGGCAGGGGCCTGATCGTCAACGGCCACGTGCCGGTCAAGATCGAGAAGGGCGAGTCGCCCATGAAGCGCAGCGGCAAGGCGATCACGATCGACGGCGCGTTTTCCGAGGCCTACGGCGACCACGGCTATACGCTCGTCCTCGAGTCGAATCGCACCTATCTCGCCTGCCACCACCATTTCAAATCGGTCGAGGCCGCCGTCCGGGACGGGGTGGACATCATCCCGGGCATCTCGGTCGTCCGGACCTGGGACCGGCCGAGGCGGATGGCCGACACCGAGAAGGGCGTGGAATTCCGCTGCGAGATCGAGATGCTGGAGCGTCTGATCGAGGCGTATCGGGACAACGAGATCAGGCCCAAGCCGGCCCTCTGAGCGCGGCCGGACGCCCATGGGGTTGACCTGCCCCCGGGCTTCGTATAGTGCGGTCGGGACGCAACCAAGGCGTTTTTTTGGCGTCTTGCAGCCGTCAGCACACCCCTCCCAACCAATCGAGAAAAAAATGAAAACCCTGCGAATCCTCCTTCCCATCGCCGCCCTGATCGGCGCGATCCCCATGACAGCCGAAGATATGCAACCGATGTCCGGAATGAAGAGCATGGCCATGAGAAGCCGCATCAGTCCGCATGAAACGATCAGCCAGGTGATCGACGGCGCCCGGGTGACGATCACCTACGGGCGGCCGTACTCGAAGGACCCCAGGACCGGCGAGATCCGCAAGATCTGGGGCGGTCTGGTGAAGACCGGGCATGGCGACAGGCTCGGGGCCGACGAAGCCACGCTCCTGCTCAACGAAAAGCCGCTGCGGATGGCCGACGGCACGGTGATACCGGCCGGCGCCCACACGCTCTACATCGTTCTTGCGGACGACCTGTCCGCCAAGCTCGCCTTCAGCACGAACATTGGAAAATGGGGCATTCCGGTCGACGAGACGCACGATCTGGCCCGGGTGGACCTGAAGAAGGACGAGCTGCCTGCCACGGTCGATCAGCTCACGCTGTCGATCGAACGCAATCCCGGCGGCGGCGGCGTGCTGAAGATCAAGTGGGAGACAACGCAGTACTCGGTGGCTTTCACCGTGGTCAAGTAACCCGCGCGCCGGCCGATGCTGCGCCTGTGGTTTGGATTGGTGCCGGCGATGCTTTTCGCCGTTGCGGGAATGTGCGTTCCGGCGCGGGCGGCCGCGCCCGCGCGGGCCGAACCGGCGGCCATCCTCCAGGATCTGCGAAGCTTCAATCAGATGGGCAGCGTCTTGTACGTCGCCGCGCATCCGGATGACGAAAACACGCAGTTGATCGCCTATCTTGCGCGGGGGCCAGGCTACAGGACGGCGTATCTGTCGCTGACGCGGGGCGACGGCGGCCAGAACCTCCTTGGATCGCAGTTCGGGGACGAGCTTGGCGCAATCCGCACGCAGGAGCTTCTGGCCGCGCGGCGGATCGACGGAGGGCGTCAGTTTTTCACCCGCGCAAGGGACTTCGGTTACTCGAAGGACTACCGCCAGACGATTCAAAAGTGGGACCGCGAGGAGGTCATCGGGGACATCGTGCGGGTCATCCGCACGTTTCGGCCCGACGTCGTGATCACGCGTTTTTCCCCGGAGCCGGGCCCGACCCACGGGCACCACACGGCCTCGGCGGTCCTGGCGATCGAGGCCTTCAAACGGGCCGGCGATCCGAACGCTTTCCCGGAACAGCTCGGATCGCTCAAGCCGTGGCAGCCGAAGCGCATCCTGATGAACTCGGGAGGCTTCGGCCGGGGCGGCTCCGGCCAGCCCGATTCAAGGACCCTGCATATGGAGATCGGCGGCACGGACCCGGTGACCGGCCAGCCGTTCGGCGCAATCGCATCCCGCAGCCGCTCCATGCACAAGACGCAGGGGATGGGATTCTTCGCCGTCGGCACAAGCGGCTCCCGCTCGGAGTCGTTTCAACTGCTGCTCGGCGAACCGGCGACGAAGGACATTTTCGACGGGGTGGACACGACCTGGGGCCGCGTTCCGGGCGGTGCGGAGATCGGGACCCTCGCGGAAGCGGTCATCGCCGGATTTGACCGGAATGACCCGTCGGCAAGCGTCCCGCGGCTGCTCGAGATCCAAAGGCGTCTCGCCGCGCTTCCGGCGGACCCCCTCGTCGACGAGCGGCGCCGGCAGCTCGACCGAATCATCGCAGACTGCCTTGGCCTTTCCGTCGAGACCACCGTCGCGCGGGCCGAGATCGTTCCCGGGGAGGCGTTCGAGCTGCATGAGCGCGTGGAGCTGGGCGCGGCCCTTCCGGTTCGCTGGGTGGCCGTGCGCTATCCGTCCCTGGGCCGCGAGACCAGAACGGGCATCGGCCTCGATCGGGGAACGCCGGCGGTGCGCGATTCCAGCCAGACCCTGCCGGCCGGCACCCCGGTCAGCCAGCCCTACTGGCTGCGGGAGGAGGGGACGCCGGGGATGTTCCGGGTCGACGACGCCTCGCTCATCGGACGTCCCGAAAACCCGCCCATCGTCCCGCTCGAGTATGTATTTGAGGTCGGGGGCCGGACGATCGTCCTGTCCGACGAACCGGTCGAGTTGAGCACGGATTCGACGGGCGCCCTGGTCCGCCGGCGGATCGAAGCCATTCCGCCGGTCTCCCTTCATTTCCCATCCGGCGTCGAATTGTTCGCCCCGTCCGCCACCCGGCAGGTCGCGGTGGAAGTCACCGCATACCGGGCCGGATCCTCGGGCCTTGTCCACCTGGATGCGCCGTCCGGATGGAAGGTCGCGCCCGCAGGACGGCCGTTCCGGCTGTCCGCCGTCGGAGACCATGCCCGGCTGTCGTTCACCGTCACCGCCCCCGCCGAGCCGTCCAAGGCCAGCCTCGGCGTCTGGGCGGAGCTCGGAAAGGCCGATGGCGGGGCCCGGTATGGCACGGATCGGGTGGAAATCCGATTCGGCCATATTCCCCCGATTTTGCTTCAGCCGCCCGCGCGGATGAAGGCCGTGTGCCTCGATCTGGCGATCCGCGGGCACCGGGTGGGGTATATCGCCGGGGCCGGCGACAGCATCGCGGACAGCCTTGCGGAGATGGGATATTCGGTCACCGAACTGACGGGCGCCGACCTCGTCGCGGACCGGCTGAAGCCGTTTGACGCCGTGGTCATCGGCGTCCGCGCATTCAACACCCGGACGGACCTCCAGGCCGGGTTCCCGGCGCTCCTCTCCTACGTCGAGGGGGGCGGCACCGTCGTCGCCCAGTACAACACCCCCAACAATGCCGCGACGACGCGCCTGGGGCCGTATCCCCTTTCGCTCTCGCGCAACCTCCCCGCAAACCGGGTCACGGACGAGAATTCCCCGGTGACCCTCCTCGTGCCGGACGATCCGGCGTTCACGACGCCCAACCGGATCGGGCCGTCGGATTTCGAAGGGTGGGTGCAGGAGCGCGGGCTGGATTTCCCAAGCGAGTGGGACAGCCGTTATGCCGCCCTGCTCGCCTGCGGCGACCCCGGCGAGGCGCCGCTCAAGAGCGGAATTCTCGTGGCCCACTACGGGAAGGGCTATTACGTCTACACGGGATTGTCCTGGTTCCGCCAGCTTCCGGCCGGCGTCCCGGGCGCTTACCGGATCTTTGCCAATCTCGTATCGCTGGGAAAGTGAGCGCTCCGATTCCAACGCAGCGGTCCGAGGATCATGAAACCGGGCTGCCCGCGCTGCGCAGCTGGCGGGCCGTATACGCCGCTGTCTGTGTCATCGTCGTTGTGTGGCTCGGGCTGCTGGCGATCCTGACAAGGCGGTATTCGTGAACGCGCTGGATTATGCGGTTCTCCTGAGCCTCCTCCTGGGGATCTCCCTCTACGGAATTTGGCGGACGCGGGAGCGCCACAGCCTGGCCGGGTACCTGAAGGGGGTCGGGCAGACGCACTGGCTGACGATCGGCCTGTCGGTGATGGCCACGCAGGCGAGCGCGATCACGTTTCTGTCGACGCCGGGCCAGGGGTACGAAAGCGGCCTCGGCTTCGTCCAGAATTATTTTGGCGCGCCCTTCGCCCTCATCGTCATTTCCGCCCTTTTCCTTCCCCTTTATCGCAGGCTCGGCGTTTACACGGCCTACGAATTCCTGGGCCGCCGCTTTGACTCGAAGACCCGCCTTCTCGGCGCGGGGCTCTTCCTTCTGCAGCGCGGGCTCGGCGCCGGCATCACGATTTACGCCCCCGCAATCGTTCTTTCCACGGTCCTCGGCTGGAGGCTCGACCTCACGATCGTTTGCAGCGGGCTCCTGGTCATCGCCTACACCGTGAGCGGGGGCAGCGACGCCGTGAACCTCACCCAGAAGTATCAGATCGGGGTGATATTCGCGGGCATGGTCGCGGCGTTCTTCATCCTCCTGGCCCGGCTGCCGCACGGCCTCGGGATCGGGGGCGCCCTGACCCTGGCCGGAAAGTTTCACAAGCTGGAGGCGGTGGACTTCTCCCTCGACGTCGATCGCCGGTACACGGTCTGGACGGGCCTTTTGGGCGGTTTCTTCCTGGCCCTTTCGTATTTCGGGACCGACCAGTCGCAGGTGCAGCGCTACCTTTCCGGCGGATCCCTTCGCGAGAGCCGGCTGGGGCTGATGTTCAACGCGGTTTTCAAGATCCCGATGCAGTTCTTCATCCTGCTCCTGGGTGCGCTGCTTTTCGTGTTTTATCAGTTCGAGAAGCCGCCGGTCTTTTTCAACGAGGTCGCCTGGAGCCGCCAGGCCGCGGCGCCCGGGGGCGGGGGCCTCAGGGCGATCGAGTCCGATTTCGGCGCGGCGCACGCCGAGGAGGCCCGCAGCCTGCGGGCATGGGTGGAGGCCCGGAGGACCGGCGAGGCGCCTGCGGCCGCGGCGGCGCTCGACTCGGCCCGGGCGGCCGGCGAACGGGCCGAGGCGGCGCGGAGCGGAGCCAAGGCGGCGCTCCGGGCGGCCGACCGCAAGACGGCCGCCGGCGATGCGGACTATGTGTTCATCACATTCATTCTCGACTACCTTCCGCACGGACTCATCGGGCTTCTGATCGCGGCCTTCTTCGCTGCCGCATTCTCCTCGAAGGCTGCGGAACTGAATGCGCTCGGCTCCACGACGACCGTCGACATTTACAGGCATATCGTCAGCCGCGCGGCGTCGGACGCCCATTATGTCGTTGCATCCAGGGTCTTCACGGCCTTCTGGGGGCTGGTGGCGATCTCCTTCGCCCTGTTCGCGAACCTGACCGAGAACCTCATCCAGGCGGTGAACATCATCGGGTCCCTTTTCTACGGCGGAGTCCTGGGCATCTTTCTGGTGGCATTCTTCCTCCGGCGGATCGGCGGGACGGCGGTGTTCTGGGCGGCGGTCGCCGGCCAGCTTCTCGTGATCGTGCTCTATTGGAGGCTCGATATCTCCTACCTCTGGTACAACGTCATCGGCTGCGGCGCGTGCGTCGTCCTCAGCGTCATCATCCAGGGAGCCCTCGGCCTTGCCGGGAGCCCGGAGGCGCCCCTGCCGCCATGAGCGATCCGCGCATCTGCTTCGGCCAGCAGCCGTGCGGCTTTTTTCCGAAGAGGTTCCTCTGGGCGAAGATTGCGACGGCCCGCCGGCTCCAGCGGGAGATCGGCGGGGAGATCGTGTTCTTCTACCACGACAGCGATCATGACCCGCGCGAGACCCGGACCGTCCTGCGGAGGCTGGACGGCGGCGAGCCCGTCCCGCTGAATTTCGCGTTTGAGAACCGGGTCCAGCGGAAATGGTCGCCCATGTACCTGAAGCGCATCGTTGCGGACTGGACGGCGAAGACCGCGCGCCAGCTGCCCGCCTACGTGGGGGAGCGGGAGAGCGGGCTTTTCCGGGGCGCGACCGGGGGGACGGTGGCGGATTTCTGCCTGGAGATGTACCGCGGGATGGGGCTTTTGGAGGGGATTCGCGTCGTCCGCTCCAGCGACCCCGAGGTTCGCCGCGCGGCCTGCCCGGTGGGCGATTTTTTCGTGGATGTGCCCTACGGCGGCGAGATCGTGCGCGCCCGGTTCAGCGGCGGGAAGCTCCGCCTGCACGAGGGGGGTGATTGCTACGTCGATCTGCCCCCGGCCGAGTTCGGCCCGGAGCAGGTCAGCCCCACCCGGGACATGCGCCTGCGCTGGATGCAATCCGCCGTGCGGTGCACGCATTATGTGGCGGGGGCGGGAGAACGGGGGTATCTTCGGCTGGAAGATGCGCCCGAGATTGAATTCCTCACCCGAGACCCGATCGACCGTTCCGATGAAGCATTCACTGAAATACAGTCCTAAACCGCCGCCCCTGCTCGTATTCGGCGCCCATCCCGACGACATTGAATTCGGCTGCGGAGGCATCGTCGCCAGCGAAACGCAGGCGGGTCGCCCCGCGCATCTGGTCGTATGCTCCCGGGGCGAGGCGGCGACGCACGGCACGCCCAGGCAGAGGATGGCCGAGGCCCGGAAGGCCGCCGCGATCCTCGGGGCGACCCTGGAATTCGCGGTCCTGGATGGGGACGCGCTCCTGGAGAACCGCGTGGAACACTCCCTGAAGCTCGCCGCGATCATCCGGCGGCTGAGGCCGGGGATCATCCTCGCGCCGAGCCTCCTGGAAAACCAGCATCCCGACCACCCGAGGCTCGGGCGGATCGTGCGCGACGCCGCCCGCCTGGCGCGCTACGGGGCGCTTGCCAGGCTCCGGAATCGCCCGGCCCATTCGATCGGCCAGTTGTTTTACTACTCGAGCGGCCCCGGGGCTGAGCAGGAGGGAAGCCAGCCCGTCCTCATCGACATCTCGGCTCGATCCGTCCTCACGGCGTGGACTGCGGCCATGAAGGCGCATGCGACCCAGATACGGACGCGCGACTATCCCGGCCTGCAGCTCGCCCGCGCGCGCGTCCACGGCCTGACGGCCGGCGTGAGCCACGCCCAGCCGCTCTACCCGGCCGATCCCCCGGTTTTCGATTCCCTGGCTCCTTTGGGTCGCGGCGCGCGTCAGTTCTGACATGCGGCCCGACCGACCCCTCAAAATCGGCATCACCTGCTATCCGTCGATCGGCGGAAGCGGAATCCTCGCCTCGGCTCTCGGCGAGGAGCTGGCTGCGCGCGGGCACGAGGTCCACTTCGTCAGCTACGAGCGCCCATTCCGGCTTCCCTCGGGGGTCCCGCGGCTGCATTTCCACCCGGTCACAATCAGCAGTTACGGACTGTTCAAATATCCGGACTACACGCTTCCGCTCTCCGTCAAGATGGCCGAGGTGAGCCGCGAGCACCGGCTCGACATCCTGCATGTCCATTACGCCGTTCCCCACGCCACCGCGGCCTTCCTGGCCCTGTCGATGCTCGAGCCGGGTTTGCGGCCCTGCCTCGTCACAACCCTCCACGGAACGGACACGACCCTTCTCGGCAGGGACCCCGGCTACGGCCCGGCCATCCGCCACGCCCTGGCGCATTCCGACGCGGTCACGACGGTGTCGGCCTACCTGGAAAAGGAGACCCGCCGCCTGCTGGATTTGCGGGGCCCGATCGACGTGATCCACAATTTTTTCGCCCCGCGGCCGCCGCGGCGCCCGCGGGCCGAGGTGAGGGGGGAGCTCGGCCTGAAGGACGAGGTCATGATCCTGCACTCCTCAAACCTTCGGCCCGTGAAGCGGATCGGCCTCCTGCTCGAAACGGCCGCCCGCATCCGGCCCGCCGCTTCATTTAAGCTCGTGATTCTCGCCGGGGCGGACTTCGCGCCATTTGCGGACGATGTCCGCAGGCTCGGGCTTTCCGACCGGGTGATCGTGCGGGAGAACGCCGTGGACATCGAGGATTACCTCCAGTCCGCGGACATCGGCCTTTTCACCTCGGAGATGGAAAGCTTCTGCCTGAGCATTCTCGAGGCGATGTGTTTCGGGTGCCCGAGCGTCTCGACCGCGGTCGGCGGCATTCCAGAAGTGGTGGTCTCCGGGGAGAGCGGCATCCTTGTCGCAACCGCCGACGCGGACGTCCTCGCCCGCGAGGTCGGGGCCCTGATCGGCGACCCGGCGCGGCGGGCGGCCCTGGGACGCGCGGCCCGCGAGCGGGCGCGCGAGTTCTTCTCGGCGGAGGCGATCGTACCGAAATATGAACGGCTCTATCGCCGGGTTTGCGCGCAGAAGGCGGGCTAGCGGCCTACTTGGCCGACAGATCGGACGTGGGGGCCGGGGCAGGCGGCTGCGCCGGATTCCTTGGCTTCAGCTGCGTTGCCGGGTGCGCCGCGGCATACGCCTTTGCGCTGTCGTCCTGGGCCTTGTCCACCAGGTGATCCAGGATGCTGAGCGTGCTTCGCTCCTCGGGCGTGAGGGAGACGAAGACCTCGTTGACCGAGGCGGGGCCGCTCTTCGGGACGAAGGCCGTTCCGCTCCAGCCGATTTTGTCGGCATAGGAGGCCGCCTTTTCGATCGGCATCGGCAGCTGGACGGAAGCCAGAAGGGGTATCGGATGCTGCAATGCCTCGTCGGCAACCGCCTTGGGATCCATGCTCACATGCCGGTCGCACGCCGTCTCGATCAGCTGCAGGTCGTTCAGCTCAGCGGCCGAAAGAGCGATGTCGACGCCGACATTTCTCTCGACTGCGTTTTGCGAACAACCCGCAATAAGCAGGCTGGCGAACGCCGTTGAGAATCTCAATTTGGTTTTCATGGGTTTATTGAGTTTCGTGGATTGGAGTCCACGATAAGATAGACTGCTTCGGGGCCCTTTTCGTCTACGCAGTTTTTGTGCTTTCGTGCGTACTTTTTGACTGGAGACCGGGGAAGGCATGGCCCCCCTTCGCCGGGAGCCGCCGACGCCCGGAGTGTCCGCCCGGGCGCCCAATGGCGGGCGCGCGGCGGCCTCAGTCGCCGAGGCAGGTGCCCACGCGCCGCGCCGTCTGGATCCAGGGATGGTCGGGGGGCACGACCTTCAGGTTTCCCGCAACCTTTTCGATCGGGACCGCCCTCACACCGCCGCCCCGCGAGGCCACCATCACGCCGAACACGCCCTCGTGGATGAATCCGACGCAGGCCGTGCCCAGCCGGGTCGCAAGCAACCGGTCCGTGACGGACGGGGTTCCGCCGCGCTGCACGTAGCCCAGGATCGTGACCCGGGCCTCGAGGCCCGTCAGCTGCTCGAGTTCCTTCGCGAGGCGCCAGGTATTGCCGGCGTGCTTCGCATCGAGCTCGTGCAGCTCCGCCTTGACGCGCATGCGCTCCTCGTCGGTCTTTGCCCGAAGCTTCCGCGCGGTCGCCTCGGCGAAGGCCGCCGCGTAGTTCTTGGAAAGGGCGCCCTCGGCGACGGCGACGATGCTGAAGTTCGCGACTCCCTTCGAGCGGCGGCGGATCGCGGTGGCGACCGCCTGCGAATCGTACGGAATTTCGGGGATCAGGACGACGTCGGCCCCTCCGCCGATTCCGGCCGCCAGGGTGAGCCATCCGGCGCGATGGCCCATGATTTCCGCGACGATGATCCGGTGGTGGCTGTGGGCCGTGCTGTGCAGGCGGTCGAGCGCCTCGGCGGCGATTCCCAGCGCCGTGTCGAAGCCGATGGTCGCGTCCGTGTGCGCGACGTCGTTGTCGATCGTCTTCGGCAGGGTGATGATGTTCAGGCCTTTCTTGGAGAGCCGGAGGGCGTTCTTGTGGGTCCCTCCGCCCCCGATGCAGACCAGGGCGCCCAGCCTGTGCTTCCGGTAGTTGGCGACGATCACGTCGGTCATGTCCCTGACCCTGCCGTCGATCTCCATCCGGTGCGGCTTGTCGCGGCTTGTGCCGAGGATCGTTCCGCCGATCGTGAGAATTCCGGACAGCGCGCCCTTGTTCAGCTGGATGCAGCGGTTTTCGGCCAGGCCGAGAAACCCGTCGCGGAATCCAACGACCTCCCAGCCGAACTCGCCTATGGCTGCCTTGCCGACGGCCCGTATGGCCGCATTCAGCCCCGGGCTGTCGCCGCCCGCCGTAAGGATCCCGATTCGCAACGGTGGCTGGCGTTTCATGGGGACGAGCTAAAGGGGAGCCGCATCCGACGTCCATGATTTTTGACGCGGCCGCGCGCGTTCTCTCCTTCTTCCTTTGCTTTTTCGGGAAGATTATGTCCCCTGTTGGATCCCAATACCCCCGAAAATATGAATCCTTCAGTCCATCGATTTCTTCCCGTTAGCGTCGGGATCGCCCTCGCAAGCGCGTGCGCGGCGGCCGAGCCGGCGGGCCCGGCCGCGCCCGAGCCGTTTCCGGTCACGATCCAGGTCAATGCCTCGCAGGTGAAGGGCGAGATGAAGCCCATCTGGCGCTTCTTCGGGGCGGACGAGCCGAACTACGCAACGATGAAGTACGGGAAAAAACTGGTGGCCGAACTGGGCGAACTGCGCCCGAACCAGGTGTATTTCCGCGCGCACAACCTGCTCAACACCGGCGACGGAACGCCGGCGCTGAAGTGGGGGAGCACCAACGCCTACGTCGAGGACGCCCAGGGCCGGCCGGTCTACGACTGGAGGATCCTGGACGGAATTTTCGACACCTATCTCGCCCGCGGGGTTCATCCGTACGCGGAAATTGGCTTCATGCCCGAGGCGATGTCCGTCCATCCCGAGCCCTACAAGCACCGGTGGCAGCCCGACCAGGCCTACGGCGGGATCGGAACGGGCTGGTCCTACCCCCCGAAGGACTACGGCAAATGGGCGGAACTGGTCTATCAGTGGGCGCTCCACTGCGTCGGGCGCTACGGGAAATCCGAGGTCGAAAGGTGGTACTGGGAGGTGTGGAACGAGCCCAACGGGGCGGCCTACTGGCACGCCACGCCCCAGGAGTTCTACAAGCTGCACGACTACGCCGTGGACGCCGTCCGCCGCGCGCTGCCCACGGCGCGCGTCGGCGGCCCCGACCTGGCGGGCAGCGGCGGAAAATTCATGGAGGATTTTCTGGCGCACGTCGTCAGCGGAACGAACTACGCGACGGGCCGGAAGGGGACGCCCGTCGACTTCCTTTCGTTTCACGCGAAGGGCAGCCCGCGCTTCGTCGACGGCCATGTGCGCCTCGGGATCTCCTCGCAGCTCGGCGGCATCGACAGGGGATTCTCGATGTTCGCGGCCGTGCCCGAGCTGAAGGACAAGCCGATCGTCATCGGCGAATCCGATCCGGATGGATGCGCCGCCTGCCAGGGACCCCAGCTCGGCTACCGCACGGGCCCGGTCTACGGGAGCTACACCGCGGCGTGCATCGCGCGCGAGTTTCAGCTGGCCGACAAGCACGGCGTCAACATCGAGGGGGCGCTCACCTGGGCCTTCGAGTTTGAGGACCAGCCCTTCTTCGCCGGCCAGCGGGTGCTCGCCACCAACGGGATCGATCTGCCGGTCCTGAACGTCTTCCGGATGCTCAGCCGGATGGACGGGCAGCGCGTGGAGGTGACGAGTTCGAGCGAGGTGCCGCTGGCGACCATCATCCGGGAGGGCGTGCGCGGGGCGCCCGACGTCGCCGCGCTCGCCGCAATCCAGCCGGGAAAACTGGCGATTCTGGCGTGGCACTATCACGACGACGACGTGCCGGGCCCCGAAGCCCGGGTGGAATTGAACGTGGCCGGCCTGCCGCTGGCCCGCGGCGCCGTCCGTCTGACGCATTACCGCGTCGACGACGATCACAGCAACCCGTTTGCGGTGTGGAAGCGAATGGGATCGCCGGCTGCGCCGGACGCGGGCCAATACGCGGAACTGGAAAAGGCCGGCCAGCTTGCGAAGCTTGCCGGCGCCCCCGAAACGGTGGCGGTCGACGGCGGGGCCGCGGCCCTGGGATTTCTATTGCCGCGCGAGGCGGTCTCCCTGCTGGTCCTCGAGTGGGATCCCCCGGCGAAGTGACTTTTCTCTTTGTCTTGCCGCCTGGCTTGTGGCACCAAATGTTGTCCACCTGCCGCTTCCCGCTGCATGCCCGCCCGGGAAGAATTCCAACCTTCCCCTCCCAACTCCCTGGTCACCATGCCCGCCCGCCCGCCGGCCGACATCCGCCATGCCCGTTTTTGCCCTAAATGGGCCCGCGTTATCCTGCCGGCGCTCCTCGCCTGGCTGGGCTCCACTCCCGCGGCCCGGGCCGGCAGCGGCGGGCCCTGGGAGCCGGTGTCGGCGGCGGAGCTGAACGAGGCCCCGCCGGCCGAATATCCCGATGTGCCGGCGGTGGTTTCAACCTGGAAAATCGATGTCGATGAACGGGACTACCCGGGCGAGCGGCAGATCGTCGAATACATCCGTTACAAGATATTCGACCCGGAAAAGGCCGCGGGCATCACCCGCATCGAAGCCCTGACGACCTCGCTCAACGATAATGACGTTGCCGACGTCGCAATTCGCGCCCGGCTGACATTGCCCGACGGCTCGAGCCAGGAATTTGGCAAGGACGCGATACAGGAGCGAACGGTGCAGGAAAACGGAGCCGAGGATTCGTGGGCCACCCGCCTTCTGGGCAGGACGGGCGTGTCATTGAAGGAGCGTTTTCTGGCGGTCCCGGGGCTCAAGGCCGGGGCGATTCTTGACCTCCAGCTGACGCAGACCCAAAAGCCCGCGCAACCCTGGTCCATCTACAACCTTCAAAAGGAGATCTATCCGGTTCGCGAACTCACATTTGTCCAGCACATGAGCGATTCGGACAAGTATGTGCTGCAGTCCAGCATGGCGAATGACAAGGGCCGCCAGGTCGAATGGCTTCCGGATCAAAAGCAGAATCTCATCCGGGTGGCCGCCCACAACCTGCCGCCTCTGGCGAGGGAGCCGTTCTCGGCGCCAATCTGCGACCGCGCGCTGACGGTGTTCAGCAGCTACACCCCGCGGGTTGCCAGACTCAACCTTCGGAACACGCATGACTATATTCGCGGGGACCCAAAGGCCGGCCCGTGGGCTGCGATCGCCACCTTCGCCTACCTGGTGGAGCATGACTCGACGCTGCCGACGAAGGCGATTTCGGAATTGACGGCCAGGATCGTGGGCAACGCCCAGACGGAGACCGAGAAGGCGCGGCGGATTCACCGCTTCGTCGTTGACACGTGCCAGCGGTTCCTGAACCGGCCCGTTGAACCGCCGGCAATGACCCGCTACAATTCCACCGCCTGGTCGCTCGCTGCGGTCGCGCATTTCGAGGATTTCCAATACGCCGGCATAATGACCCGGGATTTCATCTGGCTCGAACTGGCGATGTATCGCGCTGCCGGCCTCGAGGCCCAGGCGCTCCTCGTGCCCAACCGGCAGGTGATGCGGTTCAATCCGGAATTCGTCTCCGAAATGTTCCTCCACGAACTCGTGATCAGGGTGCGGGTGGACGGAGCCTGGCGCTTTTCCCTGCCGACGGCCGCCATTCCGCTCGCGTTTGGCGAATTGCCGTGGCCGCTCCAGGGCACGTTCGGCCTGGTGGCCCAGGTCAACAAGCAGGAATTCGTCCGGGTTCCGGCGCTTCCGGCCGCCGACTCGGCGGCCAAAACCACCGGCGAATTCACCCTCGCGGCGGACGGCAGCCTGACCGGGCACGGCCAGCGGAGCCTCACCGGCTCGCTCGCCACCGCCCTCCGCGCCCGATTGCTGAAAAAGAGCCGGACGGAGCGGATTGAATCGATGGAGGAGTCGCTCAGGGCCGAGTATCCGTCGGCGACGACAACGGTGAGCCAGGTGGACGGAGTCGATGACATCGATGCGCCGCTGAAGGTTGAATTCGACATGAATTGGAGCGGCTACGCCATCGCGACAAAAAAGCGGATTATTCTCCGCCCGTCGGTCTTTCACGGCACCACGCTGTCTCCGTTTTCCGCGGAAACCCGCCACAACCTTGTCGATTTCCCGTACCTTTGGCGGCAGATCGATGAGGTTTCCGTGCATATTCCCGAAGGCTATGAATTCGAATCTCCGGATGCGCCGCAGTCCTATCCCCGGTCGGACCTGAACTACGAGGTGAAGCTCGATTACGCAGCCCCGACCCGCGTGCTGCATCTGCACCGCGACTTTTCCTCCCAGCTCGGCTATGTGCAGGTCGCAAACTATGCCGCCCTTCGCGAGCTTTACGCCAACATCGCGCGGAGCGACTCCCATGAATTGATTCTCACAACTGCCAAGCCCGCCGCCGGAGCGGCGGCGGCCCCCGCGCCCCCAAAGGGATGAACCGGATCCTTGCCCGCCTCGCAGGATTGCTCCTTCTCGCGGCTAGCTGCCGTGCGGCCGCTCCGGACTGGATGGCCGCCGCCCTCGCGGCCAACAATCCGCCCTGGCTGCCCGAGGCGCCCGCAGTCCGGGTGCTGGATTCGTGGGAGGTGCGGTACCTGGACACACGGCACAGCGTGACGCTCTGGCGGGGCGTGAACCGTGTTGCCACCGACGGAGGGCGGGCCGTCGCCGGCGTATTTTTTCCCTACAATGCGGACACCGACCGGATCCTGAGCGCCAAAGTGTGGGTCGTATCCGCCGACGGCAAGAAGACGCAGAGTTTCCAGCGTGGAGACTTCGTCGACCGCGTGGCCCAGATTAACCAGCTCTTTTGGGACGCCGAGCGAATATTGCAATTCGGGGAGACCGGACGCGTGGAGATTGGCGGGGCGATCGGCTGGGAAATCCAATGCGATCAGGCGCGCGGGATCGACGATTCGAGCACAAGCTTCCTGCCTGAGATCCCGACGGCGCGCGCCGTCTTCGAAGTCGTGCCGGCACCGGGCACGAGTCTGCAATGGTTTGCCCTTTCACCGGACATGGCCCCCGTGAACGGCGCCGAGTCCGGCGCCCTCCGCTGGGAGGCCGGTCGCAAACGGCCGCTGGGCGCCGGCCAACCGAGCGATTTTCTTCCCGATCCGCAGCGCGTCTCGGTGCGCTGCGTGCCCGCGGGCACCGCCGCCGGCGCCGCAACCTGGGGTGCGTTCTCCCGCCTCGTCTCCCAGATCATGGAACCGCGGCTGGATTCGACCGGCGCGGTGAAGGCGGAGGCCGAGGAGCTGGTCGCCGGAAAGACGGGCCGCTGGCAGCGGATCCGGGCCTTGGCCGAATTTGTCCAGCGCCAGATCGTCTACCTGGAGATCACCCTGGACAAGGACACGCTGGCGGGCTATCGGCCGCACCCGGCCGCAACGGTGCTGAAAAACCGCTACGGCGACTGCAAGGACAAGGCGACGTTGCTTGTTTCGCTGCTGCGGGCGATCGGCGAGGACGGACGGTTGGTCCTTCTCTATAGCGGCAATCCAAAGTTTGTCGATGCGCAGTGGCCCTCGGCGGAATTCAACCATGCGATCGCCGCCATCCCCGTCGATGCCGATTGCCCAGCCTGGTGGCCGATCGTCGACGCCGGTCCGCTGGGCAGGTTTGTGATCTTTGATCCGACCGATTCGATAGCGCCGCTCGGAGTTTTGAGCTCGGGGGATCAGGCTGGCTTCGGGCTCATCGTCGATTCCGCGGCCGGAACCCTGGTGCGGCTGCCCATTTCCGAACCGGAACACAACCAGCTGAAGCGCACCGCGGAGGCAACATTGGACGCCCAGGGGAACCTTGCCGTCAAAATCGCCGAAGAGCGGATCGGGCCCCTCGCGGCCGCATCCTACGCCGCCCGGTGGAATCAGACCAGGGAACAATACCAGGCGGTTCTGGAACGCGAGGTGCAACAGGGGCACCCCTTCGCCCGCGATCTGACATGGTCGGATGACTGGCAGGGCGCCGAGGCCCGGTTTGAGCGGAAGCTCTCCTTCAGCGTCCCGGACTATGGCCGCCGGTCGGGCGGCAGCCTGATGCTGCTGGACCCCAATATTCTGCCGGATAATCTCCATCTCCGGCCCTGGACGACCCGGAACCAAGGGGTGTCCTGGCTTGCACCGGACGAGGTGGTGGACGAGGCCCGTTTCACCCTGCCTCCCGGGATGGCGATTGAAGAGCTCCCCGACCCCTATTCGGATAAGATCAAGACGATATCCGTGCAGCTTTCATACAGCACCGAGGGAAACGTGGTCGTTTACCAACGCCATATCCTGCGCCAGCCTGGGTTTTACGAGAAGGCGGACTACGAGGCCCTCATTGCGTTTTACCAGAGGTTTTCCGCGGCCGAGCGCCAGCCGGTAATCCTGCGCCAAACCGCTCCCCGGTGAGCCTTCCGCGGCCGGGAGGGTTACGGCCCCCGATCATTCGCCGGCGGAGGCGAGCTGCCTCAGGATCGGCAGGGCGCGCCGAGCGTCGGCCTCAAAGTCGGCCGTAACCGACTCGATGCTGCATCGCCTGGAATATGCGGCCCGCCGCAGGCAGGAGAAGAATCTCCGATAGTCCTCCTCGGTGCGGTCCGGGAAGCTCCGGCCCTCCACCTTTGCAAAATGAACGTGGCGCAGGGCCGGTCCCGCCTGCACGGCGATCCCGGGATCCTCCTTTTCGATCGCCAGGTGATAATAGTCGATCAGCAGCCGGACGGCCGGATGATCGACCTCGCGCGCAAGCTTCAGCCCTTCGGAGGCCAGGTTGACGATATTCGATTCCCCGCGATTGAGCGGCTCGATCGCGATCGTGAGGCCGCGATCCGCCGCCATGGGCCCGAGCCGCCGCAGGAGGTCCACGATCTGCCGCCAGGCGGCTTCCATCGAGAATCCCGCTGGGACGTTCTTGGCCCCCGAACTGCCAAAGACGATGATGTCCGCCCCGAGCGCGGCGGCGCGGTCCATCGCCCCCGCCGCATACTCCAATGCCTGATCGAGCCGGGCGGATTCCCCGGTCAACCGGACGCTCGCGGGGAAGAAACAGTTGAGGGCCTCGCACCGGATCCCGGAGCGGCGGAGCCGCGCGGCGACGCCTGCGAATTCGGGCTCGGGCAGGGCCGCGATGCCGCACATCGAAAGCTCGATGTAATCGTAGCCGATTTCGGCCAGCGATTCGACAATGTTCGCCCCGACGGGGTCGGCAGCCGGTGAAATCATGCTTCCGCAACAGCCGATTCGCATAAGGTGGAGGGTTACCGCGCGGCTGCCGCCGGCTCGAGCTTATGGGACTCGACCGGCCGGACAGTCCGGACAGACAGCAAAACGACGCCGAATGCCGCCACGTGGAGGGATCCGGAGATAAGGAACACCGGGCCGTATCCGTACCCATGGCCCAGCAACCAGCCGACAAGCAGGCCGAAGAGGGCGCCCCCGATGGCTCCGCCAAAGCCCACCAGTCCGGCGACCGTTCCCACGGCCCGCTGCGGAAACAAGTCCGCCGGCAGGGTCATGATCAGGGTCGACCACGACTGCTGCCCGAAGTAGGCGAGGCTGAGAATGGCGATGGCCAGCTGCACCGGCGAATGGGTGATGAAGACGACAAATGGCATCACGGCGGCGCTTGCGCCAAGCGCGATCTTGCGCGCCGCATTCAGGGAATGGCCGCGGCCGATCAGCCAGCTCGAATACCCCCCGCCGGCGATGCAGCCGATTCCGGCGGCCGCGAATGGAATCCAGGCGAAATAGCCCACCTGGCTCGTGTCGAAGTGGCGGGCATCGTAGAGGTACTTCGGCAGCCAGAAGAGGTAGAAGTACCAGGCCGCGTCGGTGAGGAACTTTGCCGTGACCAGCCCCCAGACCTGGGGAAGGGCGAGCAGCCTCGCCCACGGAACGGCGGCGGGCTTTTCCTTTGGTTGCGCCAGGACCTCCGCCAGGCTCGCGCGCTCGGCCGCGCCCAGGCGCGGGTGCGCGAGGGGAGGGAAGTAGTTCCACATCCACCCCGCGGTCCACAAAAGGCCGATGGCGCCCGAGATATAAAAGACCCACGGCCACGCCGCAAAGGACAGGATGCAGGCGATGCCGGGCGGCGCCAGGATTCCGCCCAGGGCGGTTCCGGCGTTGATGATCCCCATGGCCGTGGATCGTTCGCGCACCGGGAACCACTCCGCGACGGCCTTGGTGGCCGCCGGAAAACCGCCGCCTTCGCCGATCCCCAAAAGCAGGCGGCTGACGGCGAGCATCGTGAACGATTTGGCAAGTCCGTGGCTCGCGCACGCGAGCGACCACCACACCATGATCAGCATGAAGCCCCACCGCGTGCCCAGGGCGTCGAGCAATCTTCCACCGCCGACGTACATCAGGGCGTACGTGACCAGGAATGCGCTCGTCAGCCAGGCGTATTGGGCGTCGGTGACGGCGATCGTGCTTTCGATCGCCTTGATCGCGATCCCCAGCGTCTGCCGGTCGAAATAGCTGATTGCGATCGCCGCGCTGATCAGGAACGCCATTCCCCAGCGCAGATTGGAGCCGGACGATCGCGGAATCATCGGGGTGGGGCGTGCTTGATCCGGAAGTCGGGCGCAGGCCGCCCGCGGGGCCTAGCGTCGCACCTGGATCCTGGCCAGCCCCTCGTAGAATTGGACGAGCCCCGAGTGATCGTTGGACGCCTTGCCGTCGGTCTTGAGAGCCTGCATCATCTCCAGCACCTGGGCGGAGAGGGGAATCGGCACGCCCAGCTCGTGGGCGGTGTCCATCGCATTCATCAGGTCCTTGATATGCAGCTCGATCCGGAAGCCGGGCTTGAAATTGCCGGCGAGAATCATGGGCACCTTTGCATTCATGACCGTGCTTCCGGCCAGGCCGCCCTTGATCGCCTCGAATACCCGCTCGGGGCTCACGCCCGCCTTGGTTGCAAGAACGAGCGCCTCGGATACCGCGGCAATGTTCAAGGCGACGATGATCTGGTTTGCCAGCTTGGTCACGTTGCCGCTGCCGATGGCGCCCACATGCGTGACGGAAGCCCCCATCACGGAAAGAATGTCCTTCACCTCCTTGAACGTTTCCTCGGGCCCGCCCACCATGATGGCGAGGGTGGCGTCCACCGCCTTGGGTTCGCCCCCGCTGACGGGCGCATCCAGCATGGGAACGCCCTTCGGCTCCAGCCTGGCGGAGATTTCCTGGCTGGCCGAGGGCGCGATCGAACTCATGTCGACTACGATTGTCCCGGGTTTGACGCCCTCGATGACGCCCCCCTTGCCGAGGATGGCCTCCTTCACGTGAGGCGAATTGGGCAGCATGGTGATGACCACCTCCGCACCGGCCGCGGCGTCCCCGGGCGATTTCGCCGCCTTTGCGCCGGCGGCGACCAGTTCGGCGATGGGCTCCGGACGGATGTCGTAAACGGTGACCTCGTAGCCCGCCTTCAGCAGATTTTTGGCCATGGGCTTGCCCATGATCCCCAGACCGACGAATCCGATTTTTTTCATGGTGGGCATGCTGTTCGATGTTCGGCTATTTCGACAATGATTTTTCGGCCGCGGCGCAAATGTGCCGCGGCGTCAGGCCGTACTCCGCAAGGAGCTCATCCTGGCTGCCCGCGGACTGCCCGAAGCGGTCCATGATCGCGACGCATTCGGTGCGAAGTCCGCTGCCGCGGAACACGTAGTTGATGAGGCAGCTCAGGCCGCCCATGATGGAGTGCTCCTCCGCCGTCACGATCCCCCGCATTCCCCTGGCGAAGGCCCTCAGGGCGGGTTCATCCACGGGCTTGAGCGAACTGACGTTGACGACCCGGACGGAAATGCCCTTCGCCGCCGCCATGTCGGCCGCCTCGAGCGCCTTCGACACCATTTGCCCGCATGCGAACGCGACGACGTCCCCTCCGTCGCGCATCAGGTACGGCTTTCCGATGACGAATTCCTCGTTTTCGGGAAAAATCGCCGGCATGTCGCTTCTCGTCAGGCGCATGTAGACCGGCCCCTGAAAGGCCGCGATCGCGCGCGTCATCTTTCGGGTTTCCGTGCCGTCGCACGGCACGAGCACGGTCAGGTTCGGAATGGCCCGCATCAGGGCCAGGTCCTCGACCGTCTGGTGGGTCGAGCCGTCCCCGAAGTCCGATAGACCCGCGCTCGAGCCGACGATCTTGACGTTGAGTTTCGCCAGGCACACGCCCTGCCGGATCTGGTCGTAGGCGCGGCCCGCGGCGAACACCGCAAACGAATTGGTGAAGGGAATCTTCCCGGTCAGGGAGAGGCCGCCGGCGAAGGAAGTCATGTTCGCCTCGGCGATGCCCATCTCGAAAAAACGGTTGGGAAAGGCCTGCTCAAAATAGCAGGTCATGGTGGATTTCCCGAGGTCCCCCTCCAGGACGACGATATTCGGGTTTTCCGCGCCCAGTTCGACCAGCGTGCGCCCGTAGATCTCGCGTGGATTCTGGAGGGTCATGGCTGGAGTCGCTCCGTTACGAAGCCGCCGGCTCCTCCGCAAGCAGCCGGCAGGCCTGCGCATACTGCTCGGCCGTCATGATCCCGTTGTGGAACTCCGCGCGGCCCTCCGCGAAGGGAACGCCGCGCGCCTTCACCGTGCGGGCGATGATCATCTTTGGCTGGCCGCGGATCGTGTCGGCCTTGTCCAGCGCGCCCAGAATCTCCCCCATGTCGTGCCCGTCGATATCCTGGACGTGCCAGCCAAATGCGGCCCATTTCTTGTCGATCGGGCTGGAGCTGTAGCGAAGGTCGGTGGGGCCGTTGGTCATGAGGCCGTTGCGGTCCAGGATCGCGACCAGGTTCTCGAGCTTGTAATGGGATGCCGCCATCGCGGCCTCCCAGATCTGCCCCTCGGCGATCTCGCCGTCGCCCACCACGCAGTAGACCTTGCTATCCCGGCCGTCGATCCGGAGGCCGGCCGCCATCCCGCAGGCGATCGAGAGTCCCTGGCCCAGGGACCCCGTGTTGGCCTCGATGCCGGGGGTCGTCAGCCGATCCGGGTGCCCCTGGAGCATGGCGCCGAAAACCTTGACCCTTTTCATCTCCTCCCGCGGAAAGTAGCCCCATTCTGCAAGCGCCGCATACTGCACCAAGGCCGAGTGGCCCTTGCTCAGCAGGAACCGGTCGCGATCCTCCCAGGCCGGGTTTTTGGGATCGTGGCGCATCTTTGAAAAATACAGGGCCGTCACAAAATCGGCGCTCGAGCATGAGCCTCCGAGGTGCCCTTTCTGTCCGACGCCCACCATCTGCACGATATCCAGCCGGATTTTTCGCGCGATCCGGCGCAGTTCATCGATGTCCCGCGTCTGCATCATGGCGGTCATGCCTTCGATTCCAGGATCTCGCGAATCCGGTTGAATGCGGTGCGGCCGCTATTGTAGACCGGCACGCGGGTCTTGCCCAGCCGGGGCTCCAGGGCCGACATGGAAACCTGGGCCATCACGATCGCGTCGACCGAGCCGGATATTCCGTCGATCTCCTGGAGGAGCATTTCGTTGTGCCTTTCGGGATTTCCGGCCTTGAGGACCTGGAAGGCCTCGCTGCACAGGCGAAGGACGATCTCGATTTCCACGCCCGCCTCCCGGGCGGCGAGCCTGAGGAGGCGCTCCGAGGAGGGGACCGTCGTCGGGACGGTCGCCAAAAGCCCGATCCGCCGTCCGTCCCTAACCGCCAGGTCCATCATCGGACGGTCGATCTGAAGCATCGGAGTCCGGACCATGGGCCGGGCGAATTCGACGGCCTGGTTGAACGTGGAGCACGCCAGCAGAATCAGGTCGACGCCGTACTCCTCCTGCGAAAGCGCCCCCTGCACGAACTTTGCGTAGTTTTTCGCGGGAATCACGCCGGGCGGACTCGCAAAATTCGTGTTCTGGATCGTGTCATCCACCCAATGAACCACCTCCACCTCGGGAATGATTTCATCGATGTACTTCTGGACGGCGCGTGTGGTGATCAGCGCGGCGTGGATGATTCCCAGTTTCTTTCCGCGCAAATTCTTGGGCATGATGCCGGGGATTTTTCAGAAAATCTTCGGGCTAGTCCACGTCTTTTACAAAGTCGGACGGATTATTTTCCCTCCCTGAATCAGGCGGAAAATGCCCGGCCAGGAGCGCTCCCGCCCTCTCGACGCCGTGGAGGAGGGCCGCCGTAAAATCGCCGCGCTTGAACCATCCTCCCATGGCCAGCGCGAGTTCATTCCAGAATTCAGGGCCGCATTTTTCGTGGACGCCACGGTCGCCGATGACGGCGAATGTGCGGGAACGAGGGGCGACGAAGATGAGGACCGCGTTTCTGTGACGGGTGTTTGCCATCCCAAGCCTGTTGAAATGGCGCCGGGCCGCCGCGAGCGGGTCGGCCGCCCGGTGGCGGGCGATGAGAATGCGAATCTGCCCGGAGGTGTGTTTCTCGGCCTTCCGGATCGCCTCCACGACCTTGTCGTGGTCGATCTTTGCGGGTGAGGAGAAAATCCAGCGCATGACGGATGCCCTCACCAGGATCCCCCGGCGCCGCCGCCGCCGAAGCTTCCGCCGCCGCCCGAGAATCCTCCGCCTCCGGAGAAGCCTCCTCCGCCCCCGGAAAATCCGCCCGTTCCGCCGGGGAAAATCCACGGGCTTCCACCCCAGGAGCTGACCCTTCCGCCGTTGTGGTAGACGACGTGCTGGCGGCTCCGGATCACCGACCAGAGGACCAAAAAGAAGACAGGCAGGAAGATCGGCAGGAGCCCTCCCCATTCGGCCGCGCCGTTCCCGGATCGGTCCGCCACCGTGGTCCCGGTTCCGCGGTATTCGCCCTGCGTCGCGGCGATCATCGCCTGGACTCCCGCCGCAAGGCCGCCGTCGTAGTCGCCCTGGCGAAATCGGGGGGTGATTTCATCGTCGATGATGCGCTTGCAGATGGCGTCGGGCAGCACCGATTCCAGGCCATAGCCGGTTGCGATGAAGAGCTTTCGATCCTGGGAGAACACAAACAGGACGGCGCCGTTGCTGCGCCCCTTTTGCCCCGCCCTCCACGATTGGGCCACGCGCACGGTGTAGTCCTCGATCGAGGAATCCGACTGCATGTGGGGATAGATGACGACCAGGATCTGGTTCGAGGTTTTGCGCTCAAACTGCTCGAGCTCATTATTGAGACTCTGCGCGGTTGCCGGCCGCGCGACCCCGGCATAATCGTTGAAATACCCGCTCGGAGCCGGCGGGATGACTTCCGCCGCCCGGGCGCCGGTGAAGGCCAGCCACAAAAGAGCCAGGGTCAGGAATGGGCGCAGGCGCATGGTCGAACCGCGCCCTTAGCCGCCGAAGTCGACCTTGGGCGGCGCTTCCGATCCGGGGGTCGCCGAAAAGTAAGGCCGCGGAGAAAAGCCGAAAGCCCCCGCAAGGAAGACACCGGGGAACCGCCGGATCGCCGTATCGTAAGCCTGGACGGCTGCGTTGAAGTTTCGGCGTTCGACTGCGATTCGGTTCTCCGTACCCTCAAGCTGCGCCTGGAGATCGCGAAAGTTGGTCGTCGCCTTGAGGTCGGGGTACTGCTCCGAGACGACCAGAAGCCGGGAAAGCGCGCTTCCGAGCTGGCCCTGGGCCCGGTCGAACGCGGCGAGCTGCTGGGGATCGGTCGGCGCGGCTCCCGCCGGGAGCTGCACCCGGCCCACGGAGGCGCGGGCATCGGTCACGGCCGTGAGCGTCGATTTCTCGAAGTTTGCGGCCCCCTTCACCGTGTTGACCAGGTTGGGGACGAGGTCGGCGCGGCGCTGGTATACGTTCTGGACCTGGGCCCATTGCGCGTCCACGCCCTGTTGCAGGCTGACCATGCCATTGTAGGATCCGACGGCCCAGACAACAACGACGAGGACGAGGGCTATAAACAAGCCGGCGATTGCAAGGAGGATTTTTCCAGCGCTCATCCGGCCAAGTTAATGCCGCGGACCCCCCCGGGGCAAGCGGCAAGCCGAAGGATGATTTACATCGGGACAAACGGGATTATAATGGGACTCGCCGGGGCAGGTCACAAACGGGCCGATTCGACGGCCCGCCCGTGGCCCGGCCGCCGGCCCAATTCCATGTTTGACGGAGCGATCATCTTCGCGGGCTTGATGCCGCACGCGCCCGTCCTCGTGCCGGGCGTGGGAGGGGAGAATCTCGGCCGGGTCCGGGCCACGGTTTCGGCCATGACGGCCCTGGCCGGGCGCGTGGCCGCGGCGCGGCCGGATTCGGTCGTCCTGATTTCTCCGCACTCGCCGCGGCGGGCGGCGGAATTCGGGATCTGGAGCACCCCGCGGCTGCGGGGATCGTTCGAAGCCTTCGGCTCCTCCGAAGCCGTCGATTTGCCGCTCGATCAAAGGCTGTCCGACCAAATCGAGGCCGAGTCGGCGCGCCGGGGCCTGCGGACCTGGCGGATCGTGGACGAGATGCTCGACCACGGCGCCACCGTGCCCCTGCACTTCCTCTCGGCGGCGGGATGGCGCGGGCCGACCGCGATCCTGAGCCTGAGCGAAGCCGGCGGGGCCGGGCTCGATGAATTCGGAAGGGCGATCGCCGCCGCCGTCGGGGCGCTCGCGCTGCGCGCGGCGGTGATCGCAAGCGGAGACATGAGCCACCGCCTTTCCCTCTCGGCGCCGGCCGGCTACCATCCCGAGGCCGGCCGTTTCGACGAGGCCTTTGTGGGAGCGCTCCGGAAGGGGGCCGGCGGGGATGTCCGGCAGATCAGCCGGCGATTGCAGGAGATCGCGGCCGAGGATGTGATCGAGTCGACACGGGTCGCGCTCGCGGCTTCCGGATACCGGGCGGATCGCCGCAATGTGCTCAGTTACGAGGGACCGTTCGGCGTGGGCTACGCGGTGGCGGTCCTGTTTGAGCCGGAGGGTTCTTCGGGCGGCAGGAGAGCGCTTTCAAACCCGGCCGAGTTGCCGGCTGTGGCCCGCTGCGCGGTGGCCGCGCGCCTGGCGGGCAGGCCGGGAGCCCCGCCTTTTCGGGCGGAAGGCCCGCTGGAGGATCGCCGCGGCGTCTTTGTGACCCTGCGCACGTCCATGGGCGAACTGCGCGGCTGCGTGGGATCGATTGCTCCGCAGGAGGGCGACCTCGTTCGCGAGACCTGGCGGAGCGCGCTCCTGGCCGCATTTGAGGACGGGCGCTTCCCTCCGGTCCGCGCGGCCGAAATCGGACGGCTGCGCTTTTCCGTGACGGTGCTCGATCCCATGGAGCCGGTGGTGCCGCCCGCCTTGCAGGATCCTTCCCGATACGGAGTCTTCGTGAGGGCGAGGGACGGGCGGAGCGGGCTGCTTTTGCCGGGAATCGCGGGCATCGACACGGGCCGGCAGCAGCTCGAGATTGTCAGGCAAAAAGCCGGCATTGGATCGGAAGAGCCGATCGAGATGCTGCGTTTTACCGCGAACAGCTTCGAGGAGCCGTGCGGCCAGGGGGAAGGGGGCGGCTTTGTGGCGTGAGCCTGGCGCAGGGGCGGGCGAACCCTCGGACGGCGATCATCCGGGCCGGTGGCGGGTCATGCGTTCCGACGGCCGGCTGGAGTGCCGGCTATGCCCCCGGTTCTGCAAGCTGAACGACGGGCAGCGGGGATTTTGCTTCGTCCGGCGGCGGATCGGCGGGGAGATGGTGCTTTCGACCTACGGCCGCAGCAGCGGGTTTTGCATCGACCCGATCGAAAAGAAGCCCCTGAACCATTTTCTGCCCGGCACGAGCGTGCTGTCGTTCGGCACCGCTGGCTGCAATCTCGGCTGCCGTTTCTGCCAGAATTGGGACATCAGCAAGGCACGGGATTGGGACCGGCTGAGCGAGCCGGCGTCCCCACAAGCGGTCGCCGGGGCGGCCGCGCGCCTCGGCTGCCGTTCCGTGGCATTCACCTACAACGATCCGGTCATCTTTGCGGAATATGCGATCGATGTCGCGGCCGCATGCCGCGAACGCGGGGTCAGGACGGTCGCCGTCACGGCGGGCTACATTGCGGAAGAAGCCCGCCCGGAGTTTTTCCGGGCGATGGACGCGGCGAATGTCGACCTGAAGGGATTCACCGACGGATTCTACAACCGGCTCTGCTTTGCCGAGCTTCAGCCGGTGCTCGACACGCTCGTGTACCTTCGGAGGGAAACGGACGTGTGGCTTGAGGTGACGACCCTTCTGATTCCCGGCGAGAACGACGGCGCCGGGGAGATCGACCGCGCCTCGGACTGGTTCGCGGGCAACCTGGGCCCCGGTGTGCCCTGGCACTTCACCGCGTTCCATCCCGATTTCAAGATGCTCCACACGCCGCAAACCCCGCCGGAAACCCTTGCCCGCGCCCGGGAGACGGCCCTGTCCAAGGGGCTCCGCCACGTCTATGTCGGAAACGTCCGCGACACCCTGCGCGGCAGCACCTCCTGCCCGAAGTGCGGCCGAATTCTGATCGAGCGCGACGGATACAGGATCGGTGCCTATCATCTGGACGGCAATCGCTGCCGATTCTGCGGGTGCGAAATCCCCGGGCGGTTCGAGGATCATCCGGGGAACTGGGGGCCGAGGCGGCAGCCGGTCAGGCTGGCGGGCGGCTGAGAAACCGCACCCGGGTTCCCTCACCCGGCCGGGGGCTCCGCGGGCTTTGCGCGCTGCCGGGACTGCCAGCGCGTGAACGAAAGCGACACGACCACAAGCACGGTGCCCAGCGCCAGAAACGACGCGATCCGGTAGGCCGGCTCGAAACCCCGGGTGCCGACGGCCGCCACATGGCAGGCCGCCAGCAACAGGGTCGCGTGGCCCATCCAGCGATATTTCCGGTTTTTGACGTAAAGACCCATCGCGTAATACCCGAGGGCCAGGCCGACCCACGCCAGCCCGACCGATTTCCGGGGGACCAAGTGGTAGAGCGAATAGGGGAACACGAGAAAGGCGCACGCCAGATAGGCGTTGCGCATCAGTTCCGTCTTCAGCTCCAGCCGGTCCTTTTTCCAGTTGAGGATGCGGGCGCTCAGCATCGCGGCGATCCCGAAGAGGATGCTGATGCCGGTTTCGCGTTCGGCGACCGCGACGTAGCCGAGCACGATGGCGACAAAGATCAGAAAATTGGAGACGACGATGAAGCGCGAACGAAACCAAACCGCCGTCGTCACCACGACGACGCTCTGCAGCGACAGCCAGACAAAGACCTGCGGCGCCCCGGATGCCTTGAGAATCGCCACGCTAAGGGCCGCATATCCGGTCATCGCGTAAAAAAAGGTGGATGCGCGGCTGTTTTCGCGCGCCCAGAAAAGGACGGCCAGTCCGAGAAACACGGCCGCGGCCAGCGCGTGCGCGCCCGCGAGGCCCGGGTCGAAGGCGACCGCGGTGTGCCAGAGAAAAAGGAAATAACCGAGGCCGCAGTTGAGAAGGGCGCCGACCGCCGTGCGCGCGTCCTCCTGCGGGCGGTTCGGCCGCAGGAGGGAGCCCGCGGCGAAAATGCACGCAACGGCCAGCAGGAAGCCGGGCGCCAGCGCGGGCGCCGTGGTGAATTTCAGGGCCCCGCCCAGAACGGGGTCCCCGATCGCCCAGATGCAATAGGTCCCATAGCTGAGCGGAATCGCGGCCACCCGCAGAATCGGCCAGTCCGCCCGAAGGCTGGCTGCGACCGCGAGCGCGGACAGGACGGCCACCGATCCGAGGACAAACCAGGCCGACCCGACTGCGATCGCCGCGGCATAACCCGTCAGGAGCGCGAGACCGGTCAGCCATGGGGACTTCCGGCGCCACGCGATCGCGAGGTTGAGCGCCACGACGAGGACGAGCGGCCCGCGGCCGGCAAGGCCGCCCGTGCGCAGCGCATGCACCGCCCCGAAAAAATAGAGGCGCAGCGTGGATAGAAAAAGAAGCGCCATGCCCGCGCCGCGGAGGTTTCCGGCGACCAGCCTGAAGGCCCTTTGCAGGAGGTGCGCGAGCAGGAAAAAGCATGCCGCGATCGTGCATCCGGCGATTGCCGGCGCGACGGGCGGCAGCGAGGCAAAGGGGAGGCAGAGCATGAAGCCGGCGCCGATCGCGAGGGCCAGTATCCCAGCGACCGCAAACCCGTTCTGCCCGACTTGAAGCTCGATGGCCGCCTCCGTGCGCTCGATGTCCGCCAGGGCATCGGCGGGCGCCTGCGCGGCTGCGGGATGCTCCCCTTCCGAATAACCGGCGCGCGCCTCCAGCCTGGCGAGGCGCTCCTCCAGCTGCGCATGGCGCTCCTCCAGTTGCGCAATTCGCCGGGCCGCGGCATCCTCCGCTGTGCGCTCATGGGGTGGATTCATCGGTCGGCGCTGAGATCGCACGAACTATCCCTTGATTCGGACGCAGGAACTACCGTTGAATTGTCGAATGCTCTGCATATCTTGCCTCGGCGTGGATCGCTCGAATGCCGGGGCGCCGTGGACCAGCCCATGACCGCCCCCCATAAACCCCGGGACCCGGACTCCCGATGAAGGCGCTTGTCCTCAGGGAATACCGGCGTTTCGCAATCGAGGATGTGCCGGTGCCCGAATTGCAGCCGGACGAGGTTCTGGTCCGGGTCCGGGCGTGCGGGATCTGCGGAAGCGACGTGCACGGAATGGACGGCAGTTCCGGCCGGCGCATTCCCCCGCTGATCATGGGCCATGAGGCCGCAGGCGAAATCGCGGAAACCGGGCGGACGGTCCGCGGATGGAGGAAGGGAGACCGCGTGACCTTCGATTCGACGGTCTATTGCGGGAAGTGCTGGCACTGCCTGCGGGGCGAGGTGAACCTGTGCGACGAGCGCCGGGTTTTCGGGGTTTCCTGCGCGGAGTACCGCCGCGACGGGGCCTTTGCCGAGTATGTGGCTGTGCCGGACCGGATCCTCTACAGGCTGCCGGAGAGCATCAGCTTCGAGCAGGCGGCGATGGTCGAGGCCGTGTCGGTCGCCGTGCATGCCGTGGGCAGGACGCCGCTGGCTCCGGGCTCCGCCGTGGCGGTAGTGGGTGCGGGCATGATCGGGTTGCTGGTCATCCAGGTCCTCAGGGCGGCCGGTTGCGGGGAGATCATCGCGGTCGACCTGGACGGCGAGCGCCTGGAAATGGCCCGCCGACTCGGCGCCACCTCGGTGCTGAAAGGCGACGTTGCGGATCCGGCCGGGGCGATTCGCGGGCTGGGGCCCGGCCGCGGAGTCGACGCGGCATTCGAGGTTGTGGGGGTGGCCTCGACCGTGAAAACGGCCGTCGCCTGCGTCCGCAAGGGCGGCAGCGTGACGCTCGTCGGAAACCTCGAGCGCAGCGTGGAGCTGCCCCTGCAGGCGGTGGTCACGCGGCAGATCACGCTCCTGGGCACGTGCGCCTCGGCCGGCGAATACCCGGCCTGCCTCGACCTCATCGCAAGCGGCAAGGTCAACGTCACCGATTTCATAAGTGCCACGCCGCCCCTGGAGGAGGGCGGGCGGTGGTTCGAGCGCCTCTATGCGCGCGAAAAGGGCCTGGTGAAGGTCCTATTGCGGCCGTGAACCGGGCCGGCGCGGATTTTTCCCAATGACAAAACTCAAGACCGGACTCGTGGGGACCGGCAGCGTGGCCCACATCCATGCCGCGGCGCTTCGGACGCTGCCGGAGTCGGAGTTTGTGGCGGTGTGCGGACGGCCCTCAGAGAAGCGGCGGGCGTTCGCCACCCGGTACGGTGTCCGGGAATTTTCCGATATCGGGGAGATGATCGAGCATGCAGGCGTGGAGGCGGTCTGCGTCTGCACGCCGCACCCCGGCCACGCGGCGCCTGTGATCGCCGCCGCCAGGGCGGGAGTCCACGCCCTGGTGGAAAAGCCGCTCGCATCCTCGCTTGCCGATTGCGACGCCATGATCGCGGCGGCCGAGGCGGGAAAGGCCGTGATCGCGGTCGTCTCCCAGCGACGTTTCTATCCTCCCTGCCGGCGGATCCGCAGGGCGCTGGACGCAGGGCTCCTGGGCCGTCCCGTGCTGGGGACGGCGACGATTTTCGGCTGGCGCGACGAGGCCTATTATCGGAGCGGCCCCTGGCGCGGCACCTGGGAGGGGGAGGGGGGCGGAATTCTCGTGAACCAGGCCCCCCATCCGATCGACCTCCTGCTTTGGTACATGGGCGAGGTGGCGGAACTGACGGGCTACTGGGCGAACCTCAATCATCCGTACATCGAGGTGGAGGACACCGCCGTCGCCGCGATCCGTTTTCGGAGCGGCGCCCTCGGCAATATCCTCTTCAGCAACAGCCAGAATCCGGCGATCCACGCCCGCCTGTCGGTTCACGGAAGCGGCGGGGCGTCGGTCGGCGTGCAGACGGACGGCGGCGCGATGTTCGTGGCCGGGGTCACCAAGGACGTCGAGGCGCCGTTCGTCGACCTGTGGACGATCCGCGGGGAGGAGGGGCGGATCCCGCAATGGAAGGAGGAGGACGCGGCATTCTTCCGGAGCGTGGACCCGATCAATTATTTCCACCGCCTCCAGATCGAGGATTTTCTTCGGGCGGTTATCGAGGGGCGGCCGCCGGCCGTCTCCGCGGCCGAAGGCCGCCGCGTCGTCGAGGTTTTCACGGCGATCTATCGCTCGAGCCGCGACGGGAAGTCCGTGAAGTTTCCGGTGCCGCCGCGCTAGGCAAGGAGCCCTTTCATCAGACCCGCATGAAAAGCCCGGCCATTTCGCGCGTCCGCTACGGAGTCGCCGGAATGCTTTTTGTCACCGTGGCGATCAATTACCTCGACCGGGGCAACCTGGCCGTCGCCGCGACCGATCTCGCGCGCGACCTCAGGCTCGATCCGGTCCGCCTCGGTCTCATCTTTTCCGGATTCGGGTGGGCGTACGCCATTTTTCAGATCCCCGGCGGCTGGCTCGTGGACCGGGTGAGGCCGCGCAACCTTTGCGCCATCGCCTGCGGCCTTTGGTCGCTGGCGACCCTGATGCAGGGATTCGCGGGCGCCTTCCTCGCGCTTCTGGGGCTTCGCATCCTCGTCGGCCTTTTCGAGGCCCCGTCCTTTCCCATCTGCAACAAGCTGGCGACGGCGTGGTTTCCGGAGGCCGAGAGGGCGGGCGCCATCGGGTTTTACACTTCGGGGCAGTTTATCGGACTGGGGTTGCTGACTCCATTGCTCGTCCTGGCGCAGCGGCACCTGGGCTGGCGGTCGGTCTTTGTGATCACCGGGGGAATCGGGCTCGCCTGGTCGGCCGTCTGGTATGCCCGGTACCGCGATCCGGACGAGAGCGCCCGATTGTCGCCGGCGGAGCGCGAGCACATCCGCGCGGGCGGCGGCTGGGCTAATGAGACCGGCACGCCGGCGGAACGGGTTCGGTTCAGCGCCGCGGATTTGGGGTTTGTGCTGTCCCAGCGCAAGCTCTGGGGCATCTACCTCGGCCAGTTCGCCCTGAACGCCGTCCCCTGGTTCTTTCTGACCTGGTTTCCGACCTATCTCGTCCAGTACCGGCACTTCGATCTGGCCCAGACGGGGTTTTCCTCGGCCCTGCCGTATCTTGCGGCGGTCGCGGGCGTCCTCGGCGGCGGCATCTGCTCGGACCTCCTTGTGCGGCGGGGGGCCTCGGTCTCCCTTGCCCGCAAGGGGCCGATCATCGCGGGCATGCTCCTGTCGACAAGCGTCGTCGGGGCGAACTTCGTCGCGGACCCTCGCTGGGTGGTCTTCTTCTTCACCTTCGCGTTTTTCTGCAACGGCTTCGCATCGATCACCTGGATTCTCGTCTCGTTGCTGGCGCCGAAGAGGCTCATCGGCCTGACCGGCGGGGTGTTCAATTTCTTCGGAAACCTGGCGTCGGCCGTCGTGCCGTTCGTGATCGGCGTCATCGTGAAGCACGGAGGCTTCGCGCCCGCCCTCGGTTTCATTGCCGCCGTCGCCCTGGGCGGCGTCCTGTCGTACCTGTTGCTCGTCGGACGGGTGGAGCGGATCGCCTCCTCCAGGGTGATCGTGCTTATGGGGGTGGCCGGCAGCGGAAAGACGACGGTCGGCCGGCGGCTGGCCGGGGCGCTTGGCTGGGAATTCCATGATGCGGATGAATTCCATCCGCCGGGCAATATCGCGAAGATGAGCGCCGGAATTCCGCTCGACGACGGCGACCGGGCCCCCTGGCTCGCCGCAATCCGTTCCCGGATCGAGGGCAGCCTGGCGCGGGACGAAGGGGCGGTGTTCACCTGCTCGGCCTTGAGAGAGGCCTACCGCAGGACGATCGTGGGCGGCTCCGCCCGCGTGCGGCTCGTGCATCTTCAGGGAGACCCGGAACTCATCCGGACGCGAATGCGGCTGCGGCAGGGGCATTTCATGAAGGAGGAGATGATCCGCTCGCAGTTCGAGGCTCTGGAGGCGCCTTCGAATGCGATCACAGTCGACATTGCCGGCAGCCCGGAAGAAATCGTTCGCCGGATCCGTGCGGAACTGAAAGTGTAACTCAGGGCGCCGGGGCGGCGACGGCACAACAAACACCTCTGGCCTCCAGTATTGAATTCGAATTCAATACTGGAGGCCAGAGGTGTTTGTTATGCTTGGCAAACTCACCCACTACCGACCGGCGACCAGCCTGATCGGGCCGAGAAGGCCCGACGGCTGTGCTTGGATCATCCCGGGCTCCTGGAACAGAAACCGTTCGCCATAGCGGGCGTTGAGCGCCTGGTAGTCGGGCAGGGGATGTGCGGCCATATAGTTGAGGGCGAGATTCGCGACCTCGACGCGGATTTCGTTGTGGCCCGCATTCAAATAGCCCGTGACATCGAGGGCGTAAGGCGGGCACCAGACCGATCCCGCGCGCTTGCCGTTGACGTATACGACCGCGGCCTCGCGGACTGGGGCCTCGAACGATTCGTACGAGGCGCCGCCGCGCCCGCCCCGTCCACCGCGTCCCCGGGCGGCCGGGGCGGAGGCTCCGGTGCCGGTTTCACGCCGTCCCCCACGAGGGCCTCCGAACGATGACCTCGGCTCGCCGAAGGTGAGCGTCAGGCCCAGCCCGGCCTTTACCATCTCCTCCGGCACGTCGAACGACTTCGCGTACGTCGCCACGCCCGAGAAACTGCGGGTGGCTTCGTTTTCCGTCCACGACTGCAGGCGGTCCATCATCACAGGCTTGCTGTCCAGGCCAAAGTTGACGATCCAGCCGGTGCTCAGGTCGAGCGGGGCGGGAGCCGGGCCCGCGTACGCCAGGGGAGGAGATGCCGGGAGGTGCCGGGTGGAAAAGACCAGGGCTCTCGAGCCGAAGGCTGGCAGCTTGATGCCTACCGTTGTGCTTTGTTCACTGCGCCGGACAATCGCCGCCGGCTCGACCTGTCCGTTCATGAGATTCCACCATTCCGGATCGGAGCCGGCGACCCGGAAGGTTCCCTCCGAACTGACGGGCTGCGCGCCGGTGTTGGCCAGAAAGTAGATTTCGGCATCGGCGGTGTGGCGATGCACGACACCCAGGTCCGGGGAGGCCGGAGTAAATCCGGCATCGGGTGCCAGGCGGCGATCGAGCGCGGCGGCGAATCCGCTTTCGTCGGGCAGAAAGATTCCGGGCGCATCGGGGGCAAGGAAAAGCCGGTGGACGATGCCGCGGAGTTCGCTCTGCTCGGCCACGGTGGAGTTGAACCCGGGCACGATCTCCGGAAGCCGGCGGGTGGCGATCAAGGTTCCGCCGCCCCGGGCAAAGGCCTCGAGCGCCCGAAGCGTCGCCAGAGGCATCCGCTCGACCCCGGCCAGAACGACGACGCGGTAGCGGAGATCGCCGAATTCCAGGGCGCCCCCGTCGACCTTCCCCCGAAGGGCGAGCATCTCGTCGTCAAATCCGTCGAAGTTGTGGCCGGAGTCGAGAATCTCGCGGGTGATGTCCGGCCCGAGGCATCCGAAGACCGTCGAACTCATCGCAACCTCTCCGGGCTGGAACTTCGCCCAGGCGTCGTCGTTTGCGAGGTAGAGCGCGACGTCGTTTGCCGGGGCGCCCTGGCGCAGGAGGAAGCTCGTCCGCTGGAGATACGAGGTGACGTCCGGCATCACGATCCACCACGGGTTCTTCTCATCGAAGACGGCGGAGGCGTAGAAACGCCAGCCGGGGTAGCCCACGCCCTCGGCCGTATAGGGCCAGCCATGCCCCACCAATTGGTTGCTGCCCTGCAGAAAATACTCGTCCGCGGCGGCCTTCATGTCGAGCGGGGTCGCCCGGAATACCGGCCGGTGCAGCCACGTCCACGTCTCGCTGGATGCGATCGTCCTGCCGAGGAGGTGGCTCGCGGAGGAGGCCCAGCGCATCGGCCCCATTCCCTTCCATCCCATGCCTTCGCCCTCGGGAAGCCCAGCCGCCGCGTAGGTGAATTCGGCCGCGGGGGGCGTGCCGTATGCCTGGATCCGGAACTGGGTGCCGTGGGCGGCGGCCCACGCCTGGATCCGGGCGACAAAGTTGTCCGTAAACACCTCCGTGAGCGTTCGGGCCCAGTCATGGCGGATGTCGGCGGCCTTCGCCCCGAAGTCGGAGATCAGCGCCGGAAGATTGGGCGTCAGGTCATAGCCCCTTCGGCGCTTGAACTCATCGAGCAGGTTCGGGGTCCAGTCGGTGTTGAAGACCTCCAGGCTGTCGCAAAAGACCGATGTGGGCGTGTTCGGACCGCACGCGGCCAGCTCGGGTCCCGCAATCTCGCTGATGAACCTCTGAACGGCGGTGGAATCGTAGTGGTCGATGGCGAAGCCCTCGGCGCCGACGGCCGCCCTCTTGACCTTCATTCCCGTATGGCTGGAGATGAAAAACACGACAGGGGCGGGACCCTTGACCGGATTGGGCAGCCAGGCCATCTGGTCCCGGATCTCCATTTGCTGGTAGAAGTCCCGGTACGTGTCGGTCAGGGCGTCGGCGCCGGGCGCCGGACCCATGAAGGCGGCCATCAGTTTTTCTCCGGGAAGAAGGGCGGGCAACGGGACCGAAGGCTGGCCGAAGGCGGCGACCGCATTGAATATCCGCAGCGCGCCCGGGCTCTCGCCCACCGAGAACATGGGCCCGCCATAGGGCCAGCCGCTGCCGAGCGTCAGGTCCATCCGCATTCCCTGCGCCTTCGCTTCCGCGGCCGTGAACCCGAGCATGTCGAGGAACTCCGGCGACAGGAACGGCACATTTTTCAGCCCGGGAATCTGCCCGTCGATGGCCAGGGGATAGACCGGCTGCACCTCGAATCCGCCGATTCCGCCGGCCTTCATGGTCCGGATCTCCCGCGCGATCTCCGTCTTGGTGACCGCCGGGCCGAACCACCACCAGCGCATCATGATGCGGGAATCGTCCGGCGGGGTGCGAAACGACGACTCGAGCGATCCGACGTCGGCAAGAGCCGTGGCGGCGGAAAGCAGAAGGCCGAGAGCAAGGAGGGAACGCGGCGGGGTAATCATGATCGGAGGTTACCCATCCGGTTTCGCGTGTCCACCGTTCAGGCAAAAGCGGCCTTGATCGCGCGAAGGCTGGCGCGGAGCTCCCGCCCGAGGTGGCGGTCGCTGTAATCGCGGCCGATCTTCGGGCCCATGATCTCGAGATACCCGACGACATCGTCCACGGGCCAATCGCCCGAATCGCAGATCCTCCTGAAGGCGGCGAGGTCGACGATCCCCCTCCTTGTCTCCTCCCCGTTGAATCCGAAGGTGGAGCTGTAGACGGCGTCCGTGTTCTTGATGTGGAATTCACAGGCCATCGGCAGGCAGGCCGTGAACAGTTCCACGTTGGTGTGGACGATCCTCCCTTCGGCATCGCAGAGGCCGTGGGACATGTCGCTGCAGAGATAGGCGGGGACGGTGGTGGCGGGATTGGCGGCGTGGTCGGCGCGCATCTCCGCGATGTAGGCCCGGATCTCCTCCGGGGTGGTCGGCGGCTCGGCGAGGCAGGACATGGGCTCCATCGTGATCCCCTTCAAGCCGAGCTGCTTCGCCCGCCGGGAGAGTTCCTTGAAATGCCGGAGATAGACCGCGGTGCCGGCCGCCTTCCGGGCCGGGGGATGGTCGCGGTACACCGCCCCGGGATTGGACCCCACATAGTCCGCGCCCACGAGGGCGCCGACCTCGAGCAGACGGTCGAATCCCCGGCGCGCGGCGCGCTCCATGCGCGGATCGCCGGTGAAGAACCCGCCGAGTTCGCGGTGGGCCGTGAATGCGCTCTTGATCCTGAGCCCGCGCGACTCCGCCTGATGGCGGAGGTCCGCGAAGTAGGAGTCTTCCAGGACGTAAAGCTCGTAGAACGAGCCGAGCTGGACGAAACGGATCTGCTCCTCGGCCATCAGGTCGAAGAGCCAGCCGAAACTGTAGCGGGTCTCGATGCAGTCGGTCTTGAGGCCGAGGTGGATTTTCACTGCGAATTGGGGCGCTCAGCAAAGCTCGGGGGCCACGCGGAAGATCACCTTGTGATGCCAGGCCTTGCGCTCGCGGATGCTGGAGAAAATCTCGGCTCCCTGCTCCAGGGACGGCGTGTCGCTGATCATGGGGGCGATCTGGACGCCGCGGTCCATGAACTTCAGTGCGGTGCTCCAGTCGTCGGAGCCGGCCGGGACGAACTTGCTGTTCCAGGTGCCATGGATCGTGAGTTCGCGCCGCAGGATGTTCGAGAAATCATTCTCCGAGATTCGGAATTCGCCGTGGATGTTTCCCATGAAGACCACCTCGCCGAAGGGGGCGGCGCACTGGGTTGCCTGCACGAAGGTCTGCGGCAGCCCCACCGCCTCGATGACCCGCTGGACTCCGCCCCCCCCGGTGGCCTCGCGAATCCGCTTCACGGCATCGCCGTCCGGACCGGGCATTATGGGGACGAACCCGAGCGCGGCGGCCAGCTCGAGCTTGCGGGCGTCGATATCGACGATGAAGACGCGGGCGCAGCCGGCGATCTTCAGCCACTGGGCGGCCAGATAGCCGATCGGGCCCGCGCCAAATACGGCCGCCTCGTCGGATTTCCGAACCCGCAGCTTGCGCACGCCGTGGAGCGCCACTGCCGCGGGCTCGGTGCAGGCCGCATGGAGCAGCGGGATGTGAGCGGGCACGGGAAGCAGGTTGTGCTCCGGCACGACGACAAACTCGGCCATTCCGCCGTCGCGGCGGCTGCCGAAGTAGTCGTAGTTCGTGGTTTGCGCATAGTCGCCCGTGTCGAACGCCTTTTCGCCGGGACGCGGAATCAGGGGGAAAACGGCCACCCGATCGCCCTTCTTGCGGGTGAGGCCGTCCTCCTCGACCACCCCCGAGAATTCGTGTCCCAGGACGAGCGGATAGCGGTAGGCTCCGCCGTCGAAGGCGCGCGGAATGTCGCTGCCGCAGATGCCGCAGGCCGCGACGCGAACGAGAACGCAGTTCTCGACCCCTAGGCCGGAGGAGGGCTTGGGAGGGACGGGGCGGTCCGCGTGGCAGCGGATGACGCCGTTGGCTTCAAGGACGAGGGCGCGCATGGGTTGGGCGGGGGGATCAATCCCAGTTGATGATGACCTTCAGGCTGTCGCGCTCGGATGCGCGCCGGATGGCGCGCAGAAGCTGGTCGGGACGAAATCGCTCGGTTTCGCCGGTCATTCGGCCGAGCCTCGGAAGCCTGCCCTTGGCGAGCAGCTCCCGGGCCAGCCGGATGCCGCGCATGGAACTGCCATGGGTGGCCTGGTAGCACTGGAGCTTGTAATGCACCTCGTTGTTCAGGTCGACTTCGTGGGCGATGCGGGGCTTTCCGCCCGCGCCCTTGACGCCCGCGTGCGCGTCGAGGACCGTGCCGCAGCCCATGAGCTTGACCGAGAGCTCGTAGCCCTCGCGCGCGGGGGCGTTCATCATGACAAAATGCGGCTCGTTGAACGGCCGGCAGGCGTCGAACACGTTGCGTTCGACGTTTTCGTCCCAGGGGATGCCGACGACGCGCCCGTCTCCAAACTGGCTCAGGACCCGCGCCAGGCGTTCGGGCCCGCGGTTGACGACGATGATCTTTCGCGCGCCCATCGCCTGGGCGCACTGCAGCGCGTAGGTGCTCTGCGAGCCGGCGCCGATGAGGACGACGACCCGGTCCGCGACGCAATTGTTCACCCGGGTCATGCCCTCGAGGCAGCAGGCCAGCGGCTCGAGCTGGCAGGCGTAATCGGGATCGAACCCTTCGGGAAACTTCACGATCGGGCCTAGATCGACGAACCACTTCGGAAGCAGGGCGTGGGTGCGGGCGAAGCCGGGAAACTCGTGCCCGGTGGCCTGGGTGT
Organism: Opitutaceae bacterium; assembly: GCA_050015855.1. Lineage (GTDB taxonomy): Bacteria > Verrucomicrobiota > Verrucomicrobiia > Opitutales > Opitutaceae > Palsa-1447. The sequence goes on along the minus strand of JBEKAO010000008.1, from coordinate 19,564 downwards.
TGGGGCAGCTCGTCCAGTCCCCCGTGCCCGCCTCGCCGCAGTAAATGCAACTCCGGTCCCCGCAGGGAATGTCGCACCCGAGTCCCACCAGATCGCCGGGAGCGAATTTCGTCACCCCTTCTCCAACCGCCTCCACCGTGCAACTCGCCTCGTGCAGGATGATCGCGGGCCATTTCCTGATCCGGGGGAGGCCGACTTTGTAGATGACGACGTCGGACTGGCAGACCGAGGTCCGCCGGGTGCGCAGCAAAACCTCGCCCGGGCCCGGCTTTGGCAGATCCGAGACCGCGGGGGTGAAGTTCCCTCCCGGATTATCGAGAAAGTATTGGGTGCAGAACACGCTTGAAACTTGAGATTTAATGATTGCTTAATGATCACTGTCGATCAAAAAAAGGCAGTTACATAGCCATAAATCGCTCATCTTTGCCCCGAATGCCCAGGCAAATCCAGATCTCCGTTTCGATGATGTGCGCCGATCCGCTCGGGTTGCGCGAAGTGCTCGATGTATTGGTGGCGGGGAGGATCGAGTGGCTGCACATCGACGTCATGGACGGCCATTACGTGCCCAATTTCACCCTTGGGCCGGACTTCTGCCGGGCGCTGTCCGCCGCGTGCCCGATTCCCCTCGACGTTCACCTGATGGTCGAGAAGCCCGAGCAGCACACGGCCCTGTTCACGGGCGCACCCGGAACGCGGGTCAGCTTTCATCCCGAGACGGCGCGCGATCCGATGCGCTTGATCGAAAAGCTTCGCCAGGCCGGGGCTTCGCCCGCAATTGCGATCGGCCCCTACATGAGCGTCGAATCCTGCGCCCCGCTTTTGCCCCACGTCGATCAGGTCACGATCATGACGGTCATACCGGGACGCGCGGGCCAGAAGCTGCTTCCCTTCTGCGTGCCGAAAATCACGCGCGCCCGCGAGCTGATCGCCGCGGCCGGCAGTCCTGCGCAGGTCGAAGTCGATGGAAACGTGAGCTGGGCCAACATTCCGGCGATGGTGTCGGCGGGCGCGGACGTGCTCGTGGCCGGATCCACGTCGATTTTCTCCCAGGGGAGGGTGAGCCCGGAGGCGATCGGGCGGATGCGCGCCCTGGCGGCGGAATCCCTGCCAGCCTGTTAGCCATGCAACGCCTGGAACGGCACCGCGCGCTAATCACCCTGGTCGACCGCCAGGGCGATGTGACGCTGGAGGAGGCCTGCCGCGCATTCGACGTGTCGCCGGCGACGGCCCGGCGCGACTTTTCGGAAATCGCGGCCCGCGGCTTGGCCGAGAAGGTCTGGGGCGGGCTCAGGCGAAAACCCGGTGAGCCGGGGAATCCGGCGGGAGGAGACATCGTCCCGAGCGAGCTGAGGGAGACCCTGCACAGCGCGGAGAAAGGCCGCATCGCGAGGGCGGCCTGCGCCCTGGTCCGCGACGGCGATGTCCTGATCATCGACGGCGGGACCACGACCCTCGGAATGGCCGCGGAGATGGCCAATCGCCGGGTGCGGATTCTGACGAATTCCCTGCTGGTCGCGTTGCAGATCGACCGGCTGCGCACGGCGGGGGAGGGGGCGGACGTGTTCCTGACCGGCGGGCAGATCTACCCCGGCTCGGGCCTCCTCGTCGGACCCCAGACCGTCGAGAATATTGACGGCTGCCATGCGCGCTGGGCGTTTCTTTCCGCCGGCGGCCTCGACGGCGAGGGCACGACGAACACCAACCAGATGGTCGTCGAGTGCGAGCGCGCGATGATTCGACGGGCCGAGCAAAGCGTGGTGCTGGCCGACAGCTCCAAATGGGGGCGGCGCGACATGGTCCGCGCCAGCCGCTGGTCCGAGATCGCGATGCTCATAACCGACGCCGTGCCGCCGCACCCGCTGCCCGCAGGGCTCAGCGTTCGGGTGGCTGCGGGCTAGCACAATTCAGGGATGACAACCATGAAAACAACCTCCGCTGTTCTGGCCGCCCTCGCGGCCGCATTCGCCGTCAGCGCGCTCCAGGCCCAGGCCGGGGAGCATCCGATTCCCCGCGTCGTGAAAAAGGACGGGCGCTTCGCCCTGCTTGTGGACGATGCTCCGTACCTGATGCTGGGTGCGCAGGTCCACAACTCCAGCTCGTGGCCGGCCATGATGCCGAAGGTGTGGCCCGCGATGGATACCCTGGGGGTCAACACGGTTGAAATGCCCGTTTACTGGGAACAGCTCGAGCCGCAGCCCGGGCGGTACGATTTCACCCTGGTCGACGCGCTGCTGGCCGCGGCCCGCGAGCATCGCGTTCATCTGGTCCTGCTCTGGTTCGGCACCTGGAAAAACGGCAGCCAGCACTACATGCCCGAGTGGATGAAGCGGGACCTCGACCGCTATCCGCACATGGTCGACCGGGAGGGGCAGGCGGTGGACTCGCCCTCACCGCACGCCGCCGCCTCGCTCGAGGCGGACAAGAGCGCATTTGCCGCCTTCATGCGGCACCTCGGGGAAGTGGACCCGCAGCGCACGGTCATCATGGTCCAGGTGGAGAATGAGACCGGCAGCTGGGGCAGCGTCCGCGATTTCTCCACGGCCGCGCAGAAGCTGTTTGAAGCGCCCGTTCCTCCCGAGGTTCTCGGGGCCATGCACGTGAAGGCGGGCTCCCCATCCGGCAACTGGCCGGAAACCTTTGGTCCGGCGGCGGACGAGTATTTCCAGGCCTGGTCGGTGGCGAAATACGTCGGACAAGTCGCCGCCGCGGGCAAGGCCGCCTATGCCCTTCCCATGTACGCCAACGCGGCCTTGCGCGACCCGTTCAATCCGGGTCCCGCGGGCCAGCCGGGCGCCCCGGGCTCCTACGAGAGCGGCGGCCCCACCGACAATGTGCTCGGTCTCTGGAAGGCGGCTGCGCCGGCCCTGGACATCCTGGCGCCCGACATCTACCAGAACGATCCGGCCACGTACCTGCGGGTGCTTGAGCTCTACCATCGCGACGACAACGCCCTGTTCGTGCCCGAGACCGGTGGCGCCGACAATGCCCGCTTTTTCTTCTCGGCGCTCGGTCTTCAGGCCATTGGATTCTCGCCATTCGGCCTGGATTTCACGCACAGGCCGGCGGTCCGGCCGATGAACCCGGCTGATTCCCCGGGTCCGCAGGACGATTCCCTCGCTCCCTGGGCGATGAACTACCGGTTGATCGGGCCGATGCAGCGGGAGATCGCCCGCCTCAATTTCGAGGGAAAGCTCCAGGCCGTGGCTGAAGGGGAGGCGAGGCCACGGCAAACGCTGCCGTTCGGAACCTGGGAGGCGACGGTTTCGTACGGGGCGTCCCGCGGCGGCCCCCCGGCGGTGAATCCAAGGCCGGCGGGGCGCGCCCTGGTGGCGCAGCTCGATGACGGCCGGTTTCTGGTGACCGGATACTTTTGCCGCGTCGACTTCCGGCCCGCCGGCACCGAACTGCAACGCAAGTCCCAGCAAATCGTGGCTGGAACCCAGCAGAATCCATCGGCCCTGATCGACGGCAAATGGCAGCACCGGCAGTTCCTTCGCGTCGAGGAGGGAACCTACGTGAACGACGAATTCAAGTTCATCCGGATCCTGAACGGGGACGAGACGGACTGGGGCTTGAGTTTTGGCGGGGATCCCGTGGTGCTCCGCGTCTCGCTTGCCACCTATTAGGGGCCTTGAGCCCCCGCCATCAAGCCGGAGCGATCAGCCGCAATTTCGGAAAATAACTCCTGTAGCGGGTGGCATCGCGTGTCAAAAGCGCAAGCCCCGCCGTCTGGGCGTGCGCTCCGATGTAGAAATCGGGCAAAGGCGACCGGCGCAGACCCCCTTCCCGCCGGTAACGCAAAAAGGCCTGGGCGGCAGGGAATGCCGCCTCATAGGGAAGCGAGAGGCGCTGCACGGGCCAGCCGGAGAGAGCCCGGTCGAGTTCGGCCGAGCTGCGGTAGGCGGCGCCCAGTTCCGCATAGATGATGGGATTCACCGCCGCCCGGTCGGTTTCGACTGCGACCAGAAAGCTTTCCTCCGACCAAGGACGCCATTTGGGATCGTCGGTCAGGATATCCAGGAGGACGTTGGCGTCGACCAGGACCATTCAGCCGCTCCCCCGTGTGAGGCGCATGATCGCGTCGGAGGTGAGTTTCGCCGTCGCGCTGCCGCGAGCGCGTCGAAGCCAGCGCTCGGCCTCCCTGCGGCGGCTGGCGGCGGCGGGCTTGATCAGGACCCCGCCTTCCGACTCTTCGAAAGCCACCTCGGTCGCGGGAAGCAGCCCGAACTTCTTCCGCAGAGGCTGGGGAATCGTCACCTGCCCTTTGCTGGTCAATTTCATGGTAATACTTTTCACGGACAATTCTTACCTGTCAAGGCCGCGATCCCTCGGGACGGAAACCTGCGCGGAGGCTCCCGTGCACAAGTGATCAGGCCCTCGCGACCGCCTCGATGTTCAAGTCCCTGCGCAGGGCCTTGTCGCCGCTGGGCTTCCAGATGAACTGGTCCACAAAGTAATGGTGGCAGGGAAAGCCGAGGAAGAAGGCCCCCAGGAGCGTGTCCGTGGAAACCGACCCGAAGAGATGGGCGTTGGCCACGATGCTGGGCGTGAAACACTGGGCCCCGTTGAAGACCTGGATGCTGCAGCCAAGGCAGCGCACGGTGAGCCCGAATGCGACGGCGGTTCCGGCAAAGATAAAGACATTCTTGGAAAACACCGCGGCGATTCCCGAGGCCCTCGCCGTCGCCGCGTCCCTGAACCGGTTTCGCTGGTGGCAGTACACGAGCACGTGGTACTGGATGTCGTGGTAGATCGTGACGAACGCGCTGAAGGTGATCAGGGGCGCGGTCAGGGTCGACTGCGAATAGCAGACGACGATGTGCAGCGGAAGGACGGCGCCGAAGAGAAGGATTTTCGGAACGTTCAGGGAGTCGCCCTGCCGCCACTTGCAATATTGCCTCCAGATGAAGGCGCCGATCAGGCAAGCCAGCGCCACCGTGCAGGCCCCGATCGCGACATGTTCCCAGGCGACGCGCCCCACCCAGGAGCCCGAGAGGATTCCGGAAATCCCGCCGAGCTCCTTAATCGAGGGCATTGCGGGAATCGTGGCCGACAGGCCAAAGGCCTGCCTGCTTTCCGAATGCCGGATCACAAAAACGAAAAATGGCAGCATCAGCCCAAAATGCATGAGCAGGCCGTCCGCCCGCCGATCCCTGAGGCCTGTCTCGCCGTTCTTCACCTGATAGAGCCGCATGAACCCATAGTGCTGCCGAACCACGTGCCAATAGGCCCAGATTCCAACCGCGAGCACAAAGGCCTCAAAGGGCGCCATATAATGCGCGACCCCAGCCGTAAAAAGGAGGTAGCAGATCAGCAGGATAAAGGGCCCCACCGGTATCCATAACAGGCTGCCCAGCAATAGCCTGCGCCGGGCGCGGAATTCCTGCTTGTCCAGGTACGTGCGAAGGTAGGTGCCGAAGAAATGCGGGGTGTCCAGGAAGGTGATGAACAGGATGTAGATCAGCAGCATGTCCCAACCAAGGCCGGCGTGCATGAAATACACGAGATAGCCCGCAAGCGCTCCCCCGATAAAGGCGGATAGATCCACTTTTCTCCCGACAATCCATTTGGTGCTGGTCGGCGACATCGGCAACGCCCGCAACGGTGTCGATGCGGAGCGGTTTTTCAAGTCGCTGGGCGAAATAGTTACCCGCCGGGCAGTTACGCCCGATCAGTAGACATCCCGCTGATACCTGCGGTCCTTTTTCATCTGCGCCAGGTATGCCGCCGCGTCCGCCGGCGACATCCCGCCCTCCGTGGCGGCGACATCGCGCAGGGCGGCGTCGACGTCCTTGGCCATGTGGCGTGCGTCGCCGCAGACGTACAAATAGGCTCCGCCTCCGATCCATTTCCAGATCTCGGAGGCGTTTTCGCGGATCCGATCCTGCACGTATACCTTCGTCGGCTGGTCGCGGGAAAACGCGGTGTCGAGCCGGGTCAGCCGGCCCTGGGCCAAAGCCTCCCGCCACTCCTCCTCGTAAAAGAAGTCTGTCTTGCTGTGCCGATTGCCAAAGAACAGCCAGTTGCGGCCCGTGGCGCCCGCCGCCGCGCGCTCCTGGACAAAGGCTCGGAAAGGGGCGATTCCGGTCCCGGGTCCGACCATGATCACATCCCGGTCGCCCGCTTCCGGCAGTCGAAAATGCGAGTCGGCGACGAAGACAGGCACGGCGGTGACCCCGACCTCGACCCGGTTCCCCAGAAAATTTGAGCAAACCCCGAACCGTTCGCGGCCGTTGGTCTCGTATTTGACCACGGCAACGGTCAGGTGGACCTTGGTTGGAAAGAGCCGGGAGGAGGAGGCGATCGAATAAAGCCGGGGCTGCAGGCGGCGGAGATGGTCGACAAAGACCTGAGGCCCGATTTTTGCGCTGGGAAACTCCGCCAGCAAGTCGACGTACTCCCGCTGGCCGAGAAACTGGGTCAGGGTCTCCTTGGCCTCCGGCGCAAGAAGTTCCTTCAGCTTGGACACGCTGGCCGGGTCCGAAACGGCGCCCGCAAGCGTCTCCGCGAACTTTCGCGTCGGACCGGCCAGTGCCAGGCGGTTGGTCAGGGCCGAACGCAATGAAATCGGTCCCGCCGCGTGCGGAAGTGTGACCACTTCATCGCCGCTTGCCTTCAGGCCGCGCAGGATTTCGTCGACGTCGACCGGCCGGTTGGACGGCCAAACGCCAAGCGAGTCTCCGGGCGTGTACTGCAGTCCGCTGTCGGCAATATCGACGACCAGATGCTTGGTCTCCTTATCCGAGCCCGGCCCGGTGAGGAGCCGCTCCTCGATCACCTTGGCGGTATACGGGAAATCTTTCGAGTAGCCGGGAAGGGACATAGGCTTCAACTCTAAGCATAAACCGTTGCGAAGCTCAAGGTCCGGTCGTTTTTGCCTGGCAGGGTCCGGATTTCCCGATTAATTGCCGCCGTTGGGCGGGGGCAGCCAGCCGTAGGCGACAAGAAACTGCTGCAACTGCCGGTCATCGGCCGAGAGCGGCGACAGCCAGCTGCCGAGGACCTCGCGGTTCCACCAAAGGCCCCGGGCGTTGCCCGGCGGCGCGAACCGGTAGCGGTACAGGGTCGCCCGGATATAGCGGGGCGGATGGTCCGGGAAGGGATTGCCGCCGAAAAGGCTGAGCGCCCCGGGATCATTATGGAGAAGTTTCCAGGCCAGGTGCAGGGTCCAGGGGTACTGCCGGTACGTGGCCATGGCGGCGAACCACATCTGCCAGTCGAGCCGCGGCTGGTACGGGGCGACCTGCACCGGCCGCCGGGCCGGGTCGACCGGCAGGGCCAGGTAGGGGTAGGGTTTCCAATCCGCGGAAGGAAGCGGGACGTCGGCGTCGGTGCCCTCGAAGACGACGTTCAGGCGCTCGCGGCCCACGGAGCCGAAGGCTCCGTAGGTGTTCACGATTTCAAACGGATCGAAGGACGTGTTCATGACCTGCCGGGAGGAAATGAGATTGGTGACCGGCCGCACACTCAGGATCGCCACCACGGCGGCGACCGACCAGGCGGCGATTCGCATCCCGCCGCCCGGCTCCCCGGCAGCCGCTGCCCGCCGAACCCACGCCCCGGGGAGGAGCTTCGCCCAAAAGGCGTCGTCCAGGCATGCCAGGGCGGGGACGATCGTCAGGTAGTTGAAGAAGGAGAGATTGCCGCTGGTGATCAGGGTCAATTGGAATGCGATCATCACCGCGCCCGCGACCAGCCTTCCAATCCGCGGCCCGAAGACGAACCAGGGCGCGACAATTTCGGCCAGATAGTTGAAAAGCACCCCCAGCTTCAGGACGAGCCGGGGCAGAAAGTGATACCAACGGCTGAGGGGATTGGGTATCGGCTGCGTTTCGAAGTGATAGTAGAGCGCCGTCAGGTCGCGCCAGACGGAGTCGCCGCGCAGCTTGATCAGTCCGGAGCCGAGCATGATCCGGAAGGCGAGCCACCGGAAGAGCCAGATGACGACCGTCGGCGGCTCGCGCCGCGGGAACGGACGCGCATCGAGGAGCGGGCACAGGAAGATCGCGAGGAATCCGGTTTCGCTGAGCTGGATCTCCCAGCCGTAACCGTACCAGTCCTGCCCGCCGTGGATGATCGATACGTACAGCGCCCAGAGGATCGCCATCATTGGGACGTTGGCGAACCCCGCCAGGAGGACGCAGCCGAGCGCGAGCCCGCAGGAGGAAACGGCGAGGAGCGCGGCGTCCGAGTGATTGATCCAGAACAGCGTGGGGACGTGAAACCAGGCGGCCGCGGTCGAGCCGTAATAGCCCTGCGCGCGCTCGAGGAAAAGGCCGATCGGCAAAAGTCCGCGGGAGCCGATGAGCGGAACGAGCTGGCGCAGCGCGGAGAAGAATGCCGCGACATAGACGAAGCCGAGCAGCCGCAGGATGACGAAACGCGTCAGCCGGTAGGTTCGGCGCGGGTCCGGAGGGTCGGCAGGGGATTCGCCCGGGTTCACGCGTCACGGATACCCATTTGCCGGGAACGCGCAAGGACGCCATCGCCCCGCGGCGGCTTCGGCAGGCGAGGCCGGTTGACTTTCGGCGCCAATAATCTACAGGTTATAACATGAAATCTACCGTCAGCATCACCGAAGGACAGGACTCCTTCCCGGCCTTGGTAAGAGCCGCCGAGAAAGGGAGGGTTGTTACCGTCACCCGTCACGATGAGCCGGTCGCCTGCATGATTGGCCAGAAACGCATGAGCGCAATCGCCGAGACCCTCGAAATCATGGGTGACGAGGCGGCCATGCACGCAATTGCCGAGCATAAGGCCGGTCGCACCCGATTCGGGAAGCTTGACGATATTCCCGAATGAGCCGGGTCCTCCGCCCATCAACTCAAGTCATTGATTATGCCCGCCGGCTGGCCCCGGAAGGGCGCCGGGCGGTCAAACATGCACTCGCTGAATTGCGTGAAGAGCGGGGCGACATTTGCGCGTTGGAGGGCAATTTATCGGGTTATTATCGGCTTCGGGTGGGCCGCCATCGGATCATCTTCAATTATGCGCCCGATGGTGCGATTGAAGCGATCCTCATCGGGGAACGCCGCCTAGTTTACGAGATTTTCGAGGCGCAATTCATCAAGCGGCTGAAATCCTGACTTTGCTGGAGGAAAGAAACGCTCCAGCAAGACCTGTGGCGTGAAATCCAGGCATACCAAGTCACCGAGAACCGGAGTCGGGGGCGTGCTCACCAGACCTCCTTGCCAATTGGTGCGTCCCAAACGTCACGGTCGGGGATTTTGGCAAGGGTGAACTTGGTGAGCAGAGATTTCAGTTCAAAGCGCCTTGAGCGGCGCGTGGGCGTCAGGACGATCCGGCCGGCCTCTCGCTGCATGCCTTCCTTAGGGCCGTGGGTCAAATCGGTGTCGTGGGCGATAGGCGCGGGGATCCGGACGCCGAGACTATTGCCTCTCAGTTGAGAGGTGGTTTTCATCGTGGAGGTATAGAGACTGTAGGCAGGTGTAAGCAACCACACCTTCGAAACGAGAGTTAACATAATATCTATTGTGCGAATTATTGGCCTTGGACGTTATCACGTCCAGAGGATGCCGCTCATCGACCCAAGTCTGGCGAGATCCCCTTCATCGTCTCCAGTCGAAAGGCCATTTGGGCGCCCCCGGACAATCGAGAATCCTTGATGGCCGCATTTCGTCTGCTACCTTCTCCTCATGCCCGTCGCCGCCCAATTTGATCACAAAGCTGCCGCGCATGAGCGCCAAGTGGCGATTTACAGGGCCATGACCGCATCCCGGCGCTTGGAACAGGCGCTCCGGATGAACCGCACGATGCGCGAGTTGCTTGCGGCAGGATTTCGCGATCGGCATCCGGCCTGGTCGGATGAGCAGATTCAACGTGCCGTTGCGGACCGAATCCTCCATGCCCGGACCGGATGAGCTGGGTCTTTTCGTCGATCGACTGGAGGCGATCGGCGCCCCTTACATGGTGACAGGCGCGACTGCGGCGATTCTATACGGCCAGCCGCGGGTGACGAACGACCTCGACGTGGTCCTCAGCCTCAGCGATGCGGCGCGCGCGGCCCTGCTCCGCGCCTTTCCGGAGACTGAGTTTTACGTTCCGCCCGAATCGGTCATTCAAGCCGAACAGGCGCGTCCTCAACGCGGCCATTTCAACCTGATTCATCTCGAATCGGGTTACAAAGCCGACATCTATCTCGCCGGATCCGATCCCCTGCACGCCTGGGCGTTGCCAAAGCGCCGTCGATTGCGCTGGACTGGGAACAAGGAGCTCCCGGTCGCGCCGCCCGAATATGTTGTTCTCCGGAAGTTGGAGTTCTATCGCGAAGGCCGCTCCACGAAGCATGCGGCCGATATCCGGGCAATCCGGGAGATAACCGGCGTTGACGAGACGGTGCTTGGTCCCTGGCTCGAGCGCCTGGGACTCGCGTCGCTGTGGCGGGAGCTGAAATCCGCCGAATAAGTCACGCTGCCCATCCGCGCCCAATCGGCCCAATCCGCTGAACGGCCTCGGACCGTTTCATCTGTTCGTCGACATCGGCTGTTCGGTGCCGCTCCTTTCTCCCGAGCTGGCGTCCTCCGGCAAACAATACCTGTCCCTGCGGTCTTGGCCGCTCGTGCCATGAGCCTCATTGGCCCGGACTGGTTGTCCTATGCGGTCAGAGGAGTTAGCCCGAGGGCGATGGCAGCGGTTTTTTGAGATCCGTCGTAGGTGTAAATGGCGGTAAAGCCGTGGTGCATCGCGGTAACCAGGTGGAGATCATGCTTAGCAAGTACCCCGATTTTCGTTCAATGCCGCCTGAATGTCATTGCCTTGGGAGCCGGCCATCATGGCTTCGTATTCGGGCGAAGTTGTGCGTTTGCGTACCGTTGGGCGCAGAAGCGACCGGTTGGCTATGACCGCGACTTCCTCACCCCGGTAAGTTATTGGAACCGGGCGCTTCGATGCGCCCGCCTTGCGGACCAGGGGACCGGTGTGGTTGTGAAGTTGTTTGATAGTCATGGACTTTCTACCCGATGGATCGAAAGCAGCGTTTATGGCTCAATTCGGGCGGTCTTGATATAGTCGAGATTGGGATAGTTCTTGATCAGGTAGGCGTTTCCCTGGGCGCTGATCTGCCTCTGGTCCGGGTATTCGCCATAGTCGGGGTAGATCTGATCCACGTTTTCCATTCCGCTGACAACTTGTCCGACAGGCCTGAAGCCCATGCTGTCCAGTCGGTAATTGTCGGAATAGTTGATGAACAATTGGGTGGTCCGGCTGTTGGGCTGGCCCGGAGACGCAAAGGTAACCGTGCCGCGGGCGTTCCTCGTGATCACCTTGTCGTCAAGAATCGGCCTGTCCCATGCGCTGGTGACGGCCGGGTCGGCCGCAATGCCCCACTGCACCATGAAACCCGGGACGACCCGGAAAAAGCGGGCGCCGTCGAAGTATTTCGCCTTCACCAGGCTGTAGAGACGGTCCGCGCCATGCGGAGCCTGCGAACGGGTGACCTCCACGACGAACGGCCCCCGGGAGGTGTCGAAATCGATCTTGAAAACGGCCGGCGCGGTTTCCTCCTGGGGAGCCCCGGGCGAATTCGCCGGGTTGGCGGCGGGAGCCTGGGCGCTTGCGGGCGCGACGCTTGCCGACTGTTCCGCGCAGCCCGGAAGAAATGCGAATCCGCCGATGAGAAACAGGCTGCGTCCGATGGATGCCATAATTGGGAAGATAACGGGATTCCCGTTCAAGGGAGTCAATATCGCTGGTTTCTGAGCCAAATGAATCCGATCCCCCGCGCCCAACTTCAACCCGCCCATGAGCGAACTCCAATCCATCCTTGCGTGTACGGCAAAATGCCGTACGCATGCTCTCATGCCAAATCTCGCACGCAAAATCCCCGCCGGTGCGGCCCCGGCCCGCAAGCAGTCAACCACCCGGCTTGAAGCGCGCATTCCCTCCGCCCTGAAGGAAATCATTGAGGAAGCGTCGAACCTGACGGGGCACTCGTCGGTGACATCCTACATTGTCCAGACCTTGCAGGAAAGCGCCTCACGGGCCGTGCAGGAATCGCGCCTCAGCCGGCTTGCGGCGGCCGAATCGGCCGAATTCGTCCAGGCCCTTTTGACGCCCTCCGCACCGGCGCAAACCCTGCAATCGGCGTTCGCGCGCTACCGTGACCAGGTGCGCTGATGCCCTACCGCTTTGAGCCCCTGGACTCCGCCCGGCATGATCGGGCGGGGTTTTGCTGCACGAGCGCGGCCCTCACTGCGTACCTTCAGAAGCAGGCGCGCAAGGACGCTGAGCGGCATTTGGCCGCGACATTCGTCATGATTGAGGACGCGCATCCCTCTCGCATCGTCGGCTACTACACCCTCTCAAATTACACGGTGGAACTGGCGGCTCTGCCGGAAGAACTCGCGCGGCGCCTGCCGCGCTATCCGCGCCTGCCGGCGACATTGCTCGGTCGGCTGGCGCGTGCAAGGGATTTCCCCGGGACGGGCCAACTGCTCCTAATGGACGCACTCCTCAGGGCCTATGCCCAGGCTCGCGGGAGCGGTTCCATTGCCGTCGTGGCCGAGGCCAAGGACGAATGCGCCCTCGCCTTTTATCGCAAGTACGGCTTCCTGCAGCTCGGGGCGCAGGGAAACCGGGTTTTCCTGTCGATGAGAGTTATCGGGCGGCTGTTCGCGCCCTCGGGCTGAATTCCGATCATTTGGGTTTACAACGGCGATTCGCGCGCGGCGGCCGCCCGCTCCCGCTGAAACCACACTTTGCAGATGCCTTTCATCCTTGTGAGGATGTAGTACACGGTCTGGCTGCGCACGCGGATCAGCTGCCCGCCGACGATCCTGGGGACAAAGTCCTGCGGCACCTCGAGCACCTCGTCCGGGGTCGCGCCGGTGAGGCCCTTGCAGAGGATCGCAGTCATCGCCTTCGTCAGCGTCTGCACGTGGGGCCCGAGATTGATCCGGAATTGGGCCGCGCGGGTTACCGGATCCACGCGCAGGAACACGCCCACGGTGTCGGTGCATTCCTCGTCCTTCCTGACGTCCTCGAGGTCGAACGTCTCGCCGGGCTTCGGCGCGCAGCCCGGCGCGGCGTCCGCGTAGGCGATCAGGTTCTCGCGCTTCTCGTCGTCGGAAAGATTGCCGAAGAATTCGACGATTTCGGCGAGATTCGGCGGGTACTGCGGCATTATCCCGGCTGCTCCCCCTTGGCGACGGGGGCCCGCACCCGGTTCCCCCACTCCGTCCACGAACCGTCATAATTGCGGACCTTCCTGTAGCCGAGGAGATACGTGAGGACGAACCAGGTGTGGCTCGAGCGCTCGCCGATCCGGCAGTAGACGATCGTGTCGCCCGCGGGATCGAGGCCGAGGTTTTCGGTGTAGATCTTCTTGAGCTCCTCGGCCGGCTTGAACGTGCTGTCCTCATTCGCTGCGGTCTTCCACGGAACGCTGCGCGCGCCCGGGACATGGCCGCCGCGCAGAACGCCCTCCTGGGGATATTCGGGCATGTGGGTCAGTTCGCCCGTGTATTCCCTGGGCGAGCGCACGTCGATGAGCGGCTTCTTCGCCTTGGAAAAGACCAGGGCGTCCTGGAAGAAGGCCCGGATCTTCCTGTCGTAGCGCTTCGGCGGGACCGGATATGCGGTGCGCGGGTAGCCCGGCTTGTCGCGGGTCAGCGGGCGCCCGTCCGCCTTCCACTTGTCGCGGCCCCCGTCGAGGATCTTCACCTTCTTGTGGCCGAACAGCCGGAAGGCCCAGAGGGCGTAGCAGGCCCACCAATTCGACTTGTCGCCGTAGAAGATCACGGTCGTCGCGGGCGAGATCCCGTTCCTGCTGCAAACTTCGGCGAACTGCTCGGGCGAGACGTAATCGCGGACCGTGTTGTCCTGGAGATCCCCCCGCCAGTCGATGTGCACGGCTCCGGGAATGTGCCCGGTGTCGTAGAGAAGGACGTCCTCGTTGCTTTCGACGATGCGAATCTTCGGGTCCTCGAGGTGTCTTTGCAGCCAGTCGGCGTCGACGAGCGCCCCCGGATGGGAATAGCCTTCAAATTTAGGGTTCATGGCCTTAGAATGTATGGGTGGACGACAGGCGGGCAAATGCCGGGACTCGTTTTCCGCGTCATCAGGAAAAGGGATCAAAATGCAAAATTCGCGGATGCGTACCGATGAGGACTTTATCCCCTGTCCCCGTTGATCAGTTTGCGAACCGAATACCCCTTTAAACTATACCTCTTGCTCATCGCCCGCAATTCGAGCGTCGCCCTCTTGCGCGCTTCCTCGGCAGAGGCAGATGCGGGCACGAGTTTGGCCACAGGCCGGCCATGTTTGGTGATTGTGATCTCCGCGCCGCGGTCGACGCGATCCAAGAGATCCAAGAACTTGTTCTTGGCTTTAGATACGCCCACCGCTGAATTGGTCGTCTTCACTTGTGACAGGCTATATGGTAGAACTTGCCTGCCAAGAATTCAGTTTCCGGGGCACGCCCACCCCAGCCCTCGCGGTACACCATTCTGATTGGCTTGCCGCACAATGTCGCCAGAATCCGGCCGCCTTCCCCGCCCCCTAACGAATGCCTTGCCGAGTGAGGGGCGTGGTGGTAATCGGGATCTGCAATGCACAAATCGAACCCCTGCCTGCCCCTCGCCGCATTTCTGATCCTCTCAGCCTTCCCCACCTCGGGCCTTTCGAGCGTCAGCGCCCCAAAGGAGTACGTGATCTCGGAACACGGCGCCGTCGGCGACGGGACGACGGTCAACACCAAGGCGATTCAGGCCGCGATCGACGCCTGCTCCGCGGCCGGCGGGGGCGTGATCATCGTGCCGAAGGGGGTGTTCCTGAGCGGAGCGCTTTATTTCAAGCCAGGAGTGAGCCTGGAAGTGGAGCAGGACGGCGTTCTCAAAAGCACGACCTCCATGGCCGACTTCCCGCCCATTTACACGAACTGGGAGGGCATCGAGCGCTACTGGACCTCCGGCTTCCTCAATTTCATCGGCGTGAACGACATCTCCGTGAGCGGCGATGGCACGATCGACGGCTCCGGCCTTGCTTTTCCCGGAAACGGCCAGCGTGGAGGGGGGCCTCGGGGTGCCCGGGGACCGGGCCCTGGCCCGCGGCGGGGCGCGCCTCCTCCCCAGGCTCCGGCCGGGCCGCTTCCGAAGCCTGAGGATGTCTATCCCTCGCCTTTGCCGACCGTGGACTCCCTCAATTTCGCGCCGGATCCGGCTCACCTGCCCATCATCAACGCGGCCGGCCTGCCGGTTCCCGGCGGCGCCGGGCGGCTGTCCCCGCCGCGCTCCGTAGTCTTTCAGAACTGCTCGAATATCCGCGTGTCCGGGCTGCACCTGAAGAACCAGGCCAAGTGGGGATTCGTCTTCCTCTATTGCCGCAACGTCATCGCGGAGAACCTCACCGTCAGCGTGGATTCGTACATTCCGAGCTCCGACGGAATGGACGTTTGCTCCAGCCAGTACGTGCGCATCACCGGCTGTAGCATCCTGTGCACGGACGATGACATCTCGATCAAGGCGGG
Source organism: Opitutaceae bacterium (assembly GCA_050015855.1). Taxonomy (GTDB): domain Bacteria; phylum Verrucomicrobiota; class Verrucomicrobiia; order Opitutales; family Opitutaceae; genus Palsa-1447. The sequence goes on along the minus strand of JBEKAO010000008.1, from coordinate 4,080 downwards.
AAAGGACGCGGACGGTCTCCGGGTGAACCGGCCCTCGGAGTATATCACGATCAGCGACTGCACGTTCGGCTCGGGCTCCGGGGTCGCGATGGGTTCTGAAGTCAGCGGGTCGATCCGCCACGTGCTCGTTCAGCGCTGCAAGTTCAACGGTTCCGACACCGTTGCGCGGATAAAGTCGCAGCCCAGCCGGGGCGGCGAGATCGATGACATCGTATTTCGCGACCTCCAGCTCCAGAATGTGGGCCGGGCAATCGCCATCGAACTTTCGTGGAGAATGGTCGGGCCGATGGAGCCGCCGGCCAAGGTTCTGACGACGCTCAGCAAGGTGCGCCTCATCAATGTCTCCGGAACGGCGCAGTCGGTGGGCGTCATCCAGGGCTTCAAGGACAAGCCGGTCAAAGACGTCACCTTCGAAAACTGCCAGGTGGAAGCGAAGCGCGGCCTGACGCTTTCGAATGCGGACGTGAACACAACCGGCCTTACGATCACGGGCGTGCAGGGAGAGCCGGTCATCCACGCGGGCGCAGCGGGGCAGCCGCAATAGGCGCCCCGCGGGCCGGGCCGACTCCCAATCAGCGGGAGCCCGGCTCCAGCCAATAGTCGGAGGCCTCCTCCCGGACCGGCAATTGCCCGGATTCCAGCCGGAGCCGCGCTTTTTCTCCCGGTGCCACCGAAATGAAGCCTCCGGCCTCCCCGCCCGCGACCGCGGCGCTGGGGCAGCGGTCGAGCCTCAGCATGGGAACGCCCGCCGTCGCGCTTCGAGTCGACAATCCATCCAGCCGCAGCCCCCGCGAATCCCGGATCAGGAAGGCCGGACCGCTCGCGGAGTCGATCCGGAGGTCCCTCAGCTCCATTCCCACCGTGTCGCTCGCCCTCAATCCGCCCGCCCCGGCGCCCACAATGTCGCTCAGCCGGAGGCCTTCGATCGGCATCTCCGGGAGCCCCGCTATCGAAATCGTGACCGGCGGACCCGGCTTGCTGCCGCTGATGCTGACGGGATTCCAGCCGTAATCGAAGCTGCCCCGCGCTCCCTGGATCGTCACTCCCCGGATCGAGATGTTCCTAAACACGGGCGTTCGCGCGGAAACCGGCTCCTGCGGGGGCGGGGTCTCCCCTTGCATCGTGTAGTATTGGGAAACGCTGATCGCCCGTCCGACGTCCTCCAGCACCAGGTTTTCGATCCGGACATTCTCCACGATTCCGCCGCGCCCGCGCTCGCTCTTGATGTTGATCCCCGCCTGGGTTCCCCGGCAGACGACCCCGCTCACGACCACATTTCGGATTCCGCCGGATGTCTCGCTTCCGATGACGATCCCGCCGGACCCGCGGTGGATGATGCAGTTGCTGATGGTGACATTCTCCGTCGGGCGGTTGACGCGCAATCCGTCCGCGTCCTTCCCCGCCTTGAGCGTTATGGCGTCGTCTCCGTTGTCCAGATAGCAGTCGGAGATGCGCACGTCGCGGCTGGAGTCGACGTAGATGCCGCCGGTGAATGCGCCGGGGAACGTCTCAAGCGAGATGCCGCGGACGACCACATTCTCCGAGTACAGCAAATGGACCGACCAGAACGGCGCCCCCACCATGCGGATGCCCTCGATCAGGACGTTCCTGCAGTTGCGCACGCGAATGAACGGCGGCCGGAGCAAAGGCGCGGCCTTCAGGTACTCGCTCTCCGGCTGGGGCGTCTTATGCTGGAGAAGCGCAAGGAGGTTGTTCCAGGCCGGGCCGAACGCGGAGCCCGTGCTGTTCGCCGTCTTGGGCTGCGGCCCTCCCATCAGTCGCGTCCATTCCGCGTTGTCGGTCTCGATCAGACCCCGGCCAGTGATGGTCACGTTCTCCAGGTCGCTGCCCCCGATGAGCGGAACGGGGCCCAGGCATTCGATCCCCTGGACGCGCCCCCATGCGTAGGGAAGCCGGGCCGCGGGGAAGCGGACGACCGCCCCGGCCTCCAGACGCAGGATCAGGTTGCTGGCAAGCTCGATGGGGCCGCTCGTGTAGCTGCCCGCCGGAATCACCACCGTGCCCCCGCCGGCGGATTTCGCCGCCTGGATGGCCGACCGTATCGAATCGGTGGAGGGGGCGGACCCGTCGCGGTGCGCGCCATAGTCCAACACGTTGAAGACGGCCTCGGCGGCCGGTGCTTTGGGCGCCGAAAGAAGAATGAGCAGCGCCAGGGCGCCGGGGGATGCCTTCATTTCCGCGGAAAACCGTCAGTCCGTGCGATGATAAACCCCGAAGATCAATTCGGAATAGGCCAGATGCATCCCCGGCGCCTGGCCCTTGGGTCCCAGGTCGTCGACAAGCTTCCGAGAGTCGAAGACCTCCACCAACTCGTAGTGATGGGAGAGGTAATCGCTCTTTTCCATGAACCACGACTCGTTTGGCCGCGCGACGATCCACGACGGCTTGAGCGCCTCCGCGACCTCCTTCCAGGTGAAGTACGCCTTTGTGGGGCCGATCTTCTTCCGGATTGCGACCACCTGGGGGGAAACGAGGCCCGGCCAGTCTGCCATCCTGCACCCGCTGTAGTACCCGATGTAGCCGAGCGGCTCCAGATAGACCGTCTCATTGGGGGCAACGTGGGCCTTGAGCCACAGTCCGATGTCCCGGCGCTGCCCCCCGTCGATCTTCTCCTCCTTGAATCGGATCGGATCCAGGGACGAGAAGAAGATGAAGCCGAGATAAAACAGGAGCCCCGAAACCATCAGGGCGGCGCTCGCGTACCGCAGGGAGCTCGCGCCGAACTTCTCCGCAATCGTTGCGGCGGCGCTGGCCAGGGTCAGGAGGCTCATGAATGCAAGGGGCGGGAAATACCACGGGCAGTGCTGGGATGCGAAATCGGTGTAGGTCAGGTACCCCAGCAGGACGAGCGACACGAGCGAAGCCATCCGGCCGAACCGGTCCCGGCTGGGCACCAGCCAGTAAAGGACCGCAACCAATTCGAGCATCATCTCCGAATCGTGGAGCCACCACGGCCAGGATCCGGGCCCCGCCTTGAGCGTGTCGTAGATGGGCGATATGGCCCAGCAGATGACGGACGGGGCGGACTGAAGCGCGGCCACGATGATCCCGGCCGGCCCGTATCCTTCGGGGGCATAGTCGACGAGGTCGTGCTTGGCGACCACGGTGTGGGGGATCGGCGAGCCGTAGTACCCCCAGGTGAACACGAACCACGGAAGGTAGAGCAGGCCGCAGATCAGGGCCGAGTGCGCCAGGGCCGCAATCAGCGGCCTGCGCGGGCCCGTTTCGAATGCGATCGCGGCCACGGAGATCGCCGCGATGTACACGAACGCGTCCGGCCTGCTGTACATCAACCCGGCCCAGAGGACGCCGCCGAGGACCCGGTGCGGCGCCCAGCCGAGGATTGCGATCGCGAATGCGGGCGCCAGAAAGCCCAGCACGAGCCCCGCCTCCTGCCCGCTCATCGCGAATGCCGTCGATTTGATCTCGAGGGCGGCGATGACGGGGAACACGAACCCGATCAGGATTCGGATCCGCGAGGCACCCTCGCCGCGCGCAAAAACGCTGACGATCGATATCCAGGCAAAAACAAGGCCCGCCAGCGAAACGGCGCGGAAAAGCCACAGCGGCAGCACAAAATCCTTTGCCGCAAATACGACTGCGAAAAGGGCGGGCAGGAGCGCGTTCAGGGGCGAGGTGAAGCCGTAGACCCGCTCGCCGACCGTGTAGACCAAGCCATGGCCCCGGGCCAAATTTTCGCTGTACCGGTACGTGATCAGGAAATCCTCCCAGGCCAGGTGGGTGTACAATGCGAAATAGACCGGAATCGCCGCTGCGAGGCAGAGCAATCCTATGAAAACCGGCGATGGGCGCGCAAGCGGGGACACAAGCTCCCGCAACGAGATCCGGATCGCCCTGCCTAAATTGGAACCAGGTATGGACACGCCGATTGTTCACCAAGGGCTACCGCCCGCATCCGGCGAGTCAAGAGACCAACAACCACCTCAGACCTCAATGGCGCTAAGTTAAGGCCCGAGGTCGATGGGTAGATCATCGGGCGTCGGGCGTAAAAGTTTCACTGCGGTGGTGGGTGAGCAACGAGTATGCCTTTGGCCGTCG
>JBEKAO010000007.1:0-74319 GCA_050015855.1 Opitutaceae bacterium | reverse complement strand
AGAGGCGGCGCCCGCGGCCCTGTTCGACGCGGTGGCAAGGCAGAATCCGGATCGCCTCGCCCGCGCCTATGCCACCTATGCCGCCGCCGGCTTTCTCATGATCCGCGCGACAAATGCGGAGTTGGCCGAGAATGTGCCCGATGACCTCCGCTTCGGCGCGGGGACGACGCCAGCGATCCGGGCGCAATTCGATGAGGTGGAGGCGGCGGGCGGATCCAAAGCGCTCTATGCCCAGGCGGCCGAGCGGCTCCGGATTCTCGCCGACCAATACGCGGACTGCCCCGGAGACGTTTCCGGTTCAACTACCTGCGGCGAGATTGCGCGCGGCGAACTGGATGAAATCGAACATTTTACCATCGGAGCGCGCGCGCCGGACATCACTGCCCGGGATATCAGGGGACAGCCTCTAAAGACGAGCGATTATCGGGGCAAGGTCGTCGTCCTCAGCTTTTGGGGAGCCTGGTCCGGTCCATCCATGCAGATGATGCCGATGGAGCGTCGTTTAGCCGCGCGGGCCGCTGGCAAGCCGGTGGCCCTGATCGGCGTCAACTCGGATGGGGATACCGAGATGGCCCTGGCAGTGGCGGCCAGGGAAGGAGCGACTTGGCCCTCCTTCTGGAACGGAGACCTCGGCCCCGACGGCCCGATATCAAAGGCCTGGCATGTCAGCAGCTGGCCTACCGTCTACGTCCTGGACGGCGACGGTGTCATCCGTTTCAAGTATTCCGGCTACGGGGGCGGACCCACCGAGCGCATCCTCAATGCGGTCGTGGACCGGCTGATCGCTTCCAGCCATCCTTGAGATTCGCGTGGGCGGCGGCCCCCGCCGCCCTTTTGGTTTGTCCCGGCCGCACCGAGGTTTGCTAATGTGGGCCCGTGGCCAAGCCCTTTCAAAAAGTCGCAATCGTCGGCGCCGGATCCATCGGGCTCTATTACGGCATGCGCCTCGCCCTGGCCGGTGCGGAAGTCAGATTCCTGATGCGCGGCGACCTGGGCGCCGTTCGTTCCCGCGGCACTCTCCGCCTCCTGGACGGGGTCAAGACAAGCGAACTCGCGCATCCCGCGGTTTTCGCCAGCCCCGCCGAAATCGGGCCGGTTGAACTCGTCGTCATCACTCTAAAGACAACCTCCAACAGCCAGCTCCCCGCCCTCGTTCCGCCGCTGCTCGGCAAGGAGACGGCGATCCTGACCCTTCAAAACGGCCTCGGTGCGGACGAGCTCCTGGCATCCCTGTTCGGCCCGAACCGGGTGATGGGCGGCCTCGCATTCATCGCGACGAACCGGACGGCTCCCGGCGAAGTGACCTGCTTCCACGCCGGTTCGCTCACCGTGGGAGAGTTCGCCGGCCCGCCCTGCGCCCGAACGCACGCCCTGGCCGGGCAGTTCAACGAGGCCGGCGTCAGGACCCGCGTCGCCGAGAACCTCGATTCCGCGCGCTGGCACAAGCTCGTCTGGAATGTTCCCTTCAACGGCCTTACAATCGCCGCCGGCGGCATCCCGACCGATCTCGTCTGCGCCGATCCCGCCCTGGCCGCCGAAGCGCGCGCCCTGATGGCTGAAATCCAACGCGGAGCCGCGGCGTTCGGCCACTCGATTTCGGACGACTTCCTCAAAAAGCAGTTTGACGTGACCCTGCCGATGGGCGCCTACCGCCCATCGAGCCTCGTCGATTTTCAGGCCGGCCGCGAAGTCGAGGTTGAACCGATCTGGGGCGAGCCCCTCCGCCGGGCCCAGGCCGCCGGGACAGGCCTTCCGAGGCTGGCCCTCCTTTACGCCCTCCTCCGGAGCATGGTCGCGCATCGCCTGCAGGCTTAGCGATCCGGCTGCCCGTTGAAAAGATTCAGGTGGTGGCGCTCGAGATACTCTAGGCGGGCGGCAACGGAGTGCGGATAGACTTCGAAGTGACTGGCCGCGGTCGCCTTCGCTTCGTCGTGCGTGGCCAGGTAGGCGGCTTTCCACGCCGCGCGCCCCTCCGAGTATGACCGGACGGACTCCCACTCGCGCGGGGAAAGCCGGGTCGTCGCCGGGACGAGCGCAATAGCCAGGATCAACCCGAGGACTCCGGCCCCCCGGAACCTCAGGGTCGCCAAATGCAGAAAAATCGCGAGGGCCCCTGGAGCCATCAGGGTCACGTACCTCGACGCGGCAGGAGCGGCGTCCAGGCCCAGGTGCACGCGCCCGATCGCCGTGTCCGCGCAGTAAAGGAGCGTGAATCCGGAAAGAAAGAAGATGACCACGCTGGCGCGCCTGCTCTCAAATCCCTCCCGCCAGCACCGCAGGCCATGCCAAACGACGCAGAAGGCAAGCAGGAGCGCCACCCCCCCGCCGAAGAGCACGGAGCCCAGCACGTGCGGCGGCAGGCCAAAGAAGTTCGCAAGCATCAGGAAATCAAAGACAGCGCATTGCCCCAGGCTCCCGTAGGGAAATCGGAAATCGACGTCGATCTCGTTGAATTTGAATCCGTGGATGAAGAGCGCAAATGCGCCAAGAATCAGGATCACGCCTGCCGCATTCCACAAAATGGGCGCCCGGCCCTCCGCCGGTGCCCGCCCGGCCTGAGCCATCTCGAGGACGGCGATCAAGAGCGCGAGGACGCCGCCCATCTGGGCAAAGCCCGTGAAGATCATCGGCAGCGCGAGCGCCCCCTGAATCACGAGCCTTGCCCGCCTGTCGCGGATGAACCAAGCCAGGCAATAGAGCATCAGGAGGAGATCGGGCATCGCCCCGTGCGAGAGATTTGATGCGCCGACAAAGACCTCGTACTGGTGAATATTGAAAAAAATGAGCGGAATCGCCGCAAGGGACAGGATGGAGCGGACGCCGCAGCGGCGCGCCAGCCAAAGCGCCGCAAGCGCCGCGGCGACCAGAAGGAAACTGACGCCGAAGGCATCCCACCGGGAATTCCACCCGCTGATCCCCGCCAGGACCCGTGTAACCAGGAACCCCGCCCCCTGCCGGTGGGGACCGAACTGAAACGAAAATATCCCCCAAGGACCCCATTTCTCGAAAAACGGGCGGTAAAGGTCCCATTGGTCCCAATACATCATGTTCACCGCGTAACGGTCCACAAACCGGTGCTGGCGCCACGCGAGCCCCAGGAAGGTCGCGCCGAGGCAAATCCAGCCGGCCAGGCGGGCTCCATTTGCGGAAGAGGCCGTCCCTTCCTTCTTCGAGAACATCGCCAATCCGTTTGCCAGCAGCGGGGGTCCCCGTCAACGCCGATGGCCCCGGCCGAAGAATATGGGTGAAATCGTCCGCCGGTTCTGGTTTATGGCCGTATGCCGAGAAAGCTTTCCGCCGCCGTGTTCGCGGCGCTCACCCTCGCCGGCGCCGCGAAAGCGGCATTCATTCCCGGGAATATGGACCCGTCGGTCCGTCCCCAGGACGATTTTTACCGATACGCCGACGGCGCCTGGCTGAAGCGAACGGTCATGCCGCCGGAATACGCGCGCTGGGGCAGCTTTGATGAACTGTCCGTGCGGAACCAGGAAAACCTGCGCGTCCTTTGCGAGAGGGCGAGCGCCCAGGAGAATCAGGCGACCCCGGTTGAAAAGATGGTCGGGGATTTCTACGCAAGCGGCCTGGATGTTCCCGACATCAACGCGGCGGAAGCCTCGCCGCTCGAATTCGAATTCACGCGCATCAGCGCGACAAAGTCCCCGGAGGACGTGCTGGTTGAAATCGCCCGCCTGCATCGGATCGGCGTCCCTGCGGGCTTCTCGTTTGAAAGCGCGGCCGACATCAAGGACAGCGACCGCGAGATCGCCCAGCTGGGCCAGGGCGGCCTGGGCCTGCCCGAACGGGATTACTATTTCCGGGACGACGAGAAATCGAAAAAGATCCGTGAGCAATACGTGGAGCATGTCTCGCGGATGCTGGGGCTGCTCGGAGCCGCGCCAGCGAAGGCCCAGGCGGACGCCGCCGCGGTCATGAAGCTCGAAACCGCGCTCGCGAAAGGCTCCCTGACGCAGGTTGTCCTGCGCAATCCCAACGCGAGTTACCACAAGATGAGCCTCGAAGCGGCCGAATCCCTCGTTCCCGGGATCGACTGGCCGGGGTACCTTCACGAGACAAGCGCGCCGGCCTTCACGGATCTCAACTTTGCCCATCCCGACTTTTTCAAGGCGTTTTCCGCGGCCCTCGCCCAAACCTCCGTGGCCGAATGGCAGGTCTATCTGCGCTGGCAACTGATCCACGCGTTCGCGCCCTACCTCTCGGACAACTTCGCCCAGGAAGACTTCAATTTCTACGGAACGATCCTCACCGGCACCAAGAGCATGAAGCCCCGCTGGCAGCGGGTCGTCACAACGATCGACGGCTCGATCGGGGAGGCCCTGGGGCAGCTCTACGCCGCGGCCTATTTTCCCCCGGAGGCCAAGGTTCGCGCCCTGAGGCTCGTCGCCGACCTTCAGTCGGCCCTGCGCGACCGGCTCCAGACCCTGGAATGGATGGACGAGCCGACGCGGGCAAAAGCTCTCGCCAAGATGGACGCCATGACGGTGAAGATTGGCTATCCGGAAAAATGGAGGGATTACAGCTCCCTTGTCATCGACCGGGGGCCCTACGTCCTGAATGTCCTCAAGGCGAAGGCGTTCGAGGTCCGCCGCAACCTCGCCAAGATCGGCGGGCCGGTGGACCGGACGGAATGGGCCATGACGCCTCCGACGGTGAACGCCTATTACAGCCCGACCCGAAATGAGATCGTTTTCCCGGCGGGAATCCTGCAACCGCCGTTTTTTGACGCAAAAGCCGACGACGCCGTGAACTATGGCGCAATCGGCACCGTGATCGGGCACGAGATGACCCATGGCTTTGACGACCGCGGACGCCAATTCGACGCGCACGGCAACCTGGCCGACTGGTGGACGCCCGAATCCGAGGCCCGTTTCAAGGCGCGTTCCGCGGCAATCGTGGCGCAATTCAACGGCTACTTCCCCATCCCGAACGTCCATATCAACGGCGAACTCACGCAGGGCGAGAATATCGCCGATCTCGGAGGCCTTCGGATCTCCTATGCCGCGCTGCAAAAGGCCCTGGCGGGCCAGCCCCGCGACAGGATCGGCGGCTTCACTCCCGAACAGCGCTTTTTCCTGAGCTTTGCCTCGATCTATGCCGTCAAATTCACGCCCGAGGAGGCGCTGAGGCGGCTCCGCATCGATCCGCATTCGCCCGGAGAGTTCCGCTGCAACGGGCCGCTCTCCAACATGGACGAGTTTGCAAACGCGTTCAACGTGCCCGAGGGCGCGCCCATGCGCCGGCCGGCCGCCGATCGGTTCACGATCTGGTAGGCGCCCGGCTGCGGGCCGAATAGACTTTCTGATCGAGCGCCGCCCCGAGGTGCCTGCGGAATGTCGCCAGATCCTTCACCGCACCCAGGGCGATCAGCTGGCTCGCGATGTTTCCGACGGCGGTTCCCTCCAACTTGAAACTGACGACGGGCAGCCCCGCCGCATCCGCGGTCGCCTGGCATAGCAGAGTGTTCCGGGATCCGCCGCCCACAATCAGGATGCGCTTGAATGCGCGCCCCGTCATGCGTTCGAAGGCCGCCTTGGCGCCGGCGTGTCCGCGCCCGAGCGAATCGCAGATGAGCCGCGCGTAGCCGGCCAGCGTCCCGGGCGGCGAAATGCGGCGCTTCCTCAGCTGGGCGTCGATCGCACCCTTCATCGACGGCGGGTTCGCGAACGACGCGTCCGCCACGTCGAGAAGTTCGCCGGAGGCGGGCAGCCTGGCCGCGGCCCGGATGAGCGCGGTCCACTGCGCGTCGCTCGCGGGCCGGGAGCTGAAGTCCTTCATGATTCCCTCGAGGAGCCAAAGGCCGGTCACGTTTGTGAGGGGACGGTATCGGCCGTCGCCGATCCGCTCGTTCGCGACGCGGGCCTCGAGCGCCTGCCGGCCGAGGACGGGCTTGTCGTTTTCGAATCCCACCAGGGACCAGGTGCCGGAGCTCAGGTACAGGTCGCTGCCATCGGGGCTGGCGGGCATGGCATCGTACGCGCAAGCGGTGTCATGGCCCGGCACGGCGATCGCCTGCGTTCCCGACAATTCGGGGAGATCGCGGACGCGGCCGAGCTTCGTTCCGGAAAGGATCGGCTTCGAAAACCACTGGGGAGGCACGCGAAAGTGGTCGAGCGCCGCGCGCGACCAGTCCTTTGAGTGCACGTCGAGGAGCTGCGAAGTGCTCGAGATCGTGATTTCGTTCTCCATCCGGCCGGACAAAAGAAAATTGAAATAGTCGGGGAGGAACAGGCACCGGGTTGCGAGGTCGGCCACGGCGGGGCACGCCGCGATGGTCTCCTCGAGCTGCAGGCTCGTGTTGTAAAACACGTTGGGAATGCCGGTCGCCGCATATACGCGCTCAAGGGCGGCCCGCGTGCGCGCCAGCCGCTCGAGCCCGGGCCGCGTCCGGGCGTCGCGGTAGGCGTGCACCGGAAAAACGAGGCGGCCCGAATCGTTGACAAGCGCGTAATCGACGCCCCAGCAGTCGACCCCCACCGAGGCCAGCCGGGATCCGCGCGGCAAATCCGCGGCAGCCTTGCGCAGGCCCGTCCGCACCTCCTCCCACAGCGAGCCGATCTCCCAGTAATCATGTCCTCCAAGCGAATGGAAGTTGTTCGGGAAACGATGGGTTTCCTTCAGCGTCAGCCGATTCTTCGCCCAGGATCCCGTGATCACGCGACCGCTCGTGGCGCCTAGATCCACTGCCGCACAGTATAGGGTGGTGGCCATGGTTTTTTCTTGGCCAGAAGCATGAACACTGCGACGCCAAAATGCACCAATTTCGTTTGCCAGAGGGCGCCGCGGAATCAGCCTTTCCTCTTCCCCGATGCCAAACAGCGAGCGGCCTCCCTCCGACCCCCGGCTTGAGTTCAAAGACCCGCGGATCGAGCCATTCATTCTTCCGCAGACCCGGATGAGCGAGTTCACGCTTCGCGCGGTCATGACCGGCACGATCCTCGGAATCCTGTTCGGCGCCTCCTCCCTCTACCTCGCCCTCAAGGTGGGTCTGACCGTGAGCGCCTCGATTCCCGTGGCCGTGATCTCGCTCGCCCTGTTTCGCGGCCTTTCGAAGCTGGGCGTTCGCGACTCCACGATCCTCGAGAACAACATCACCCAGACGGCCGGCTCCGCGGGGGAATCCATCGCCTTCGGCGTCGCCGTCACCATGCCGGCGATCATGATTCTCGGCTTCGAGCTCGAGCTGACCCGCGTCCTCCTGGTCTCGGTTCTGGGCGGCCTTCTCGGCATCCTGATGATGATCCCGCTGCGGCGGGCGCTCATCGTCAAGGAGCACGGCGTGCTCAAGTACCCCGAGGGAACCGCCTGCGCCGCAGTCCTCGCCGCCGGGGTTTCCCCGGATGATATCGCCCTGGCCTCGCCGTCGGCGCAGGCCGAAGTGCGCGCAGCCGAGGCGGCGGGCCTGGGCAAGTCTCCTGGAGGCAAGGTCATCTTTTCCGGGTTTTTCATCGGCCTCCTCTACAAGGTGATGAATATCGCCGGGAAGGGATGGCGGGACGTGCCCGAGAAAGTCTTCGGGGCCCCATTCAAGTCGGGTTCCCTGAGCATCGAGATCTCGCCCGAACTGACGGGCGTCGGCTACATCATCGGCCCGAGAATCGCCTCGCTCATGTGCTCCGGCGGCGTCCTCGCCTACCTCGTCCTGATCCCGATGATCAAGTTCTTCGGGGAGCAGATTTCAGGGCCGCTGGCCCCGGGGACGATTCCCATTTCGCAGATGGACCCGTCCGAGATCCGGAGCGCCTACGTGCTCTACATCGGCGCGGGCGCGGTCGCCGCAGGCGGGATCATCAGCCTTTTCCGTTCCCTTCCCACAATCTGGCACGGCCTGCGCGCCGGTCTTCGCGACGTGGGCCTGGCAAGGGCCGCCGGGACCGGGAAGAGAGCGGTTCTTCGCACCGAACGGGACCTCCCGATCAAGTTCGTGGGAATCGGAATCGTGATCCTGATCATCGGAATCACCGCGGCGCCCGCCCTCCACATGAACCTGCTCGGCGCAATCTTGATCGTCGTCTTCGGCTTCCTCTTCGTCACCGTCTCGTCGCGCCTGACCGGCGAGATCGGCTCCTCGTCAAATCCGATCTCCGGAATGACCGTGGCGACGCTGCTCCTGACCTGCCTCATCTTCCTCCTCGTGGGCTGGACCGGAGGCACCTACTACGTGACCGCGCTTTCCGTCGGAGCCATCGTCTGCATAGCCGCCTCGAACGGAGGCACCACTTCCCAGGACCTGAAGACGGGGTACCTCCTTGGCGCGACTCCAAAGTACCAGCAGATCTCCATCCTATTCGGCGCGTTCGCCTCGGCCGTTGCGCTGGGGCCCATTCTCCTCGTCCTTAACCAGGCCGCGACCGTCTACGTCCCCGCGGCGCAGGTGGCGCCCGGCGGGATCCATACCGACGTGGGCTCCCTCGACAGGACCGAGAAGATCAAGGGGCCCCAGGCCGAGCAGGACCCGAAGATTTACCATGTCTGGCAAAAGACGGACCTGGAAGGCGGAGCTCCCGGCAAGTACCTGGTCGATGATTCCGGGCGCGCGGTGTGGTACGTCGATCCGGGCATCAACGGGCGGTTCGCCCACCGGCCGGACGGAAGCGTCGTCAGAAAATTCGACGCGCCGAAGGCTGTGCTCATGTCCTACATCATCAAGGGAATCCTGGACCGGAAGCTGCCGTGGGCCCTTGTACTCCTGGGAGTCATGATTTCCCTCGTCCTGGAGATGTCGGGGCTTCCATCGCTCGCATTCGCAGTCGGGGTCTACCTGCCACTGTCCTCCTCGACACCAATCTGGGTCGGCGGGCTCGTCCGCGCCCTGGTCGGCTGGCACCAGAGGCGGAAGCTCAAGCACGCCAACCTGACCGAGGAGCAGCTTGCGGCCGAAGGCGACAAGAGCCCCGGCGTCCTGCTCGCCTCGGGCTATATCGCAGGCGGGGCGATCGCCGGAATCATCATCGCGATCACGACGGGCGTTCCCGGTGCCATCGAGCATTTCGATTCGGCGCTGACGGACTGGTCGAATGCCCACAATCCATTTTTCAACGGCCCGAATGCCGACCTTCTCTCGATGATTCCCTTCGCGGCCCTCGTCCTCCTGCTTTACTTCGTCGGCCGCGAAAAGCTCCTTCGAACGCGGAAGATTTGAGACCTCGAGTATTGAAATCCGGCTGCGAGCAGCCGGATTTCAATACTGGAGGTCTTTGTTCAGGCCAGCGCTTCCTGCCGGACAAATCGCCGGCGGCTGAAACGCAGCGCCAGTCCGATGATCACTGCGCCGATCAGCAGAAACACCAGGGAATTCTGGATCGCCCAGGCCTGCGCCCGGTCCAGCACCGGGAGTCGGTCGTTGCCCAAATGCTGCTTTGCCGCCCGGATGATTTGCACGGCGTTAATTGCCATAACGGCGCCCGGGGCCAAAACGCCGAGGCCTATCGGCAGCAGCCGCTGTAACCACTTGAACCGCAGGGTCCCCAGCATCATCGCCTGATACAGCGCCGCCCCGATGACACCCACCCAAAGGGTGGTAACGGCCAGTTCGGTCTGGGCGCGGGGCAGCACGATCGATTTTTTGAAATTGTGCGGCTGCGGCACTGATCCCGGATGACTTGGGAGATTGGGTGTTGCATCCGCGGTTTGCAGCATCGCGCCCGGGAAGTGCGCAAGATAGTACGCCTGGATGGCCGGACTCGGAGAACCCGCGCCCCGATTGATTTCGATCGTTCGATCCGGGTGCCAAAGACTCGCGACGACAAAGGTCACGAGCGGTATGGATACGCTGAAGAAGAACATCAGCGAGCGAGCCCCAAATAGGGTTCTCCGGTCGAATGCGCGCGAAAACGGGAACTCCAGGGTACGGAGCGCGCGTCTCTGCTCCCCGCACCGGAAACCCATGGTCCCATCCTGAAAGATAAAGCCATAGGACCAGAAGATTACGATGCAGCCAAACAGCATCAACAACGCCACCAACATTGCGCCGTCGAGCTGCCTTATGGCCGAAAACACGACGATTTCGGCGGCAAAAACAATCGGGAAGAAAAGGAATCGGGCGTAAAAGAGGGCCTCCAGTTTAAGGAGCGCCAGGCAGTGGTTTGTCTTCATGGGTTTTGGTGGCGGGAGACTTCGACGAAGATGTCTTCAAGATTGAGATCCTGGATTTCGTAACGCGCGCCCCACGACCGAACGGGCCCGTCGAGCTGCGCGGGGTCCTCGACCCGCAGGGTGACGAGCCATTCGCGGCCGGACCGCTCCGAGTGAAATGCGCCGGGTATCGCGAATGACCCGGGATCCCGGTCGAAACCGAAGAACCGCACCCGCTTCACCGTATCCTTCAGCCGGTCAAGCGGCTCGCTGATTTTCAGCGTTCCGTCCGCCAGGATGCCGACGTGGTCGGCCACCCGCTCGATGTCCGAGAGAATATGGGAGGAAAGAAAAACCGTTGGACCGTCCTGCCGCAAAAGGTCCAGGATCTCGTCGAGAAATTCCCTCCGCGCCACGACGTCGAGCGTCGAAGCGGGCTCATCAAGGAGCAGCAGCTCGGGCCGCTGGGCGAGTGCCAAAATAAAGGCGACCTGCCGCTGCGCCCCTTGTGACAGGACACTGATCCTCTTCCTGCGGTCGATCCGGAAACTGGCCAGCAACCGGTCGACCAGCGCCTGGTCCCAGCCCGGATAAAATGGAGCGCAGAACTCGAGCAGCTTGCCCACCTTCATCAGGCTCGGAAGAATCTGCTTCTCGCTCAGGTAGCCCACCCGCTGGCGGTCTTCCGTCGTGAATTCAAAGGGGTCTGTCCCCAAAACCCGGACCGAGCCGGAATCGGGCTTGATCAATCCGGCGATGATCTTCAGCGCGGTCGTCTTGCCGGCGCCATTGCGGCCCAAAAAGCCGTAGATTGTGCCGCGGGGCACCCGGAGCGTGAGACTGCTAAGGGCCGCCGTGCCTTCGAACGAGCGGCTGACTGCGTCCATTTCGATGGCAAAATCAGGGGAGTTTGTGCGCATAGGCTTGGTGAATGAAACGTTGCAGATTGGACTCATCGATCCCGAGGTGGATCGCCTCGCTGACGACCTGGTCGATCGCGGGCTGGATGAGCTTTTGCTGTTCGGCCGCGGAAATGGATTTGCGCCCCGCGGTCACGAAGGTGCCTTGGCCCCGGCGAAATTCGACGAGACCGTCGCGTTCCAACATTTGGTACACCTTGGCGACCGTGAGCGGGTTGATGTGCAGTTCGGTGGAGAGTTCGCGCACCGACGGAAGCTGCGTCTCCGCCGCCAACTGTCCGCTGGAGATCCGCTCCCGCAGCTGCTGGAGCATCTGGCGGTAAATCGGAAGACCGCTCTGGGGATTGAGGTACAGGAACATCGATTAGGTGTTATAGTGATGTAACACACTACATCGTCAACCCCAAAATTTCTCTTTGCTCAACTTTGAGGGCCAACGCCGGAACTCCCCGGGCGAAAACCTCAGACTGCCTCGTTTACAACCGGATTTGTCAGGGTCCCGATCTTCTCGATTTCGACGCTCACCGTGTCCCCGGCCTTCATGAAGACCGGCGGCTTCCGCACAAAGCCGACCCCGTGGGGCGTTCCCGTCAGGATGACCGTGCCGGGCAGGAGCGTCTTGCTTCCACTCAGGAATTCGATGAGGGCCGGCACGTCAAAGACCATGTCGTTCGTGTTCCAGTCCTGCATCACGACGCCGTTCAAGATCGTCCGAATCTTGAGGGCATTTGGCTTCGGGATCTCGTCCTTGGTGACAAGCACCGGCCCGAGCGGGCAGAAGGTGTCGAAACTCTTCCCCTGGCAAAACTGCCCGCCGCCCAAACGCTGCTGCCAGTCGCGGGCCGATACGTCGTTCGCGCACGTGTAACCGAGCACATAATCGAGGGCGTTGGCGCGCGTCGCGTTCTTGCATCGCCTGCCGATGACGACGGCAAGCTCGCACTCGTAATCGACCTCACTGCTCGCCAGCTTGACCGGGATTTCGATCGGGTCGCCCGGGTTCTGCAGGGTGTTTGTGCCCTTCAGAAACAGCATCGGCCGCTCCGGCACCCCCTTGCCGCCCTCCTCCGCGTGCCTCTTGTAATTGAGGCCGATCGCCAGGATGTTCACCGGCGCGACCGGCGCAAGCAGCTTGCCCAGCTTGATAGCCCTATGGGTGAGGGCGAATTCGCCGAGGATGTCGCCCGCGATCTCGCGGGTGGAGCCGTCGGATACCAAGGCGGCATAGGCCGGGCCTGCGGGGGTTAGATGGCGGATGATTCTCATCGAACATGAATCCAGCCCTCAACGCAGGCTGTTGCAAGCCTCAGCCGATATGGCCTTCCATTCCGGCGCAGGAGCAAACGAGGTGGCGGTCGCCGTAGACGTTGTCGACCCGGCTCACGGCGGGCCAGAACTTGCTCTCGCGCGTCCAGGGCGCCGGATACGCGGCGGACTCCCTCGAGTAGGGGTGGCCCCATTTGTCCGCGCAGACGACGGCCGCCGTGTGGGGGGCGTTCTTGAGAAGATTGTCCGCCGGATCGGCTCCGCCCCTGGCGACCGCCTGCATCTCGCCGTGGATCGAGATCATGGCGTCGCAAAAGCGGTCCAGCTCCGCCTTCGTCTCGCTTTCCGTCGGTTCGATCATGAAGGTGCCCGGCACCGGAAACGACATCGTCGGGGCGTGATAGCCGTAGTCCATCAGCCGCTTTGCGGCGTCCTCGACATCGATCCCGAATTTCTTCCACGCCCGCAGATCGACGATGCACTCGTGGGCGACAAGCCCCGAGCTCCCCCGGTACAGGATCGGAAAACATCCCTCGAGGCGCCTGGCGACATAGTTTGCGTTCAGGATTGCGGCCTTCGTCGCCGCGGCGAGGCCGTCCGGGCCCATCATTCGGACATACATCCAGGGAATGACCAGGATCGAGGCGCTTCCCCAGGGGGCGGACGCAACTGCGCCAAAGGTTTTCGGCGCCCCTCCCGCGCCCGCTCCGCCGGCATCCTGGAAGAGCGCCGCGGCGCAGTGGCCGGGCAGATGGGGCTTGAGGTGGGCCGCCACCGCTATCGGGCCCATGCCCGGCCCGCCGCCGCCGTGCGGGATGCAGAAGGTCTTGTGCAGATTCAGGTGGCAGACATCGGCGCCGATCCGGCCGGGCGAACTGAGGCCCACCTGGGCGTTCATGTTGGCGCCGTCCATGTAAACCTGGCCGCCATGCGCGTGCACAAGTTCGCAGATTTCGCGGATCGCGCTCTCGAAGACCCCGTGGGTCGAGGGATACGTGACCATGAGGGCGGCGAGGTCCCGGTCGTGCTCCTCGACCCTGGCCCGCAGGTCGGCCACCTCGATGTTGCCGTCGGCGTCGCACGCCACCGGCACCACCCTCAGGCCGCAAAGGCTCGCGCTCGCGGGATTCGTTCCGTGCGCGCTCGTCGGAATCAGGCAGACATCCCGGCCGCCCTCTCCCCTCGCCGCGTGGTGGGCGCGGATCGCGAGAAGGCCCGCGTATTCGCCCTGGGATCCCGCGTTGGGCTGCAGCGAAACCGCCGCAAGCCCGGTGATCTCCGCCAGCCACCCCTCCAGGTCGCTGAAAAGGCGCAGGTATCCCCGGGTCTGCCCGGGGGGTGCAAATGGATGGAGCCCGGAGAACTCGGGCCAGGACACGGGAAGCATCTCGCTCGCCGCGTTGAGCTTCATCGTGCACGAGCCGAGCGAGATCATCGAATGGCAAAGCGAAAGGTCGCGCGCCTCGAGCCGCTTGATGTAGCGGAGCATCTCGTGCTCGGTGTGGTGGCGGTTGAAGACCGCCTGGCCGAGAAATTGCGAGCGGCGCGCGTGCGGAACGGAAAACGCGTCCCCCTCCCCATTTGTGAGCGGGTCCGCAGCCCGTTCCGGCCCGGCCGAAACGGCGCCAAAGATCGAAAGGAGGACCTGCACCTCCTCCTCCGTGGCGGCCTCGTCGAGGGAAATTCCGACCGACGCTGAATCGATGCGGCGCAGGTTGATCTGTTTCGCCTCCGCGGCGGCGTGAATGCGCCCGGCGTCGATGCCGCGGATCGTCAAAGTGTCGAATGCTGGTCCGGGATCGAGCGTGAGCCCGAGCCCGCGAAGCCCCGCGGCCAGGCGGTCGGTCAACGCCTTCACCCGGCATGCGATGCGCTTCAGCCCGTCCGGACCGTGATAGACGGCGTACATCGACGCCATCACCGCCAGGAGCACCTGCGCCGTGCAGATATTGGAAGTGGCCCTCTCGCGCCGGATGTGCTGCTCGCGGGTTCCCAGGGCCAGCCGCAGGGCGGGATTGCCCTGCGCGTCCTTCGAAACACCCACGAGCCGCCCCGGTATCTGGCGCTTGAATCCTTCCCTGGTTGCCAGGAATCCCGCGTGCGGACCGCCGAATCCCATCGGAACTCCGAAGCGCTGAGCCGAGCCTACGGCAATGTCCGCTCCGAACTCCCCGGGGGGGCGAAGAAGCGTCAGAGCGAGAAGGTCCGTCGCCACAATCGCCGCCGCCCCGGCGGCATGCGCCCGGGAGAGGAAACCCTCGAGATCGTGAATCGTTCCGTTCGTGTCCGGATACTGGACCAGCACGCCAAAGAATCCCGGGCCGATTTCGATGCGGCGATGATCGCCCACGACGACCTCGATGCCGAGCGGCTTCGCGCGGGTCTCGACGACATCCAAGGTCTGCGGGTGGCAGCCCGAAGAGACAAAGAATCGATGCGCGGACGCGTCCTGCGCGAGCCGCCGGCACATCGTCATCGCCTCGGCGGCGGCGGTTCCTTCGTCGAGCATGGATGCGTTGGCGATCTCCAGCCCCGTCAGGTCGCTGACCACGGTCTGGAAATTGAGCAGGGCCTCAAGCCTGCCCTGCGAAACCTCGGCCTGGTACGGCGTGTAGGCCGTGTACCAGCCGGGATTCTCGAAAACAGCGCGCTGGATGACGGCCGGAGTATGCGTGCCGTAGTATCCCGCGCCGATAAAGCTGCGGAAAATCCGGTTTTGCGCCGCGATCGCCCGCAGTTCGGCCAGCGCCTCGCTTTCCCCGGAAGCCGGGGGCAGGTTGAGGGGACCGCGGCGGATTTGGGCGGGGACGGCGGCCTCAACGAGCGCATCCGTTGAGGGGTAGCCCAGGAGACGGAGCATTTCACCCGTGGCGGCCGGATCCTCTCCGAGGTGGCGCCGGGCAAACGTGTCCACCGGAGCGAGCGAAGGTTGCATAGGCGGAAACAACCGTAGGCTCCCGCAAATGGCGCGCAATTGCGAAGTAAGGCCCCTGGCCTCCGGAATTGAAATCCCGGGGATTTCAACACTGGAGGCCCGAGGCCTTCCCCCTTATTGTCGCCCCATCGCATGCACCCCCCCCGCCCCTTCTCGACCCGCGCCGAGCGGGCCGCTTTCATCGACCAGCGGCTGGCCGAACTTTACCCGGATACGCCGGTGCCCCTGGCCCATCGCGACCCTTACACCCTTCTGATCGCCGTTCTCCTGTCGGCCCAATGCACCGACAAGCGGGTCAACCTGGTGACGCCCGTTCTTTTTGCGGCGGCCGACACGCCCGAGAAAATGGCCCGGCTGCCCGTGTCGAAAATCCAGGAGATCATCCGCTCCTGCGGGCTCGCCCCCCAGAAAGCCAGGGCGGTGTCGGCGCTATCCCGCCTGTTGGTTGAAAACCACGGCGGACGGGTGCCGCGCACCCTGGAGGAACTGGAGGCCCTGCCGGGCGTCGGGCACAAGACGGCCAGCGTCGTCATGGCTCAGGCGTTCGGCGTGCCGTCCTTCCCCGTCGACACGCACATCCACCGGCTTGCGCAGCGGTGGCGCCTGACCGACGGCAAAAGCGTCGAGCAGACGGAAGCCGACCTCAAGGGCCTTTTCCCC
This sequence comes from Opitutaceae bacterium, assembly GCA_050015855.1. Lineage (GTDB taxonomy): Bacteria > Verrucomicrobiota > Verrucomicrobiia > Opitutales > Opitutaceae > Palsa-1447. The sequence continues at coordinate 58,449 of JBEKAO010000007.1, read as the reverse complement.
CGCGGGCACTGGAATCAGGTGCACCTGCGCATCATATTCTACGGAAGGCAGTACTGCACAGCCCGCGGTTGCGACGGAACCATTTGCGAAATCTGCCGCACCCTCTTTCCGGGCCGGCGCGCCGTCGCCACGAGGAAGTGAGCCGAAAATCGCTTGCCAGCGGCTCCCCGCTGCTATCTGTTGGACCCTCATTTTCCCCGCAAACCAACCAAAAACAATAACCACAATCCCCGATCGCAAGGCGGCCCATTGGCCGACCTGTGTATCGCACGATACATAGATCAATCATGAGTATCAGCATCACTCCCAAAGACCTGCTCGATGCCGGCGTGCATTTCGGGCATCAGACCAAGCGCTGGAACCCGCGTTCCAAGCCGTTCGTATTCGACCACCGCCAGGGCATCACGATCATCGATCTAACGAAGACGCACGAGGCCCTCGAAAAAGCCTGCGCCTTCATTGAGAACACCGTCGCCGAGGGCGCCAGCGTGCTCCTCGTCGGCACCAAGCGCCAGGCGAAGGAAATTGTGCGCGAGGCGGCGGCCTCGACCAACATGCCTTTCTGCGTCGACCGCTGGCTCGGAGGCACCCTGACCAACTACGAGACGGTCAAGCGCTCGATCGCCAAGTTCAAGAAATACCAGGAGATGGAGACCTCGGGCGAAATGTCCAAGCTGCCCCGCAAGGAGGAATCGGCCATCAAGCGCGAGATGGGCCGCATGCAGCGCAATTTCAACGGAATAGCAGACATGGGCGGCCTGCCCGGGGCCCTCTTCGTCGTCGACATCAGCCACGAGAAGATCGCCGTCGCCGAGGCCGCACGCTGCGGAATCCCCTGCGTCGCGATCGTCGACACCAATTCCGATCCGACCGCCGTCAGCCACCCGATTCCCGGAAACGACGACGCCGTGAAGTCGATCCGCATCATAGTCGAGACGATCGTGACCGCGATCCAAAACGGCCTCGGCCAGCGCGACGCCCGCCGGGCGCAGCGCGGCGCCCCCGAACCAAAGCCGCAACCCGCCGCCGCGCCGGGAGCCGAGGCGCCGGAACCCGAAATCGACCTGTCCAAAGTGGACCTCCCCGCGGATGTCGCCGCCGTCGTCGAGGGCGAAACCGACGCCACAGTGCCGAAACGCAAGGTGGTCCGTCCCAAGAAGGCCCTCGTCAAGGCCGAATAAGCATGAGCACTCCAATCACAGCAAAGATGGTCAACGACCTGCGCATCCAGACGGGCGCCGGGCTCCTCGACTGCAAGAACGCCCTCATTGAAGCCAACGGCAGCGTTGAAGAGGCGATCACAATCCTGCGCAAGAAGGGCGCCGCATCCGCCGCGAAGAAGTCGACGCGCGCAACGCTCCAGGGACTGATCGAGAGCTACATCCACGTCGGCGGAAAGGTCGGCGTCCTGATCGAGGTCAATTGCGAGACCGATTTTGTCGCCCGCAACGAGGAGTTTCGCGTTTTCGTGAGGGATCTGTGCCTGCAGATCGCGGCCGCGAGCCCGCAGTACGTTTCGCGCGACCAGGTGCCCGAGGCGCTGCTCGCCACCGAGCGCGAAATCGCCTCGGCGCAGGTCCAGGGCAAGCCGCCGGCGGCCATCCAAAAGATTGTCGAAGGCAAGCTCGAGAAGTTCTATTCGACGGTGTGCCTGGTCGACCAGCCGTTCGTCAAGCAGCCCGAAAAGACCGTGAAGGAAATCCTGACCGAGAAGGTCGCGAAGATCGGCGAGAACATCCAGATTCGCCGGTTTGTCCGCTTCCAGCTCGGTTCCTGACCCTCCGAACGCAGCATTTTCCCGGCGCCTCGCGCCTTTCCGGCCGGGGCGTCCCCCATTTGACGCGAGATGACCCGAATCCCGGAAAAGCCGCCGCCTTTCGCCGTGACCCGGCTGCAGATCGTCGTCCGCGGCGTTTCCAATCGCTGCCCCAACTGCGGCGGCCGCACGCTCTTCAGGAAGGGGACGCTTTTCGACATCAACAGGGAATGCCCCGGATGCGGCCTCCAAATCGAGCACGACGAGGGGTTCTTCCTCGGTTCCATGTCGCTCAATTACGGCGTGACGATCGTCTGCTTCCTGACTCCGGTCCTGGTGGCCGCATACAGGGGCTGGATCGGAGCGACCACCGCGGTCGTCCTCGCCTGCGCGGGGGCCGTCATCGTTCCCGCCCTGCTCTACCGCTCATCCCGGAGCTGGTGGCTCATGAGCTACTACTTCTTCCTCCCGCAGCAATTGCCCGCCAACCGCAGGGACGCGCCGCCGGAAGGCGACGCCAACCTCTGAGGCGCCGGGCGGGCCCGGGGACGAATCACCGGCCCAGCCTTCCCAGCGCCCGATTCACCTTGGCCAGGTCGCATGCGTCCGGATCGTAGTCGGGCCCCAGCCAGGTGAGCCACTCCCGGCCGAGATCGGTATGCGGTTCCTTGATGCAGGCGAGCATGTCGAGGTAGGCCTCCGGCCCGCCGCAATCCTCGGGCGGTCCCGCCCGTTCTCCGGCGACGCACCGCGGATAAGCGATCGATTTTTTGAGCGTTTGCTGCTGCTCGACGGCGATCTCGACGCGCCAGCCCTCGTCAAAATCATACGTGTAGGCGAACCGGGCGTGCTGATCGAGGCCAATCTCGGCAAGCGTCACGTCGCGATCGTCCTCGACCGTGAGATCCTCCTTCTTGACGGGATTGCCGAACCGCAGGTCCCCGAATGAAAAGGAATGCGTTTGGTAATCGTACCAGTCAAAGGCCACCTGAATCGCATCGTGCAGCCGCGAAAGCCACATCGTCTCGCGAACAAGCAGCTTTCGCCAGATCAGCGGCCGGCATTCGGCCACTTTCAGATGCAACTGGTAAACCCGTTCCGCGGGCTTCTTGCGGGCGGAGCCCCGGCCCTCGTGCAGTGAAATCATTCCGCCCCATTCAAAACACGGAGGCGGCTGCGGGCAAGACCTGCGACCGCCCCGGGGCGTTCTGATTCAGGCTCCGCAAACCGCCCCTGAAGCGCCGGCACGATTATACCGCAGGGGCAAAAGCGCCCCTAGCGCCAGTAGGCGTGGACATAAACCCACGAGCCCCCGCGATTTGCCCAGTGGGCAGCGATGTAATAGTGGTGGTGCGGAGGGGGAACCGTCCAGAATCCGCCGATCCATACATACTGGGCGCCATTATAGTCCCAGTAGCCAGGCACCCAGATGGCGTCCGGCGAGGGCTGCGCCACCATGACTTCGGGCTGGGGCGGAGGCGCGGGAGGAGGAGGCTGTTGGACCACGACAGTCGATGTCGCCTGATACTCTGAAGTATACGTTGTATGGCGCTCGTTATCGATGCTGTTGCCGATGGTCCCGCCGGCGATCGCACCGACGGCGCCGCCGATCAGGGCGCCGGCGAGGGCGTTATGACTGCCGCTATTGTTGCCGATGATGGCTCCGGCCAATGCGCCGATCGCGCCACCGGCGACGGCCCCCTGCTGGGTGTTGGGCCCGGTGCCCACGCAACCCATGCACAAGGCACATAAGGTCAGTACGGAGATAAATTTTGAATTCTGGCTCATAGGTGTTCGTTGCGGACGATGAGATAATTAGTCACGGTTCAGATGACGATTGTTCCATGGCCATGGAAACGGCATTCCACATAAGGTCCTGTGGAAAAACGTCTTAAATTTTTCCGGTTTGGCCGGCCAGAGCGGGGGTTCGCCGCGCAAAACCAACCCAAGGATCCGGAGCGCCTGCTCTTACGTCCCAAACACAAGAGGCGCCCCTCGCGAGGCGCCCCGTGTGACCTAACACCAAGCAAACCGTAAGAACTACAAACACTCACCGTTCTCGCGAACGGTGTGATTACGCAGGGTAGACGCCTTCACTTTCAAAACGCTCAAAATTCGCGAAAAAAATAATCGGCCGATCAAAAACCATATAATACATTAATATTTAATAATTTATGGCATAACATCGGGCGAAACACCGCGCCAAAGGGTCCCGGCCATGCCGTCCGGATAAACCGGCGGACGGCTTCAGCCAAGAACCGCCGGAACCTCGATCTCAGGATTCACGGGCGCTTTTGGCTGCCGCATAGGCGTGGTCTTCAGAGGGTAACGAAATACCCGGCCCTCGTAATTCCTGAATACAACCTCGTCGTCCGTGATGCTCTCCACGTATTCCGGATTGATTGGCACCTTTCCGCCTCCCCCCGGGGCATCGATAACGTACTGCGGAACGGCGTAGCCCGTCGTATGGCCCCGAAGCGCGCGAATGATTTCCATCCCCTTGCGCACATCCACCTTGAAATGGCTGCCGCCGGTGATCAGGTCCATTTGATACAGGTAGTACGGGCGGACCCGCATGCGCAGTAGCCGGTGCACGAGCGCCTTCATCACGTCGGCGTCGTCGTTGACGCCCCGCAGGAGGACGCTCTGGTTCCCGAGCGGCACGCCGGCAAAGGAAAGCTGCTCGCATGCTGCGCGAAGTTCGGCCGTGCATTCCTTCGGGTGATTCACGTGGATGCTCATCCAGATCGGGCCGTGCTTTCTGAAAACCGCGCAAAGCTCGGGGGTGATTCGCTGCGGCAGAAACACGGGGATCCGCGAGCCGATGCGGATGAACTCCACATGGGGAATCGCGCGCAACCGGCTCAACAGGTGCTCGATCTTCTTGTCCGATAGAAGCAACGGGTCGCCCCCCGAGAGCAGCACGTCCCTGATTTCGGGGTGAGCCTCGATGTACCGGAGCCCCATCTCATACTCCGGATGAAAATTATAGTCCTGGGCATTCGACACGAGCCGGCTGCGGGTGCAATAGCGGCAGTAGGAGGCGCACCGGTCCGTCACGAGGAACAGGACGCGATCCGGGTAGCGGTGGACGAGGCCCGGGATTGGCGAATGCTCATCCTCTCCCAGCGAGTCGAGCATCTCCTCCTCGCTCACCACGCTCTCGTCAGACCGGGGTACGACCTGCTTGCGTATGGGGCATTCCGGGTTTGCGCGGTCGATCAGGTTGAAAAAGTACGGCGTGATCGCCAGCGCAAGCTTATGGCTCGCAAATTCGCAGCCGGCCTTCTCCTCGGGCGTCAGGGTCATGTACTGCTCAAGCTGCTCGACCGTGGTCAGGCGATTCTTGAGCTGCCAGGTCCAGTCCCTCCAGTCCGACTCCGGGATATGCTGCCAAAGCCCTTGGCTGTCGAACCATGCGGATCGGTCTTCGGTGTAGGGCATCGGCGTGCGAAGCAAACATGTACGCGGATGGTCGCCAAAGTGTCAAATGTTGATACCTATGCTGTTTATAATGAATATCTAATAAACTCATGGGCCGCGAGTCCGCCGCGGAAGTCGAATGGCACCGCCCGCGGTGGCCCGCTGCTGGAATCCGCCGTCTCGGGAAGATCCGAATACCCTTGGCAGGCGCCGTCCGGTGCCCTTTCGTCCTTTTTCAATGCCGGAACCCACTCACGCAATCTCCGCGGATGGCGGCGGAGTCCAGTCGGTGCCCGTTGGGACACCGCCTCCGGATCGCGTTCAAAACAAGCCCGCCATACTGGCCCTGGAGGATGGCAGCGTCTTCCATGGACTGGCATTTGGAGCCGGCGCCGCAATCGCAGGCGAGTGTGTTTTCAACACGTCGATGACGGGTTACCAGGAGATCCTCACAGACCCGTCGTATTTCGGGCAGATCGTGACGATGACGGCCGTTCAGATCGGCAACACCGGGGTCAACGAAGAGGACGCCGAGGCCGCCGCTCCCAAGGTGAGCGGGTTTGTCGTCCGGGAGCTTTCGCCGGTCGTCAGCAATTGGCGGGCGACCCTCTCGGTCGACGGCTATCTGCGCAGGCACGGCATCCCGGGAATAAGCGAAATCGATACGCGGGCGCTCACCAAAAGGCTCCGGGTGGACGGCGCGATGAGGTGCTGCCTGAGCACCCTTCCCCTCAGCGGCGAGGAGGCCGTTCGGCGGGCCCGAAACTGGCAGAACATGGCGGGCAGCGATTACGTCAAGGACGTCACCTGCGCGGAGCCGTTCGTCTGGCGCCCGGACGATGCGGCGAACCACAACAAGGCCTATGTGCCGGTCGGCACCTCCTTTGGCTCGGTTCAGGCGCCCGCCCGCCGATTCAAGGTCGCCGCATTCGACTACGGGGCAAAGTATTCCATTTTTCGCAAGCTCGTCCGCCACGGCTTCGAGGTCCTGGTCTTTCCCGCCGCTGCCAGTGCGGAGCAGATCGCCGAACACCGGCCGGACGCCGTCTTCCTGTCGAACGGCCCCGGGGATCCCGCGGCATTGCCGTACATCTACAGGACGGTCACTGAAATCCTTCCCAAGTATCCCGTCTTCGGCATCTGCCTCGGACACCAGATGATCACCCATGCCCTGGGCGGCGTCACCTTCAAGCTGAAGTTCGGCCACCGCGGCGGCAACCAGCCGGTGAAGAACCTTGAGACCGGCCGCGTTTCGATCACGGCACAAAATCACGGGTTTGCGACCGATCCCAAGAGCGTCGAGAACCGCGGCGCCAGGATAACGGAGATCAACTTGAACGACGGCACGGTGGAGGGCCTGCGCCACGCCTCCCTGCCTGTCTTCAGCGTCCAGTATCACCCGGAGGCCGCACCGGGGCCCAACGACGCCGACCCCCTCTTCATCGATTTCTACCGGCTGATCGAGCAGCGCAAGCAGGGTAGAATCTAGGGTAGCATCTTCTCGAACTCATCCGCGTCCTCGAGGGTGTCGATGCCGATTGCCGGGTCGTCGGTGACCCCGACTGCGATCGCATGGCCGTTTTCGAGCGCGCGCAACTGTTCGAGCCTTTCGATCCGCTCGAGGCCCCCCGCAGGAAGCCCCGAAAACCGCTCGAGGAATCCCGCCTTGTAGGCATAGAGCCCGAGATGGCGGAAACACGGATGCGTCCTCACCCATTCGTCATCGACCCGTCCGCCGCATTCCCGGGCATAAGGCATCGGCGAGCGGGAGAAGGAAAGCGCCCGGCCGTCGCGGGCGAAGGTGACCTTGACCTGGTTCGGATTGGCGAAATCCCCGGCCGTCTTGAACGGGGCCGCCAGCGTTGCCATCTCAAAGGGTCCCGCGATCAGCTTCGCAAGCAGCCGGATCTGTCCCGCGGACACGAGCGGCTCGTCCGCCTGGACATTGATGACATGCTCGGCGCCGACCGTCCGGTTCGCCTCGGCGATCCGGTCCGTTCCGCTTTCGTGGTCGGATCGCGTCAGGATCGCCCGGAATCCGCCCGACTCGACGCACTCGCGCAGGAGCTCGTGGTCCACCGCAAAATAAAGCGGAACGTCCGGAACCTGCGCAGCGATCCGCTCGGCGACCCATAAGAGCAGCGGCTTCTTTCGTATGCGGTGCAAGAGCTTGCGCGGGAAGCGGGTGGATTCGAGTCGGCAGGGCACTATGATCGCGGCACGGCTCATGCTCTTGCATACTGCCAGCGGGTTATTAGGTTGCAAGCCAGCCCAACCTGACGGATTTTTCCGCCATCTACACCTGATTGCCGGGCGCCCTGCACCAATCCATGGATAAAACCGAACTCCCTCCCGTTGGACAACAGATTGTCAAGGAGCTGGTCGTGCAGAACAAGATGGGCATTCATGCCCGGCCTGCCGCAATGATCGTCAGGATCACGAACAAGTTCAAAGCCGAGGTTTTCGTCGAGAAGGACGAGGAGCAGGTGAATGGAAAGAGCATCATGGGGCTCATGATGCTTGCCGCCGGAAAGGGCTCGAAGGTCAAGTTTTTGGCGACGGGCGACGATGCGGGGGCCATGCTTGCGGAGCTGGAGCAGCTATTCGCGCGGAAATTCGACGAGGCGTAAGCCTTCGGCCGTCAATCTGTTGTGCTTGCACAGCCCCTGGTCAAAGACCCGGCGACTCAGCCGATCCTAAAAAACGCGCGTGCGTTTGCGGTCGTCCTGTCCGCCAGCTCCCCGACGGGAACGCCGAAGAGCCCCGCGGCAAACTCCGCCGTCTGGCGCACAAAGGCCGGTTCGTTTGTCTTGCCGCGGTGGGGAACGGGCGCCAGGTACGGGGCGTCGGTCTCGACCATGAGCCGGTCAAGGCCCTGGGCGAGGGCCGCCGCGCGCACGCTCTCCGCATTCTTGTAGGTCAAAATCCCGGTGAATGAGCCGCGCGCCCCGCGGCGGTTCAGCTCGCGGATCTCATCCGGGCCTTCGCTGAAACAGTGGAAGACAACCCTCGACCAATCGACACCGCTCGCCTCGATCATCTCGACGCACGAAGAAAAGGCGCCGCGGGAGTGGACGACGACCGGGCAGCCGAGCCGCCGCGCCAGGGCGAGCTGGGCTGCGAACGCCGCGCCCTGCCACGAGAATATCCTGTCCGCCTCGGCCGCGTCCTTGGGTAGATGAAAACGATCCAGGCCGCACTCCCCAAGCGCCACCGGACGAAGGTCCGCCACGGCTCCGCCCTCGACGGACCCGCTTCCCCAAAAGCCCCCGATTTGCGCGATGGAAGCCTCCCATTTCTCATCCACCGCGCAGGGGTGAAGGCCCACGGTGTAGTGAATCGTCCGCGGATGCGCCAGCGCCTGATCCCTGTTGAAGCTCCAGTCGTCCGCGCCGGTCCCGATCGCAATGATCTCCCCTACTCCCGCCCTCTGCGCGCGCCCGATCACCTCCTCAAGAATCCCCTGCCTCGCATAGGAGTCCAGGTGCGCATGCGTATCGATGAGTCCCATGGGGGCCCCGATTCTTCCCGCCGCCCTTCAACGCTGCAAGCCTGCCGCAGCGGCTATACGGAATAGCCTCCCGCGATGTAATTCTTCAGGTGCTCGGCCTCGGAGCGGTGGGAATCGACGGACCATCGCGTCACATCGCCGATCGACAGAACCCCCACCAGGCGCCCGTTGTCCATCACGGGCAGATGCCTGCACCGCTTTTCCGTGAAAATCTCCATCGCCTCATCGACGGTCGTCGCCGGCGTCACCGTGACCAGATCCGCAGTCATCACTTCGGCCACGGTTGCCTTCAATGGATCGACGCCCGCGCCGACAACGCGCCGCAGCACGTCGCGCTCGGTGAAAATTCCGGCCAGCCGGCTCCCGTCGAGGACAACGACGGAGCCGATGCGGTGGCGGTTCATTTCGGCGACAGCCTCCGCGACGGTGACGGCGGGGGATACGGAACAGACTTCGGAGTTTTTGCGCTCCAGCAATACGGAGATTGGCGCACTTGTCATCGGGGATGCCCTTTGGGGTGGTTCCATGGTACTCGGCGGCCCGCATCTTGCAAACGGAAACATTTGCAGGGGGCCGGTCCGCGCCCCGTCGCAGAATCCAGTTGCCCGGCGGCGCCGAAGGGGTGGACTAGCTCTTCCTCACCTTGCCTCGAACGCCCCCCCTCCTTCCCTCCGAAGTCCTCCGCCGCGTCCTGCGGACGGCGCGCCTGGACGGAACCATCGTCCTCGTCCTCTCGGGCGCATTTGCCGTGATCGCCGCCGCCGCCCACGACGTGATCGGCGCCGGCACGGGCATCGCGATCGCCGCCGCCGGCGCGATGGAACTGCACGGCACCGGGCTTCTGCGCAGATTCGAGGAAAAGGGGATGCGATGGCTGATCGCCAGCCAGCTGTTCCTCATGGCCTGCATCCTCGCCTACGTTTCTCTCTGGCTGAACCAGGTTCCAATCGAGCAGATCAAGGCGTCCATAAGGAGCCTCTACACGCCCGATCAGCTCGCCCAATTGCGGAGCATGACCAGGGATTCGAACCTGACGCCCGACGAAGCGCTGCGCCAGCTGAAATCATTCTTCTGCGATGCGGTCGTGATCGGCACCGTGATTTACCAGGGGGGAATGTCGATCTATTACAGCCGCCGGCGGGCCGCCGTCGCCGCCGCCCTGCAGGAGGGCGATTAGGGGCGCCCCGTGGCCCGCCTGCCCGCGCCGGGCTTGCGTTTCCACATAATTAGGCTCCTAATTACCCCTTATTTTCGAATTTGCGCCATGAAATCCGACGCCGACGCATCCCAATCAGCCGACGCCCCGCCCCAAGGCGCGCCCGCGCCGGCATTTCCAGAAAGAACCGGCCCCCGCAAGGCCATCCTGGGCGCGGCCGGCGCCGTCATCCTTCTCGTCGCCGCGTACTTCGGAATCCCGCAACTGCGCTATTACCTGGCGCACGAGGAGACCGACGACGCCCAGGTGGACGGGGACATCAGCCCGGTCCTTCCGCGAATCTCCGGCTATGTGACCCGGGTGCTCATCAAGGACAACCAGCGCGTCGAAGCGGGCCAGCCGCTGATCGAGATCGACGCCAGGGAGCCCGGACTGAAGGTCGCGGCCGCCGCGGCGGCCCTGGAAACGGCAAAGTCGGAGAGGGAGACGGCGCTGGCCACGCACGCCGACGCCCTGGCGGCGATCGCGGTCGCCGAGGCAAACGCGGCGGCGGCCCGGGTCTCCGCGGACAAGGCCGCCTCGGACCTTGCGCGCGATTCCCGGCTCTTCAAGGCGACCGCAATCACCGACAGCCAGTTGAGCGACTCGCAGGCGGCGGCGGACCTGTCGCGCGTTCGGCTGGAGGCCGCGCAGCGCCAGGTCGACGCGGCGCGAAGGCAGGCGGAGGTCGCCGAAGCCCGGGTAAAGCAGGCCGCGGCGCAGATCGGCCAGCGGGAGTCGGACCTGGAGTACGCCAGGCTCCAGCTCTCGTACACGACCGTCACGGCGCCCATCTCCGGAATCGTTTCGCACAAGGACGTCGAACCCGGCCAGTTTGTGCAGGAGGGCCAGACCCTTCTTTCCATAACGTCCGATTCGGACGCCTGGGTCGTGGCCAATTTCAAGGAGACCCAGCTCGCCCGAATGCGCGCCGGCCAGTCCGTCGAGTTCACGGTTGACGCCTATCCGGGCGCGAGATTCCAGGGCCGGGTCGATTCGATCGCCGGGGCCACGGGCGCGCGGTTTGCGCTTCTGCCCCCGGACAATGCGAGCGGCAATTTCGTCAAGGTCACCCAGCGGGTGCCGGTGAAGATCGTGCTCGCCGAGGCGCCCGACCCGCAGCGGCCGCTGCGCCCGGGAATGAGCGTCGACGCCGCGGTCGCGACGGGGAACTGACGGGGCCGCCTTCCGCCATGGCCGAGACGGGTTACCGCAGGCTCATCATCACGATCACCGTGATCACCGCGGCGATCATCGAGCTGATCGACCTCTCGATCGTCAATGTCGCCCTGTCCGACATGAGCGGCAATCTCGGCGCGACCCTGGAGGACGTGGCCTGGGTCGTGACCGCCTACGCGATCGCCAACGTCATCATCATCCCGATGACGAGCTTTCTCGCGGCGCGTTTCGGCAGGCGCAACTACTACGTCTTCTCGATCCTGCTCTTCACGGCGGCCTCGGTGGCCTGCGGCCAGGCCCACACGATCTGGCAGCTCGTGGCATTCCGCTTCATCCAGGGGATCGGCGGGGGCGCCCTCCTTTCGACCTCGCAGGCGATCCTGTTCGAAACCTTCAGCCTCGAGCAACGCGGGTTCGCCGCGGCCATTTTCGGCGTCGGCGTCTTCATCGGGCCCACAATCGGCCCGACGCTCGGCGGCTGGATCATCGACAATCATTCCTGGCCCTGGATCTTTTACATCAATCTGCCGATCGGCATCGCCGCGGCCCTGCTCTCCTCGATCTTCGTCCGGGAGCCCAGGCACGTGCGCTCGTCCGAGCACGTCGACTGGACCGGGATCGGCCTGCTGATCGCGGGGCTCGGCTCCCTGCAAACGGTCCTTGAGCGGGGCGAGCACGAGGACTGGTTCTCCTCCCGCTACATCACGGTCCTGGCGGTTGTCGCCGCCGTGAGCCTGGTCTCCTTTGTCGTCTGGGAGCTGACCGCCGACCACCCGGTCGTCGACCTGCACGTGCTGCGCAGCCGCCCGCTTGCCACGGCCGCGGCGCTGACATTCGTCATGGGTTTCACCCTGTTTGCCTCCGTTTTCATCGTGCCGGTGTTCGTGCAGCGGCTGCTCGGCTACACGGCGTTCAAGACCGGAATGCTCTTCCTTCCCGGCGCCGGCGTGTCCATCCTCTTCCTTCCGGTCGTGGGCAAGATGATAGTCAAAGGAGTGCCGCCGCAATATCTCGTCATATTCGGGTTCATCATCGTCGCCTTGTTTTCATTCATGCTCTCGCACCTCGATCTCGGCTCCGGATCGGGGGATTTCTTCTGGCCGATCATCCTTCGCGCGATCGGACTGAGCTTCGTCGGAATACCCCTCACCCAGCTCGCCGTCTCCGGGCTCCCGCAGCGCGACATTCCGCAGGGTGTGGCCCTCAACAACATGATGCGCCAGGTCGGGGGATCGTTTGGAATCGCCTTCATAAACACATTCCTCGACCACCGGATCGCCGCGCACCGGTCCGACTTGGTCTCGCGCCTTTCGGCGGGAGATCCCGCGACCGAGTCGAGGCTTCTGTCCATGACTCACGGCATGCTCGCCCATGGCGCCACTCCGTGGGAGGCGCCCCATCGGGCCCTCGGTTTGCTGGATTCCGTGGTACAGAGGCAGGCCGGCCTGCTGGCCTACCTCGACGGGTACCGCCTGATCGCCTTGATCGCGGTCGTTTGCCTGCCTTTAATCGTGATCGCCGGCCGGCCGCGCGGCGTCCACCGGATCAGCGCCGCCGCGGCCGCCGCCGAATCGAACTGAAACCTTTTCATGAAACCCATCCCTGCCCTGCTGCTTCTCTCCCTGGCGATCGGATTGCCGGCCCGGGGTGATGAACCGGCGCCGTCCGCGCCCCTCACGCTCGCCCAGGCGCTCGACGCGGTCCTTGCCCGATATCCCTCGCTCGAGGGCGCCCAGGCGGCTGTCGACGCCGCCCGCGGCCGAACCGTGCAAAGCCAGGCCGACCGGCTGCCCCAAGTCTCGGCGGACGCGGCATACAGCTATTTGTCGCTGCGTCCCTACGTCGCCCTTCCGCTCGCGGGCTCCTCGGCCGCGTTCTACGAGACCATCCAGAACAGCTACGAGGCCCGCCTCGGCGTGCGCCAGCTCCTTAGCGACTTCGGACGGACGGACGCCCTGGTCGCGCTCGCGCGAACCGGCGAACTCTCCGCGAAGGACGCCCTCGAGCAGACCCGCAGCCAGCTCGGCTACCAGACAATCCAGGCCTACTACGGCGTGCTCCTCCTCCGCTCGGCGGTGTCCGTTTCCGATGAGGAGATCCGCGCCCTGGACGAGGCGCTTCGGATTTCGCAGAGGAAGTTCAGCGGGGGATCGGCGACCCGCTTCGACGTCCTGACGACGCAGGTCCGCCTCGCCAACGCGCACAACAACCGGACCGACACGCAATCCTCGCTTGAAAAGCAGGAGGCGCTGATGCGCCAGCTGCTCGGTTACGATCCCGGGGCGCCCCTCGTCCTCGCCGGGGATTTCGGCGCGCCCGGCGAACCGCCCGACCTGTCCGCCACGATCGCCGCCGGATTGCGGAATCGCCCCGAAATGAAGCTCGCCCACGATTCCGCCGACAGCGCAAACACCAGGCTCGACGCCGCCAACCGCGAAAACCGCCCGACTTTGGCCGCCAACGCATCGGCCGGAGTCGAGGACGGCCAGCTCCCGGAAATGTACTCCAACCGGGGCTACGTGGCCGCGGGCGTAAGCGTCTCGGTCCCGATCTTCACGGGCCAGCGCATCACCGGCCAGCGCATCGAGGCGCGCGCCGACCTGCGCGCGGCCGAGTCCCGGGTCGACGAACTTCACCGAACCATCGCGACCGACGTGTCGGACGCCCTGGCCGACCTGAGGGCCGCCGTCGCCCGGCTTGCCAGCGCGGACACTCTTGTCGCCCAGGCGAACGAGGCCCTGAACCTCGCCCAAACCCGCTACACGAACGGCGTGATAACCAATTTCGAGCTCCTGGACGCCCAGAGCAACGCCCGCTCCGCGGAGCTCGCCCGCTTTCAGGCGCGCTACGACTGCGTCATCGCGCGCCACGCGGTGGCCCGCGCGGCCGGCGAACCGCCCGCGCCCTAGCCGGGTTTTTCCCCTGCCACCCGCTCATTGACGCGGCCGCCGCACTCTGCTGTCCTTCCGCGCACTGCCATGTACACGATCATCGGAGGCGATGGGAAGGAATACGGGCCGGTGACGGCGGGGCAGGTGCGGCTGTGGATGGCGGCGGGCCGCGCCAATCTCGAGACTCGCGCCAAGGCCCTTGGAACGGACGATTGGAAAAGCCTCGGCGATTTTTCCGACTTTGCCGAGACCGGTCAAACCGAGCTTCCTCCGGCTGGTTCGACCCCTTCGGCCGGCGCCGAACTGATCGCCGAGGAAATCAGGGCCCGGGCCGGAAAAATCGATGTCTCGAGCTGCTATGAGCGAAGCTGGGAGCTTCTGAAGGCGAATTTCTGGTCCCTGGTTGGCGCCACGGCCCTGGTTTACGTGATTTCGTTTGCGTTCGGCCAATCGAGTGAACTCGTTCTGGGCCAGGTCGGAGGGTCCCTGTTGAGCCTCGTCGTGAGCGTGGTGTTTCTCGCAGGACTGCAGTTTTATTTTCTGAAAAAGATCCGGGGACAGCCGGCGAGCCTGGGGGATGCCTTTGCGGGATTCAGGATCGCCCCACTGCCCCTTCTTCTTGGCGGACTGGCCGGCTTCGTGCTCATTGCCTGCGGTTTATTCCTTCTCATCCTGCCCGGCATATACCTGGCGGTGGCCTACAACTTTGCCTGGTTGCTGATCGTCGACCGAAGGCTCGGATTCTGGACCGCCCTGGAAGTCAGCCGGCGCATCGTCACCCCGCAATGGTGGCGCCTCCTGGGTCTCCTTCTCTTGGGCGCCGTTTTCGCGCTTCTCGGATTGATTGCCTTTCTCGTCGGGGTATTGGTCGCGTTGCCGCTGGTTTACGGCGCGATCGTTTACGCCTATGAGGACCTTTGCGGATCTCCGCAGGGGGCCGCCACGGTTCCGACGGACCCGCCCTGAGCCGGAGGGGCGGATCGTTCAGGGTCCCCTTGCAGCAGGCCCCGTCAATTCGCCGGATTCACCGTGATCGTATGGGGGTCGTTCACGCTGTTCAGCGTGATCGAATAACTGTTCCTGTTGAAATAACGCAGCTTTCCACCGGATGAGACCCTGGCCTCGATATTGAGGCCGCGCCTGAGCTGCTCGTCTCCGGCCTCGTATTCGACCCGGAAGGGAACCGGCGTCTGCCCGGGATTCCGAATGACCTGCTCCCCCAGAACCTTCGGCGGGAGGGTTGTCGGTTGCTCGGTCGCGGGAGTACCGAGCACCTGGGCCGGCGCGGTCTCCGTAAGCCCGGTCGGATCGACCACGCGAACGACGACGACCGAGTCGGCCGGCAGCTCGGTCGCGCCGTCGAGTTCCACGGCGCCAGTCAGGACCCGGCTCGGATTGCCCTCCGGCGTGAGGTCGAGGTGGCCGCAGCCTCCGGCAAAGAGGAGCGCCAGGGCGGCGGCGGCGACAATCAGCGATCTTTTTTTCATGGATTGCCTTTAATTGAATCCTAACGGCCGGACCGTTGTCGCCCGTTTTCCTCGTAGAGCCGCAGGCTTGCCGCAAGCTCCGTGAGGCTGACCGGTTTGACGAGATAATCGTTCGCTCCAACGGCAAACACCTTCGCCTTCTGCTCCGGCCTCGCATCGGCGGTGAGGACCGTGATCCAGATCGCCGCGTTTCCGCTTCCGGCCTCGCCCCGCCGGATCCTGCCGATCACGCCCAACCCGTCCAGCTCCGGCATGTGGAGGTCCATGAACACCAGGTCGAAGGGGGTCTTCGCGTTGGACATCGTCTCCAGGCAGACGAGACCGTCGCCGGCAACCGTCGTCCTGCACCCGAGGCTCGCGAGCAGCTTCTGCACGAGCCGCTGGTTCACCAGATTGTCCTCGGCGATGAGGACATTCAGCCCGAATTTCTGCTGGACCGACCTTCTCTGGCCGTCCGACGGCTTGATCCCTGTCAGCAGACCCGTCAGCGCGTCGTGATGCAGGGGCTTGTTGATAAGCTGGCAAAAATGCGTCCGCAGCGCCGAGCGCACGTCGTTTTCCAGCCCCATGGGCACGATCGCGTAGGCCATCTCGGGCGGCCACGGCAATTCGCCCGCCGGTTCAGCCGCCAGCTGCCGGGCCCGCTCCAGGCTGAGCTCGACGAAGGCGATCTCGAAGGCTTCCCCCGTCAGTCCGGCGGGATTGTCGGCCACGGTCAGCGGCAGCCCCCAGCGTTTGGCGAGCCGCGAAAACTCGTCGCGGAACGGGCCTGGGGCCGCGCAAAGCGCAACCTGCAAGGGACCCATCTCCGGCACGGTCCGGGACATCCCGGACACGGCCTCGACGGGAACGGTAAAGGAAAAGACCGAACCCTTCCCGAGCGAGCTCTCAACCTGGATCTTTCCGCCCATCATCTGCACGAGATTGCGGGAAATCGCCAGGCCGAGACCAGTGCCGGTGTAGCGGCGGGTGATCGAAGCATCCACCTGGCTGAACGGCTTGAACAGCCGCCCGTGGTTTTCCGAGGCGATTCCAATGCCCGAGTCGCGAACGCTGAAAAGCAGCTTCCAGCGGCCGGCCGCCGCCTCCCCCTCCTTCTCGGCGCTCAGCGTCACTTCGACCGCGCCCTTCGCGGTGAATTTCACCGCGTTGGAAACCAGGTTGCCGAGAACCTGGCGCAGCCGCGCATCGTCGACCTGGACGGCGGCGGGCACGTTGTCGTCGACCCAGTGCAGAAGTTCTATGCCCTTTCTTGCGGCGGTCACCCCGAACAGATCGAGCGTGTCCTCGACCGCGGCTCGCGGGTTTGCCTGCTGGGTCTCGAGCTTCAGGGTCCCCGCCTCGATTCGCGTGAAATCCAGGATGGCGTTCGTGAGCTGAATGAGCGCATCGCCGCTCATCTGGATCGTCTGCACGTATTCGCGCTGCTCGGCGCTCAGGGCCGTGTCCAGTAGCAGGCTCGTGAAGCCGACGATGCCGTTCAAGGGCGTGCGCACCTCGTGGCTCATCGTCGCGAGAAAAAGCGCCTTCGTCCGGTCCCCCGCCTCGGCGCGCTCGAGCGCCGCCCGCAGCGCCTCCTCGTTCTTCTTGCTCGGGGTCATGTCCTCAAACACCGCGACAAAGCACGACAGGCTTCCGTCGCGGCGCTTGACCGGGGTCACCACCCCGCGCACCGGGTAAAGCTCGCCGTCCTTGCGTTTGTTGGTCCATTCGCCCTGCCAAGTCCTCCCCGAGCGGACCGTCGCCTCCATCTCGGCAAAAGCGGCGGGACCGTCACCGGCCGACTGAAGCTCCCGCCAGCTCCGCCCGATGAGCTCCCGGCGCGCATAGCCCGACTGCTGGCAGAGGCCGGCGTTGACGTACTCGATCCGGGTCGACAGGTCGACGATCACGACCGCCGAGTGGCTCTGTTCCATGGCCTCGGACAGGTTTCGCACGGCGTTGCGCTGCCGCTCCGTATCCCGCATGGCGAGGAACGATCCGAATGGCAGGCCGAGGAGCAGCCAGGTGTACAGGGCCAGGGGGAAGGCCTCGCCCCACCACCGGCTGGTCCAATTGTAGACTCCGATTTCGACGCCCAGGATCTCGTTCGCAGGACCGGCCGTTCCTGCGTAGCCGATGAACAAGGTCTCGGTCGGGTCCTTGATCGGACCGTCCGCCGACGCGAGCCCGGTTCGCGCGGCGCGCAGCAGCGCGGGCGAACCCGAGGCGTCGCCATAATCGTCTCCCGGCCGGAATACGCCCTGGGGCCCGGCGGGCGTTGAACCGGCGAGAAAGGTGAATTGCCCGCGGCGCCCCCCGGGACGCAGCAGAAAGACCCATCGCACCCGCGGGTCGGCCGCCTGGAGCCGGCCTAGCCGGATCGTCACGGTGCGATAAACGGGCTCGTCCTGGCGCGTCTGCGTCCCGACGAGCGCCGCCAGCTGTTCCTGATCCATCGCCGCAGCAAATGCGCTCGCCTGGACCGCGCATTCCTCCTGCATGCTCATCCGCGCCCGGCGCTCGCCCCAGGTCGCGGCTCCGATGCTAAGCAAAAAGATAAACGTCCAAACGGCGATTATCTCTTTTTTTCCTAGTCGCGCGAACATGGATAGGGTCTGGGAGTCAAAGGCCTATACACGCAATCGGCACCGAAAGCCGAGCGTGAAGTGCAGAAACTACGTATCTGCCACAGCCATGCATTTTTATTGCGGGTGGGCGCATTGTCCGCTCCCCTCGGAAGATGCGCAACTGGGTTGCCAGCCGGCTCGGAGGAAAGCAATATTTCGGCCATCCCGTCGGTCTCTTCGCGCTGTTCTTCACCGAGATGTGGGAGCGGTTCTCCTACTATGGGATGCGGGCCCTGCTGATCCTTTACATGACCAAGCACCTGCTGGCCGATCCCCATACGGCCGGCATGGTCTGGGGGTACCCGGCGCTGGAACATCTCCTGATCAGGATCTTCGGCACGTTGAGCGTGCAGCAGATGAGTTCCCAGATTTACGGTCTTTACACGGCATTTGTATACCTGACGCCGTTTTTCGGCGGCATGCTCGCCGATCGCCTGCTCGGCCAGTATCGCACGGTCTACATCGGCGGCTTTCTGATGGCCATCGGCCAGTTCCTCCTGGCGAGCGAGCGAGCTTTTTTTGCCGGTCTTGTGTTCCTGATCATCGGGAACGGCTGCTTCAAGCCGAACATCTCGACCCAGGTCGGCAAGCTCTATCCGGAAGGCGATCCCCGCCGCGACGGCGCATTCACCATCTTTTACATGGGCGTGAATCTCGGCGCCTTCTTCTCCCCCATTATTTGCGGAACGCTCGGCCAGCTGGTCGGTTGGTCGTGGGGATTTGCGGCGGCGGGCGTCGGCATGCTCCTCGGGATGTTGATCTACTGGCTGGGAAGCGGGCTCGTGCCGCATGAACCCTCCCTCCACACGGCCGAGGTCGAGGCCCGCGAGGAGGCGCACAAGCCCTTTACGCGGCAGGAGTGGATCGCCGTCGGATCATTGATCGTGATGTGCATCCTGAACATCGCGTTCTGGGCCGTCTACGAACAACAGGGCAATACGCTCCAGCTTTGGGCCGACGAGCGGACAAACTGGCGGTTCATGGGGCTGTTCACGATACCCTCATCGTTGTTTCAGGCTTTCAACCCGGCGATGATCTTCATCTTCGCACCCGTGCTGAGCTGGGTGTGGCTCCGGCAGTCCAGGAAAGGCCGGGAGCCCAGCAGCGTTTCGAAACTGGGCATCGGCTACTATCTCATCGGCTCGGCGTTTCTTGTGATGATCGTGGCCGCCAGGGTCGTTCCGGAAGGCACGCGCGGCAGCGTGCTCTGGCTTGCGGGCACGACCTTTCTCGCGACGATCGGGGAACTCTACCTTTCGCCGGTCGGCCTCTCGCTCGTCACAAAGGTGGCGCCGAAGAAGGTCGTATCGATGATGATGGGGATGTGGTACCTCTCGAACTTCTTCGGCAATTACCTGACGGGTTATCTGGGCACGTTTTACAACACGATGTCCAAGGAGCGTTTCTTCCTCATGCTCGGGATGATCGGAATCTGCACAGGCATGCTTTTTACCCTCATTCGAAGGCCGCTGGAAAAAGCGATCGGAAAGCACCTGTAGGCCGGCCGCAGCGGCGCGCTTTCGAATCGAGGCCGTTCGCGCGGCGCCCAGGATGCATTTCGGGTTGAACGCAGGCCGCTTTCGTGACAAACGGGACGTTGACCCGCGCCACGCATCCCGCAAGGCCCGCTCCCAGCGGGCAAACCCCGGAAGGAATCCAATCATGAATTGTCCAGTTGTCGGGCTACGAGTCTCCAGCGTGCTCTTCGGCATCGCGGGCCTGGCTCACCTGCTCCGCATCATCCTCGGTGTAACCGTGCAAATCGGCAGCCATTCTTTCGGCCGGCGGTGGAGCGCAGTTGGCGTCATCATCGCCGCCGCCCTTTGCGTCTGGCTTTGGAAGCTCGCGTGCGACGCGGCCAAATCGAAGGCCTCGCCCCCGCCGGCCAATCCCGCCGCCTGAGCCTGGGAATCTCCTGAAATTGACGGGATGGCTGCGAACGCCGAACGTTAGCAGCCATGCCCAAGCCTCCCAGAGGGCCCTTGCCCGCCGCTGCAGCCCCGAAGGGGCCGCGGTTGTTCGCCTGGGACGGGCGATGGGCGGGCGCCCTGCTCGTCGCCGTCACCCTGGCAGCCTATCTGCCGGTCCTGCGGGCGGGGTTTGTCTGGGACGACGACACCTTTCTGACGCAGAACCCCCTGATCAAGGCGGCCGACGGATTGCGCCGTTTTTGGGCGACGACGGAGGCCACCGATTACTGGCCTGTGACATCGACGACCCTCTGGGTCGAGTGGCGGCTATGGGGGATGCACGCGATCGGCTATCACGCGACGAATCTTCTCCTTCATGTCGCCGAATGCCTTTTCCTTTGGCGGATACTGATCCTTTTGCGCGTCCCCGGGGCCTTTCTGGCGTCCCTGATCTTCGCCGTGCATCCGGTGAACGTGGAGTCGGTCGCCTGGATCGCCGAACGGAAGAACCTCGTGGCGATGCTGTTCTTTCTGGCCTCGGTATATTGCTTCATCAGGAGGGAAACGGCCCCGCCGGAGCCAGCCCGCGGCGGAATTGGCAACGGTGGACGGGCGTGGTACTGGCTCAGCCTCGCATCCTTCATCCTCGCCCTGCTGAGCAAGGGCTCCGTGGCGATGCTTCCCCTGGTGCTGCTGGGGATCGTTGCCTGGCGGCGGAAAATCGGGGCGCGGGATCCGCTCCAATTGTTGCCGTTCTTTCTCGCGGCGGCCGCTTTTGCGGCGCTTGACATATGGTTCCAGGGGCACGGGTCCGACGAAGCCATCCGGAACGCCGGGCCCATGGAACGGATTCTCGCGGCGGGCGGGGTCGTCTGGTTTTACCTCTACAAGGCGGTTTGGCCCCTGAACCTGACCTTCGTCTATCCGCAATGGCGCGTCGACCCCGCGGATTGGCGGTGGTGGCTGCCCCTGCTGTCCGCGGTGGCGGTGACGATCCTTCTCCTGCGAAGGGCCGTGGCGAAGAGTGAAAACGGGACGCTCCGGTCCCCTCTCCTTGCGGCCTGGCTGTACTTCTGCGTCATGCTCGTTCCGGTCATGGGCCTCGCAAACGTGTACTTCATGAAGTACTCGCTCGTCGCCGACCACTACGAGCACCTGGCCCTGATAGGGGTCGCTGCGCTTGCGGGAGCCGCATGGGCCCGTTGGCGCTTCAACGGCTCGGCGGCTGTCGCCGCGGCGGCGGCCTGTGTTCTCGCGTGCCTGACCTGGCGGCAATGCCTCAACTACCGCAATGCCGAGACGCTCTATCGGGCAACGATCGCGAGCAACCCCTCGAGTTGGATGGCGCATAACAATCTCGGCAACCTCCTGCTGAACATGCCGGGGAGGCAGAAGGACGCGATCGCCGAGTACGAGGAGGCGCTGCGCCTGAGGCCGGACTTGGCCGAGATGCACAACAATCTCGGCCAGGTTTGGTCGGGTATGCCGGGACGTTTGAGCGACGCGATCAACGAGCTTGCGGAGGCGCTGCGCCTGAGGCCGGATTATGCCGGAGCGCACAACAATATGGGCAACGCCCTTGCAAGGGTTCCCGGGCGGTTGAATGACGCGATCGCACAGTTCGAGGAGGCGCTGCGGCTGAATCCGGGTTATGCCGAGGCGCACAACAATCTGGGCACCGCCCTCGTGAGGATTCCGGGGCGCTTGAATGACGCGATCGCACAGTACCGGGAGGCGCTGCGCCTGAACCCGGATCTGGCCGAGGCGCACAACAATCTGGGAATCGCCCTTGTGGGGATTCCGGGACGTTTGAACGACGCGATCGCACAGTACCGCGAAGCGCTGCGCCTGAACCCGGATTATGCCGACGCGCACAACAATCTGGGCTTTGCCCTCATGGCGATTCCGGGGCGTCTGAACGAAGCAATTTCACAGTTCGAGGAGGGCCTGCGCCTGAACCCGGACCTGGCCGAGGCGCACAACAATCTGGGCAATATCCTTGCGACGGTTCCCGGGCGGCTAAATGACGCGATCGCACAGTACCAGGAGGCGCTGCGCCTGACCCCAGGCGATGCCGGCGTGCACTACAATCTGGCAAATGCGCTGGCGCGGGTCCCCGGCCGCCTGGCCGAGGCGATCGCGCATTTCGAGGACGCGGTGCGCCTCAAGCCGGATTACGCCGAGGCGCACAACAATCTGGCCCTGGCCTATGCCAACGCGGGTCGCATGGACGAGGCCATCCGCCATCTGCAGATAGCCCTGAAGATAAATCCGGATTTCGCCGACGCCCGCAGGAACCTGGAGTGGGCCAAGTCATCGGGCGCCGCGGTCCCGGACAGCCAGCCGAAGTGAGCGCGGCCCTGCCCCGGTGTTGAGCCCGGATCGACCGTCCAGCCCGCCGGGGAACCGTTCGATTTACACCCGATAAAAACGCCTGTCCCGCTTGCAGGTGTTGTTGACTAGAATACATCTGCGAAATGTCTCCCCATGCCCCACGGACGGCACGGCTGCCGCCTCGCAGCCTGACCAGCTGGCAAACCGCATGAGGGCCGTGGCGCACTTCATCCGGCATCGCAAGACGGTCATGAAGCCGCCGATCCCGGCACTCATCCTTGCCCTTGCGCTTTCTTCGGGGCCCGTCGTCGCCGAGCCGTCCCCGGCCGCGGCCGCGTTTCATCGCGAAGTGTCTCCCCTGCTCGAGAATTACTGCTACAAATGCCACGGCGATGGGTTCGAAAAAGGCGGCGTGGCCTTCGACGAACTCAGCGATTCCGACCTGACGGCCCGCACCGATCTCTGGTTTGCCGCCCTCAAGAACCTCCGCGCAAACATCATGCCGCCGGCCGGAGAAGAGCGGCCGACGCCCGCGGAAACGGACACGATCGCCCGTTGGATCAAATACCAGGCGTTCGGCCTCGATCCGGCCGAGCCCGACCCGGGCCGGGTCACCATCCGCCGCCTGAACCGGGTTGAATACGGCCGGACCGTTCAGGCCCTTCTCGGGGTCGATTTTCCAAGCGAGGCGGAATTCCCGCCCGACGATACGGGCCACGGATTCGACAATATTGGCGATGTCCTCTCGCTCTCGCCGCTCCTTCTCGAAAAATACCTTCAGGCGGCTGAAACGGTGGTGAACCGCGCCGTGCCGCAACGCTCCCTGGTGACGCCCGTGGTCACGGCAGCCGCCGGCGATTTCACCGCCAGCCCTGACGGCGCCCCGGGGCCGGCTCCCGGCCGGCCGCTCAGCTTCACCGAGGCAGCCACCGTTGCCCACGTTTTCAATGCGCCCGGCGACGCAAAGTACCAGCTCGTGATCAATCTCGTTGTCCGGGGACCCTTCAATTTCGATCCGGCCCGCTGCCAATTGGACGTAAAGATCGACGGCGTCACGCGCTTCTCCGAGCCGCTCGGCTGGCGCGAACGCCAGGAGCTCCAGTTCGCCTCCGACGTGACCTGGCCGGCCGGGGCTCATGTTGTCAGCATTGGCGTCACCCCGTTGCCGGCGGCGAACAAGCCCCCGGAGGACCCCGGGCCGGCATTCGAGGAAAAGCAGCACGTGGAGTTGCAGATCGCTTCGGCACAACTCAAGGGCCCGTTCGACGCCGCGTCGCGCGTGCCGCCCCCCAACTACCGC
The DNA here is from genome assembly GCA_050015855.1 of Opitutaceae bacterium. GTDB lineage: Bacteria > Verrucomicrobiota > Verrucomicrobiia > Opitutales > Opitutaceae > Palsa-1447. The sequence goes on along the minus strand of JBEKAO010000007.1, from coordinate 34,854 downwards.
CGGTTCTTTCCGCGCGGGGAGCCCCCCGCGTCCCCATCCGCGCGCGATGCCTACAGACGGGAAATCCTCGGGGAGTTCGCCGGCCGGGCGTTCAGGCGGCCGGTCGATAATCCCACCCTGGGACGGCTCGCGGACCTCGCCCGCAGCGTGGAAGCGGCACCCGGAGGCACGTTCGAGCTGGGCATCTCGCGGGCGATGATGGCGATCCTCGCCTCGCCGCGCTTCCTTTTTCGGATCGAGCGAACGGAGCCCGCGGACGCCGGCGTCCGGTTTCCGCGGATCGACGAGTATTCCCTGGCCTCGCGCCTTTCCTATTTTCTCTGGTCATCGATGCCGGACGCCCGCCTGCTGGAACTGGCGCGCCAGGGGCAGCTGCGCCAGAATCTGCGGGCCGAGGTCGACCGCATGCTGCGCGACCCCCAGTCCTCGGCTTTCGTCCGCAATTTCACCGGACAATGGCTGCAGGCGCGCGACATCGATTCCGTTCCGATCAACGCCCGGGCGGTCCTCGGCATCGTGGGACCCCCGAAAAAGGGCGAGCCCCGGGTGGACTTCGACAGCGACATCCGGCACGCCATGCAAAGCGAGACCGAAAAGGTCTTCGATTACGTCATCCACGGCGATCGCAGCGTGCTGGAGCTGGTCGACAGCAATTATACGTTCCTCAACGACAAGCTGGCCAAGGCGTACGGCATTCCGGGCGTGGAGGGCGATGAGCTTCGGCTGGTCGAGCTTCCGCCGGGGAGTCCGCGCGGCGGGGTGCTGACCGAGGGCACGGTGCTGGCCGTGACCTCGAATCCGACGCGAACCTCTCCGGTGAAGCGCGGGCAGTTCATCCTCGAAAACATCCTGGGGACCCCCACGCCGCCGCCCCCTCCGAACATTCCGCCGCTCGAGGCCGCAGCGAGCGCCTTCCCCGGCCGTGAGCCCACTCTCCGCGAGATGCTCGCCGTCCACAGGAGCAACGCCCTGTGCGCCTCCTGCCACGCGCGGATGGATTCGCTCGGCCTTGCCTTCGAAAACTTCAATGCGCTCGGCAGCTGGCGCGATCGGGACGCGGGCCAGCCGATCGACGCCGGCGGGCAATTGATCACCGGGGAGCGTTTCAAGGACGTGCGCGAACTGAAGCGAATCATCACCCACGAGCGGAGGGCCGATTACTACAGATGCCTGGCCGAAAAGGTGCTCACATACGCGCTCGGCCGCGGACTCGAATACTACGATGTGGAGACGGTCGATCGCATCGTGGCCGGCCTCGAAAGGGAGGACGGCCGCTTTTCAGCCCTGCTCCTGGGCGTCGTCGAATCCTCGCCGTTCCAACGGCGGCGGCCGCTTGCGCCCTCGGCCATTACAGCACAATATACGCCGCAACGCGGCCCAGCCCAGCCCTGACCCCAATCACCCCATGGAATCCCCTTCCAAGCAGCCTCACGCGGCGAGCCTTCCGCCGCACCTGAGCCGCCGCTCCTTCCTCAAGGGCGTCGGCGTTTGCCTCGGACTGCCGGCTCTCGAATCGCTGCTGCCCTCGCCGCTCCGTGCGGCCGGCGCAGCGGCTCCCGGACCCGCGGCCACCGCCACGGGAGCTCCGCTGCGGATGGCGTTTGTGTACTTTCCCAATGGCGCCCGCCAGGATTACTGGTGGCCGCAGGCCACGGGAGCGCAGTTCGAGCTGCCGCCCACGATGCAGCCGCTGGCGCCCTTGCGCGACAGCATCCAGATCGTGGCCGGGCTCGACCTCCATGAGGCCGATCCCGGCAACGACGGCGGCGGCGACCACGCCCGGGCGAACGCGACCTTCCTGACCGGGGTCCGTGCGCGAAAGACGGACGGCAACGACATCCACGTGGGGGTCTCGGTGGACCAGGTGGCGGCCAGGCACGTGGGCCACCTGACGCGCCTCCCCTCGCTTGAGCTTTCCTGCGACGCCGTGCGGAAGGCCGGCCACTGCGACACGGGCTACTCCTGCGCCTACCAATACAATATCTCCTGGCAGTCGCCGACGACGCCCATGACCCCGGAGCCCAACCCCCGGCTCGTGTTCGAGCGCCTTTTCGGATCCGGCTCCCCGGAGGAGCGCCAGCGCAATTACGAGATGCGGCAGCGCACCCAAAAATCGCTGCTCGATTTCGTGCTCGACGACGCGCACACCCTGCAGGACCAGCTGGGCCAGCGCGACCAGGACAAGCTGGACGAGTACCTCACGAGCGTGCGCGAGATCGAGGAACGCCTTCAGCATGCGGGAAGCTTCGGCCCCCTGCCGCGGCCCGACGCCGACGTGCCCTCCGGCATTCCGGAGGACTACACCGAGCACGTGGATTTGATGTACGATCTGCTTGTGCTCGCGCTGCGGACCGACTCGACCCGGATCGCCACCCTGCTTCTCGCAGGCGACGGGACAAACCGCGCCTTTCCCCAGATCGGCATTGCCGAAGGGCACCACTACTGCTCCCACCACCGGGGCAATCCCGACCTTATCGAGAAGGTGGGCCGCATCGATCGCTTCTACATGGAACGGTTCGCCCGCTTCCTGGGGAAAATGGATGCCGCGAAGGACCCGGACGGGACCTCGGTGCTGCATAATTCAATGATCGTGTACGGCTGCGGCAATTCCGACGGCAACCGCCATACCCATACGAACCTGCCGCTGGTGCTTGCGGGTGCCGGAGGCGGCACGCTCTCGCCCGGCCGCAGCCTGCGCTACAGCTCGACGCCGGTGACGAACCTTTACCTCGGCCTGGCCCAGCGAATGGGCGTATCCGGGGTCCCCAGAATCGGCGATTCGACCGGCGTCATCGCCGGTATTTAAGGTGTCGGCGCGGCCGGGGCTCCGCCCCGTCCCGTAAGGAACGTTCGGTTGGTCATGGACTTGGGATCGTCGCTGCGCGGATAATCCCGCCAGAGCCAGCGCAGCATTTCGGGAAGCATGGCTCCGCCCTGTTTGTTCGAGTGTGTGCCCAGGCCCCAGCAAAAGTTCACATCGTAGCCCTTGGCCGTCAGCGCCTCCAGCATCCTGAGGTTTTGCCCATGCCAGTCGCGGCGCGGATCGTACGGCCCCGGTGTCGGGCCACCGCGCATGCCCCGGTTGTCGTTCACCCCGTCGAGCAGATAGACCCGGATGGGTTTGCGATCGGAGGCCCGGATGATGTCCGGATAGGCATCGCCGCCGCGAATGTTGGTGAAGCTGCCGATGACGCTGAGCACCTTGTGGAACTGATCCGGCCGTTGCCAGGCCACCGTAAAGGCGGCGATCGCCCCTGAACTCGCCCCGACGATCGCGCGATCGTCGGGATTGGCCGAAATATGATACCGCTGGTTCAGAACGGGCAGAAGCTCATCGACGACCACCTGCGCGTATTTGTCGTCAAGCGCATTGTACTCCTGCGGCCGGTTGGAGGAACGGTCTCCCCAATCGGCGGCGCTCGCCACCGGCTGGTCCGGGCGGCGGCCGGGGTTGATGAATACGGCGATCGTCACCGGCATTTCACGCCGGTAGATTAGGTTATCGAGGACGACCGGCGCGCAATAATCGCCCCCTGCGCGGACGAACGCCTGGCCGTCCTGGAAGACCATGAGCGCCGCCCCCGCCGCCGGATCGTACTGGGCCGGCACATAGACGCAAAAGTCATGGACCGTGCCCGGGTAGGCCTTGCTCGGCAGGGTTTCCCATGCGGTAACCGCCCCAACGGGCACGCCCGCATGGGCTTCGGAGTCGGGTCCATGGAGATAGGAATCGTCGGTCGGTGCGGCCGATGCGGCCATGTGCGCGAAGGCCGCCGCGACCAGCAGTAACATGCGTGGGGGGGTAGAGGGCATCGGCGAACTCTCGTCCGTTTTGGATACGGGTCAACGGAGACTTGGAACGGAAGCCTTCCGCGCCAGGGGCGGGACCAGTCCCCAACGGTGTCAACCCGCGTCTAGCACGACCGGGTTGTTCGAACCCCAGGCGTTATAATCTGCGCCGCGCCAAGAGCGCCACAAAGCCACGCGATGGTTATGCGAGCCAATTGCGCGGTTCAATTCAGGTGTTGGTTCGGCTCCTCACACACGGTGATAGTCAAGCAGGCCGGTATGAAAGATCAGCAACCAACGGTCGCGCACCTTCGTGTATCCTTTGCACGCGCGCCCCTTCCAATGAAAATCTTCTCCAGTTGAACGACTGCGCCAAAGCGTGTCCACGTCAACGACTGCAAAGCCTCCGTCGCCCTCCTCTGAGACCGCGATACGCACTGTCTTGCGGATGTTATGCACGAGACTGTGCGTGCGGAAAAGCTCCTCCCATTCGGCCTTCCATCGGCGGCGATTGAAGCGTCCCATGGGCATTACCCAACGCGCTGGATTGTGAATTTCAGCGTTTGGAGGCCAGGGCCAGACCATATGAGGATGGAAAAGCGAAACAAGGGCTTCGGCATCGCGAGTGTTCCATGCCTTGGTTTCCGCGTCGACCATACGCTGAATCTGCTTTTCAACCGAGATCATAATGAGGTGCTTTAATTAGGGGCCGAGCTGCGTTCATGCGAACTGGAATTCGCATATCTCATTCCTGAGTGACAAACAGAGATTAAGCGAAAATGGCCGTGAAGAGGGAATGGACAGTTATTGACCATAGTAACAAGGAAAGGCGGCTGCGCCGCGCGGGTAATCTTTTGGAGGGGTGCCGCCGGAGCGTGAAATGTCATCCGCTTTGCCATTTTCCATAACTTTGGCCGCCATCCGATACTTCTTGCGGGCCGTTTCCGCAGAAGCCTAATTATTCCCTGAAACAACGTCCCTGTAGCTCAAATGGATAGAGCAGCGGTTTCCTAAACCGTATACCCTCGCTGGCTACGAGGGAAGATTTCGCCGGAAAACCCGTAAAACCGGTAAAATACCACATTTTTCTGGCAAGTTTTGGCAAGAATGAGGCGACGTGAGGAATTGGTACCTCGAACGGGAGGGTTTGCCCCCGCCCGGAATTGAACCGGGATCGCTCGTTTAGGAAACGAGAGCTCTATCCACTTGAGCTACGGGGACCCTGATTGCCCTTTGTAAGACAGCAGGACCGTTTCGGTCAACTTTCGACCTACGTAATCTGAAAGGGCCGATTTGCCCACGAGGGACACAAACGAATTACACGCACAAAGTACGAATTGGTAGACGTGGCGGGAGTTGAACCCGCAATCTCGTATTTATTATCAATTGGGAAATAAGAACGACCTGGGCTGGCTCCATGACCGCTGGTGGCGCGGCCTTTCCTGGCACGAGAGGGCCATGCTTGACGGGGAGCCCGCCTCTCTGTTCGATGCGGGCAAATGACGGCGAAGCAGGCGTACATGGGGCGCCCGGCTAGTAGGCGCTGGCGGCAAACGCGCTCCTTCTATTGGCGCGGCGCATGGTCTTCGGACCCGGACATTCGGAGGGCCTCCCGGGCGTTCGTCCGCAGCACCTGGTGGCACAAGTTGACCGGGCACGACAAGGCGTTCCTCACCCGCGTCCCCCGCTACCTCCTAAAGCCCCCGGGTCCCTAGGCGGCTTGCCCACCGAGTTCGTGGAGCGCCAAGCGCGCCTGGGGAGACGCCTTAACGGGGAAAAGGGGCTTCAAATGGGAAATCCCGGGGCACATCTAGGCAGGCGCTTAGGCGTCTGGGCTGCGGGTAACACCCCATTGTTCCGCCGCTGCCCATGAGGCTAAACTGAAGGGAGGATCGCCTCCTAACTAACGCCGTAGAGCTCACCCAATCATGAAGAAACAAGCCAAGGCCAAGGGCCCCAGGGCTCGCTCCGAGCCCGCCGAGAACGACATTCGCGTCTACGCCTACCATCTCTACCTGCAGGGCAACCGTGCGCCTGGGCACGACACCGAGGATTGGCTCGAGGCCAAGGCCTGCCTGAAGGCGAACATACCCTCGACCGTGTCGAGGACCCGCCTCCACCGGTACCTCAATGAGCCGCAGGGTGACGGGCCCCCGCTCGCGCCGGAGCGGATCACCAAGATACCTCCGGATGCCAAGCCGCGCCCCGCTAGCAGGAAGACCCGCCGCAATTCCGTCCCAAGGTCCCGCAACTCCTGAAGCAGATGGTTTCCGACGGCACACCGCCCGCTGGGGTCGAGGCGATCGTCGCAGCCGGCGTGACAAAATGGTTTGGCGAGGGCGAGACCAAGGTCACCGCCGTCAACGACGTCGCGCTCGTCGCCCACTTTGGCGAGATGCTGTTCATCGTCGGGCCCTCGGGCAGCGGCAAGACCACGCTCCTCAGCATGCTTTCCGGCATCCTTCGCCCCAACGCGGGCAAGGTCATGGTCAAGGGAGCCGACATCTGGACGCTGAGCAATGACCAGCTCGCCGACTTCCGGCTCAACACGGTCGGCTTCGTCTTCCAGGACTACCATCTGTTCCCCCGGCTGACCACGGCCGAGAATGTCGCGATTCCCCTGATCCTGAAGCAGCGCGACTGGGACGAATCGATCGACGAGGCGCGAAAATACCTGGAGATCGTCGGCTTGAAGAACCGGAGCGAGATACTCCCCGTGAAGCTCTCGGGCGGCGAGCAACAGCGCGTGGCGATCGCCCGTGCCATTGTCGGCGGCCCGCAGATCCTGATCCTCGACGAGCCGACCGCCTCCCTGGACGGCGACACCGGCAGAACCATCATCTCCTTCGTGAAGGAGCAGATCCTCAATGAGCACCGCTGCATCCTGATCGTCACGCATGATGCGCGCATCAACGAGTATGCGGACCGGATCCTCCATATGGAGGACGGACACCTTTCCGCAACAGACAAGGGAACCGAATGAGCGCCACCGAACCCGGTTCCGAAACCAAGCCGGCCTTGCCCGGGGCCAAGGCGCCCGAGCCCAAGGCCGAAGCTCCGGCCGAGCAGAAACCCGAGACGGCTTCGTCCGAGGGTAGGCCCGCCGCCAAGCCGGCCGAGCCCAAGCCGGACGCGAAGGCGGCGAAGCCCAGGCCGGATCCCAAGGCCCTCGAGCTTGCCAAGCCCGAGGCAAGGGCGGCCGATCCCAAGGCGGATACCAAGGCCGCCGAGCCCGCAAAGGCCGACGCCACTCCAGCCAAGCCCAAGCTTGAGGTCCGAAACAAGATCATCTTTGCCCTCTCGATCATGGGCGTCCTGGCCGCTCTCGTCGCGGCCTACATCTTCGGCCGGGAGAGGAGGGCCCAGCCCCCCGTGTTCGCGCCGGTCAGCAGTCCTTTTGACTCGGCGATCTATGCCAACGGCATCATCGAGAGCGACCAGTCGAGCGGCTCAAACATCAACATCTATCCCGAGGTCTCCGGCCCTATCACCAAGGTGCTGGTGCGCGAGGGCCAGCAGGTGTCGGCCGGCGCCCCGCTGTTCACGATCGACGACTCCGTGCAAAGGGCGACCACGGAGCAGCTGCGCCTGCAGGCCGAGGCCTCCCTGGCGCTTCTGAACGAGCTCAAGGCGGAGCCGAGACCGGAGACGCTGGCGGTCGCCGAGGCGCAGGTCGGTCAGGCCGAATCCAACCTGAAGGCGTCCAGGGACCAGTACGACAAGGACCGGGCCTCCTTTGACATCGACCCGAAATCGATCAGCAAGGACGTGCTGGACACGGCGGAGGACGCGGTAAAGCAGGCGGATGCGGGCCTGGACGTGGCCCGCAAGCAGTATGAGCTCACCAAGGCCGGAGCATGGAGCTTCGACGTCGCCAACCAGGAGAAGCAGTACGAGGCCCTGCGGCAGGCCTACGAGGCGGCCAACGCCCTGCTGCTCAAGTATTCGGTCAAGGCGCCGATCGACGGAGTCGTGCTCTCCGTCTATGCGGCGGTCGGCAGCTTCGTCTCGTCGCAGGGCGCCTATGATCCCTACACGCAGGCGTTCGACCAGCTCGTGATCATGGGGCCGCCCCAGGACTACCTGGCGGTGCGCTGCTTCGTCGACGAGATCCTAGTCTCACGGCTGCCGTCAAAGTGGCACATCATCGCGCAGATGTCGGTCACCGGCACCGACATCAAGGTGCCGCTCGAATTCGTCCGCGTGCAGCCCTATGTCTCCCCGAAGATCGAGCTGTCCAACGAGCGCCAGGAAAAGGTCGACCTGCGGGTGCTTCCGGTGCTCTTCCGATTCCAGAAACAAGACCTGCCGGTCTATCCGGGCCAGCTGGTGGATGTCTACATAGGGCAGAAGTAGCGGCGCAGGCCGACCCGAAGCCATCGACAGCTCACACGATGAAAGCCTTCCTATCATCAGCGCGGCAGGGCGCCGGCCTCGGCCTTGTCCTGGCGGTGCTCGGCGCCTGCGCGGTGGGCCCCAACTTCGTCCGTCCGACAGCGCCCGATGCGAGCCGCTACACGCACGAGCCGCTCCCTGCTGCCACCGTCCCCGCTGACGGCCAGGCGCAGCAATTCACCACCGACGCGACCCTGTCCGCCGACTGGTGGCGGCTCTTCAAGTCGGAGCCTCTGGACGCGGCCGTGCGACAGTCCATCGCCAACAACCCGACGCTCCAGGCGGCCGAGGCCACCTTGCGCCAGAGCCAGGACAACCTGCGCGCCGGCTACGGCGTGTTCTACCCGCGAATCGACGCCCAGGCGGGCGCGAGCCGGCAGCGGACCGCCCCGCTGCAGCAGGGCCTGACCACGTCCAGTTCGATCTTCAACCTGGTGACGTTAAGCGGCACCGTGAGCTACGCGCTTGACGTGTTCGGGGGTGAGCGCCGGACGGTCGAGGGCCTGAGGGCCCAGGCGGAGTACCAGAGCTACGCGAACATGGCGGCGTACCTGACGCTGTCGGCAAATGTCGCCAACGCCGCCATCGCACGAGCGGCCTACGCCGCCGAGATCCGCGCAACCGAGCAGCTGATAGACCTGGAGAGGCAGCAGCTTCAGCTCACCGAGGTGCAGGTCCGCTCAGGCACGACCCCCTATTCGAGCGTGCTCAGCATGCGCAGCCTGATCGCCGCCAACCAGGCGCTGCTGGCGCCCTTGCGGCAGAGGGTCAGCCAATCCGAGGACTTGCTGGCGACGCTGGAAGGCGTGGTGCCGTCCAAGGCCACCCTTCCCGAGATCGAGCTGACCGCGCTCGCTGTACCGGTCGACCTGCCGGTGAGCCTCCCGTCCGACTTGGTGCGCCAGCGCCCCGACATCCTGTCGGCCGAGGCGCAGCTACACGTCGCCAGCGCCACCATCGGCGTCGCGACGGCCGCCATGTTTCCGAGCATCAGCCTGAGCGGCACCTACGGCGCCTCCGGCACCAGCTTCGGCACCCTTTCGGCGGCACGCGGAAGATTCTGGAGCATCGGCCCGTCGGCCACCGTCCCCCTGTTTCAAGGGGGCACCCTGTGGTACGGCAGGAAGGCGGCGATCGACGCCTTTCAGCAGTCGCAGGCCGCCTATCGCGAGACCGTGCTGAGCGCGTTCGCGCAGGTCGCCGACTCGCTGAAGGCGCTGGAGCATGACGCCGAGGCCCTTCAGGCGCAGGTCGACGCCCGGCTCGCCGCAAGCGAAGCCCTTGTCCTGCTGCGGGCCAACTACCACGCGGGCCTGGTCGCCTACCCGGACGTGCTGGCGGCCGACGTGCAGCTCCACCAGGCGACCATCGCCTATCTGCAGGCCGTCGCCCAGCGCCACCAGGACACCGTGGCGCTGTTTGCGGCGCTCGGCGGAGGCTGGTGGAACGCAAAGAGCACGGCGGGCGAAGGCGGGATGCCATGAAGTACAAGGGGATCCTGAGGATCGGCTTCAAGCTGCTGGTTAACGACAAGGGGAAGTTCTCGGCCCTGCTCATCGGGATCACGTTCGCCGTGTTCCTGATGATGGAGATGACCGCGATGTTTGCCGGCATCCTGGACCGCGCCTTTTCCACCGTAACCAATATCGGGGCCGCGATGTGGGTCATGGACCCTGCCGTCAACACGGCCACCAGCGCGATCCCCATGCCCGACTACCTTCTGGACGCGGTTCGCAGCATGGACGGAGTCCGCTACGCGGTGCCGCTCTTCATGGGCGGCGCGCTGGTCAAGCTCGAGGACGGAACCTACCAGTCGGTCAATGTTGTCGGCCTGGATGACGACAGCCTGTTTGGCCGCCCCGAGATCGAGCAGGGCAAGATTGAGGACATCTACAACGACAACACGTTCTTTGCGGTCGATGACGCGGAATTCCCGAAGCTGGAGAACCCGAAGATCGGGACGACATTCGAGCTCAACGACTACCGCGGGACTATTGTCGGCATCGCCCGGGTCGCCTCGAACGGACTGAACGGCGTGCCCACGCTCTACACGACCTACAACCGCGCGATCCAATACATCCCGTCGACGCGTTTCACCATCTCCTACATACTCGTGCAGCCAAAGAGCGATGCCGCCATTGCCGGCATCAAGCAGCAGGTCGCCAAGCTGGGCTACGTGGCCTTCACCAAGGTCGAGTTCAACAAGCGCATCTCGGACTACTACACCTACCAGACCGGAATAGGCACAAACATCCTGCTCATGACGGTGATCAGCTTCATCGTGGGGCTGTCGATTTCGGGCCAGACCTTCTACACGTTCATCCTGGAGAACCTCGAGAAATTCGGCGCGCTCAAGGCCATCGGAGCGAAGGGGCGGGAGCTCGTGTACATGATCCTGTTCATGGCGACCTTCACGGCGCTGACCGGCTACGGACTGGGGGTGGGCCTGGTGACGCTGATGATCTCGATCGCGAAGTACCGCCTGCCCAACTACGCGGCGATGATCACGTTCTGGAACCTGAGCCTGGCCTTCGGCATGGTGCTGCTGATCGCCGGGATTTCCAGTTACGTGGGGGTGCGGAAGGTCCTGAAGGTTGAGCCCTTCGACATCTTCAGGGGCTAGCCCACGCTGCGCCGTTCCGGTTGGGCGCGGGCGACGGGCCCCCAGCCGCAAAAAAGGGTTGATAGGGTTTTGGAACTAATCGGGTCGGACGCGAGCAGCGTTTCCTGTAGCCGTCTGGCAATTTCTTCGATCAGCAATGAAATCCCAGAGCGCGTCGAAAATGCGGATTACCTTATCGGTCAGCACGTGCTTGAACTGAAGGAATTGGATTCAAAGCCAAGGTCGCGCTAGACGCCCTCAAGGGCATCGAGCCTGTCCATGTGATCGCAGCCCGCTACGGGGTGCACCCGACCCAGGTGACCGCCTGGAAGAAAGAGATCGCCGATCGCCTGCCCGAACTGTTCGGCAAGAAGACCGACCACGACCCGCAGGCGGCCGCCGAGCGGGAAGAGCAACTTTACAAAAAAATCGGCCAATTGCAGGTTCAGGTCGATTGGGCGAAAAAAAAGTTGAGGAGCTTGGGCTCTGACCGTCGGCGGGGGCTGATCGAGAAGGACCATCCAAAGATGCCGGTGAAGCTCCAATGTGAGATCCTCGGGGTGCCGCGGGCGACGCATTATTACCGCCCGCGGCCGGCCTCGGCGCAGAACCTGGCCCTGATGCGGGCGATCGACGAGCTGCACCTGGCCTATCCCCAGTTCGGGTCGCGCAACTTCGTTTACTGGCTGAACCGCGAAGGTTGGCGGGTGAACCGCAAGCGGGTTCAGCGGCTGATGCGGAAGATGGGCTTGGAGGCCCTCATGCTGAAACGCCGCGGTCTGTCTCGGCCGCATCCGGATCATCCGGTATTAGAATTGCAGACGCTGTACTCAGGCAGGCAATACGGAATACCTCCCTGGGGTGCGCAAGCGCGCAGGTCGCGGTGCCGGTGGATATCTTGTGCCGTCCAAGCGGTTTGTTCTTCCTGTTGAGGCAGATGACGTAAAAACACTCGGAGAGAGGCAGTTCGTCGAAAGCGTCCCGCATGTAGTTGGCCACCTTTTCGGCGTTCGTGAGAGCCTCGATAGGGCCGTCGCTCACCAGCGTGTACTTGATCGTTGTTTCATAAATACGCATTTGATGCGTCGCGCGGGGTCGCCCCGCATCCACTGGAAATAGCGGAGCGTCTGGGGCGGCTGCCCGTTTGACGCCGTGGGGTCCACTGGGGTGGTCAAAAGAGCCTGGTTCCCAAATCTGGGCACGATCCCCGTGTTTCTGAACTTCCCTCCCGCGTTCGTGTATTGCGCGCGCAAGTCAAAGCCATTCGGCGCCCAGGCCGCTTGATCCGTGCGGTGGGCGGGAGGAGGCCGGCCCAGTTTGCGAAAACAACCTCAAGTTTGCTCCACGACGCCCAGCCGGCCAGGGCCACAAGAACCGCGACGCAAAGCAACGCGCCAAATTGCACCTCGGGAACAGGCAGGATTTTCGGTGACGAGCGTCTTCCTCATGCGGCACCGCTTTCCGCCCCATTACGACAGTTGCGGCGATTGCGCACGTCCGATTGGACTTCGACCGGCTTTCTTCGCCCGCAGCCCTTGCCGCCGTCCCCCGGCGCGCGCTGGATTGCATGGCCAAAGACATTGAAGAGCCGCCAGAAAGCCCCTCTGCCCACCGGCGCCCCTAACCGCCCAATCGTGTCCTCCTCCGCCATGCGGCGTGCGAGATCGAGCTTGGGCGCGAACGCTACGATGTGCGCGTAAAGCGCATCGCGCGGCGCCGGCCTTTCGACCGTGATGCGGCGGTCGTCGCCGGTGCGAAGCACTGGCTGGATCGCTGGCAATTGCCCATCGAACCTTGTTTTCGCGACGATCATGCCGAAATTTGGTCGCGTTGTCCCGCTGCCAAACATTGAAGGCATTGAAGGCCGAACAAATTCAAATTGCCAAGAGGTGCACATCGATGATGTCAGTCGTGGCTGACCCGCAACAATTCGCGAAACTCGATCAGCCGTTTCATTGCCCCAAACATTAGGCGAAGAGCGGCCCAAAAAACATAGGGTATTGCCCGCACGGAGACTCCGGATCATCCGCCGGCCCTCGAGAACGCCTCCGTGCGCGCAGTTAATTGGAGGGATGTTTTCATGGAATGAGCCAGGTTTATGTTCCGAGCACTTTCTTGATCTCTCCGATCTTTTTCTGTGTCTGACCTTCGACCTGTTCCGCTTTACCCTCGGCTTTTAGTCGATCGTTTCCTGTCGCATTGCCCGCGGCTTCCTTGACGGAGCCTGCGATGTTTTTGGCGGTGCCTTCTACTTTGTCGTTAGTGCTTGATTTCATGTTTTCCGATTTTCTCGTAAGTATGACGCGTCGTCGAAGCAGAGACCGCGCGGTCTGTGTTACCTGCCAGAAGAAGCCCGGCCTAGGACTGCCTCGTTGCTTTTTGCCGTGGAAATATAGTCGAAAGCATGCACGGGCCCCATGGGGTGTTACCCGGCCGCCACTGCCGGCCGATGCTGCTCAAGCTGTCCCCGAATTACATGCGGCCATTTTCTACTCCCACTCCACTCGTTGTCCTTACCATCGTAGAATTAGCTGTACTGGGCGAGATCAGCCCGATCCGCAGACCTGAAATCCGGTGACGAAATCCTGGCGGCGCTGGCAAACAACCGATTTGCCAGCGCGCCGCATTTGTGTCTTTATGTGGCCATAGAAAGAATATCGGGCGTCGTGACAACCGACCGCAAGCGCGCCATCTCCGGCCCTAAGCGTGTTTCCCTCCCGGCAACGCGCTCGGTTTCCAGTCTGCCGCTGGATTATCGGAAAACCAGCGAGCAACCGGTCCGGAAGGTCGGCCGAGGGAGGCATCTGCAACAGCGCAGCGCGGATTCGATCAAAGGAAACGGCCGACTGAAGCGCGAAATTAAGCGACGCAAGGCTGGCGAGAAGGCCATCAGGAAAGGGAAGGCACAGTTTCACACGCTTTTTTTGGAGTCGCAGTTGATGCAGGAAAAGCTCCGCCATTTGACGCGTCAGCTCATTTCGGCGCAGGAGGATGAGCGAAGGGAAATTAGCCGCGAACTGCACGATGGGATCGTACAAAGACTGGTCGGCATCAACATCGAGTTGTCGGCCTTAGGCGCAGGAATCCCCCCCCCCGGCACGCCCGCCCTGAAGACGAAAATCGCCCGCATCCGGCGGCTGGTGGAGAATTCTGTGAAGGCGGTTCACCGGTTCGCCCGCGAACTGCGGCCGGCGGCGCTGGACGAACTTGGCCTGATCCCGGCGCTCCATGCGTACAGCAAGAGCCTGTCTGCACGAAAAAAACTCAAAATCCAATTGACGGCCTTTGACGGAGTCGAGGCGCTTGGCAGTGCCAAGCGCACAGTGCTGTTCCGCGTGGCCCAGGAAGCACTCACCAATGTCGCACGCCATGCGCACGCCACCAAGGTCGGTTTGAGCATCACCAAGATTCCCATTGGGATCCGGATGGAGATCAGCGACAACGGGAAGTCGTTTCATGTCGGGGCCGCCCTCATGGCAAAGAACCCCAAGCGTCTGGGCCTGATTGGCATGAAAGAACGTGTCGAAATGATCGGCGGACGCCTCACCATCGAATCCGCACCTGGCAAAGGCACGACCGTGCGCGCCGATGTTCCGTTGAACGAACGAATTCGAAGAAAATGACCTTTTGTTCCTGCAAGTGGCGTTCCAACCATTTCAATGCCTGCCTGATCGCGGCCCTTGGGCGTTCTTGAGCCCGCCGGGCAATTAAGGAAGGGCTTTCGCGGGCCGAGTTTTTTCGTTTTAAGTGCGCCGACCGCGGTAATCGCGGTTGGAAAATGGGGCGAAGAACAACGCTCCTGCCTCTCTCGCGATCCGTTGCACAACTTGAATATGAGGTGGATCCGGCTTGTCTTTGCGGTCTCTCTTGCCCGGCAGCGCAACCACGGCGACATCGGATTTGCGATTTTTCGCGAGGCTCTCCTGCAGCCAGGCTTTGACGCTGCTCGGCAACTCGAACCCGATGTTCGCAGCGATCACCAGCACATCCGCCTCGATTGCGGCAGCAGTGGCCTCTTTCAGCTTTTCCGCGTCCTCTAGAAATCCAAACCACCAAGTGGAAGTGCGCACGGTCACGGCCCCATCCGGGACACGCGACTTCAAGGCATCCAGGGCATCGACGGCTTGCTGCGCGGCGGCAATGCCGTCGTAGGCGATAACCACGTTAAGAGACTTGCGCCCAGCGGCAATGAGCGAATGCCGTTCAAAATGAGGGTGAATTGGCGCATTCATGGACTTGTTCCCCAAGATTAAGCTCACACGAGATTCAGGTCGCTGAGGCCACACCTCGATAGAAAAGGCGCCTGGTCGCATGGGGTGTTGACCGTATCGACCCAATCGGCGACGCATGCAGACGGTAGGGTTACACCCTATGCCTCAGACCCAATTTGGCGCGTGCATTTTTGCCCTAGGAACCTAATTCATGTGTCGAAAATCTCTATGATTTATGACCGCCTGCGATTCTGGCAAAACGCGCAGCGGTTGTTGCCCATGGTAAAGGGAAAGCGATGAAAATCGTACAAGCCGCCGGCGAACTGTATCCATTCATGAAGACGGGAGGGCTGGCGGATGTCGTGAGCGCTCTGGCGGCGGCGCTTGCCGACAAGGGCAACGAGGTGTCTGCCTTTCTGCCTGGGTACAGGGCGGCTCTCGAACATCCGCACGCAGCCCGTGCTCAGACGTGCCTGCAACTGAAGATCGAAATGGGAGACCGAACTCTCTCGGGGGAAATCCGCTCCTTCGCGCCGCGGCGAAATCTCGCGATCTATTTTGTCTGCCGGGAGGAATTCTTCGACCGGCGCAACGCGTACGGCAACGGCGATGGCGACTACCAGGATAACGCCGAGCGGTTCATCTTTTTCAACAAGGCGGTTGTCGACGCCGTGCGGCGGCTCGACTTGCGCCCGGACATTGTTCATGGGCACGACTGGCATGCCGCTCTCCTGCCGATTCTGTTCCGCGACGCTCAGCGGAAGCGCGGTCTGGACGGCACATTCAAGACCATCTTGACGATTCACAACATTGCTTTCCAGGGGCTGTTTCCCGCGGCGACCTTTGCCCAGACGAACCTTCCCGACGAATTGAATGCGATTGAAGGCTTGGAGTATTGCGGCCAGGTGAACCTCCTCAAGGGGGGGATCCTCTTCGCGGACCGCGTGACGACCGTGAGCCCGAATTATGCGAGGGAAATTCAGACCCCGGAGTTTGGCTTCGGCTTAGATGGAGTGATCCAGAGCCGCGCCGACCATATCGTCGGGCTTTTGAATGGCGTCGATACGGCCGTTTGGAATCCGTCGTCGGACCCATCCCTGCCCGCCCGCTACTCGGCGAAGGACCTTTCCGGAAAGCGGACCTGCCGGGCGGCGCTGCTCCAGAGCTTTGGTTTCGCTCCCGATTTTTCAGGTCCGATATTCGGGATCGTCTGCCGTTTTTCCGCCCAAAAGGGCATCGACCTCCTGCTTTCGAACAGATCGTTTTTTTTCGAGGAAAATTGCCGATTGGTAATCCTGGGCAAGGGCGACAAGCGATATGAGGATGAGCTGCGCTCGTTGGCGGCCCAAATTCCGGAAAAAGTCGGTCTGCGCCCGCAGTTTGACGAGGCGAGAAGCCATCTGATCGAGGCGGGCAGTGATTTTTTCCTGATGCCGTCTCTTTTCGAGCCGTGCGGCCTCAATCAAATGTATTCGCAGATATACGGCACGGTGCCGATCGCAAGTCGCGTTGGCGGACTGGCCGACACAGTGACCGACGCCGACGACAATCCCGCCATGGGGACGGGCCTCATGTGTCCTCCGACGTCGGCGGACCTGCGGCGGGCCTTGGGGCGTGCCCTCAGGCTTTTTGCGGACCAATCACGGTATGCCGGAGTGCAGCAGCGTGGGATGGCTCGGGAATTCGGATGGGAGCGGGCTGCGGTTGCCTACGAGCAACTTTACCGGGAATCGCTCTAAAGCGAACCGATTTCGCTTGTTCCGAATTGGCGGCTTCCGTCTGCTCGCTTTTAAAGGCGATTGCCGTTCACCATTGCGGGAAGCGGGTTCATGAACCGTTGCCCCGGCATTGCAGAGAAAAAACAAGCGTCAGGATGTCCAAATCCTCACTATCCCGGTGCGGGTAAAACCCTATGGAAGATGCGGTAACTGCGCGTGTACTCTTTGGGAGTGAAAAAGGCCCAAAGATCACGATCTCATCCGGTCAAGTCGATTCCGACCAGGAGGCTACAGAGACTGAAAAAATGTCTTCGTGAGCTGCGGACGATCCACTGCGAAGCCGTTAAAATTCTGAACAAACTGCTGACCGGCCCCCCGGCTGAAATCGTCCGCAGCTTGTGTAAATGCTTCTACATCCTGCAGGAGTACTTTGTCATGCGTTACCAAGAAGCTAGAGCATACGCCATCTCAGTACTTGGATATGTCGACGCGGCTAGCTGTTGTCTCCTCAAGGAGACATTGGCGGGACCGATGTGATCGTTGGCGTTGGCGGGGGAAGAAACCCGCTGGCTATGATGTGTGTAGCTGGGTCCTGCCAAATGGCCGGGTCATAACCGGGCAACTCCTCAATTGCCTTGGCTGCGAAGCGTGTCCGAACAAGCGGCATCTTATAGGTGTTCTCGGGCCAAATTGTGAAGGCGTTCCGGTCGTCTGCCGTCAAAGCGGTCGGCGACCGAGGAAAGTATTTGAGCAAGTCATCGCGAAATCTGCTGTCTTGCTTGGGGTCCACATCGATCCGATAAAATGCCGGACCGATGGCCAGAAAGTAGGCGCCATTTGCCCGCTTCGAATAGGCGAGTTGCCGGAAAAGTGCCCGTGACCAAAGCCAGGTTCCTTTCTTTCCCTCTAAGAGGAGCAGCTCTTGCGGAATGGGCCAGGCCAGGGGACGGCCCAGGCCCGGGGCGCAAGCGCCGCCGCGTTGGACCCGCTCGATCGTCGCCAAGGGGCGGGACGGGTCAAAAACGCATTTGACCGTGCCGCGTGTCAGGGAAGGAGTCGCCCCATAAAGGAAATCACACAGGGTTCGATGAACCCCAGGCCCGCGCAGGAATATTGCACTTGGATCAAGCCGCAGCGCGATCTCGTCGCGGCAAACAACGATTCCGCAAAGGGTCGACAAATCAACCAGGCCCACATCGGTCTCGACGACGCTCATGGTGCAGGGTGCTCCTCAAGATAATGAATAATTGCACGGAATGCCTTGTCGTATTTGATGTCATCCGACCGGAGTTTTTGAATCTCGGCGTGCTGCGAGATCAATGCCCAGCCAATGCCGGCGAGAATGGCAGCGACAATTAAAGCCAATATCAGAATCCTCCATCTAGAGAGCCGGGGGCGGCGGGGCGAAGGCGGCGGCGGCTGCATTTCATTGGCGCGCACCCGGCCTCGCAAAGCGTCGATCTGGTCAACCAGGATTCGTTCGCGCGCCTCCAAATCGTCAACGCGACTGAGCAGCGGGCGGATGAGTTTATCGTGCTCGGCGATACTCGCTTCCAAGGCCTTGTCCCTGTCGCTATTCAACTCTTGGGACTGCGCCATGGCACGCAGACATTCAAGAAGCGGATCATTGTCATCCTGAGGGGCTGGCTTTTCGCTGACGGGAGCCTCGGCTTTTGGCGAAGGCGGCGTTTGGGGCGGCGGCTCATTGGGATTCGCGCCGAGGGACGAATTTACAAGTGCTGTTCCGGTAATTTTTGGGTTTTCGTATGAATTCATAGTTGGAAGTGGGGCGAGGTGGCGGCGGCGGAATCATAGGGGCGGGCCTTCATCCTCGAATGCGCGTCAGGGCGTTTCACCTGCCGGTGAGCGGGGCCTATCATCCGGGACGCAACGCGGGCCACGGCGGCCAGAGTCTCGCAGACCTGCGAAATGCTCCTTCGCGCTAAATCAGCCCACTGCTTCGCGAGGAATTCAAACCGAGACGCCTGAGAAGAGCGCTGACTTCCGCCAACTGCCTCTCCTGGGTTCTGCCGAATGTCTCCTGTTGTTTGAGCAAGCGTTCCCATGTCTCCAGCTGCTGTTGGAGAAGTAGGACGACCGAGTTCAATTCTTGGCCCAACCGGGCATTCTCGGCCAAGAGGGCTTGATTCTGGGCTGCGAGGAGGTCCAAGGCCTTCCATAGCGGGGCGATGAGCTCCGATACCTCCTGTTTGGTCGCCAGGCGCTCCCGACGCAGCGCCTCCATTTGACGAATAAGATAGTCTGTCTCCTGGCTGATGGAGCCAGCGGCTAATGATTGGGCTGTGCTGGTCTTGGTCATAATTGGTGATTCGCGCGACCGCGGCAAAGGCGAATGTTTTACCGAGACTGCTCCCTTTGTAGGCTTCGCCAGCCGCATCGATGAATGTCAGCCCGCTCACTCGACCGGTGCCTGCGACATTCGGGACCGCGCGAATTTGCAGCGCCGCGAGCCTTTCAGCAAACACGGGAAAGCCCGGTGAATCCCGAAGGATCCCTGCGAGCTGCTCCTGCAGCCGCAATCTGGGTGGAGCCGTGCGCGTCCTGATAGCCGCCTGCAATTCGGATGATTTCGGCGATGACCTCATGACTTCGCGGGCCCGATCCGTTTTCGCGCAAGCCTTCCGCTGGCGCACCCGCGTCAGGCCATACTCGATCTCCAAATCTTCGCATCCCTGCTCCCAGAGCCGATAGTCGAATCTCGGATTCCAGATTCTCCCTTCGGCATCCACTGCACCGACGCTCGGATGCCCGTGCCCGTGGTCGGTGTCCCCGTGGATCGGCAGAAAGACTTGGCGGCGCCCGGGCATTACCCGGGCGATGAGTTCCCGGATGATTTCGGCCTCTAGCGCTGGGGTAAGCTTGTGGTGATCATCGGGGTGGAACGTGACGATAGGGGCAACGATCGGATACTTCGGGGATGGCTTGCCCGGCCTCGTCGCTCTTATCCAGTCCCAGAATTGCTCCGAAATGAGTTTTGCAGAGACCACGCTAGCGCTTGGATCCGCAGGGCTGGGTGACACAGGAAGAACGACTGAATCGCCTTCGCAGTGGAGAAGTCTTTCCGGCTCCGCCCCGCCGTGTTCTTTGGGCGAGATGCAATAGCGCACATACCGCCGGAATCGTGCGATTGTCTGAAAGCGAAGGACCTTAACGATCATAACGGGTCCTTTCTGCAAGGTCGTTGAGGCTGCCGGCGGCGGCTTTGAGCGACGCCTCCAATTGCGGCCAATCGATTTGGCTGAATGATCGCTGGCGCGCCGCGTTCAGGCCATGGGCAATCTGGTTCAGATTGTTGCTGGCCGAGGCGAGGAGATGGAGGAGTTCCGTGTCAAGGACGGGACGGCGCGGCTTCACTTCGAGGGCGAGCGCCGCAGCGCGAACCAACGCGGACAGCGAAAGCCCGGTGGCTTTCGCTTGGTCGTAGAGGCGGGTCCGTTCGTCCGGTGCGAATCGCACCGGCACAACCGCCGAACGCCTTGGATGGGCGCTCATAGCGCCCCCCCCCGCTTTAGCGGCGAGCCGCGAGCAACGCGAGAGGGCGGCCGACAAACGAAGTGTAGTCGGTCGCCTTTGCTCGCCCGTCAAAAGGACACAGGGAATTGCCCCAAAACGGCAAGCCAGTGGGGACTGACTCAGACAGTCGAAGAAATGGAATTTTGGCATGGCTGACGCTGAATACGTGTCGCCTGCCAAGGGAATCGAACCCTTCCGCCTTTAGGGGGAACCAATCGGAAGCTTATCGTGCCTACACATGGATTATAAGTCTCGTGTCAATGGGTAGAGCAGAAGCACGTGCACATGTGGCAGTTGCATACGAAAACGGTCTTGAACCTTAAGCTTTGTATCCGCTTTCTGGACGAAAATTCGAATCGTGAATAGGATCGCTGGATGGCCATCAACCTATTCATCGCAGAATGTGAGCGGAGATGGACGGAGCCAACCGGCAACCCATCACCGGATCAGCGTGACTGGCTCCAGTGGGCCCGCGAAGAAGCAGCTTCACTTTCGCCATTCGAGAAAGGTTATCCTCACCCGGCCAACGACGGCTCGTTCAATCCAGGGACGGTGCCGTTTGGCGGCCCGTATCCGGATTCGGCGATCCTTTCATGAACAGTATTTCTTTTCTAAGAACTCGATGGCCCGGTCGGCCACTTCTTGGTCGTGCTCGTCATTCATTTGCTGAATGGTCCGAGCCAGGTGTGCGCATTCTTCGGGCCCCAATTCCTTCGCTAGGCGCAGCGCGCTAGCCACCAAAAAGTCGTTCAATGCCTTCTGCCTTTTTTCTTCTGCATTCATAGTGGTGAGGGATTCATGCATCCGTAATCGGATTGAAAGATGGTGTCTTCTGCTAAGGATGGACGAAACTTATGTCCAATTGGCTTCGGAGTTGGTTCAGCGGCCGAAAGGCCAGCCGGAGTTGGTACCTTGAACTTGCGGCAAAGGAGGGGCTTGATCCCGAGAGTGTCCTTTCGTCCCTGGTGGACGGAATCTCGTCTCTTTTTGTCGACAAGGGAGTGGTTGTCCACATGGGCAAGCGCCTCGACTCGTTCGAGCGACCTCTGCTCACCGTGAAACAAGTCGCCGAGTTCCTAAGCGTCAGCGAAGACACCGTCCGCAAGTACGCTCGTGAAAGGGTTCTTACATCCGTTGACATTCCAGGTGGTTCAATTCGTTTTGATTCACAGACCCTCCTCGACGAACTCAACAATTACCGGAGAGATTCAAAGTTTTCGGGGTGAGCGACCAGTATTGGGCTGCCTGATTCGGAGTCACCTGCAGGTCGTTGTAGTGATCCTTGATCACCTCTTCGCTGGTGCCCGCGTTCATCGCCACCGCCGCGAATGAGGCTCCCGGGAGCCGTAGCGAGTAAGAAATATACGAATGGCGCGCCAGATTCCCCTCCTTGGCGAGCCTGTGCGGGGTACCATCTTTAGACGGGGGGAAGATGCGCCGCTTGATCGCCCGTAGGCCCTTGTTCAGATTTGGCGCGACAAATCGTGTGCGTTTGTGTCGTTTGAGCCATTTCAGCCACTCGATGAGCATGGGGCCCATAGTGACTAGACGCTTACCCTCCTTACCGACAGTGGGAGGTATTCTGATGTTCGCAGCACCGAGATTGATTTGTTCCCATCCGCCCTGGGGCAGCTTAGCAAGTTCTTCGATTTCGTTCCGCCGCATTCCTGCGAAGAAGGACAGGACGATGAACGGCAGATGCGGCGATTCGGCAGCTGCCCGAAGCCACGCTTTGGTATCTGCTGGCGTTACCACTGCCGGAGACCTGAGAACCTTCCTCAATCCTCGCTTGGTCATCTTCGGCAGCGTTTCCAAAGGGTTTTCAGTCGCCAGCGGGGGCGTTTGGGTCATCGCCCATCTGTAGAGCCTGTTTGCCGCCTGACGCTGGTGCCACTGAGAGATCGTTCCCCAAGATGGTTTTTGCAGATACTTTCGAAAATCCTCGGAAGTCAGCTCGCTCATCTGTCGTGGGCCAAGCGAACTTTTCGCCAACTGACCAAGCCTTAGTCGGTAATCTTTAATAGTCCTGGTGCGCAAGAGATTGTTATTAATGGCACTTAGAAATGTCTTGGTGGCCTCCGCGATGGTGATTGGAACGCAACGGGGTCCCTTGGCTACATACCACGAGGCAATCTCGCCGAGAGTCTTGCCAATCCTGTTGTCGCGCAGCGTTAGGAATGCGCCCTGCGCATCGTCGAGTTGTTCGCGCGTGAGCGTCGTGGCTTGGTAAGGGGTCTTGGCTTCGTATTGGTCCTCCAATTTGCGGATTTCAAATAGCGCCTTCTCACGGTCTTTGAATCGAAGCGATCGAATCCGGCGTCCACGAAGATTGTAGGAGAAGAACCAGGTCTTCCCACGCCGGCCGTTCACCTCATGTAGTTGGGCACGAATGCGCACCGTCCCGTCCAATCGTGGGATGTTATGCGCCATTCCGCAGGTATATTCTTGCCATAAAAAGTGGCAAGAAAATAATCATTCAGAGGGAAAACCGACGATTTCCTAAACCGTAGATCCCGGTTCAATTCCGGGCGGGGGCAAATCCTTCGTTTGACCATCCATGGGAGGCGCCGATTTGCGGCGTTGACAGGTGGGACCGACTCTCCATCCTGAACAACTCCCTTTAAGAATGAGCACTCCTGAGAAAACGGAACAGACGCCCACTCCGGCGGAACTGCCTTTCACGCAGCCGCAGCTGATGGTCCGTTATGTGACCGACACCGGCAAGATCCTGCCGCGCAAGTACACCGGGCTTACCGCCAAGCATCAGCGCGCGGTGACCCGCACGATCAAGCAGTCCCGCAACAACCTGCTCGCGCTTTGAACGTCGGCCGGGGGCTGCGGCAGCCGTTAGCCCGGATCCTGCGGGGAACCCCCCGAAATCTGGCCATGCTGGCCCGCCGCCTGCGCGCGGGCGAGCTGGTGGCGGTGCCGACGGAGACCGTTTACGGCCTTGCGGCCGACGCCCTCAACGCCCGGGCGTGCCGGAAGATTTTCAAGGTGAAAGGGAGGCCGGCGGCGGATCCCCTGATCGTGCACATCCAGTCCATGCACGAATTCGGGCTCGTCGCCAAAACAAACCCCGCCGCCCTGCGCCTCGCCGCGGCCTTCTGGCCCGGCCCCCTCACGCTTGTCCTGCCAAAAAAGCCGGTGATTCCGGAAATCGTGACGGCCGGCCGGCCGAGCGTGGCCGTTCGAATGCCGTCTCACCCGCTCCTGCGCCGCCTGCTCAAGCTGGCGGCCCGCCCCCTGGCGATTCCGAGCGCCAACCCCTTTGGCTACGTGAGCCCGACGACGGCGGAGCACGTCCGCCACAGCCTGGGACGCGGGATCCGGCACATCCTGGACGGAGGCCCGGCGCGGATCGGCGTCGAGTCGACCATCGTCGACCTGCGTTATCCTGAAAAGCCGCGGCTTTTGCGCCCGGGAGCCATCAGCCGCGCCGCAATCGCACGCGCGCTCGGCCGCCCGGTGCCGGCACGGGCGATTCCGGAGCGATTCGTCACAAAGATCCGCAAACCGCGTCGGTCCGGACCCGGCCAGCTGGCTCCCGGCCAGCTCGCCCGGCACTACAGTCCGCATATTCCGATCATCCTGCACCCGAGGCTGTCCCTTTCGGCTGCGGCCAGAGCACCAAGCAACGAGGCATGGCTGTTTCTGCGCAAACCGCCGAAACCAGCGGGCCCGTCTGTTTTCTGGCTCGACGAAACGGGCGATTCGGGCCGCGCGGCCCGCCGGCTCTTCAGCACGCTCCGACGGCTGGACGCGGGCCCCTGGCGCATCATTCATGCCGAACTGGCCCGTGGCGCGGGACTCGCCGAGGCGATCAACGACCGGCTCCGGCGCGCGGCCGGCCTGGGCTGACCCCTCCCCCGGTCGGATTCCCGATCCCTCCGGTCAGCCGGCCCTTATTTTTTCTTCCGGCTGGGCACTCTTACGACCTTCATTCCAGCGGCCTTGGCCGCCTTGAAACCGGGTTCCGCATCCTCGAACACGAGGCATTCCTTTGGCGGCACATTCATGAGCTTTGCGGCAAGAAGAAACATGTCCGGGGCGGGCTTGCCGTGCTTAACGTCGTCCGCCGTGACCACCACCCGGAAAAGCGGTGCAAGCCCGGTCAACGCCAGGGAGCGGCGAACGATCGCGCGCGGGCCGCCGGAGGCGATCGCCAGGGGATGAGTCAAGGCGGCGCGGCGGGCAAATTCGACCGTCGGGGCGATCACCTTGGCATCGACCTGCAGCGCGTCAAACAGCGCTTCCTTGTCGTGAAACACCTTGTCCGCATCAATTTGCATACCGTAATGCGCGGCGATCATCTCCCCGACGTGGCGGGTCGGAACGCCGCCCAAGGAATAGAAAAACTCCTCGTCAAGCTTATGCGGCAATCCCGCGCGGCGCATGGTCTCATCCCACGCGCGGTAATGAAGGGGCATCGAGTCGATCAGCGTGCCGTCGAGGTCAAAGATGTAGCCGGCAAATTCTCCCGGCGGAATGTCCAATTGCATAAAGGTGCAAGATTGAAGCAAAGCGGCATCCCGCCGCAATAAGCTTTGCACGGAGCGCGGGAATGCCTTTCAAACCTCGGAATCCGCAACCCATGAAAAAATACCTCGTTGAATTCATCGGAACGTTCTTCCTCGTTTTCACGGTCGGCTGCACGGTGATCCCGCCGGGCGCCGGAGCCCTCGCACCGATTGCAATCGGCGCCTCGCTGATGGTCATGATCTTCGCTGGCGGCCATATATCCGGCGGCCACTTCAACCCGGCGGTGACGCTCGCTGTCTGGCTGCGCGGCAAGTGCACGCCGGGCGACGTCATCCCCTATTGGATCGCCCAAATCGCGGCGGCGTTTGCCGCCGCGTGGATCGTCCATTTTCTGAAGGTCGAAACCCCCTCGGAGGCGTTTTCAATCGGCGTCAAGGCGGCGCTTGTCGCCGAGTTCCTCTTCACCTTCGCGCTGGCCTGGGTCGTCCTGAACACGGCCACTTCCAAGGGGACCGCCGGCAATTCGTTTTACGGCCTGGCAATCGGAATGACCGTCATGGTCGGCGCATTCGCCGTTGGCGGCGTTTCGGGCGGCGCCTTCAATCCCGCCGTCGCGACCGGAATCACCCTGATGAAACTCTCAAGCTGGAGCCACTATTGGGTGTTCCTCGCCGGCGAACTCGCCGGCGGCGCGGTCGCCGCCCTCGCCTACAAGGTCGTCAACGGGTCCGACTAAGCAGCCAAAATCACCGACGCAGCCCGCGGTGCAGCCGGCTCGCGGGCTTCGGCAGGGCTTCGGCCTGGATCTTCTCGTCAAAAAGGGCCGAGTAGATGTAGTCGAAGCCCTCGATCTTCTTCCGCTCGATCTGCGTTTCGATGAATCGCTCGATGCTGCGGGCGTCGCGGACGTCGTCCTCCGTGACAAGCGTGAAGGCGTCCCCCGTGTGCAGGGCGCGGCCCGTGCGGCCGATGCGGTGCACGTAGTCCTCGGGATTCTCGGGCACATCGTAGTTGATGACGTGCGTCACCCCGGCGATGTCCAGGCCGCGCGCGGCGATGTCGGTTGCCACAAGCACCTCGAATCTTCCGCTCTTGAACCCATCCAGCGCCTCGACCCGCTCGCGCTGATTGCGGTCCGAATGGAGGACACCGACCATGTGTCCCTTTGTTTTCAGGCGGCTGGCGATCCGGTCCGCCCCCATCCGGGTGCGGCAGAAGATGAGCACGCTCTTGAACTCGGTCTGCTCGAGCAAAAGCTGCAGGAGCTCGAACTTCTGGGAGGCGACGACCGGGTAAAAGGCGTGAGCCACGGTCTCCGCGGGCGAACTGTGCCGGCCGATCTCGACCTTTGTCGGATTGCGCAGCGCCCAGCTCGCCAATTGCTCGATCTCGGGCGGCAGGGTGGCCGTGAAAAACAGCGTCTGCCGCTCGCGGGGGCAGCGCTGGACGATCCGCTTCACGTCCGGCAGGAATCCCATGTCGAGCATCCGGTCCACCTCGTCGAGGACGAGGATGTCGATCCGGTCGAGCGTGCAGTTGCCCTGTTCAAGATGGTCCAGCAGACGCCCGGGCGTCGCGGCGAGAATGTCCATTCCGTTGCGCAGGTCGGTCGTTTGCTTCCCGTAGCCGACGCCCCCGTAGACGATCGTCACGCGCAAGTCGGTGAATTTGGCGAATTGCTGGAACGCCTCCTCGACCTGGAGGGCGAGTTCGCGGGTGGGCTCGAGAATGAGGCAGCGGAGGGCGCCGTGCGCGCCCAGGCGCTGAATGATCGGAAGGGCGAATGCGGCGGTCTTTCCCGTGCCTGTCTGCGCCGAGCCGATGACGTCGCCTCCGGCGAGGACGACCGGGATCGCCTGGGTCTGGATCGGCGTCGGATCGACGTAGCCCATCTCCTTGGCGGCGTAGGCAAGGGGGTCCGCAAGCCCAAGCCGCGAAAAAGCCGTGTCCATTTTCGGCACATCGACCGGCACAGCCGGTTTCACGGGAGCGCGCCTCGGATGCTCGAATTCGTCCCGCGGACGGCGCCCTCCCCGGTCTCCCTCCGGCCGTGCATGGCGCCCGCCTCCGTCGCCACCGCCCTGGCGGCCGGGGCCGCCGCGCCCCCCGCCATGACGGCCCCGCTGCCCGCCGCCGCGGTGATCGGAGCGCGCCTGTCCTTCGCGCAGCTTGCCGTGCTGCCCGTGCGCGCCTGAGGCGGGCCTGTCCGGCGCCTTCTGCCCGTGTCCGCGCGAGGGATTCGCCTGATGGGCGGGCCGCGGCGCACTCGCGCCGGCAGCCGGGGCCTGGGGTTTCGCTTCCGGCGCCATGCTGGCGCGCAGCTTCGCAAATATCCGTCTCAACATAGGATCGCTTTCTTAAAAGCGATCAAACTCCCCCCAATTGCCCCGCTTTGCAACCACCGATGTCCGCAAGCGGGGCCGGCGGAGAAGGAGACTACAGGTTTGACTTGATGCGATCGAGAATCGCCCGCGACATCGGTTCGTCGCCGAAGGTTCCGACCCGGATCTGCACTTTGGTCAGGTTGTCGGCCTCCTTCGTAAGATTGATCTCGACCTTTACGTCATTCGCCGTGCGCGCGATGATTTCCGAGGTGAACGCATCGGCCCTGTCGCTGACAAATGCGAATTGCAGCTGCCCGACGGCCCGCTGGGTGGCGGTGTCGACCGTCCTGAGATCATTGGAAAAGGCCGAATCCAGTTCGCCCCGGATGTAGGCCACCGTGCCCGCGCCCACGGCCCCCGCCGCACCGACAGCCACGAGGAAGCAGCCGGATCCAAGCGCAAGGGTTGCCCCGAGGCAGCCCAAACAGACGGACCTAAGGAGAAGCTTGGAGGGTTTAATCGGGTTCATGACAACCTATTGACAGCCAAAATGCCACCCGGTGCCTGGTTGCGTAAATCCCTCCGCCCGTTGGAGGAGGGCTTGAATCGAGGGCTTGGGTCCGGCAGGGTCCGGGGTCTCCCGATGCCCCTGCAAATCCGCCCCGCCGCCCAAGGCGACATTCCCGTCATCCTCGGATTCATCCGCGGCTTGGCGGCCTACGAGAAGCTCCTCCACGAGGTCGAGGCGACCGAGGAGAGGCTGGCGGACACCCTGTTTCCCTCCGAAGGCAGGCCCCCTGCCGCGGAGTGCGTTCTCGCATTTCTGGACGGGCGGCCGGCGGGCTTCGCCCTTTTTTTTGGCACGTATTCGACCTTTCTCGCCAAGCCGGGACTTTACCTGGAGGACATTTTTGTGGAACCGGGCCTGCGCAACCGCGGGATCGGGCGCGCCCTTCTCCTTTACGTGGCAAAGCTCGCCTGCGCGCGCGGCTGCGGCCGCCTGGAGTGGTCAGTCCTCGACTGGAACGAGCCGGCCATCCGATTTTACGATTCGCTCGGAGCGAAAATGATGACCGACTGGCGCATTTGCAGGCTGACCGGAGAGTCCCTTTCGAGGCACGCCTGATCCGGGCCGGAGGAAAACCGAGCAACATGTCCGTTCATCGGCCGTCCTGCCACTCAAGATTCCCGCTCCACCAAAACCCCGCCCAATGAAGATGTCCAAGATCCATGGTCCGATTCCCGCCGCAATCCGCGCGCTTTCCCTGATTCTTGGCGCATTCGCCGGCGCCGGCGGGCTCCGCGCACAGACAGCCGCCCCGTCGTCCGAATTCTACGATGTGAAGTCGTACGGCGCCGCCGGAAACGGCAGGACGATCGACACCGGAGCGATCAACAAGGCGATCAACGCGGCAAACGCCGCCGGCGGCGGCACGGTGTTTTTTCCCGCCGGCACCTATGCCAGTTATTCGATCCACCTGAAGAGCAACGTGACCCTCTTTTTGGACACCGGCGCGACAATCATGGCCGCCGTGCCGGCGGCCGACCTTTCCTCCGGCTACGATGCGCCCGAGCCAAACCCGTGGGATCTGTATGAGGATTTTGGGCACAGCCATTTCCACAACAGCCTCATCTGGGGGGAGCACCTTGAGAATGTCGCGATCGTCGGGTTCGGCCGGATCTACGGCTACGGCCTCAGCCGCGGCGGCCCGGGAAGCCTCAGGGACCAGACGCCGGCGGAGCGCGCCGCCGAGACCCGGGCGCCGGCGGCGCCGATCGCCGCGCCCGCCACCCGGGGTCCGTTCGGCTACCCGGGGACCGACACGCTGCCGGCTGGAATCGGCAACAAGTCAATTTCCCTGAGGGAGTGCCACAACGTCACCCTCCGCGATTTCACGATCTACCATGGGGGCCATTTCGGGATTCTGGCCACGGGCGTCGACAACTTCACGATTGCGAATCTGCGGATCGACACCAACCGCGACGGGATCGACATCGACAGCTGCACCAACGTGCAGGTCTCGGACTGCAGCGTCAATTCGCCCGCCGACGACGGGCTCTGCCTGAAGAGCGACTATGCCCTCGGCGGCGTCCGCGCCTGCGAAAACATCACCATCACCAACTGCCATGTGAGCGGCTTCGACGAAGGCTCCTTCCTGAGCGACACCTTCACCCGAAAAGCCAGGATCTTCGGCGGTCAGGCGAGCCCCGCCGGGCGAATCAAGCTCGGGACCGAGTCCAGCGGCGGTTTCAAGAACATCGCCATTTCCAACTGCACCTTCGACTTCTGCCGCGGCCTGGCACTTGAGGAAGTGGACGGCGCAACCCTTGAGGATGTCAGCATCTCAAATATCACCATGCGGGACGTCACCAACTCCGCGATCTACATCCGGCTCGGCTCGCGCGACCGCAGCCCGCCGGGCGTCGTCCCCGGCGTCCTCCGGCGGGTGAGCATCAGCAATATCAACGCCTCGAACGTGGATCCGCGCTACTCATCGATCATCGCCGGCATCCCCGGCCACGACATCGAGGGACTGAGCCTGAGCAACATTCGCATCGTCTACGCCGGCGGCGGCACGAAGGCCGACGCGGCCATTGAACCCCCGGAGAACGAGACCGGCTATCCGGAGCCCCAGCGAATGGGCGTCATGCCCGCCTACGGCTTCTTTATCCGCCACGTGAAGGGGGTCTCCTTCAGGGACGTTGACGTAAGCTTTGCCAAGGAAGACGCCCGGCCCGCCTTTGTACTGAACGAGGTGTCGGATGCCGATTTTGACCACATCAAGGCCGCGCATTCCGACGGGACGCCGACTTTCGTCCTGAAAAATGTCAGCGGCTTCGCGATTCGCAACAGCCCCGGAGTTTCCGACACCCGCCGCGACCAGCCCGTGCCGGAAGAGAATCTCTGACCGCCGAGTCGCCCGCCGGGCTTCGGCGCGATGGCCTTCCAGGTCGGAAGGCCAAGGCGCTGCGTCAGGATCAGAAGGTCCAGGCCAGGCTGGCTGTAAAGACGCCCCGGTTAACCGCCTCGGTATTGGGCACTCTCTTCATGTTCCCCTGCTGTGTCCAGGCGCCGTTGCCCCCGGTGTAAGACCAGCCCATAATCAGCTTGGTGGATTTGTTGAGGGTGAATGGCATGGTGAAGCCGACCAGCCAGTAGTTCCCCCCGTCGTCGACCTTGGGTGTCGCCTGGTTGACTGCGTCGGTTCCCCGATAGGTTCCCGCCGTGCCGACCAGATCGATCTCCGTGCCCAGATCCTTCAACGGCACAGTATAAGCGACGTCGAACTCATAGGTCGCGGTCTGCAGAACCAGGTCGTAATAGAACTTCGGGGTCAGGGTGATGCCCGAGACCGTGTAGTTGAACGCAAGATTCGGCTCGAACGTCTCCCGATAGTATCCCTGGTCCGTGGGGGCCCTTACATAGGTGTACCAGGTGAAGCCCGGCTGAAGATTCATCGAGTCGTTGATCGTGTAAGTGTATGAGCCCTGCGGATCAATTTCGGGGTCGGACTGCCCCGGCACCTTGTCGGAATTGGAGATCGGGGTGTTGGCCCAGACCTCCAATGACCAATTCCCGTAGGTCGACGTCACAGAGGGTTCGAACGAGTTGCCGCCGAGGCGGGAACCGCGGAACATGTACTGCGAGACATACGTGGGTGTCACTGTGGTTGACCAACTTGGCGGCGTTGGAGCGGCGGGAGCGGCCGCAGCCGGAGCAGCTGTGGCCGGAGCTGCAGGAGCGGCGGTCGCCGGCATTGCCGGCGGTGTTGCCGGCGCCACCTGGGCTTGGGCAGAGATTGCCCGCGCCATTAATGCGGATAGACAAATGGCAATGACGGTCTTGTTCATGCTGTGTTTGATGGGATCAGGTTTTTCACGCGGATGACTTCAATCAAGCCCCGTCCAGCAGCATTACTGCCAAATTTACGTAAATTTTGCCTTTTCTATATTTTTTTTATGCGAAAAGTGTAAACACTTGACTGTCTTTATATTAATAGTCTTCTCGCCCCTTAAACACGTCGTGCCTTGCCCCACGCCAGGGGTATTATTGCGCGCCTGACGCGCATCATTCGTCCGGAGGGCGGGTTGACCCCGGAGTTCAGGAAAAAAGCCTTGGGGGATAAACTCCGCGTCGCACCAAGTCCGCGATCGCTGCGGCGACCTTCGGCTTGTCATCTCGGTAAGTGACCCCAAACCAAGCGCTGCCGGTGGGAAGCACCCTTACCCTTGCCGCTTTCTTCGCGATCAGCGCCGAAATCCCCGCCGGAAGGTAGAATTCCTCCGCCGGATCCGCCCCCTTTGCCTTCAGAAACGCCGAAAGCTCGGACTCGAGCGCGGGAAAAAGCGCCGTTGTAAACCCCCAGCAATTCATCGAGACCGTTTCCTCCCCGGAATAGGCCCTCCCCGGTCCGATGTCCGCAGGCGTGATGGCGGTCCGCTCGTCGATCGACCCAAGCATACCCCCGGCCACCGAACAGATGCCCCGCGCCACCCCGCCGTGTTCCGAAAGAGTTCCGGCCAGCCGGAAGCCCACCATTGCGAATTCGCCCGACCGGACGGCCTTGGTCAAAAACGCGCCCAACTGGCGAAAGGATTCCGCACCATAGAAATCGTCCGCATTGATGACGGCAAACGGCTCGCGCACGCAATTGCGCGCACACCAGACCGCGTGGCCCGTGCCCAGCGGCTTGCTCCGGCCGGCACCCGGCCGGAATCCGGCGGGCAGCTCGTCCTGGGATTGGAATACATACGCCACCTCCGCGCGGCCCGCGTACTTGGCCCCGACATTTTCACGAAACACGGCTTCGATGTCCCGGCGGATGACAAAGACGATCCGTCCGAACCCGGCGCGCAGCGCGTCGAAAACCGCGTAATCGAGCACCGTCTCGCCGCCGGGCCCGACGGGATCGATCTGCTTCAGGCCGCCGTAGCGGGAACCCAAGCCGGCCGCCAATATCACAAGGGTGCAGGACATAAATTCACCTACCGAGTGTTCATACCGGCCACAGCTTGCCACAAACCTTGCACCCATGTGAAGTCGCATCGGCGGCGGCAAGTTCAGAACAGAACGGTATGACCCCTGAGCGGTTGTTGTTCGCCTCATCCCCGCCTCCGGGGCCGGGAGGACCATCATGGCAGAACCATGATGGTCCCCTGGCCGGTTTGGCGGGGAGACTTGGCATTGGCGAACTCCAACCGCGAAGCGGGTTATACCGTCTTGTTCTGAACCTTGCCCTCGACGCTTGATTCCGCCGCCAGCCGGCCTAGCCTGCACCCGCCATGTCCAAACACCCCACCCTGTTCGCCGGCGTCACGGTCGTGACGAAGGCCAATGTCTATTTTGACGGCGGCGTCCTGAGCCACACGGTGCTGCTTCCGGGAAATGTGAAGAAGACCCTGGGTGTCATCCGGCCGGGCACGTACCACTTCAATACCGACGCGCCCGAGCGCATGGAGATCATCTCCGGCGAGTGCCGCGTCAAGCTGGACGCCGGCGGCCCCGAGGCGGCGCATGCCGCCGATTCCTTTTTCGACGTCCCGGGCAAGAGCGGATTCCAGATCACGGTCGCGTCCGGAATTTGCGAATACATCTGCTCGTTCCTGGCCTAGATTTCCGCCCTCACCTCCGCCACCGGAACTGCGTGGCGCCAAGGCTGGAATCGTCCTCCCCCCGCTTGAAGATCCGCACGGCCTCCCAGGCGAGCACGGCGGTCAGGAAGAACAGCACGGCGATGGAAATGCCCGGCGGGAAGAAGTATCGCCCGAGCACCGCGCCCCTCATGAGATCGACCGCGTACGCCACCGGATCGAGGTGGGTCGCGACCTGCATCCAGCGCGGCGCATCCACCAGGGTGTAGAGCGGTCCCGCAAGAAAGAACATCGGAAGCAGGACGGCATTGTTGACCACGGGAAACACGGTCGTCGACGTGAAGCGCGCCGCAATGGCGACGCCCATTGCGGAGAACACAAAGGCGGAAAGAAGCATGGCCCCGACGAGCGTGAGGAAGGATCCGGGAGTCAGCGACACCCCGGCGAGGGGGGCGAACGGAAGGATCACCATTGCCTGGACAAAGGCCTGGAGGGCACCCGAGGTTATCTTTCCGAATGCGATGGCCGTGCGCGGGATGGGCGCCACCAGGACCGCCTTGAAGAACCCGATCTGCCGGTCGAAAACGATGACGATCGCCGCGAATGTCGCCGAGAAAAGCAGCGAAAGCCCCAACACGCCCGGGAATATCAACCGGCTGTATTGCGCTCCGCCAAGCCGCGAGCTTCCGCCGATGCCCGCTCCCAGGACAAAAAGGTACAGCAGGGGCTGCGCAAGCCCCGCGATCAAGCGCGCGCGGTCGAGCCACGCCCGCTTGAGGTCCAGGTAGACAATCGCGCAGATGCCCCGGATCATGGCTGCCCCGCTCCCCGGGGGCCCGTGCGCTCGCCAGGGGCGGTCTCGTTCCCCTCAAGCCCGCGGCCGGTGAGCCCGAGGAACACGTCCTCGAGGCTCGGCGCGTGGACCTCCACCCGCTCGACCCTGACCGGGAGGTTGCGAAGCAGTTCCGGGATGATCGCCGCCGGGTCCGCATGGCTGAGCATGATCTCCTTCCCCTGGCCCTCGCAGTTGAATCCGCGCCGGCTGAGCCAGGCCCTCGCCTCCGCGTTGTCAGCCGTCTGCAGCCGCACGACGCCTCCGCCGAGCCGCGCCTTGAGCGCCCGCGGTGTGTCCATCGCCACAATTCGACCTTCGTCGATCAGCGCGATGCGCCCCGCGACCTCGGCTTCCTCCATGTAGTGCGTCGTGAAAAACACGGTCCGGCCTGATTCGGCAAGCGAGCGGACATGGCCCCAGAACACCCTCCTTGCGTCGACATCGAGGCCCAGGGTCGCCTCGTCGAGAAAAAGAATGGCCGGATCCGTCACAAGTGAGCGGGCGAGCTCCAGCTTGCGCCTCTGCCCGCCGGAGAGTTTTTCCGCCGGACGGTCGCCGGCTTCGGCAAGCCCGAGGCTTTCGAGAAGCTCCGCCGCGCGCTTGCGGGCGGTCGACACCGGAAGGCCGAAAAAAAGCCCCATCAGAAGCAGGTTGTCGCGTCCGGAAAGCCGCCGCTCGATCGCAGGCTCCTGGAAGACGATTCCCATCGTCCGCCTCACGGCGTTGCGTTCCGAAACAACGTCGTATCCGAGGACCCTTGCCGCGCCCGCCGTCGGCGTTCGAAGCGTGGCCAGGATGGAAAAAAGGGTCGTCTTTCCGGCCCCGTTCGGCCCGAGCAGCGCAAACAGCTCGCCCCGCTGCACCGTCAGGTCGATGCCCCGCAGCGCTTCCACCTCTCCGTACCGCTTCACGAGCCCGCGCACCTCCACTGCGGGCGATGATTCTGCGGAAGATGAGGGGTCGGTCGTCACGCGGCAGCCTGGGGATTCTTATGGGCTGCGGCCTCTCGTGTCCACCGCGGCCCGGAAAAAATGCGGTTTTACGGCAAGTCCGTGTAGCCCATCAGATAGCGATCGCATTCGCGGGCGGCTCCCCGCCCCTCATTGATCGCCCATACCACCAGGCTTTGCCCGCGTCGGCAGTCCCCGGCGGCAAAGATTCCGGCAAGATTGGTCGCGTACTTCTCGTGCTCCGCCCTGATGTTCGTCCGGGCGTCCACGGCGACGCTCAGTTCCTTGAGCAGGGGCTGTTCCGGGCCGAGAAAACCCATGGCGAGGAGGACCAGCTGCGCGGGCCTCGTTTCCTCGCTGCCCGGCTCCTCGACCGGCACGTACTGGCCCTTTTCATTCCGGTCCCAGCGGATGCGAACGCT
>JBEKAO010000006.1:0-76541 GCA_050015855.1 Opitutaceae bacterium | reverse complement strand
TGGGCCAGATTCCCGTCTACTACAACGCCCTGAACTCCGGCCGGCCGAAGGCGGATTCCATCTCCCCGGATGCGCCGAAGCCGGGAGACCACTACGTCAACGGCTATATCGACGAGGACAACACGCCCCTGTATCCGTTCGGCCGCGGGCTCACCTACACCGAATTCAGCTATTCCGCGGTTCAGCCGGACGCGACGGAGCTGAGCGCAAGGTCGATAAATGAAGGGCGATCCCGCCTTGCGGTCGGGGCCGACATCCGGAACACGGGCCGTCGGGACGGAACGGAGACCGTGCAGCTTTACATCCGGATGCGCGGAACGAGCGTCGCCCGGCCCGTAAGGGAGCTGAAGGGCTTCCAGCGCGTGCGCCTGGCCCCCGGCGAGTCGCGCCATGTCGAATTCAGCCTCGGCCGCGATGAGCTCGCGTTTTGGAACATCGACATGAAAGAGGTCGCGGAGCCGTGCTTCCTCTATGTCTGGATCGCGCCGGACAGCGCGCGAGGGACGCCCGCCAGGGTTGAACTCACCGAATAAAGATTAGAACCTTTTCGCCCCATCATGATCCTCTATGCCCTAATCGCCCTGGGGGGTGCGCTCGGAAGCGTGCTGCGCTTCCTGCTCAACGGAATCGTCTCAAACTGGATCGGCGCCACATTTCCATGGGGCACCCTTCTCATCAACGTCAGCGGCTCGTTTGCGATCGGCTTTTTTGCGACTCTCACCGGGCCCGGGGGGCGGATCTTCGTCGGCCCGGGCGGGCGCCAGTTTTTCATGGCCGGGGTCTGCGGCGGCTATACGACGTTCTCCTCCTTCAGCCTGCAGACGATGAATCTCGCCAACGACGAGGAATGGCTGCTTGCGGGCGCCTATGTCGTCCTTAGCGTGGTGTCCTGCCTGGTTGCGGTTTGGCTCGGCTATCTCGCGGCCATGTGGATCAATCTTCGGAAAGGCGTCTGATCATGGAAATACCCCACGAGTCCCTTCTGCTTCGCGTCTTTATCGGCGAGTCCGACCGCCACGAAGGCAAGCCGCTCTACGAGGCGATCGTCCTCAAGGCGCGCGAACAGCACCTGGCGGGGGCCACCGTGATCCGGGGTGCGATGGGTTTTGGGCGATCCAGCCGCATCCACACGAGCAAGATCCTCCGCCTGTCGTACGACATGCCGCTGGTCATTGAAATCGTGGACAGCGAGGAGAAGATCAACGCGTTCCTCCCGATTCTCGACGCCATGATGGGGGGAGGCCTCGTCACCGTTGAAAAGGCGCGGGTCATTTTCTATCGCACCGGCAAGGAAGGCGCGCCCTGACCGGGGGGGCGGGCGCCCGCGCGTCCCGCAGTTCTACAGGTTTGAAGCCAGCAGGTTCTGCGGAGAGGAACGCCAGTAGGCTAGAATGGGGCTGCCCGTCGGGTGGTAGGCTCTTACCACGACCCCGATGTAACTCTCCTCGCTCAGCTTTTCCGCGTCCGGGGTGGAATTGTTCATCCCCATCGTGGACCAGCCGCGGGAGGTGTGATTCACAAGGAGATGGGCGACCGGAACGCCGTTCCCGCCCATGAAGACGACCGTCTGGCCAAGCTTCAGTTCGGAGAGGGCGGGGCGCTCAAGGATGATGACATCATGATCCTGATAAAGGGGGAGCATGGAATCGCCGATCCCGATGGCGAAATCGGAGGCGGGATGCTCGCGGACATACTGCCTGGCGGATTCGACGGCCTGGTAAGGGGTGGCGATCGTCGTCACCGGCGACATGCGCGCAACGGCTTCCATCGGGATCCTCGCGGTCAGGTTCACGCTGGAGCAGCCCGTCCAGGCTGACGCGCCGGAAAGCAGGACGGCGCAGGCTAGCGAGAGGAGCGGAAGTCTAGCATGGAATCTGTGCGTCGTGACCTTCATCCGATGCGTAGTATTACGGACCGGCGGCGCGTTTTTGGGAATGAGGACTCGCCCCCGATAAAGCTAAGTTTGGCAACCCGGTATCGGGGCCGGAATCCCCCCGGCCAGGGCCGGCGAAAAGCCCTGCAATTCGGGATGGGTAGGGCAATCCCCCCAGTCGCCCAGAGCGGGGGCCCGCCGCCGCCGCGGACCCCGATTGCGGCGCGGCCGCCCGATTGACACCGGCGTCTTTTCACGCGCGAATGTCGCCCTGCGCCATGTGTGTTCGCTACACGCTCCACAGACCGGACGCCGCGATAGCGGCGGTCGCGAAGGCGCTGGGCATCCGGCTGAATCCGGAGGACTGGATGGAGGCGCCCCGCTACAATGTCACGCTTTCGCAGGTCGCGCCGGTCGTGGAGGCGGACGGGGGCGCGCCGCGGCTGCGGCCCATGCAATGGGGCTTCATCCCCCCGGCCGACCGCGACCTGCCGAGGAAGCGCCTCCTGGCAAACGCGCGCCTCGAAACCCTGACCCGCATCCCCGCGTTCCGGGCGGCGGCTGCGACCCGGCGCTGCCTCGTGCCGGCGAATGGATTCTATGAATTCAAGGACCTGGGCAGCCGGAAGCAGCCCTACGTGTTCATGCGGCCGGACGAGGAGCCCTTTGCCATGGCGGGCCTGTGGGAGCCTCCGCTCGGCGATCTGCCGCCGTCTTTCTGCGTCGTCACAACGGCGCCGAACGCGGCGATGGAGGGGATCCACGACCGGATGCCGCTCGTGCTGACGGGCCCTGCGATGGGCCAGTGGCTGGGCGGGAAGCCCCTGGAGACGGAGGCGCTGCGGCAAATCATGCAACCCCTGCCCGCGGACCTGCTTGTCGCGCGGCAGGTCAATGCCTACGTGAACAACAGCCGGCACGAAGGGCCGCGGTGCCTGGCGCCGCCCGATGCGGAGCCCCCGGAATTCGACTTCGGTGCCTAAGGGGTGCCTGTCCCCGCGAAGGTCCTGTCCCCTTTAAAAGGTGCCTGT
This sequence comes from Opitutaceae bacterium, assembly GCA_050015855.1. GTDB lineage: Bacteria > Verrucomicrobiota > Verrucomicrobiia > Opitutales > Opitutaceae > Palsa-1447. The sequence goes on along the minus strand of JBEKAO010000006.1, from coordinate 73,637 downwards.
CCCCATGAGGTGCCTGTCCCCGCGAGAGCGCGCCCTGTGTTTGGGAAGTGGCCGATAATCGGGGAATTCCAAATCTCCCGCCAGATTGAGGTTGCGCGCGGACAGGAATACTGTTCATACGAACAGTAATGAACTCCCTAACCGAACGACAACAGGAGGTGCTGGATTTCATCCGAACTTTTCAGGAAGAGGAGGGCGTTCCGCCTTCCAGCCGGGAGATCCAGCGGCATTTCAAGTTTGCAAGCCAGACGGCGGTCATTGGCCACCTGCGGGCGCTTGCGAACAAGGGCATGATCGAGCAGTTGGCGGGACGTTCCTGGGGCCTGAAGGCGGGCGAAGTGCAGCTGCGCCTTTTCGAGCTTCCGGTCTATGGCACCATCCCGGCCGGGCTTCTGGCGATGCAGGAGCAGCAGCCGGTCGAGACCGTGCCGCTCGATCCGGCGCTGTTTGGGATGAAGCGCCCCTCGCTTGCGGCGCAGGCGCCGCCTCTTTGGGGGCTTCGCGTGAGCGGCGATTCGATGATCGGCGCCCATATCCTGGATGGCGACCTGGCGGTGCTCGCGCGCCGCGATCCGCGGCCGGGCGATATCATCGCGGCGCTCGTGGACGAGACGACAAGCACCTTGAAGCGCCTGGTTTATCTCCGCGGGAGGCCGATCCTGCGGCCTGAGAACAGGCGCTACCGCGACATCGTGCCCGAGCGCAGCCTGGAATCGCAGGGCGTGCTCGTCGGGTTGATCCGCCGGCAACCGAAATGACGCAACGCCCGCCGGCTTTTCCTGCCCCCGGCTTCATGCACCCGGATGTCCGGATCTTCCACCACGCTTCAGACGCTTCGGCAGCTTTTGGCCGAACGATTTCCGCAGGCGCCGCGGACCTCCGGCGGATCGCACCCGACGGGGATAGCGGGGATTGATGCCATCCTGGGGGGCGGTCTTCCCGCGGGGCGCCTGACCGAGCTGGTTTCGGCGCGGCCGAGCAGCGGGGGACAATCGGTCTTGAGCCGGCTCCTTTGTGAAACCCGCATCGCGCGCGGGCGGGTGGCGCTTGTCGATGGGAGCGACGCCTTTGATCCGTCCGCCGTGCCGCCGGACTGCCTCCGCCATCTTGTCTGGGTGCGGTGCGGGGATTGCAGTCGGGCATTTGCGGCCGCCGACATCCTGGTGCGGGACGGAAACTATGCCGTTGTCGTCCTCGATCTGCGCGGCTTGGACGAACGCACCCTGCGCCGGACGCCCCCGTCCGCCTGGCATCGCCTGCAGCGCGCCGCGGAGGCCGGAGGCGCCGCGGTCCTGGTGCAAACGGAGTTTCCCCTCGCGCCGGCCGTCCCGGCGCGGCTGGTGCTGGAGGAAATGCTGCCCCTGTCCGCCGCGCTCCGGACGAGGGCGGAAATCGCCGCCGCGATGGAGCCGGGCCAGGCGCGATCGCCGCGGCGACTGGGCGATCGCGAACAAAGGGCCGGATGACATCCGAGGCGATGCGTTATGCCGTGATCCGGGCGAAGGACTTCGCCCTGCAGGCGCTGCGGCGGGGCGATCCGGCGCTTGCCGGCCGCCCGGTTGCGCTTGTCTGCGGGGAAGGCCGACGGGCGGTGGTGACGGAGGTTTCCCCGGAGGCGGACGGCGTGGAGGCGGGCATTCCCGCCGCCCTGGCCTTTGCCCGCGGCCCGGGCATCCTCCTCCGTTCGCGCGACCCTTCCGCGGAAGTGGAGGCGCAGCGCCTCCTGATCGCCGCGGCATTCAGCCTCTCGCCTCGCGTCGAGGCGACCGCGCCGGGCGTGTGCACGGTGGACTTGCAGGGGGCGGATCCGCAACGCGCGCAGGGCCGGGCGCAGGCTCTCGCGGCGGAGCTTGCGGTGGCCGGGCTGGCCGTGGCCGTCGGATTCGGCCGCACTCCGCTCCTGTCCTCGTATGCGGCGGAGCATGCGGTGGCCGGGCTGGCCGTTTTGGAGGACGAGCGCGCCTTTCTTTCGGCCCTTCCTCTCGCCGCGGCGTCGCCATCGCCGCCGCAGGCGGAGATCCTCGCGCGCTGGGGGCTTCGCACCTGCGGCGAGCTGACCGCGCTGCCCAAGGGGGAAATCGGCGCGCGGCTCGGCGCCGGCGGCGTCGCGCTTTGGGAGAGGGCGGCCGGCGAGACGGTCCGCGTCCTGCGGCTGGTCGGGCCCGCGAAGACATTCGCGGCGCAGTGGGACCACGAGCCGCCGGTGGATTCGGTGGAGCCGCTGCTTTTTCGGCTGCGGCGTTTCGCGGAACGGATTGCGCTCGAACTGCGCGGAGCCGGTTTCGTCGCCGAGCGGGTCACCCTCGCCCTTCTCATGGAGGACGGGACCGACTACCGGCGGGAATTCCGCCTGCCGGAGCCGGGGGCGGACGTCGATGGGTGGATGAGGGTGCTGGCCGCGCACCTGGAGGGCGTGCGCACGGCCGCCCGAATCGCCGGCGCGCGGCTCACCGCCTCCCCGGCCCGGCCGCCCGAGAAGCAGGACGGGCTCTTCGACACGGGCCTGCGCGACCCCCGGGCATTCTGGGAGAACCTGGCCCGCCTGGGCGCCATCGTCGGCTCGGACCGGGTGGGGACGCCCGTCCCGGCCGACTCCCACCGGCCGGATGCCTTCACGCTGGAAAAGCCGCAGGAGGCTGTCCCCGCGCCGGAGGGACAGCCTCCTCATCCGCAGCGCGGTCCCGCACTGCGGCGCTTCCGCCCGGCGCGGCCCCTCGGCGTGGAGCTGGACGGATTCCGGCCGCGGTGGCTGGAAGGGGAAGCCTTGAGGGGGGCCGTCGCCGCATGCCGCGGGCCCTGGCGCGAAAGCGGCGATTGGTGGAAGCCGGACTGCTGGGCGCGCGAGATCTGGTGCGTGGAGCTTGCCGGCGGCGGTCTTTATCAGATTGCCCGCACGGCCGCCGGCTGGGTCGTCGAAGGCATGCTGGATTGAGCGGGCCATGAGCGAAACCGGGACAGGCCCCTACGTTGAACTCCATGCGCGAAGCGCCTTCAGCTTTTTGCGCGCAGCCTCGAGCCCCGAAAAACTGATCGAGACCTGCGCCAGGCTGTCGCTTCCCGCCATCGGGCTCTGCGACCGGGGGGGCGTATACGGCGCCGCGCGGCTTTACCAAAAAGGAAAGGAACACGGCGTTCGGGCGATCGTGGGCGCGGAGGTGGCGATGGAGGACGAAACGGTGGTGCCACTCCTCGTTGCGACGCGGGAGGGCTACCGCAACCTCTGCGCCCTGCTCACGGCGGGCCATCTCGGCGCGCCGAAGGGGGAGGGTCGGGTGGCCTGGGCCGCGCTTGCGGAAATGAACGCGGGGCTCGTCGCCCTGACCGGCGACGAAGAGGGCCCGGTGCGCCGGGCCTGGCGCGAGGGCGGCGCGGCGGCCGGCGGCGAGGCGTTCGCGAGGATGCGAAGGATCTTCAAAGGGGACAGCCTCTACGTGGAAATCCAGCGGCATCTCGTCCCGGGCGAGGAATTCGAGAACCAGTTTCTGGCCGATCTGGCGCAGGCGGGGGGAGCGCCCCTTCTGGCGACGAACGGCGTCGCCCATGCGCTTGCCGACGAGCGCAATGTCTTCGATGCCTTCACCTGCCTCAGGCACCGCGTCACGCTGGACACGGCGGGCAGGCTTCTCGCGCGCAACGCCGAGCGGCGGCTAAAAGACGGCCGCGAGATGGCGGCCCTCTTTGCGGACAGGCCGGATGCCGTGGCGAACACGGCGCGGCTGGCGGAGCGGCTGGAATTCACGCTGTCGGACCTGGGCTACCGCTTTCCGGACTACCCCGCGCCGCCAGGCGAGTCGATGGACTCGTACCTGAGGAAAATCGCCTTTTTCGGCGCGCAGCAGCGCTACGGAAGCGTCGTCGGGCCCGTGCGGGCGCAAATGCAGCGCGAACTGGCGCTCATTTCAAAGCTGGGCTTCAGCGGATACTTCCTGATCGTCTGGGATATCTGCAATTTCGCGCGCGAGAATGCGATCCTGGTGCAGGGCAGGGGAAGCGCCGCCAATTCCGTCGTATGTTACGCCCTGGGCATCACCGCCGTCGACCCCATCGACAGCAAGCTCCTCTTCGAGCGCTTTCTTTCCGAGGGGCGCACGAGCTGGCCCGACATCGACCTCGACCTCCCGAGCGAGGAGCGGCGCGAGCAGGTGATCCAGGAGGTTTATCGCAAGTACGGCCGGCACGGCGCCGCGATGACGGCGAACGTCATCACCTACCGCGGGCGGAGCGCCGTGCGCGAGGCGGGAAAGGTGCTCGGATTTCCCGAGGATGTGCTGGACCGGTATTCGAGCCTCTTTGCCGGCGGGGACTATCCGCACACCCTGGAATTCAAGGAGCAGGTGCGCCTCGCCGGCGTCGACGACTCCCATCCGCGCCTGCCGGCCCTTCTCGCCTTGAGCCGGGGAATGCTGGGGCTGCCGCGCCATTTGGGGCAGCATTCGGGCGGCATGGTCATCAGCGCCGGACGGCTGGACCATATCGTCCCCCTGGAGAACGCCCGGATGCCGGGGCGGGTCGTCCTGCAATGGGACAAGGACGACTGCGAGGACCTCGGGATCGTCAAGGTCGATCTCCTGGGCCTGGGCATGATGGCCGTCCTCCAGGACACCCTGCACCTGTGCTCGGAACGGGGCCGGCCCGTCGACCTCGCGCGGATGCCGAAGGACGATCCCGCGACATTCCGGATGATCCGGGCGGCGGACACGGTCGGCGTCTTCCAAGTCGAATCCCGGGCGCAGATGGCGACCCTGCCGCGCATGAAACCGGAGAATTTTTACGATCTCGCCGTGGAAATCGCGATCATCCGGCCGGGCCCGATCCACGGAGACGCGGTGCACCCATACCTGGCGCGGCGCGCGGGCCGGGAACCGGTCGCCTATCCCGACGAGCGCGCCCGGCCGATCCTGGAGCGCACGCTGGGGATCGTCCTTTTCCAGGAGCAGATGCTCCGGCTCGCGATGGAACTGGGCGGGTTCACGGCGTCCGAGGCGGATGAACTGCGGCGCGCGATCGGATTCACGCGTTCGCCGGAGCGCATGCTGAAAATGGGGGAAAAACTGCGGGAGGCCCTGCGCCGAAACGGCGTCGCCGAGGAGGCGTCGGCCGTGATTCTCCAATCGCTCGCGTCGTTTTCGCTGTACGGCTTTCCGGAGAGCCACGCGATCAGCTTCGCCCTGATCGCCTATGCGAGCGCCTGGCTCAAGGTGCACCGGCCCGCGGAATTCTATGCGGCCCTGCTCAACTGCCAGCCGATGGGGTTCTACTCCCCGGCAACGCTCGTCCAGGATGCGCGCCGCCACGGGATCGACGTGAGGCCGGCGTGCATCGCCCGATCCGGGGCCGGGTGCACGGTCGAAAGCGACTCGGCGATACGGATCGGCCTCGCTTCCGTGCACGGGATTCGCGCGGGCGCCATAGGCGCCATTGTCGCGGAGCGGGCCGCGCATCCGTTCGAGTCGCTGCGGGACTTTCTCCGCCGCGGGAAATTGACCGCCCCGGAGCGGCGTTTGCTCGCCGAGTCGGGGGCCCTGAACGCGCTGGCGGGCGACCGGAGGACGGCCCTTTGGCGCGTGGAGGAGGAGGGCGACGGGGACGACCTGTTTGGCGCGGCGGCGGCGGCGGAGCCGCGGCCAGGCAGTGGCGGCCAGGACGACAAGGAATCGCTTTCGCCTTTGGAGCGGATGACGCATCTGGAGCGCCTGCAGGCGGACTTTCGGACGATGTCGCTGACAACCGGCGCCCATCCCATGAAGCTTGTCCGGTGCCAGCTGGCCGGCGTCACGACCGCGGCCGGCCTGGAGAGGGTGCGGAGCGGGACTCGCGTGCGGGTCGCCGGGGCGGTGATCACGCGGCAGCGGCCGGGCACGGCCAAGGGCTACTGCTTCATCACGCTCGAGGACGAGACCGGCCACGCGAATGCGATCGTCCGTCCGGAGCTTTTCGAGCGGCATCGCCTCGTCATCAATCTGGAGCCGGCCCTCGTCATCACCGGGCGGGTGCAGAACGAGGAAAACGTGATTCACATCCAGGCCGAGGGGATCGAAAAGCTTCCGAAGATCGGGCTCCCGGCGCAGGCCTCGCACGATTTTCGGTGAGGGCCGGGGCCGCCCCACGGCCAAGCCCCTCCCGTTTAAAGCTTGGCCCGCGGGCGGCGGCGGCTAGGAAAGCCCGGCCCGCCATGCAATCCCTTGCCTGTCCCTCCAGGACCGTTGTCGAAGAATTCGAGCCTGGCATCCCCTTCGACCGGGTGTTTGCAGCGGTCTGCGACCGGCCCGGGAGCTTCTTTCTCGATAGCGCCCGGTTCGCCGGGGGACTGGGCGCCTGTTCCTTCATCGGTTTTGACCCGTTTCTTGTGTTTGCGTCCAGGGGTCCCCGGATTTCGGTCTCATGCGACGGCGGGAGAAATGAGTCATTCGGCGACCCGCTCGCCGAAATGAGGCGGCTCTTGGCCCGCTTTCGCGGGGGACAGGCACCGGGCCTGCCGTTTGCGGGCGGAGCCGTCGGATACTTCGGCTACGAGTTCTATTCGCAGATCGAGCGCCTCCTGTGGACCCGGGCCGCGAAAAAATCCGATATCGAGGCTGTCCCCAATGACGAGGCTGTCCCTAATGACGAGGCTGTCCCCGAGGCGCAGTTTGGATTCTACGACGGGGTCATCGCCTTCGATCATTCGTCTGGACGCACGCTACTCGTTGCAAATCCGGTGCATCGGGATGACGCGAAGACAATCGTGCGGCGTTTGGAGCAAGGAGTCAGGGAGGGGATGGCAAGCCGGCGGTCCGTGGGCCCGGGAACAGAGGGCAACCGTTCGACCAATGAAAGCGCGCCGCGCCCGGCGATGCCCAAGGCGGCGTACCTCGCCGCGGTTGCGCGGATCAAGGAGTACATCGCCGCGGGCGACGTCTACCAGGTGAACCTTACGCAGCGATTCGACGCAGCGCCTTCAAGCCACCCCTTTTCCATATACGAACGGTTGCGGCGCCGCAGCCCGGCGCCGTTTTCATGCTACCTTAACCTCGGATCGCATCAGATTGTCGGCAGCTCTCCCGAGCGCTTCCTGCGGATAGAAAACGGGCGTGTCGAAACACGGCCCATCAAGGGCACGCGGCCGCGGGGGCGCAATCCGATCGAGGATGCGCGCCTTCGCGACGAGCTCCTCGGGAGTGAAAAGGATCGGGCCGAGCTCCTGATGATCGTGGATTTGGAGCGAAACGATCTGGGCCGCGTCTGCGGATTCGGCACAGTGGCGGTTGACGACTTTTGCCGGCTGGAATCCCATCCGACCGTCCATCACCTCGCCGCCACCGTCTCCGGAGTTCTCCGGCCCGAATGCGACGCCCTCGACTGCATCCGGGCAATGTTTCCCGGCGGATCGATCACGGGTGCCCCGAAAATCCGGGCCATGCAGATCATCGACGAACTCGAGACCTGCCGCCGCGACATCTACACGGGTTCGGTCGGCTACCTCGGTTTCGACGGAGCCGCGGACCTGAATATAGCCATCCGCACGATTATTTGCTCCCGCGGGCGCGCGACCTATCACGTCGGCGGAGGAATCGTCTGGGACTCGGATCCCGAGGCCGAGTTCAAGGAGTGCATGGACAAGGGCAGCGCCATGTTCGAGTCATTGGCGGATTCACGGCCATGCTGAACCACGTCATTCTGAACGGCGCCCTGGTGGAGGCCGGAAGGGCGGGAATTTCCCCGCTCGGGGAGGGGTTTCTCTTTGGCCGCGGGCTGTTCGAAACCATCAAACTGTCGGACGGAAAACCGGTGTTTTTCATTGAGCATGCCGGGCGGCTTCGGCGCGGCGCCGGAGAACTCGGGCTGAATTGGCCGACTTCCGACGAGGAACTTGCGTCGCGTTGCAACCTGATTGCCAGGGCGAACGCCGGCGCCGGCGGGGTCCTTAAACTCGTGGTGTTTCAGGACGAGAAGGGAGTCGGGGAACTCATCCTCACCCAGGAAAGCCGGTACGCTCCAGAGCGCCACGCGCAGGGATTCAGGCTGAAGGCGGTCCCGGATGCGGGGCGCATCGGCCATTTTCACCGGCTGAAGACGTTGAACCAGCTCGCCAACCTGACGGCCCGGGCGGCGGCGCGCGCCGAGGGTTGGGACGAGGCGATTTTCCTCGATTCCGGCGGTCGATTGCTCGAGGGGACCGCGACCAACCTGTTTGTCGTCTCGCGCGGAAGAGCGCGCACGCCCGGGTTGGACGCGCCGATCCTGCCGGGAATTGCGCGGGCGGAGGTTCTTCGGCTCGGGGCATGCGGGCCCGTCGAGGAGACAACCGTGACGCTTGCGCAGGCGCTGGAGGCCGACGAGGCTTTCGTCACGAATTCCCTTGTCGGAGTCATGCCTGTGTCCCGGATCGGCGGGCGCGACTACGATCTCAGCCGAAATCCCGTGACGCGGTCGGTCATGAGCGCCTTTCGCGCGGCCGAGACCGGCTCGATCGACCAATACGGTCGGATTGCGGCCGAGAAATGACAGCCGCCGGCCGCGAGCGCCGGGAACGATCGAAACCCCCTGGTTCAGGGGGAAAGCGGAGGGGCGGCCGGCACGGCGGGCAGCTGCACATTCGAGGCGCGGGGAATTGCCGGGACCGGGGATGCGAACGACGGCCATGGTGAGGATTGCAGGCCCGTTGGATCGGTCCATAGCGATGATGCGCCGAATCCGGCACCCCGCGCAGAAGTCGTTGCGCCATGGCCTGCCGAGTCAAAGCGGAATCGGGCGATGGAAGGTGGGGCGTTGGTGTTAATCGTGGCAATCACGGGCGAGGCGGGAAGCCACTGCGCGTTTCCGGCCTGGGAAGCCTGAACGGCCACGGTGCCGGTCCCGGCAAGGGTGAGCGTCGAACCGGAGAGCGAAGCCGGTCCGCTCAGGACCGTGAAGCTCACGGGAAGGCCCGAGGTGGCGGCGGCTGCCAGGGAAATCGGCGGTCCGGGATAATTCGCCTCAGCCGGCGGCGTGAAAGCGATCACCTGCGACTGGAGCGCGCTGAAATTTCCAAAGAGAGTCAGGTTGCCCGTCAGGGTGACGGACAGGGGATTGGATTGGGAAGCCAGGCTTCCCGTCCATCCGGCGAACGTGGCGTTGGCGCCGGGAGTTGCGGAGAGAGCGAGGACCGTGTTGGCTGGATACGTGCCGCCGGCAGTCACAGTGCCGTTGCCCACAGCCATCGTGGTGAGCGTGTATTGGGGCGTGCTGACGGAGACAATCGCGCTCGCCGTGTTCGAGGCCGTGTAATTGCCCCCGGCCGGCGAGAAGGCCGATACGATGTAGCTTCCCGATTCCGGGAAGGTGAGCGTCTGGCCGGCCCCGTTTCCGGATATTCCCGCCGGTCCCGCCGGGCTTACCGACCAAGCGTAACCATTCAAGCCGTTTACGGCAACAAAGGAAACCGAATCACCGGCGGCAACCGAAGCGGACGAGGGACTGACGGTCACGGTCGGAGGGGTTGCCGGAGTGACGGTCAGGTTGTAGTACGTCCCGGGATTGGCGGGATTGAAGGCGGCGTTGCCGTCTTCCGCGACCATGAATTGATACGTGCCGACCGAAGGCGCCGGCCATGAGATTTCCCACGCGTTTCCGCGCGCGGGATCGTTCGTGCCCGTGTCCGAGGATGCGCCGCCGTTGAAATTGGTGTAGCCGACGATGCAAAACTGGAACAGCCCCGAGCCATATCCCCCGGCTTCATAATACGCGGGCGCAAAAGGCTGGCCGTAGACCAGCGTGGCGTCGGCCGAGACAACGGCTTGAGAGGCCTTTGACACAGTTAACGTATAGGGCGTCGGATTCACTTCCATCTCGCCGAGAATCGGATCGGTCACGTTGCCGGCGTTTGTTCCATCCGGCAATTGGCCGACGTTGAATGAGTACACGCCCGCGGCGGCCGGTGTCCAAAGGTTCGATAGGTTTGCGAAATTCGTCTGCCCGACCACGCAATAGAGGTAGGCGCCGGTTCCCTCGCCCCCGTAGACGGCGGGCGCCCAGCCAAGGCCGACGGTGGCCGTGGAATTGGCGGACAAAGGAGGCGTCATTTGCACCGGGGCCGGGACCGTCACCGGGTCCATCCACGAATACAGGGCGTACTCTCCCTGCGATCCGCCGCCCTGGTTGTACATATAGCAGTATCCGAAGGCGCGGAACTGCGTCCCGGGGGCGACATTCTGGAAGGGCTTTGACCACGACCAGCCGCCGCCGGGCGGCGTCCCGCTGTTCACATTGACGGCGTAGACGCCGCTGTAGCCTTCGATGGCGCCCGTCCAACTGCCGCCTGAAAACTGCTCCACCCAGATCTCGGCGTAGAAAATTCCCTCGGAATTTCGCGCGACCCACGGCGCGATATTGAGTTCGAGCGTGAAATTCGCGAGGCCTTCGCTGAAGTCAATGTTGGCGATGGACAGGCTTCCGCCGCGGTGGGCGATGCCGTAGTTCTGGTCGGAAATGGACGATGACGGGGCGACCGTGAACGCCCGCCCCGTGTCAGGCGCCGTCGGCTGGCCGGGCGGGAAGTCCTGGGCTCGGATCCATGTCGCGGCGACGAGGTGCGCGATCGCAACGGCGCAAGCCTTCCTGCCAATGGACGTCATGCTTCATCCGCCCTGCGGCGGCGGAACTTCGTAGACTTCCACCATTCCATTGCCGGTCGAGCCGCCGATTCCGGAAACCTGGGCGGTGTAACCCCCGGGGGGCAGGTCCAGGAGCGCAGCACAGTCCGCGCCGCCGTCGGGGAGCGGGAATGCGCCGACGGCGGCGGCTGTTTCGGCGATCTGCGAGGCGAGGGGGCCTGTGCTCCATCCGGCGTTTGCCGCGAGGACGTTACCACCCGAGTCGAATACGGTGAGCTGAGGGCTGGCGAGCGTTCCGGACACGCCGAACGCCGCCAGGGCCGGGCCGATTCCGCGCACGAGCACCTGCTCGGTGCCGCTTCCGCCGACGAAAAACCCCGCGACCAGCACGCTGTCCCCGGTTCCGACAAATGCGCGGCTCGATATATTGATGAGCCGTGTGGCGCCCGTCGGAGCCGGGAGCGGCGCGGCCATGGCGAAATCGAGCTTCACGCTGTCCCCGGCCACGGTCGCATTTCCAGAAAGGGTCGACGTCCCGATCGTTGCGGTGACCGTCCAATTCCCGGAGTCTACCGGCACCGGAATCGCGTATCCGCCGGATGCGGAGGAAACCGCATAGTAGCTCCCGCCGGCGATTGTCACGGTCGCCCCGCCGATGCCCTCGCCCGCGTCATAGACTCCGTTGCCGTTGGCATCCTGGTAAACGACGCCCGTTATGAAGACGGTGCCGGTCGGCCCGTACGGAAGGTCATCGCCGGCGGTCAGAAACTGCGCGTCGCCGATGTCCACGGTGAGGATGTTGTCGCCAGTCCCCGGGGAGCCGGTTCTGGGGGAATAGTCCACGCCCGCAAGCCGCCCGTGTCCCATCGAAAGGTTCGGAAGGTACGGCCCCTGGGCCAGGAGCGCGGGGTAATTCTCGCCCAGCATGAGAAAGGCCGCCCACTGGTCGAAATCGATTCCCCCTTCGACCGACAGATCGGTCCACGTGATCATCGTGCCGTTGTTTCCGTAGGGTCCAAAAGTCGCGGTACCGCCCGTTGCGTTCGGCCCGGAGAATGAGGAGAGGGGAAGATCGCTGAACGTATTGCTGTCCAGGATGACGGGGCTGAAAAGATAGGCCGGAGGCTTCTCCGAGCCGGTGTAAGCCGGATTGAAGATGGCGGCCGGGTTCGCGATCTGGCCGGCCAGTTCATAGGAGTAAAAATTCTCGCGCTGGTAGTTGGCCCTCTGCTGAAAGAGCGGATAGAATGCGAGCGGCGCGGTGGACATGGGCAGGATTCCCTGCCGGGAGGACAGGTCCTGGCTGACGTCCGCGGTCAGGCGGGCGGCCGTTTGGGCCAGTGTTTCCAACGAGCCGTTCGGGAGGCGGTTCTGGTACGGGAGCAGGATCGCCGCGATCGATGCGCTCCGCGGCGCAAGCCCCAGGATGCGGTTGAGCTCCCCGATCGGGTTGGCGCGAAGCCGGTTGATGTGTTCCATGGCGTCCTGCTCCTGGGGCGTGGGATCGCCCTGCGACCATTGCATTGCCGTTGCGGCGCTGGGACGTCGGTTTCCTGGGACATCGGCGAAGATCGTCGGCGCCAAGGCCAGCGAGAAGGCCGTGATTTGCAGAATGGCGGAGGTTGCTCGGGTGCGGCTCATGATGGGAATTCGCCGGAAATGGCGTCGCACGGATTATGGCAAGGCGCGGGACTCGCGAAATTGCTACAATGGAGCATGCGCATACCCACGCGGCCGGCCGGTTCAGACAGCGGATTCAGCCTCAGCGGCACGATCGCAACGCTGACCCTTGCAGCCGCCTTGACCTTCTTCGCCGGCCCGAGGATCGCCTCCGCGATCAAGCGCAAGATCGCCGAAGCTGACGGAGCCGCACAGCAGGTGGCCTCGTCCATCGGAGGCTTTTTCGAACGCCTGCCCGTCATGCAGGATGTCCCGCCCGGGTCCCTGGTTCCGAACGATTCGGACCGCGCATTTCCGGGACCGGCTCCGTACTCCGAAATCCCGCCTCCCTGGGATCCGCCCCCATTCACCGTGGAGACTTGGGGTCCGCATCTTTATGGTCCGGTCGGCAGGCCTCTCTACCGGCCGTTTCTGTGGCTGCATCAGGAGGAGTTTCCGCCAGCCGCGCCCGAACCAGCGCGCAGAAGGCATCGTCGTTGCCGGCCGCAAACAGTTCTGCCGCCCGATCGCCGAGAACAAGGAGTCCGGCCGCAAGGTGGATGAAGGCCTCTGCGTCTTGTCCGGCGCGAATTCCATGCCGGACTGCGACCCAGGTCTGTTCGCTGGCGGGTCGAATCGACAACGCGCCCTGGGACCCGACGCCAACCTCGAAGCGCCCGGCTTCGGCCAGCAGAAACTCAAAGTCGACCGCGGCTGGATGGCCCCTGTCGATGCGGGCCGGATTCCACCAGGCCTCCCTGAGCCACCACCCGCCGTATCCCGACTCAAGCGCGCTGAACGGTTCGGCCTCAAGCCATGCCGCTTCTATTCCCAGGGGTTCGAAGAACTCCCGATAAGCGCTGCGCAGGACGGGATGGGTGCGCGAGGTGACGCCGAGCGCCAGCCAGCGCGCAATTGCGGATTCCGAGAGGGGCTCGATTGGCATGGCCGGATACCGGGGCTCGCCTGACTGCGGCGGATAGGCCTATTGGCGGCCGATTGTCCCCCGCAGCCGGAAAGGGTGCCGGGCATGATAGCACGTTTCAATGCGCCGCCCGGCCGCTGGGGTGAATGCCCCGCCGTCCATGGGCCGAATCTCGCCCATAGGCGCGAAAGGGGGGCGCGTGCTTTAATCCGCGCTTTATGAACCGTGAACCCGCCTACGCCCGGAATTCGGAGCGCTTCGAGAATTTCTACGCTCTTCAAGGATCGCTGACCCGCCATCTGGCGTGCCATCCCGAAATCATCGCCCGATGGCTGGAGTCGCAGTCTTTCAGAAGCGAGGATGCCGGCGTGAGCGCCGGCCGGTCGAAAACATGGCGGACGGCGCGTCTGAATCTCGCCCGGCGCCGCGAGCTCAGGGCGCTGATTTCCGAGGCCGGGGAAAGTGGCCGGGGCGCCCTGGGTCCGTGGCTTTTGTGCGCGATGCCGGTTCGCTCCTTCCTTGAGATTGCGGACTTTGCGTCGCCGAATCTTCGCGCGATAGATCCGGCCGCCGACGATTGCCGCCGGGAGTTGATCCGCATGCGCGATCTGCTTTTCGCCGCGAACTTCGGATTGGCCCGCAACGCGGCGCTGAGTTCCGGCGGCCGCGATTACAACGAGCGCCTGAGCGCCGCATCGTGCGGACTCCTCGACGCCATCGACCGCTATGTCCCGGGTCCCAAGTCGGCCCGGTTCAGCTACTTCGCGAGCTACTGGATCCGCTACCATGTCTCCCGAAACGCCCAGAAATTCGGCTCGCTCATTTCGTTTCCCATCAACCAGCAGCGGATCGGAAGGCAGATCGAGCGCTACCTCGATGAGCGCGGCTCGAGCGGCAGGCCGCCGCCATCCCTCGCGCGGCTGTGCGCCGATTTGCGCATCAGCCTGGACGCCTACTATTGGAGCCGTTGCCGCCCCAAGGTCGTTTCGATGCACGACTGCGCGGGCTCCGAATTCAAGTCGCCGACGCCGGAGCACCTTTTGCCCGATCCGGGCCCAAGCCCGGACGATGCGCTGGATCAAATCGAAATCGCGGCCCAGCTGAGGTCGCTCCTCCGATCCCATGTCTGCCCCGAGACCCGGGTCATGCTTGCCTACGTGCGCGGAATCGGGGCGCTCGCGGAGGCGGCGGAGGATCACCTGGCCCGCCTGCATGAGATTGCCCGGACCCGGTTGCGCAGGCTGGCCGAGGGGCTCAGGCGGCTCGGGCCCATGGGCGATCCGGCCTGATGGGGCGGCCTTGGGCCCGTCCGGCAAGGGAACGGCGTGTCTCTTGACCCGAGACGCGGGATCAACACCTTGCTTGCATGCCGGATGCGAAAATCCCCGCCCGCCCAAGATTTCAGGGGTCGACGCATCTTCCGGCTTGGCCGTGCGTCCTTGCAACTGTGAACCCCTGCAACCTGCCAAGACCGGCCTGGCGCCGGCGCGCCAGCCGTTGACTATCGCGATGGCTCGGTCGGCAGGCCTTTTATTGAGTTTTGGGGTGGCCGTCATGCTTCCCCTGGCGGGAATTGCCGCCGGCGGTGGAGGGGGAGGGGGCAACGCCGCCATCAGCACCGCCGCCAAGACGATGAACGCAAAAGCGAAGGGCATCCCGGGTTCCGGGGCCAATGAGCCCGGCAACCAACCTTCCCAGGCGGAGATGATCGTCAACCTGATGCGGCCGGAGCGCGTGGCAGGAGCCGACCTTGCGCCGGACGGGCGCCACCTGGCCTATGTGGCCGTCGACCAATACAGCGTCCAAATAATCATCATCGACCTGGACCACCTCGAATCCCCGGCGCGCGTCGAAGTCGGCAAGGGCACTTGGTGGGAGAAGGCGACGGGCAAGAGTTGGACGGCCCCGAACGTTACGTTCCTGCGCTGGGCGAACCCAAGGCGATTGGTCTTCGCCGAGGGATTCAGCGGAATCTATGCGGTGAATTCCGATGGCAAGGGATTGACCAAGCTCGTCGCCGACACGGACGTGGCTGTGGTCAAGGGTGCGGACCTTGCAACCCTCGCGCCAACGCCTCCGCCGGGAATGGCCATTCAGCCGAACCAGTTTAACCTCATGCCCGGCGCCGAATCCGACAACATGGATCCGGCGGAGCGGACCACCACGGCATCGAACACGTCGACCTCGCTTAGCGCGCTGGACATGTCGATGGCCGATCCGAAGAGCAATTCCTACATCAATAACGGAGGCACCGACCGGGCCACGGATCCGACCGCCGTTCTTGGAATCTCCGATCGGATGGGCTTGGCGAGCGAAGGTTTGCCCAGAACCCCGCGCGTGGCCGCGATGCCGCCCGACGATCCGGAGCACATCATTGTCGAAGCAAGCGGGGTGCAAAGTTCCCTCTCCGGCCTGTATTCGTACGGCCTATTCAAGGTGGACGTTGAAACCGGGGCGCGCTCGTCGCTGGGCGAGGCGCAATTGCCGGGGCATCAATTGCTGTACGACCGCGCGGGCCGAATCCGCATTGTCCTCGACGGCGTCGGTCACACCTACCTGCACGTCTTCCCCGGAAGGGCGGTCTGGCGCGGCGCGGGCGCGCTGGACAAGCTGGTGCATGATCCGGCCAACCGGGGTTTCCAGGCCAAGCCGGAAACCTTCTTTGCAGCCCACTCGATTCCGATCGGCTTCGATTTCGACCCGAATATTCTCTACTACGCCTCCAATCAGGGCCGCGACACGATGGGTCTGTACGCCCTGAACCTGAAGAGCGGATTGCGGACGGATTTTGCCGTTGAGAGCCCGGATTTCGACGTCGTCGACCCGAGCCTCGCGGGGGCTCCGGCCGGACCCGACGAGAGGCTGGATCCCCTGGTTTTCGACCGCCACCTTCGGAAGTTGGTGGGGGTGCGCCTGGCCGGCCCCGCCCCTTCGACCCGCTGGCTCGACTCCGGTCTCGGTCAAATCCAGTCGCAGCTCGACGAGCGGTTCCCCGACCGGAGGGTGGAGCTCCTGCAATGGGACGATGCCCGGACCCGGTTTCTCGCCTTGGTGACGGGGAGGACGGATCCCGGCCGATTCTATGTCTACACTCCGGCGGGCGACCAGCTCGTCTTGTGCGCGCGACGGGCCCCGTGGATCGCAAGCGCGTACGTATGCCGCGCGTCCGCTCTCGCTGTCACGACCGACGACGGGGCCGCTCTCACGGGCAGCCTGACGGAGGCCCGCAATTCGCGCATCCAGCCGCCCCCGCTCGTCGTGCTCTGCCCGGATGGACCCGGCCAGCCGCCGGCTCCTGAATTTGACCGCGACGCCCAGGCATTCGCCGAAATGGGCTATGAGGTCCTGCGGGTGAATTACCGCGGCACCGGGGGATTTGGACTCAAGCATCTCGGTGCGATCCGCAGCGGCATCGATGGCGTGCCGCTTGGCGACATCATCGCGGCCATTCACGCGATCCCCCCGCAGACGCCGATCGATCCCAGGCGAATCGCGGTCGTCGGGGAGGGATTCGGCGGCTACCTCGCCCTGCGGGCCGTTCAGGTCCATCCGGAAATCTTCCGCTGCGCCGTCGCAATCAGCGCGCCCGTCGACTTGGGCCAATGGGTGAGGGAGCCCGACCTGATCGCCAATACCCGGGCCCGATCGAACGATGCGGCGGCGCTCCAAACCCTCATTGCCGAGCAGAACGCGGGCAATCCCCTGCGGACGCTGGATCCCCTGCATGCGACGGTCAATGCGCCGCCCCCGACACCGCCGAACGAGGACTCGCCCGACCTCTACCTTGCAAAGGCCCGGCTCGCGTTTTTCGGCAATGATCGAAAGGCCTTCGCGGCCATATCTCCTTCCCGCTCTCCCGAGGATCTCAATCGGCCCATTCTCCTGGTCGAGGACGACACCGCCGATTCGGCCTATCTTGCCTCGGCCAAGTCCCTGCGCAGTGCGATCGAAAGACACGGCGGCCAGGCCGACCTGCTCACGGTGCACGGGCGGCTGGCGGACATGGACCCAACCGGACACGCCAAGGTCCTCACGCAAATCGAGTCCTTCCTGAATCTCGATTTCTACACGTACAACGTCGAGATCGGAAACCTGAAGACAAAGGACTGAGGCGGCTCCGGCGCCAATCCGTTTTCGACATGCCTCCCGCCTCCCGCTTCAAGCACTTCGCCCTCGCCCTGGGCGCACTGGCGGCCGCCCTGCCTTTGCTGCGCGCGCAGGAGACCGGAGCCCCGGACGGCCCAAAGATCATGCTGCCGCCTTTCGTTGTGCAGGGCGCCGCCCCCTGGCGCTATGCGCACCCGCCGGGATTCGAAGTGCTTTCACTCTGGTCCGACTCCAAGACCGAATCGTTCGCCAATGGCATACTCGCCGCGCGACAGCTGTTCGACGCCGTCCTTCCGCCCGAATTTCAGGTCCAGTTCTCGGTGCCGACCGCCTTCCTCCTGGTTCCCGACATTGGAACCGACGCCCTTCCGGGGCCGCTCATGGCCCAGGTGCTTGCGCATCCGGCGGCGGCCGGGGCGACGCCGACCCGGGTCAGCTTCATGACGAACCTCATGCTCCCGGACCGCGACAGCATGGTCGTCTTCGCCGTGCTGCCCGGAGGGTCGATCGATCCCACACGCGTCGTCTATTCCAATGACCGGGTGAGGCTCGCGCTTGAACGCAGGGTCCCCGCATTGCCGCGCTGGTTCGCCGGCGGATTCTATGACTTGTACACCGGTATGGCGTTTGTGCGGGGCGGAGCGGAAACCGGCACGGCGGGATGGATTTCCCGGCAACAGGCCGACGCATTGGCGGAGGATCCGGAGATGCCGCGGCAATTGATGCCTTTGGCCGAGCTTTTTGCCGATCCGCCGCCCGATGCGCCCGAGGAAGCGCCCGCGCGCGCCATGCTTCGCCAGGCGGAGGCCTCGCTTTTCATTCGCTGGGCGCTCGACGGCCAGGGCGCTCCGCGGCGCGCAGCGCTCTGGCAATTGGTGACCGAATCCTCGGCCGGGCCGGTGACCGAGAGCCGCTTTAAAGCGCTGTTCGGAGAAGATTACGGGTCGGTCCTCAATGACCTCAGCGATTATCTGCCATGGGCCCTCACCCATTCCCTCCGCTTGGCGCCCTCCCAGCCTCCCGCCGACACGGACATTCGAATGCGGGAGGCAACGTCCGCGGAGATTGGCCGGATAAAGGGGGATTGGGAGCGGCTGGAAATGGACCGGGTCGCCCTGCAGTTCCCCGAACTGGTGCCCAAGTATCGCGAGCGCGCCGAGGCGACGTTCAAGTTCGCCTATCAGGACGCCAAGACCGACCCGGGTCTGCTCGCGGTCATGGGACTTTTTTACCTCGACTGCGGAAAGCCTGCCCAGGCGGACCCATACCTGCGGGCAGCTGCGGCCGGCCATGTCGTCCGCCCGCGCGTCTATTATGAGATGGCCCGCCGGTTTTTCGCCGAGCTGACCAAGGCGCAGCCCGCCTCGGGCCAGGGGCGATTGAGCCCCGGCCAGGCCGGCGCCCTTTTGGGGCTCCTGGACCAGGCGCGCGCGCTGAGCCCGGCGCTGCCCGAGGTATACGGCCTCTACTCCGAAATCGCGATGGCTACCGACGCGCAACCCGGGCCCGCCCTGCTGAAGGTTATACGCGAAGGGGCGCAGCTTTTCCCGAAAAACCCCCCGCTGTTATATAACGCCGCCGTCATGCTCGCGCGCGGCGGCGACGTGGCGGCGGCGGATGAAACCCTGCGAAAGGGACTCGGAGCGACCGCCGAGCCGGCGCTTCGGACCAAGATGGCAAACCTGCAGTCGGCGATTGCATCGGCCCTGCGCAGCCAGAGCGCCCCCGCCGCTGCGCATTGAGCGGTCGGGAGGCTCCCGGTTGGATCCGGCTGGTGCAACGGGCCCTTGTCCATTAAGCCCTCAGATTCAATGAATTCACCGAATCCAAAAGTCCGCTGGGGCGTCCTCGGATACGCCCGCATCGCCCGCGAGTCCCTGATTCCGGCCCTCCTGCGCTCGACCAATTCGGAATTCTGCGCCATCGCCTCGCGAGACCCGGGCAAGCTTACGGAATGCCGCGGGCGCTTTGGCGAAGTGAGGGGCTACCGGGGCTACGACGAGCTGATCAGGGATCCGGATATCGAGGCGGTCTATGTCCCGCTGCCGAATTCGATGCACCGGGAGTGGACGGTAAGGGCCGCCGAGCAGGGGAAGCACGTCCTTTGCGAAAAGCCGCTCGGCCTGAACGCAGGCGAGTGCCGGACCATGATTGCGGCCTGCGAGTCGAATCGCGTGAACCTGATGGAGGCGTTCATGTACCGGTATACGCACCGCACGCGCCAGGTATTGGAGGTGCTCCGGAGCGGAGTCCTGGGCGAGGTCAAGTTTGTCGGTTCCACGTTCCGTTTCCTGCTGTCGAACCCGGCGTCGATCAAGCTGAAGCCCGGGCTGGGCGGAGGTTCGCTTTACGATGTGGGCTGCTATCCGGTCAATTTTACCGGGTTTGTAGCCGACGCGGTCGCGGGCGCGCAGCCGGGAGAGACCCGGCCTGACTCCGTTGCGGCCGGATTCGTGCGCGAAGGCGGAGTCGATGTGAGTTTCTCCGGGGTATTGAATTATTCCTCGGGCCTGATCGCATCGCTAAACTCAGGCTTCAATGCCCACCCCCGCGTGCACTCGGAGATCATCGGCACCCAGGGGGTCCTGGAAATCCCCGACACATTTTTCGGAAACGCCGGCGTCCTGACGGTGGTGGCGGGCGACAAGAGGACGGAGATTCCCGTCATCGAGAGCGACCGCTACCGCGCCGAGGTGGAGGATTTCGCCGACGCGATCAGGGGCCGCCGCCCGCCCCTGTTCGGGCTGGCGGAATCCGTGCGAAACGCGGAGACGATCGACCGGCTGCTCGCCGCGGGCTGATCCGGCGCAACGCCAGACCTCAGCTTTTTGCCGGTTCCGGCCGCCTGAACTTCTTGTGGTTCGTACCCTCGATCGACTGGATCTGCTTCAGGTCGGCGGCGGCGGCTGTATTATCGTTTGCCTTCAGATCCGCCTCAAGCTTGTCCAGCGCGCCGAAAAGATCCTTCATGCCCGCCTGAAAATCAGCCACGAACTGGGGGCGATCCGCTTCGGGCAGGTCCGCCGCCTTTGCGGGGGTCAATTTGGAGGCCGCCTGCGCGGCGGTTCGGATCGTCGCCACCTGCTCCAGGGAGGAATCGTTCTTCGTGGGATCGGCGATCTGTCTGCGCAGGGTCCGAAAAGCCCGGCTGATGCTGTCCATGTTCTTTTCGAGGTCGGTCTTCGGTTTCTCCTCCTTGGGCGCCGCGCTCGGGGCGGGTGCCGCCGGTGGCGCGTCCTGGGCCCGAAGGGCGGGAGCCAGGGAAAGAAGGTTGAGCAGGAGGGCGGAGGCAAGGATGCGACGGGTCATGTTTTGGGGGTTGTTGAATTGGATGGTTCGAAACGTGTGGCCGGAAAATGAGACAGGGGAGCTCGCGGAGGGCAATCGGAATTTCGAGCCTTGACGGATGGCTCGCCCAAAGGTTGCGGGGAATCGGGCGTGTCAGGGCCGCCGGGTGCGAATGGGCCGGCGGGATTCGCCCTACCGGATGAATTCCCGGATCAAGACGGCCGCCGCAGCCGAAACGTTGAGGGATTCGACCTTCCCGCTGCCGGGGATCGTGACCAGCCGCGTGCATGCCGCCGACACGTCGGGGGACAGGCCCTGTTCCTCGTTGCCGAGCACGATGGCCACCGGACCGGAAGGGGCCCTTGGGTGGCCTTCGGGCCGACCCTTGCCGCCCGCGCGTTCGCCGTGCGTCGAGGCGCCCAAGACCTCGTATCCGGCGGAGGCGAGCTCGCGAATGAGGGCGGGCAGGGAAGGGGCCAATCGAACCTCGACGTTCTCCAACCCGCCCTCGGCCACGCGGAATGCGGCGTCATTGGGCCGCGCGGACGCCGGATCGTCGGCGATCACGATCCGCGGCACGCCAAAGAAAGCGGCTGTGCGCGCAATTGCACCGAGATTGTGCGCGTTTCCGATCCGGTCGAGGATGAGCAGAGCCTCGCGCTTCCGGGCCCAAGCTGCGGGGTCCCCCGGGGCGACCGGGGCGGGCCCGTCCTGGAAAACGATGGCGACGATCCCCCCGTGGTGGACCGTGCCGGAAATCTTTTCGAGTTCGGCTGGCTCGACACAGCGGTAGATTTTCTTTGCGGCCGCGAGCGCCTTGCACATGACCCCGATCCTGCGCCCGGTTGCGTAGTCGAAATAGAGCCTCTGAATGGAGCCCGCGTCGCGGCGGAATCGCGCCCGGACTGCGGAAAGGCCGCAAAGCTTCAACGGGATGGATCTGCTCATGGCGGGGCGCACTTGCCCGCAATCGTAAACTCCTCCCGGTTGTGGAAGAGGTGGCGGATGCGGATATCTTTGCCATGGATGACAAACGGCGAGTCGGGCGAGCGCAACTGCTGAAGGAGGGCCAATGGATCGGCCCGCCCGAACTTCAGGTTCACGATGAAGTTCCGGCACCGTCGCTCCGCAAGCCACGGCGCGATCAGATTGCGCAGCGTGTGGTGCGGCTCCTCCACCAGGTCGCAAAAGAGCCAGTCGACGGCCCGCCCTCCCGGCGGACGGAATCCGAACGCGTCCTCCCGGATGTGCCCGATCAGCGGATGGCCGAGCGCGCCTCCCTTGAGCGGCCCATTGTCCACGGCGAGCACCCGGGCCCCGCGCCGGGCCGCGCTGTAGCTCCACCCGCCTGGAGCCGCCCCCAAATCCACGACGGTTTCTCCCGGAATGGGTTCGCATCCCAAAAGGCCGTAGGCTTCCTCCACCTTCAGGTACGAACGCGACGGCGCGAGCGGATCATCCGCCATGCGCCGCTGCCCGTTGAAAAAGGCTTCGGCCGAGGCGAACACGCGGCCGAAATCCACAAACCGAACGAACAGCCCCCGAACAAATTCGAAACTCCGGGGCTGGGATTCCGAAGCGAGCCTTGCGACTCGCGACATCCGGCGGCGAAGCAAATCGACAAAGGCGTTCTCGACGGCCGCGGCCCGGCGGCCCAGGCCGACGGGTTCGGCCGGCGCCTGCCAGGATCGGGGCCAGGCACCCTCCACGCGTTCCCCGGCCAGCCCCGCAAGAAAGAAGTCGAGCAACCCCTGGGCGATGGCGTTCACGGATTCGCCGTGCAATTCGGCCGGCGCAGCGAACAGCACGTGGGCAAACGCGGTCTCGGGAAACGGAGCTCCGTCGGACCTGTCCCCGCCGGGTGGGGCCGCCAGGATCCATCCGGGGCCGCTTTCGCCGGCGATCCGGCCCGCGCTCTCCAGTTCCCTCCCAAGAAGGGCCTCATACCCGGACTGGCATGTGCAGAGGATCGAGATGGGAGGCGTCGGGGCGCTCACAGCCGGCGAAGATGAAAGCCGCCGTCGACGTCGAATACGGCGCCCGTCGAAAAGGGAAAGCGGTCCTCGGCGATCGCCCGGACGGCCCGGCCGACGTCCTCGGGAGAGCCCCACCGGCGGATCGGAGTCACTCCCTCCTCCAGGATCAGCTTGTCGTACTTCTCCTTCACCCCGGCGGTCATGTCCGTCGCAATGATTCCGGGGCGGATTTCATAGACGTTGATTCCGTCAGCCGCCAGCCGGTCCGCGAATAGCTTCGTCATCATCGAAAGGCCGGCCTTTGCCATGCAGTAGTCGCCGCGGTTGACCGAGGCCGCATGGGCGGAAATCGATGTGATTGTGACGATTCGGCCCCGCAAGCCGGCTGAATCCTTGTCCTGCTGAAGCATCCGTTTCGCCGCGAGCTGCGTCAAAAAATACGGGCCCTTCAGGTTCACCGCAATGAGCCGGTCGAAGCTCTCCTCGCCGGCTTCGAGGAGGTCGGCCCGGACCGCTGGCGCCGCGCCGGCATTGTTGACGAGCAGGTCCATGCGGCCCAGGCGCCTGAACGCTTCGTCGACCAGGCGCTGGCGGTCGGCGGCCAACGCGATGTCGGCCTGGATCGTGAACCCCTCGCCCCCTGCGGAGCGGACGAAGGACAGCGTCTCCTCCGCGGCCTCGGAGTCGCGCACAAAGT
Organism: Opitutaceae bacterium; assembly: GCA_050015855.1. Classification (GTDB taxonomy): domain Bacteria; phylum Verrucomicrobiota; class Verrucomicrobiia; order Opitutales; family Opitutaceae; genus Palsa-1447. The sequence goes on along the minus strand of JBEKAO010000006.1, from coordinate 50,414 downwards.
TTATCGCCACGCGGCAGCCGGCGCAGGCAAGCTCGATCGCGATCCCGCGGCCGATGCCGCGCGATCCTCCGGTCACCAAGGCAGATTTCATTTCCATGATTGCTATTGAACCACGCGGTTTAATGGCTGTCCATGCCGGGGAGGGCTATCCGATGAAATCCATCTTCTTTTTTCTCCTGGGCGCCGTGGTCGGGGCGTACGGCATGTATGTCTACATCGGGCGCGAAGGCGATGCGGGGGCAAGCGTGACCGAGAGGCTCAACGAGTGGCGCCTCACACCGGGCGATGTGCGTGCGGACCTTGAGGCAACGGGGCAGGTGGTGCGGGCGCGGGCGCGGGCCGCGGGTGAGACCATCAACGACTTGCGGATCGTCGCGACCATAAAGGCAAAATTTGTCCTGGACCGGGAGCTTTCGGCGGCCGACATCCGCGTTCGATCCAAGGACGGACAGGTGAGCCTGGAGGGGAGCGTCTCCGCCCCGGCGCTCGTCGGCAAGGCGACGGCGCTTGCGCTCGACACCGAAGGCGTGAGCAACGTGACGGCGCGGCTTTCCGTTCAGGCCAGGCCGTAGGCCGCCGCCCGTCGAGCTGCGGCCCGCTAGAGCGTTTTTCGAATGCACGCGGCGAGGTTCGCGGCCGTCCCGGGAAGGGCTTCCGCAAGGGGCGTGCCCTGCGGGGTGATCGCATGAAGGCCCGGCTCGTTTTCCGGCGCTCCGGATATCTGTCCTGCAAAAACATGCACGGGCTTTCCAAGCTTCCGGGCGAGCCCGACCACGGCGCCCGGACCCTTTCCCGCGGCGGAACTCTCGTCAAATCGGCCCTCGCCCGTGATGACAAGGTCGGCAGCCGCCAGCCGGCGATCGAAGTCGAGCCATGCCGAAACGATCGAAAACCCCGGCACGAGGCGCGCCCCGGCCGCGACCATGAGCCCGAATGTGATCCCGCCGGCCGCGCCGGCCCCGGGGGTCACGGGTCCGAGGTCGGTCCAGTCGAAAGACTCTGAAATGAAACGGGGATTCGTCGCCAGGCGGCAGAGCCGGGCGGCCGCCAGCGCGGTCGCCGCCTCCATCCGGTTGAGATCGCCGGCGGCCAGGCCCTTCTGCGGCCCGTAGACGGCGGCCGCCCCGTATCGCCCGAGCAGGGGATTCGAGACATCGCACGCGATCCGGATGGGCGGAATGGACGGGAAGACCTCGCCATCGATCGTCTCGAGTTCGGCCCATTGGGCGGGCAGCGGCGGCTTTAGTTTTCGTCCGTCCGCCGTTCGAAACTCGAGACCCATCGCGGCCAGCGCGCCAAACCCGAGATCATGAGTCGCGCTCCCGCCGACCCCCAGGAGCACGGCCGAGGCCCCCATTTCCGCAGAGGCACGGATGAGCTGGCCGGTGCCGTACGAGGTTGCCTGCCACGGGTCGCGCAATTCGGGCGGAAGCAGGGCAAGCCCGCTGGCGGCGGCCATTTCGACGACGGCGACCGTTGGTTTGCCGGTGGACGGCCCGCCCGGTCCATTTTCGCCCGGCCCGGGCCCGATCGCGAGCAGCGAGAGGGCCTCCGGAGGGATGTTTTCGATTGGCACGATTCCGACCGGCGCCTCGATCGACCCGCCCCGCGGCCCCATGACCGGAAAAGTGGTTTTCCGTCCGCGCGCGGCGAGCGTGAGCACGTCCAGGAATCCGTCGCCGCCGTCCGCCAGGGGGCAGAGGTCGAGCTGCCAGTCCGGATGGAGCGAGCGAAGAGCGCGGGCGGCCGCGTCGCACGCCTGGCGCGCGGTAAGCGCATCCTTGAACTTGTCGAAGGCGATCAGTGCGCGCATGGAGCGGATATTCTTGAGAATATGGAGGGTGAAAGTGAGCGGGCAATATCGTTCCGTTCCGAGTGGTGGTATGTTTTGACTGAGAGGGTCCGAAAGAGGCGTTGCGAGCCTCCTGCCCGCCTGCTGGGGCCAGGACGGGCTGGGATCCCGCCTGGCCCGGATTGGCGGGCATTCCGGGTTTTGGCGAGCTCCGCCTCGCCCGGACCCTCCCTGTCAAAACGTACCACCATCCCGGTCCGAAGCAGCCTGCTCGACTTATTCCGAAGCCCCTGCAAAACATCCGGTGCCGCCCAATGCCCTTGAATTTCAGTTCCAGCCGCATTTCCGAAGCCTCTCCCACTCGCGCCCTGGCATCCACGGGGTGCATTCTGGCGGCGTTTTCATGCCTGTGCGGCTGCCAGGCGAACCAGCCCCCCTCACCGCAGGCGGCGCCGGCCCCGGCGGCACGCGCCCCGATCGCGCCCGGGCCCGCGCCGGTCCGGACGCTCCGCATCGAGGTGCCGGCGGAAGTCATGACGGGCCTCGACGTCCTCGAATCCGGAGGCTTCCTCCAGCTCAGGGGCAAGCGGATCGGGCTTCTCACCCATCCGGCCGGCGCCGACCGCCGCGGCGAGAGCGCGATCGATGTCCTTAGGCGCGCGCCGGGAGTGCGGCTGGTCGAGCTCTTTGGGACGGAACACGGCGTCTATGACACGCTGCCCGCATCGACGATTTACGGCGATCAGATCGATCCGCGGACCGGCCTTAGGATTTGCTCGCTTTACAACGGCCATACCCACGTGCCCACCCGGGAGCAGCTTAAGGGCCTGGACGCGCTCGTCGTCGATCTGCAGGACATCGGCGTCCGCACGTACACGTTTGCGGGGGCGATGAAGGATGCGATGGAGGGCTGCTTCGAAAACAACGTGGAGGTGATCGTCCTGGACCGCCCGGACCCGCTGGGCGGCCTGAAGGTGGACGGTCCGCCGCTCGATCCGCAATGGATGAACCCGCCGGGGCTCGTGAACGCATTCCCCGTGCCCTATGTGCACGGGCTGACGATCGGCGAACTGGCCCGGTTTGCGAAGGACACCCCCGGTGTCCTTCGCATCCCGGAGGCGGCGCGCCTCCGCGGCCGGCTGACCGTCGTTCCGATGAGCGGCTGGCGGCGCAGCATGCGCTGGCCGGAGACCGGACTCGCCTGGATCAAGACGTCGGAGTACATCCCCGATTTTTCCGCGGTGATGGGCTATCCGATGACCGGGCTTTGCGCCTACGTGGGCCATTTTTCGAGCGGGGTGGGAAACGAGTATCCCTTTCGCGGCATTTTCAACCCCCTCCTGAAATCCGAAACCGTGAAGCGCGAGTTGGACGCCCTTCATATTCCGGGGCTTCAGTTCCAATGGGTCAGCGCACCCAGCCCCCGCACGGGAAAACCCGCGACCGGGCTCTACATCGATGTGACCGATTGGGACCAGTGGCGGCCCACGGAGCTGAACTTTCAGCTGATGAGGCTCGCCTGCAAGCTCGAGCCCAGAAACCCGTTCCTTCTAGTTTCGAAGGGCGAATCCGAACTCTTCCTGACGCACATGGGATCGACCGCATTCTACCGCGACATTTCCGCCCATGGCTCCAGGGTCGATGTGGAGGCTTACGTGGAGCAGTGGCAGGCCGAGGCGAGGGCATTCCAGGAGCGAACGCGCCGGTATTGGCTGTATCCGTGAAGCGTCCAGCCGGCGCGGGCAACCCCTATTTCCTCTCCGGATGCAGGTTCAGGAAGTGGGCGGCGAAGGCGAGCTCGTCGGACGCCTCGTCGATGAGCTTCGAGGTCGGCGTGCCGTTGATCGTGTGCCCCGCGCTGGTCTCGATCCGCACCATGACCGGAAGCGAGTCCGGTCCGTTGGCGACCGACGCCTGCATGGCGGCCGTGTATTTGAACGAGTGCGCCGGATAGACGCGGTCGTCGTGATCGGCCGTCGTCACGAGCACCGCCGGGTACGAGGCGCCCTTCTTGATCGTGTGAAGCGGCGAGTAGGCGATCAGTGCGCGGAATTGGGACGGGTCGTCGCTCGATCCGTAGTCGGCTTCCCAGGCGTACCCGATCGTGAATTTCTGGAACCGGAGCATGTCCATGACCCCGACCGCCGGCCAGGCGACGCGGCAAAGGTCCGGCCGCTGGTTGAGGGTCGCCCCTATGAGGAGGCCGCCGTTGCTGCCTCCGCTGATCACCAGATGCGCGGGCGAGGTGTAGCCGTTGGCGAAGAGCCACTCGGCCGCCGCGATGTAGTCGTCGAAGACGTTCTGCTTCCGCTCCTTTGTGCCCGCCTCGTGCCACTCGCGCCCGTACTCGCCGCCCCCGCGCAGGTTGGGAAGGGCGTAGATGCCGCCCATCTCGAGCCAGACGAGGTTGGGAACGGAAAAGGAGGGCTTCATCGCAATGTCGAAGCCGCCGTAGGCGTAAAGGAGGGTGGGGGTCTTCCCGTCGGGCTTGAGCCCCTTTCTTGCCGTGATGAACATCGGAACCCGGGTTCCGTCCTTCGAGGAATAGAAGATCTGGCGGGTCTCATAGTCGGCGGGGTTGAATGCGACCCGGGGCGCCTGGAAGATCTCGTTCTCCCCGGTCGACAGATCGTGCCGGAAACTGGAGGTCGGCTGCGTGAACGACGTGAAATTGAAGAACATCTCCGGATCGTCCTCGTGGCCGCTCAGCGCGGAGACCGAGCCCAGGCCGGGAAGCGGGATCTGCCCGAGCGGCGAGCCGTCGAGGGAATAGAGCAAAAGCCGGCTGCTCGCGTCGTGCAGGGTGAGCACGACGATTTTTCCGCCCAGGATGGCCGACGATTCGATCGTGTCCGGCCCCTGCGCTACGAGGGTCTTCCAATTCGCGGGATCGGGCGCCCGGGTGTCGATCGCTACGATCCGCTTCCGGGGAGCGTCCCGATTGGTCTGCACGTACAGGACGGGGCCGGAGCTCCCGATGACGCCGTACTCGGCCTCCCACGCGCCGATGAGGGTCTTTGCGGAAGCGCCGACTTCCGGCGTCTCGGGGTCGCCGAGCGGGATGTAGCGGAGAAGATTGAAGTTCGAGTCGCCCTTTTCGACGCTGATCACCGCGTAGCGGCCGTCCTCGGTCACCTCCGCGTCCACGAGCCACTTGGGCTCGTCCGGCATCTCGTAGATCAGGCGATCGTCCGATTGCGGCGTTCCGATCCGGTGGTAATAGACCTTCTGGTTGGAGAGATCGCCGAAGGTCTGGACATTGGCGGCCGCCGACTGCGGAGCCGCGAAACGCGCGTAAAAAAAGCCGCGGCTGTCGCGGGTCCAGGACGGCTCGGAAAACTTTATCCAGCGGAGCACCTCGTCGTTGTCACGCCCCGACGCCACGTCGCGCACCCGGACCTCGTTCCAGTCCGATCCGGCCGACGCCGTCGCATAGGCGAGCCAGCGCCCGTCATGGGAAACATCCGCCGCCGCGAGGGCCACGGTCCCGTCCGCGGAGAGGGTGTTCGGGTCCAGCAGGACGCGGGGCGCTCCGCGCAGGGACGGTTGCACGTACAGGACGGCCTGGTTTTGCAGGCCTTCGTTTTTCCTGAAGAAATACCGGCCCCCTTCCTTGAACGGCAGGCCGTACCGCGGGTAGTCCCACAGCCGGGTCAACCGGTCGTGAAACCAGGCGCGCTGGGGCAGTTTCGCGAGAAAACCGAACGTCAGCGCATTCTCGGCCGCGACCCAGGCCCTGGTCTGGGGAGAATCGAGATCCTCGAGCGGCCGGTAGGGATCTGCCACCTTCACGCCGTGGTAGTCGTCGACCGTGTCGTTATGCGGCGCGACGGGATAGTCCCATCCGCGGGGCGCCGGGTCTCCCATTGCGAGTCCCGGGCACATTAGCAAGGCCGGCAGAACGAACGGAAAGCCATGGCGCATGGGCCCAGAATGGCCGAAGCGGCGGGGCTGGCAAACACAACCAATCATCGCGCCCTGGGCCGCCGCCCGCAACCGGGATTGCGGGCTCCATTTTGTTGGCCAATCCCGCTCCGATCCATAAGTTAGCCCCCTATGCGAAAACTCCTCCTGTCGATCGCGGGCGCGCTGTGGTCCGCCTCCTCACTACTCGCGCAGGCGCCCGCCGGCGCCGCCGAAACCCGGCTCCTTCGCTTTCCTACGACCGACGGCCGCTCGATTGTCTTTTCCTACACGGGCCAGCTCTATACCGTGCCGCTGGAGGGCGGCGTTGCCAGGCGCCTGACAAGCGCCCCGGGATACGCCATTTTTCCCCGATTTTCCCCGGATGGGGCGCAGCTTGCCTTCACGGCCCAGTACGACGGCAACACGGAAGTGTACGTTATGCCCGCCGACGGCGGCACGCCCAGGCGTCTGACGTATACGGCGACCCTTGGGCGCGACGACTTGAGCGATCGCATGGGGCCCAACAATATTGTGATGGCGTGGAAGAACAGGGAGCCCTCGGTCGTTTTTCGTTCCCGCATGCGCGCGGTCGATCCCTTCGTCGGGCAGCTTTTCTCGGTCGGGCTGGACGCCGACCTGCCGAAGCAGCTCCCCGTTCCGATGGGCGGATTCATGTCCTTTTCGCCGGACGACTCGAAGATGGCCTACAACCGCATTTTCCGGGAATTTCGCACCTGGAAGCAGTATCGCGGCGGCATGGCCGACGACATCTGGATCTTCGATTTCAAGACCGGCGCCCTTGAGGACATCACGAACAACCCCGCCCAGGACATCATCCCGATGTGGGCGCCGAACAACAAAATCTACTTCCTTTCCGACCGCGACGTCCGGATGAACCTGTTCTCCTACGACCTGGCTTCGAAGCAGACCGTCCAGTACACGCATTTCAAGGATTTCGACATCAAGTTCCCCTCGCTCGGCAAGGGTGCGATCGTGTTCGAGGAGGCGGGCAGCATCTGGCGATTCGACCTTCAGTCCGGGACATCCAGCCGCGTGCCCATCGTCGTCAAGGAGGACCTTGCGATCGAGCGCGGCGGCATCACCAAGGTTTCCAAGTTTGTGACCGAGGCGCGGCCCTCGCCCGACGGCAAGCGGGCCGTGGTGGTCGCCCGCGGCGACGTCTTCACCGTGCCGGCGAAGCACGGTCCGACGCGCAACCTGACCGACACCTCGGGCGTCCACGAGCGCGGCGCCTCCTGGTCTCCGGATGGCAAGTGGATCGCGTATGTCTCGGATGCGACCGGCGAGACCGAGCTGTACATCCGTCCGCAGGACGGGCAGGGCGACGCGGTCCAGGTGACACGCGGCGCGGATACCGATTACTTCGCACCCGAGTGGTCGCCCGACAGCAAGAAGCTCCTGTGGGGCGACCGCGCCCAGCGCCTTCGCTACGTCGACATCGACTCAAAGGCGGTGACCCTCATCGCCACAAATCCGAGCGCCGAGTATACCCAATACGTCTGGTCCCCGGACTCCAAGTGGGTCGCCTACACCCAGCCGGAGAACTACGGCGAGTCCGGCATTCACCTGTACTCCCTCGCGGACAAGCGGGCGCTTGAGGCTTCCGAGAACTGGTACGAAGCCGACTCGCCCCGGTTCAGCGACGACGGGAAATTCCTCCTCTTCGCCTCCAGTCGCGACTTTCACCCGATCTTCAGCGACACCGAGTTCAATCACGCGTACGACAACATGCAGCGGGTCTACCTGCTCGCCCTCGCCAAAAGCGTCGAATCTCCCTTCAAGCCGGAGAGCGACGAGGTGGGGGAGGAAAAGGCGGGCGAGAAGCCGGCCGATGCGAAGGCCGGGAAGCCCGCCGATTCGAAGGAGGGGAAGCCCGCGGATTCAAAGGGAGGGAAGACCGACGATGCAAAGGATGGGAAGGGGGCGGACGCGGAGGCCGCAAAGCCGGTTTCGGTCGTCGTGGATGCGGACGGCCTGACGGACCGCGTGATCGGCCTTCCGATCGCTCCGGCCAACTACGGGTCGATCCGGATGATCGACGACAAGGTCTATTACCAGCGGGTGCAGGGGGCGCCCGCCGATGCCGCCCCGGACGACGCGACCGGCCCGGGCCCCGGGACCTTCGCGTTCTTTGACCTCAAGGAGAAGAAGGAGACCGAGCTCGGCCAGCTGGACGCCTTTGAAATCTCGGCCGACGGCAAGCGGGTGCTCGTCAAGCAGGGCTCGGATTACGCGCTCATCGACCTCCCCTCGGCAAAGTTCGAGATCAAGGACAAGCTCGACTTGTCCGGGCTCGAGATGCACCTGGACCGCCGCGCCGAATGGTCCGAGATCTACAACGAATCCTGGCGCCGGATGCGGGACTATTTCTATGCGCCGAACATGCAGGGGATCGACTGGCCGGCCGTCCGCGCAAAATACGCGGCCCTGCTGCCGAGCGTAGGATACCGTTTCGATCTCACGTACCTGATCGGCGAGATGATCGGCGAACTTCACATCGGCCATACCTACGTAGGCGGGGGCGATTTGCCGGAGGCTCCGCGCGTGAAGACGGGCCTTCTCGGCGCCGAGCTTTCCCGGGATCCGGCAAGCCGCGCCTACCGCGTCGACCGCATATTGAAGGGCGAAAACTGGCAGGAGGGCACGCATTCGCCGCTGACCGAAATCGGGGTCAACGTGAAGGAGGGCGACTACATCCTTGCCGTGGACGGCAAGCCGGTGCGCGACATGGCCAATATCTACGCGGCGCTCATCGACACCGTGGGCAAGCAGGTCGTCCTTCGCGTGAACTCAACCCCCGATGACAAGGGCGCCCGGGATGTCACCGTGATCCCGATCGAGGACGAGTCGCCGCTCTACTATTACAACTGGGTCAGCCACAACGTGGATGTCGTCGCGAAAAGGACCAACGGCCAGGTCGGATACATCCACATCCCCGACATGGAATTCGACGGGCTCGACGAGTTTGTGAAGCACTTCTTTCCGCAGCTCGGCAAGCGGGCGCTCATCATCGATGACCGCGGCAACGGCGGCGGATTCGTTTCGTCCATGGTCGCCGAGCGCCTTCGCCGCGAAATGGCCTTCATCGAAGTCGCCCGCAACAGCAACGGCGTGCCGAGCCCGAAGGACATGCTGGTTGGGCCGAAGGTTCTGCTCATCAACCAGTTTTCGGCGTCGGACGGCGACATCTTTCCCTTCCGCTTCCGGTCCTACCACCTCGGCAAGATCATCGGGGAGCGGACGTGGGGCGGCGTGGTCGGCATTCGGGGATTCGTGCCGGTCGCGACGGACGGCGGCTTCCTGTCGACGCCCGAGTTCGCCCCGTACAGCAATGACGGCAAACGGTGGATCATCGAGGGGCACGGCGTCGATCCCGACATCGTCGTCGACAACGATCCTGCGAAGGAATTCGCGGGCGACGACCAGCAGCTCGACCGCGCGATCGACGAGATCATGGCCGACCTGAAGACGGCCAGCCCGACCCTGCCGCTTCCTCCGCCCCCGCCCTGGCCCGACAGGCATTAAAAAACTGCCGGCGCATTTTCGCCGGCAGTCTTGGACCAAGCCTCCGCGCGCTCAGTTCTTCGGATTTTGCGCCTCGATTTCGGCCAGGCGCTTGTCGATCTGGTTCATCCGGTCGACGAGCTGCTGTTCGATCTTCTTCCTGTCGCTGCTGTCGACGATGCTCAGGCTCGCGGCGTCCTTGACCACGTTGGCCGGCAGCGAAAGCAGCCGCGTGATCAGGCCCTGGTCCTTGAACGAGCTCAGGTAAAGGGCGGTGATCTCATGGGAGAGGGCCAGCGCGTCCTGCGCCGCAGCCTGCGTCTCCTGGAGGTTGTTGTTGAGCTTCTGGTTCTTCGCCATCTCGGCCGTCAGCACCACGCCCACCTGGTCGGAGATCTTGCGGCTGTACTGCATGATCGAGTCGCGGGTGAGGTGCTGGTCGTTCGCCATCTGCTCGACGATCGGCTGGATCCGTTCCTGCAGGCGGCCCGAAACCTTGTCCACCTGCTCGTTTTGCATCCGCTCGGCCTCCTCGGGCGACTTCGGGAGGGGATTGTAGGGCTGGACCTTTTTCGCGATCGCCTCGGCGAGCGCATTCATGCGGTCGGTGTTCAGCTTCTGAATCTCCTCGTCGGTGCGGAAAAGGTCCGCCTCGCGCTTGGAGATCGCGTCCTTTAGAAGCTGGTTCGTCGCCACGAGCTGCTGGCGGTTCTCTTCCGTCGCCGCCTTTAGCGCGTCGGTCTGGTCGCGAAGCGGCTGCAACTGCGCGTCTTCCCGCTGGGACATGACCCCGACCGTATAATGCTGGATCCATAAGGCCGCGCCGACAATGAGTACGGCGGTGAGAATTATCGCGGGTAATTGTTCTTTAAGTTTTTGCCACATAGCTGGAGGAGATTCGGTTTGTTTTTCCGGTGTGGGAGAAGTGCTTTTCTGGCTTCCCCGTATTGATACCGCAGATTAGCGAAAGTTGTAAGACGATTGCAATGCTACTGTAACGTTATACGGGAACGGGGGTCGGTCGATTTGCGTGCGTCTTTTATATTGTTTCGGGGGCGCTCGCCCGCAGGTTGGCTGCGTGAGCCTGAACCGATGCGAGCAAAGGATGTTCGACTACCTGGAATCGAATACGGATGAGAGACAGTACTGGCGGCAAAAGGTTCAATCGATCATCGCCGGGTCGGAAAGCGAGCCGGCCGGCCTCTGCCGCCTTGAGGGCGAGCTATGGCGTTACTACGCCGAGAGAAGCGCGGTCACCAGTCCCTTCAGGGAGGCGGTGCGGCACGAGGGCCTTCATCGCACCAGCATGCGGACGCTTGCGGAGCTTCTCGTGCGCCTTTGGATCGAGCCGCGCGCAAGAAAACGGCCGGCGGGGCGGGCGAATGGACCCGGCGCCGGGAATTCGGAGGGAGCGGGCCCGGCCGGGCATTTTGATGCGTAAGCTATTATTAGTTAGATAAAAGAGAAAATTGCAAAGACGATGGAACCACATCGGGGATACCGGCGTCTCTAAATGTGAATTTGGACAGTTTTCTCCTCCGCTTAGCGGTGGAGAAATGGGGTAAGCTAGAAAGAATTGGCGGGCCGCTTAGGGGTAAGCGGCCCGCCTTCATTTTTGCCCGTTGGAGTCGCGCAGGGCCGGGACCCAACGGGCGGAGGCGGGCGATTTAAATCGCCTCGGCTTGGGTCGCTCCCTTTGTCGCGTGGAAGTCCTGGGGGTCGCCGGTCGGGGTCACATATCCCGCGCGCACGGCGAAATCGCCGAAGCGTTCGCCGGGGAGGCGGTCCGTGGCGTATCGGCGGAGCAGCGGTCGTATGAGCGGGGCGAGTTCCTCGGCGGGCACGGAGGGCTTGTACAGGGAATTCAGGCGCGAGCCGTTGAAGGCGGCTCCCAAATACACGTGATACTTGCCCGGAGCGCGGCCGACGAACGCGATTTCGGCGAGATAGGGCCGGCCGCATCCGTTGGGGCACCCCGTCATGCGCATGATGATCGCGTCGTTCCGGAGCCCCGCCGCCTCGATTTCGCCCTCGAGCTGCGTGACCAGATCGGGCAGGAAGCGCTCGCTTTCGGCGAGCGCCAGTCCGCAGGTCGGCAGGGCGACGCAGGCCATCGAATTGAGCCTGAGCGCGGTGGCGTTGTTGGCGCTGTCCAGCTTGTGCTTGCGAAGCAGTTCCTCGATCCGCGGCCGATCCGCCGGCTTCACTCCGGCGATCATCAGGTGCTGGTTGGGCGTCAGGCGGAAATCGCCGCGGTGCGCGCCGGCGATTTCGCGCAATCCGGTCTTCATCCGGTAGTCCGGCGCGTCCTTTACCCGGCCGTTTTCAATGAAAAGCGTGAAGTGGGCCGTGCCGTCCGGCCCCTCGACCCAGCCGTAGCGGTCGCCCGTGCCCGTGAATTCAAATCGGCGCGGCGGCGCCAGCTCGTAGCCGAGCCGCCGCTCGACCTCGGCCCGGAACCAGGCGAGGCCGCGGTCGGCGATCGTGTACTTGAGCCGGGCGTGCTTTCGCTCGACCCGGTCGCCGAAGTCCCGCTGCACGGTGATGATCTTCTCGGCGACATCGATGACCTGGCCGGTCGGGCAGAAACAGAGAACGTCGGCCGCCCGCGGATACGTGTCGACCTGGTTGTGCGTCATGCCGAGTCCGCCGCCGACCGTGACATCGAATCCCTGCAGCCGGCCCTCGGGATCGGTTATCGCGATGAAGCCGAGGTCCTGGCCGAAGATGTCGACGTCGTTGCTCGGAGGCACGGCGACGACGATCTTGAATTTTCGGGGCAGGTAGGTCTTGCCGTAAATCGGCTCCGTGTCCGGCTCGCCCCCTGCGATCTGCCGGTCATCGACCCAAATCTCGTGGTAGGCCCGGGTGTGGGGGGTGAACCGGTCGCTCAGGGCCCGGGTCAGGCGCATCACCTCGGCATGCAGGTGCGACTGCTCCGGGTTGGGATTGCACATCGTGTTTCGAACGACGTCGCCGCAGGCGGCGACCGTGGTCAAAAGGGCCCGGTTTATCTCGCGGATCGCTGGCCGGAGCTTCCCCTTGATGACGCCGTGGAGCTGGAAGGCCTGGCGGTTGGTGAGTTTGATCGTGCCGTTCGCATGGGAGTCGGAGATGGCGTCGATCGCCAGCCACTGCGCGGGCGTGCAGACGCCGCCCGGGACGCGGATACGCGCCATGAAGATATAGGCCTTGTCCTTTCCCTCCTTGCGGCGTTGGGTCCGCTGGTCGCGGTCGTCCTGCGAGTAAACGCCGTGGAACTTGGCGAGCTGGTTGCTCTCCTCGGTGATCGTCGCGCTGGACGGATCCTCAAGGTCGCGCAGGATGTTTCCCCGCAGGAAATTGCTGTCCGCCTTGAGCTGCTCGTTCTTGTGGAGCGGATTCTGGATCGCGGGCTCGGCGGGGACCGGATTGTCGGAAGGCGGCGTCACGGCGTCTCCAGTTGCAGTTCGCCCGCCCGCGCCGCCGCCTGCAGGGACCGCGAGATGATTTCGGGAACCCGGGGATGCGTTCCAACGAGCCCCGCGAAATGGCAGCGAAGTCCGGCGCGGCGCATCTCCGCGGTTTGCGCCAGCCGCGCAAGGTCCCCGCCCGGGCCGGCGTGGCGGCCGGGCGCCAGGAATAGGGGGGCGACGACCGTGTCGCCGCCCACGAGTGCCGGGGAGGAAAGAATCTCGGAAAACAGGGGCCGGTTAAAGGCAAAGCCTGGCCCTTCCGGGGACTCCATTGATGCTGCGAAAAGGGCGCCGATTCGATCGCCCAGAATGCCGCGAACCTCCGCGGCAACCCTGTTCCGGATCCTGGCCGACTCCTCCGCGGGCCCGCCGTGATCGACGACGATCACCGCCGGGCGGTGCAAGCCGTGCGCGGCCACCGCCTCGAGGATCCGGTCCGCTGCGATTGCTGCGATGCTGTCGGAAAGCCCCTCGGTGAACGAAAACTCAAAGCCGCCGATCTCCGGGGCCAGCGCCTCCAGGTCCGCCCGCAGGGCCGACCCCACCGCGCCTTGCGGGCTGACGAAAAAGGGGATGAAAACAAATTCCCGCTCGCCGCCTGCGGCCTCCCTGCGCACCCAGGGGGCGAGCGTCCAGGCGCTCCGCCCATCGAGTTCCGCGGCGGAAATCCGGCCGCTGTGCTTCCACGATACCGCATCCACGCGCATTCCGGCGCGCTCGCTGACTTCCTCCGCGAGCCGGCGGAGATTCCGGTGCGCCGCGGGCTCGAGGGAGCCGTTGTCTATGAGCGCCGCCTTCATTGGATAAGGGCCGCCGTGCGCGCGGGCTCGAACCAGGAAAGACGCTCGGCGCAGGATGCGACGGAGCCGATGATGACGATCGCGGGAGCTTCAAACCCCTCGGCCGCCGCCCGGGCGGCGATGGTCCCTGCGTCCGCAAGGAGGAAACGATGAAGGTCGGTCGTCGCTTCCTGTACGATTGCGGCGGGGGTCGATGGAGGAAGCCCTCCGCCCAGGAGCCGCCGGACGATCGAATCCAGGTTATGCATGCCCATGTAGATGCAAAGGGTCGCTCCCAGCCGGGCGTAGTCTTCCCAGCGGATGAGCGGATCCGGCTTCGACGGATCCTCGTGGCCGGTGAGGAAAACGACCGAGGAGGCGTGGGCGCGGTGGGTCAGGGGAATGCCGGCGTAGGCCCCGGCCGCGAGGGCCGCGGTGACGCCGGGCACGATTTCAAAGGGAATGCCCTCCGCGGCCAGGGCCTCGGCCTCCTCTCCGCCCCTTCCAAAGACGAAGGGATCCCCGCCCTTCAATCGCACGACGCATTTGCCCTCGCGGGCCTTCGCGGCGAGGATTGCGTCGATCTCGGACTGCGGCTTGCAGAAGCAGCCGCCCTTTTTCCCGACGAACACGAGTTCGCTGCCAGGCCGCGCCTCGGCGAGGATTTCCTCCGACACGAGGTTGTCGTAAACGACGACATCGGCCCCGGCGAGGAGCCGGAGCGCCTTCACGGTCAGCAGCTCGGGATCGCCCGGCCCCGCCCCGACAAGATAGACCTTTCCCGGGTGGAAGCTCATATGTTCTCTCCCGCAATGCCGGATCCCTGGTCGAAGGGCCTCGCCATCCCCAGGGCCAGCCGCGTCAGTTTTTCGAGCGAGTCCTCGAGCGGCTCGCGGTCCGTTCGCAGCTCAAGGTCGGGCGACAGCGGCGCCTCGTAGGGCGAGCTGATGCCCGTGAAATTCGGGATTTTGCCCTCGCGGGCGGCCTTGTACAATTTCTTCGGATCCCGCCGCTCGCATTCGGCGAGCGGCGCGTTGACGAACACCTCCGCGAACGGCACATTCCGCTCGCGCGCTCTCTCTGCGATCGCCGCCCGGTCCGCGCGGAAGGGAGAGATCAGGGCCGCGATGACGACGACGCCCGCATCCGCCAGGTGAAGCGCCAGTTCGGCCGCGCGCCGCAGGTTCTCCTTACGGTCCTCGTCCGAGAACCCCAGGTTTTTGCTGAGGCCCTTGCGGAGCATGTCGCCGTCGAGGATGGCCGGAAGTACGCCCACGCGGAACAGCTCCTTCTCAAGGGCCGCCGACAGGGTCGTCTTCCCGGAGCCGGACAACCCGGTCAGCCAGATGATCGCGCCCCGGTGGCCGAGCATTGCGGTTCGGGCGCCCAGCTTGATCGGGCGTTCCGATGAGGGTGTCGCGCTTTCGAGCTGGGCCGAGTCGATGACGCCGCCGCCGGCGATTCGGCGGCCGCGCATGAGGACAAACCGGCCGAGCGCCGGGATGCGGCCGGCCGGATCGAATGCAATCGGCCGGCGGACCCGCAGGCGCACTTCGGCGACCTCGTGCCGCTTGACCTCGGTCGCCGCGCCATCCCCGGATTCCAGGGTCACCGCGTCGAGCGTTCGCAGAACGGCCATGACCCGGGCTTCAGCTTGCTGCGTGCCAAGGCGAAGCGGCACGGTCTCGCCCGTCTTGAGGGGCTCCGCGTGGAGCCAGAAGAGCCGTCCCGTGAATTCATGGGCCTCCGCCGGCGGCTCCTCGGGCGTCGAGCCGATCTGGCCGCGCTCGACGAAAAGCTCGTCCTGGAGCATGATGGCGACAGGACGGCCCGCCTGCACGGGCCCGGTCGGCGCGCGCGCCTCGGCCGCCACCGGCCACGTTTCGATGGACTTGACCCTGGACCGCTTGCCTCCGGGGTGAAACTCGACCGCGTCCCCGACGGATACGCTTCCCGCGACTACGAACCCTGCGACGATCCGGCGGGAATCGAAGCGATACACGTCCTGCACGTTGATGCGCAGGGGCGCGTTTTCGATCGGCGGCGTCGCGCGGAACTGTTCCAGGGCGGGGACGAGCGCCGGGCCGGAATACCAGTCCAGGCGCTCGCTGCGCCCGAGGAGCCCGTCCCCGAACTTGGCGGATATGGGCACGTACTGGGAGGGCGTGACGCCCAGTTTCCCCAGGAATTCGCCGAGTTCGGCCCGGATCCTGTCGAATACGGCCCTGTCGTAATTCACGAGATCCATCTTGTTCACGGCGACGACGACCTGCCTCAAGCCGAGGAGGGAAAGCAGGAATCCATGCCGCTTGGTCTGCTCCCGCAGGCCCTCCCGCGCGTCCACGAGGAGGACGGCGGCATCGGCGCTCGCGGCGCCCGTGATCATGTTCTTCAGGAATTCCTTGTGCCCGGGCGCGTCGATGATCGTGAAGGTCCGGCGCCCGGTGCGGAAGGGCACGCGGGTCGTGTCCATCGTGATGTTCTGCGCCTGTTCCTCAAGGAGCGCGTCGAGGAGAAAGGCGTATTCGAATTCCATTCCCTCCGCCTTGCACGCGGCCTGGATCCGCTCGGTCTTCCCTTCGGGCACCGAGTGCGTGTCAAAAAGAAGCCGGCCGATCAGGGTCGACTTGCCGTGATCGACATGCCCGACGACGACGAGGAAAAGGTGCCCCGGGATGAACCCGGCGTCCGCGTGCGGCGCACCGGCCGGAATGGCCTGCCGGTTCGTAGGGGTGGGGGCGTCCAGGGCCGTGGTCTGATTCACATGAATCCCTTCGCCCTGAGTTTCTGCATCGCATTGCGCTCATGGTGGTCCTGGGCGCGGCCCGAGCGTTCCGACACGCGGGTCACCTTGAGCTCCTCGATGATCTCCGCGATCGTCGAGGCCCCGCTTTCGACGGGCTTTGTGATCGGCCAGCAGCCGAGCGAGCGGAACCGCTTTCCATTGCGCGAAAAGTACATCCCGGGAAGCGGCACCTTTTCGCGCTCGAGGTAGCGCCAGACGTCCAGTTCCGTCCAATCGAGCAGGGGCTGCACGCGCACGTGTTCCCCGGCGCCCACCTCCGTCGTGAAGTGGTTCCAGAATTCGGGCGGCTGGTCCTTGTAGTCCCATTCGAAATCCGAGTTGCGGGGGGAAAAATAGCGTTCCTTCGCGCGCGTCGAGTCTTCATCCCGGCGGATCCCGGTGATCAAGGCGTCGAACTTGTGCGCGGCCAGGCACTGCTGGAGGGCGACTGTCTTCAGCTCGTGCGTCACGGTGACCGGATCCGTCGTCTCGTAGCCGACGCCCCGGCCGCGGGCCTCCCGGTTTGTCCACACGATGAGGTCGAACCCGTAGTTGCCCTTCGCCCACTCCCGGAACTCCAGCATTTCGGGGAACTCGTAGGTCGTGTCGATGTGCACGACCGGGAACGGCACGTGGCCGCAGAAGGCCTTCTTTGCCAGCCACACGAGCACATTGGAATCCTTCCCCATCGACCAGAGCATCGCGGGCCTTTCGAACGAGTGGAACGCCTCGCGCATGAGGTAGATGCTTTGGGATTCTAGCTCGTCAATGTGGGACATCGTTGGAAAGGGAACGGAAGCCTTATCTATGCCGTGTCAAATGCCTGATCCGTCGCTGGTTTCGTGCAGGCCGCACTCCCGCTTCAGGCCGAAGAAGCGGGTCTGTTCCGGCGTCAGGTCGGCCGTCAGCGGCCGGGAGGTGTGGACGTCTCCAATTGAAACATACCCCTGGTGCCAGAGGGGATGGTACGGAAGGTCGTGCTTCTTGAGATACAGGTGGACGTCCCGGTCCGTCCAATCGACGATCGGGCAGATCTTCACCCTTCCGTTCTGGCGCTCGACGATTTTCAGGCCTTCGCGCGTGCTGGCCTGGACCCGCCGCAATCCGGCCAGCCATCCCCGGGCGCCCGTCTCCCGCAGGGCGCGCTTCATCGGCTCCACCTTGGCCATGCGATTGTACGCTTCCAGGCCGGCGATTCCCTGCTCCCAAAGCCGTCCATGGCGCGCCTCGATCCAGGCCGGGGAAAGCTCTGGCCTGTAGATTCTTAGATTGAGTTTCAGCCGGGCCGTCAGTTCGTCCGCGAATCGATACGTCTCAGGAAAGAGGTATCCCGTGTCGATGAGGATGACCGGAATGGTCGGAATGACCCGCGTCGCCAAGCTCAGCATGACGGCAGCCTGGGCTCCAAAGCTCGAGCTTAGAACGAGCGCGTCCCCAAATTGCTGGGCAGCCCAGCCGATGCGCTCCTCTGCGGGAACGCCGGCAAGCCACCCGTTTGCCGCGGCTGGATCAACCGCGGCAGATACTTTTTCCGCAGTCGCCATCCCTTATTCCAGGCAGCAGCAAATTCCCCGGCCGGCACAACGGCAGGGAACGCACGCCCTTAATTCTGCGAAGAAAAGCTTCACGCGGAATGGCAACTTGTGCGGGCCGGGCGATTCGTCAACACGATTGGATGTCATATTCTTAACACAAACGACGCGGAATTTCTCTAATCAGCCGTGGACAAACGGCCTGGATGCTGCATAGTTATTCACAACCTATCCACACGAAATAATGGAAAGCACGCGTGGGGCGACCGCCCTTAAGCCGCGGATCAGGGTTTCGGCAAAGATAAAGACCTTCGTGCTCGACACGAACGTCCTCCTTCACGACCCCCAGTCGATATTCAAGTTCGAGGAGAACAACCTCACGATCCCGGTCGAGGTCCTCGAGGAGCTGGACGCGATCAAAAACGAGCAGTCCACCGAAAGGGGCCGCAACGCGCGACGGGTGCACCGGATCCTTCAGGAGCTCATGCCGGACTCCCGCTCGATGCACGAGGGGGTCGAACTGCCGAATGGCGGCACGCTTTCGATCATCATCAATCCCTACCTCGAGTCGGGGCGGCACTCGCCCGCGATGGACCGCCTCCGGAGCATCCTGCCCGACTTGACGAAGAAGGACAACCGCATCATCGCCGCGGCGATCTTCATCCAGGAAAACTTTCCCCCGCCGACAATCCTCGTATCAAAGGACGTCAACGTTCAGCTCAAGGCGCGCGCAGTCGGCCTCGAATCCGAGGACTACCTGAGCGACAAAGTTCCGGAGGATCTCGACGAGGCGAGCTACCGCGAAATCCGCCTCACCGTCTACGAGCTTCAGCGCTTCTGCTCGGAGGGGCAGTTTGCCCTGGGCCGCGACGACGCCCGGGGCCTGTTCCTTAACGAGTACGTCCTCCTGCGCTCCGACCAGGGCAAGACGATGCCCGCGCGGTACTACTGCGACAACATCGTTCGCCGCCTGAAGATCCCGGAATTCGTCAAGGCGCCCGGCGGGATGCCGATTCGCGCCCGCAACCTCGAGCAGCAGTTCCTGATGGATGCCCTGCTCGACGAGTCGATCCAGATCATCACGTGCTTTGGAAAGGCGGGCACCGGCAAGACGCTCCTTTCGACCGTCTGCGCCCTTCACCAGATCTGCGACGAGCCCTCCCGCTACGACGGGCTTTCGATCTCGCGTCCGGTCATCTCGCTCGGGAAGGACATTGGTTTCCTCCCAGGCACCCTTGAGGAAAAGATGAGGCCCTGGCTTCAGCCCTATTACGACGCCCTGGAGGTGCTTATGCCCTCTAAGCCGCCGAAGGACCCCCAGTTCGCCTCGAAGAAGGTGTCGAAGAAAAAATACAGGAGCAGCGAGGACCGGACGCTCGCCGTCCCGTCCCTTTCGCATTCCGGCCAGAACGGCCACATCGGCCTCGGTCCCGTCAAGCCCTACGAGCGCCTGCTCAAGTCAGGCCTCGTTGAGATCGAGGCCCTCTGCTTCATACGCGGCCGCTCGATCGCGAGGCGGTTTTTCATCCTGGACGAGTCGCAGCAGCTCACGCCCCACGAGGTGAAGACCGTCATCACGCGCATCTCCGAGGGTTCGAAGATCGTCCTGATCGGGGACACGACCCAGATCGACAATCCGTACGTGGACGCCCGCAGCAACGGGCTTGTCTACTGCCACGACCGCATGCGCGGCCAGGCGATCGCCGCCCACGTCAAGCTCATGAAGGGCGAGCGCTCGCGCCTGGCGGAACTGGCGGCGGATTTGCTGTAGAAGCCCTTCCGCCGGACCCCGGGCTTGACCCTTGCGCGGGGCCGTGAATCATTCTGGGCCTTCCTCCGCGGCTGTAGTTTAACGGTAAAACCTCTGCCTTCCAAGCAGGTGTC
The DNA here is from genome assembly GCA_050015855.1 of Opitutaceae bacterium. Lineage (GTDB taxonomy): Bacteria > Verrucomicrobiota > Verrucomicrobiia > Opitutales > Opitutaceae > Palsa-1447. The sequence continues at coordinate 30,756 of JBEKAO010000006.1, read as the reverse complement.
CGGAGTTCGATTCTCCGCAGCCGCACCATTCTAGAAACCCGGCCTTGGCACCAAGGCGGCACCAAAACCAGTTTCAAACCGCCCTGGGCGGAAAAATGAAACAGGCCGCAGGATTTCGCGCTGCGGCCTGTTTTTGCTCCAACGTCTGGTAGCGCCGCTTACTTCTTGGCGATGATGGTCAGTTGGCTGGCCGTGGTGGGCATCATCGCCGTCTCCACCGCATGCGAGACAAGCGAGAGCTGGGATACCTTACCGTGGTCGAAGCGCACGACCAGTGTGCCGCGGGCGGCGCTCCCGTCGGCGGTGAAATCCCGGTAGAGCCACGTACCGTCGGCCAAAATGGCGCTGGGTCTGCCGAGACTGGTCCAGACATGGATGCGATAGCTGCCGATCTCGACATTGGAGCCGGCGGCCGTCACCGGCACGATGCCGGTTGCGGCGAGCATCCGGGCGGCGGAGTCCGACGGGGCGATGTCTTTGGCGGAGGCGATGGCGGGGATGAGGACGAGCGCGGCGGCGAGAGCGGCAGCGCGGAGCGAGGCGGTGTGGATGATATTCATGGCAGATTTGGATTTGAGTTTTGGAATTTTGCCGTCCGGTTGGGCGACGCGGGTGAAGGTGCGCCACGGGCAGCGTTGCCGCGAGAACCGCCACCTGAACTGCTCGTGGTTCTGATGAACAGCGCCCGATAGTAAATGAACGGCTCGTGGCGCATGTGAACGGCTCAGGAAACGCGTGGACGGCGGCGATCTTAGGGCGCATGCTCGATGCCCGTTATGCGAGTCCGGCTATGCTGTATTCTCGCCCTTTTGGGACCGGCGCTTTCCGCGGTTCACGCGGCGCCGGCTCCGGATTTGCGCATGATGCGTGGCGACGATCCGCGATGGGCGGCCCGCGATTGGGATGACAGCGGCTGGCCGAAGGTGGGTCAGTACGAACTGCCGGCACGCGCCGGAATCTACTGGCTGCGATTCTGGATCCCTTGGCCGGATCGTGCTATGCGGTATCTTCCCAGCCAACTCGATATTTCGAGCCCGGCGGGCGCTGGGAAGCCCATTGATACCCTAAGGATCATCTCGATGTGCTCTTATGATCTCTATTGGGATGGGCGGCTCATTGTCCGCAACGGGAAAGTCGGCTCGGATCCGGCGTCGGAAATCTCGGGCACCTTGCACTCCGACGTGTTGATTCCGAGCGAGCTTCGCGGCCCGGGAGACCATGTCGTCGCCATGCGCGTTTCCAGCTTTCATTTCAATGGGCCCCGCCGAACTTTTTTTTTAAATCTCTTCCTGTTTAACGGGGATCAAGTTCCTGGCTTTGCTGTAACCCCAATTATCGGAGCGAGCTTCGAAATAGGCTGCGCGCTGGTGGCTGCGATAACCTGCGTGGTGCTCTTCTTCCTGGTCGATCGGCGCCGGCCGCTCGTCCTTTGCGGTTTTTTTAGCCTCACAGCGGCGTTTTACTTTATGCTCACAACGGAGCGCTGGCTGGGCAGGCTCGGGCTGCAGTCGGAAAACTACGACAGGGTCTATCCGCTCTACCTCGCACGCGAGGCCCTCCTGACGTTGTTCGCCTTCCTGGTGCTGTGGACCTTCCTTGAGCAGTTCGGCATTCCGGGCAAGCGATGGTGGCTGGCCGCCGACGGCGTGTTCCTGGCGGCCATATGGTGGATGCGATGGGAGGATTTCGGCTATTCCAATGAGGAAACGCTTTGGCTTGGACGATCGGCGTTTCCCGTCTTGATCGTGGCGGCCGCCTGGGCGGTCTGGCGGCGGCGGATCGGGGCGCGACTGGCGCTCGGAGCGGCGTTGATCGGCCTCGTGAGCGTGCAAGTGAACGGTGCTATGCTCGCTCCATCCTTTTCGATCGCCTTTGCGTTGCCGGTTTTGGCGCTTTTCGCCTCCATCGGGCTGCAGGTGCAGGCGGCCCGGAGGGCCGCGCGTGCGGCCGAGCTGACGGCGGCCCGTATGGAGATCGAGCTGCTTAAGAAGAACCTCCAGCCGCATTTTCTCCTGAACACCCTGACGGCCCTTTCAGAAGTCATCGAACAGAGTCCGTCCAGCGCCGTAAAGCTGGTCAACGACCTCGCGGATGAATTCCGTTCCCTCTCCCGCATGTCGGCTGAAAAGTTGATCCCGATTGGCCAGGAACTCGACCTCTGCCGCGCCCATCTGCGCGTCATGGCTCTGCGCACCGGGAAAACGTGGCTGCTCGAGGCGGAGAATGTCGACCCGGCGGCGCTTGTGCCGCCCGCCCTGTTTCTCACCTTGATTGAAAACGGGTTTTCCCATCAGCGCGTCGCGGCTCCCGCTGCCGCGTTTGTCCTGCGCCAGGAAAGCTCCGCGGAGGGCGGATTGAGCTACGTTTTTGTGTCACCCGGCGAGATGCACGAAGACCCGGTGCGCATCCCGGGCGGCACGGGGCTTCGTTACGTGAAGGCCCGGCTGGAGGAGAGTTTTCCGGGGCGATGGAGCTTCCGGAGTTGCAAGACGGCAGCAGGGTGGGAGACGGTTATCGAAATTCAAGCCACAGCCTGAACGCCATGCGCCTGCTGATTGTGGAAGACGAGCCCCTGATCGCGCAACGCCTTGAGCGGATGTGCCGCGAAATCCTGGGCGCCGCGCTGGAGATCGTAATCCACGCCGCCCGTCCCGAGGAGGCGGACGTGCGACTGGCGGAGTCGCCCATCGACTTGATGGTGCTCGATCTCAATCTGGAAGGCGCCGACGGCATGCAGTTGCTCAAGCGCAGCGTGGCGGGCTCCTTTCACACGATCATCGTGTCGGCCAACACCGACCGTGCGCTTGAAGCCTTCGAGTACGGCGTCCTCGATTTCGTGCCCAAGCCGTTCACCCGGGAACGCCTCGCCCAAGCTCTGGACCGGAGCACGGGCGCCACGGCGCGCACGGACTACGCCGCGAAATACCTCGCCGTGCGCAAATACGGCCGGATCGAACTCGTCCAAGTGGACGACCTGGTCTTTGCGAAGGGCGCAGGATCTTATTCAGAGCTTGTGCTGGCAAACGGCGCCACGGAACTGCACGACAAGTCCCTGGAGAAGCTGCAGGCATTGCTCCCGCCGGTCTTCGAGCGCATCCACAAGAGCTACCTCGTGCGGATGAGCGCCGTGAAGGCCTTGCACGCCGGGGAGGGCAGCCATTACGAAGCGGAATTGAAGAACGGCACCCGCCTCCCCATCGGCCGGACCCGCTACAAGGAGATCAAGGAGAAATTGAAATAAGCGGCGGCCTTCGCGGATGCGTCGCCAGCCAGCATAGGGAACGGAAAGTGTCCGGAGTTCGATTCTCCGCGGCCGCACCACTCTAGAAACCCGGCCTTGGCTCCAAGGCGGCACCAAAAATGGGCTCAAGTTGGCCGCCGGGCGGGAAGAGTAATGAGAGAGAATCAAACCCGAAGGTGCGCGTTCTGACGGTAGGTTCCCGATTCTCGGGCTTGACATACGTACGTATTCACGTACGCTACCGATATGACGGCAATCCCCATTACGCAGGCGCGCGCCATGCTGTACCAGCTAGTCGACGACGCCGAGGCTGCCCACGAACCGATTCAGATCACAGGCAAGCGCAGCAATGCCGTTTTGGTCTCCGAGAGCGATTGGCGCAGCATTCAGGAGACGCTTTACCTGCTTTCGATTCCTGGCATGCGCGAGTCAATTCGGAAAGGGATGAAGGAGCCGCTCGAAAAGGCCTCAAAGAAGATCGCCTGGTGAGCTGGGAGCTTTACTACACGAAACAGGCGCGAAAGGACGCCAAGAAACTTGCCGCTTCGAATCTGCGGCCGAAGGCCGAGGCGCTGTTGGAGTTGCTGAAGATCGATCCATTCCGGATTCCTCCGCCTTTCGAAAAACTGGTGGGTGACTTGAGCGGAGCTTACTCACGCCGCATCAATATCCAGCACCGATTGGTGTACCAGGTCCTTTCTGAGGAGAAAGCCGTGAAGGTTCTCCGGATGTGGACCCATTACGAGTAGGGCCAGGAGCGGGCGACCCGGCGCGCCATAGTGACGACAAGCTCATGATTCGAGTCCGGAGTTCGATTCTCCGCAGCCGCACCACTCTAGAAACCCGGCTCAACGCCAAAGTTTGGTCCAACGCGAAAGTTTGGGGACGGGGGTTGGTTTGGGAGGAAGTGAATATGAACCGGGCAGGCCCAGGTTGCAGGGTCTGCAAGAGAACGGGTCGGCGGCACTGACCCCATCTCTCGCCGCAGTAGATTCTTTTCTCGAGACATGGCGATAGACTAATAAGAGGCCAAAGGACAACATTTTACATTGGTTTGGGCGAGACAAGCCGCCTCCGACTGCTATGAAGTCCGAATGTCATCGGTCCTTGTATCCGGAAGAGCCAGAAAAGCATTGGTTTTGTGCGCCGGCCTGATGGCTGCAGGCTCGCTCCGCGCCGCGACCCTCTACTGGGATGCCAACACTACGACAACAGGAGCGGGCGCCAGCCCCACCGGCACTTGGGACACCGGGACGGGGGCGGTGACTTCCTGGATCCCCAATAGCAACGGCACTGGCACCATTCAGGCGTGGGCTGCAGGGGATACCGCATATTTCAGTTCGGGCGCCGCCAGCGCTGGAACCTCTTACACGGTCACCGTGGTTGGCACGGTAAGCGTGGGCGGCCTCACAGTGGCCGAAGGCAAGCCGACGTTTTCAGGCGGCACCATCAGCTTCACGAGCGGCAGCACGCTCCTGGTCGACAGTGGAGCGACTACCACAATCAACAGCGCAATTTCGGGCAGCCTGTCGTCAATCGCCAACTACGGCACCTTGAGCCTGGGCAACGCCGTAAGCCTCACAAGCACCAGTATGACCCTCGATGGCACGCTGGATCTCGCGGCGGGCACCACAAAGTTCAGCTCAATTACTGTAACCGGGAATTCCGTAATCGATTTTGCAGGAAGCTCGGCTGCGACCCTGGACCTGAGCAGCCTGGTTGTTAATTCCGGGGCCACGCTGACGATCAACGATTGGACCAATGGCTCCGATGTTTTCTATTCGAGCGGTCAGCCAAGCGCGGCCACCTTGGGAAGAATTAATTTCTCCGGCTAATCGAGCGGGGCCGGGTGGAACAGCTCCGATGATATCATCCCCACTTCGCTGGTTCCGGAACCCGGCGCGTATGGCGCCATCTTCACCCTCTTTGGCCTCGGAATGTTCTGGTGGAGCGCCCGCAGGAAAAAGGCTCAGTAGGCGAATCCGAGGGCGCGGGCGACGGCCTCGCAGGTGATCTTTCCATCCCGGGTGTTGAGCCCCTTGGCAAGGGCCGGATGCGCGGCCAGGGCGGCCTCGACCCCGTTTTGGATAAGGAGCGCCACGAAGGGCTCGGTCGCCTGGGTGAGCCCGAGGGTCGAGGTCCGGCCCACGAGGGCCGGCATGTTCGGCACGGCGTAGTGGATGATCCCCTTGTGCGCAAAGACGGGAACCTTGTGGCTTGTGGGGCGGATCGTCTCGACACAGCCGCCCTGATCGATCGCGATGTCGACGATGACGCTGCCGGGCCGCATCCTGGCGACCATGGCACGGCTGATGACCACGGGGGCGCGGGCCGCGGGAATCAGGACGGCGCCGATCAGGAGATCGGCGTCTGCGACCGAGCGCTCCAGGTTGGCTGGGCTGGACATCAAGGTGACAACCCGGCCCCGGTATTCCTGGTCGAGGGTCTCCAGTTTGTGGGCGTCCAGGTCGAGGACCGTGACGCGGGCTCCCATCCCGACCGCCATTTGGACGGCGTGCGCCCCGGAATTGCCCGCCCCAACGACGACCACATGGCCCGGCTGAGTCCCGGGAATCCCGCCGAGAAGGACGCCCGATCCGCCATGCTGCGATTGGAGGAAGTACGCTCCGATCTGAATCGCGAGCCTGCCCGCGATCTGGGACATGGGCTTCAGCAGCGGGAGCGAGCCATCCACTTCCTCGACCGTCTCGTATGCGATCCCGAGAATCCGCTTCCGCAGGAGGACGCGGACAAGCTCGGGGCAGGCAGCGAGGTGGAGGTATGTGAATATGGCCTGGCCTTCTTTCATCCGGACGTATTCGGCCGGCAGGGGCTCCTTCACCTTGAGAATGAGATCGGCACCACGCCAAACCTCCGCCGCAGTCGCGACGATGCTGGCCCCGGCCAGGCGATACTCGGCGTCGGGGAAGCCCGCCTTGCGGCCGGCATTCGTTTCGAGGAGGACGCGGGCGCCGAGATGGCAGCAGCGCTTGCAGAGCGCCGGGGTCATCGAGACCCGGGTCTCGCCGATCTTGATTTCCCTTGGCACTCCGATCGTCAGGGTGTGCTTGCCGGCGTCTTTTCGTTTTCGATTCATTGGGTGTAATGTTTGGCTTCGACCGTTTCGTCGGGTTTTTCACGGACGCGTTGCGCGGGCAAGCGAAAAGGGGCTGGTCATCCGAGGAGGACCGATGCCAGAGCAGCGAGATCTCGAATCTCTGCAACTGCTCCAACCGAGGACCGTGAATCGGAGCCTACGGGTAACGATAGAGCGTCACCCGCAGAATCGTGGCCGGATGCAGGACCAGGATCTCCCCCTGCGCATCGTCGTCGCCGGCGAGCTGGCGGGTGACTTCCCACTTTCCATCGACATACCTGCCTTCCTGCACATCGCCGAGCCCCACGTTGGCGGGTCCGGGCGTGTTCGGCGAAAAGTCGACCCGCATGCCGCCTCCGCCGAAGTAATACTCGTCGGGGCCCGTCGAAATCAGGACCGCGGCCGCTTCCAGCGGCGGTTCGGCCGGCTGTGGCGCAGCTCCCCCGTAGGACGGAGCCTCCACGCCAAACCTGGCTTGCGGGGGGAGCCCGTGGATCCGGCCGGTATACCTGAACGTCAGGGTATAGTTGCCAAGCTTGACCTGCTTTGGCGGGTCTCCCTGGACCATTCGCACGGCCGTGACGGTGTCGGTGCCCTGGTGCGCCAGAATCATCGGCGCCATCTGGGAGAGCATTTGATAGGCGGCTGCAAGGTCCGCCGGCATCGGCCTTCCACCGTCTATGCCAAAGGGAGAAAAGCCGATCGTATGGTACTTGCCAACGGCCATGATCACGTTGGCCGCATTGGTGCTCGTCTCCGGAATAAAGAGGGGATTTCCGTTCCTGCTGAATCTTTCGCAGACCTGGTCGAAATACGGCACGTAGAGATCCGGCGCCAGTATGTCCACGTCCGGAGCTCCGGCCCGCCAGATGTCATGCACCTGGGGCAGCGGGCCTCCGCAGGGATAGGTGCCCGGCCAGGCATGATTGGGCTGCTGCAGCCACGCGTTCACATACATGGGAATGTCATAGCCGGCCTTGCCCGCCTGGACGACCTTCTCCACGTAACGCGCGTAGTTCCACGCCATGAATATCTCATCCGAGGGCCAGTGCAGCTGCCTCCAGCTGATTTCATGCTCATACGCGCTCATCGGCGGGCTCTGCGTCTGGATCGGAAGCTCCACGTCCGCGGGCTTGCCCGGACCGAAGACCTCTTCCCAGGTGCCGGACGTCTTGAAGCCATTCGCCGCCCAGACCTCGCGGAATTCGGGGATGAGGTTGTCCTTGTGGGCTCCAAGGTAGCTCATCAGCTCCGCCGGGACCTGCCCGGCAAACGCGCGGTTTGCGGCCGGAGACCTGTCCCGGGAGTCCCGCAGGACGCCCACTTCATTCTCCACCTGGATCATCACGACGGTGTGCTGCGCGCCATCGACCTCCTTGATATGCCGCATGAAAGCCCCAAATCCGGCGGCGTCCGCGTCGCGCGTGGCATCGCCAAGCGTGCTGAGCAGTTCGAGGGGGCCCGATAGCGAGACGGTCTTTCCTTCCCCGATCTGAATCCGCGGAAAGCGGACATAATCCTTCTTCACCCAGTACGGCGCGTAACTGGAAGTGCCGTTTTTCCAGGCCCCAAACCACAGAAAGATGAGGTGCAGGTGGTTTTCCCTCGCCTTCGCGATGACCCCGTCCAGCTGGGTGTAATTGAACCGGCCCTCCTCGGGTTCGAACTGCGCCCAGGACATTGCGACGAGAACGGTGTTCAGGTTGCCTGCGGCGATCTTCGGCCAGATGGGCTCCATCATGGGGAGGCTGGTCGCCGCGTCGCCCGTGAGTTCGCCCGCGAGGCACACATACGGCTTGCCGTCCACCATCAGCTGGGTGACGGCGCCCTGCTTCCGCAGGTGTGGCGCGCCGGCATCTGTCTGTGCCGCGACCGGAGTCGACAAGGCAGCTATGAATGCAATCAAACCCAACGAGGACATCGTTCTCATTTTCATATGTTGCTCCAGAGGGATTTTGCCGCGGCGCACCGGACTAGGACGGCGGCGTGAACACGAAAGGAAGGCTGGCTGTCGCCTCGATCGGACGTCCGCCCTTCACGCGGGGCAGGAATCGCCATTGCCGGATCGCGGCCAAGGCCGCATCCCCAAAGGCCGGGTCGGAGGCGCTCGCCACTTTTGGATCGATCACGATGCCGCTTGCATCGACTCGGAAAGAGACCTCGGCCCGTCCCGTGGCGTGCGTCTTGGCCAGCGAATCCGGATAGTCGGGAGGCGGCCCGAACAATGGCTTCAGTTCGGAATCCTGGAGGGACGAAATGCGATTGGCGACCATGCGATCCAGGGCAGCCTCCTGTTCGCCTGCGGGAAGGCTCGAATTGAAGACCTCCTGGCCCCCGGCGAAAACGTGCAGAGTCAGCCGGGTCCCCCCAAATGGAAATGGCATTTTCGCAGTGATCGCCATGTTCCTGATCCGACGCGCCTCGAGGCGGCCGATTCCCTGGAGATAGAGCATGTTGCCCTCCTTCTGCGTCTTCATGGCCAGGACGATGAACACGTCGTCGAGCGCATAGGCGGACTCAAAGTCGGCGTTGAATAGGAACCAGTTGTTTATCTTCCCGCCGCTTCCCACGGTTCCAGTGACCGTTGCGTCCGGGTGGGCTGTCGTTTGGGTCGGCATGTTCAGGCCGCTGCGTATCGTCCCCGGCACGCTGTTCGGAAGCCCGCCCGAATGGCGCTTGAAGACGAGGTTCTTCACCGTGACCATCACCGGCAGGTATTCGGGGGTCGGTTGAAGGACAAAGTTGCTGCCCAAGGCCGCGGCCAGCTTGCCGTCCTCCATAACATAGGCGGTGATTCCGTCGGCCCGGCGCACCAGCGCGAGCTTCCCGTCGTGGTCGATATAGAGGAGACTCTGCGCGGCCAGCCGCGACGCAAGGATGACCAAAACAAGGGCAATTCCCATTGCGCGGGGCAAGCGCACACTCCGGCGGCTCCTCACTGACTCGTCGTTGGCAGGGCCTGCCATAGTATCCCAGCAAGTCAAAAACCGTGCCCAAAGCGAGCGAATTTGGCCCGGAAATGGCGCGACTTGCCTGAATTGGACATTGCTCGCGCCGGGTTGCAGGATTCGGCAGACACAATGGGCTTGCGGCGGGTTTCCCGGGACTCAACCCTCGCTGGAATTTTTGTGCCAGCCCGCTCGTAAATGCCCAAGCGTACAGATATTCAATCCGTTCTTATCATCGGCGCCGGCCCCATCGTGATCGGCCAGGCCTGTGAATTCGATTATTCGGGGACGCAGGCGTGCAAGGCGCTCAAGGAGGAGGGATATCGGGTGATTTTGGTGAATTCCAATCCGGCGACGATAATGACCGATCCGGAATTCGCCGATGTCACATACATCGAACCGCTTACGGTGGAGATTCTGGAGAAAGTGATTGCCGCCGAGCGGCCTTCGGCGCTTCTGCCGACCCTGGGCGGTCAGACCGCGCTCAATCTGTCGATGGAACTGCACCGCCAGGGGATCCTGACCAAGTACGGGGTCGAAATGATCGGGGCAAAACCGATGGCCATCGCGAAGGGAGAGGATCGGGAGCTATTCAAGCAGGCGATGCTTCGGATCGGGCTGGATCTGCCGAAATCGCGCACGGTCCATATGTTGGACGAGGCCAGGGCCGCCGCCGATGAGATCGGCATATTCCCCCTGATCATCCGCCCGTCCTTCACGCTCGGGGGCACCGGCGGCGGAATCGCCTACAACCGCGAGGAGTTCGAGCGCATTGTTTCCAACGGCCTCGATATTTCCCCGGTTCACGAAGTCCTGGTCGAGGAATGCCTTCTCGGCTGGAAGGAATTCGAGATGGAGGTCATGCGCGACCACAAGGACCAGTGCGTCGTCATCTGTTCGATCGAGAATTTCGATCCCATGGGCGTGCACACCGGGGACTCGATCACGGTGGCCCCGGCGATGACCCTCACCGACAAGGAGTTTCAGGCGATGCGCGACGCGTCGTTTGCGGTCATCCGGGAAGTCGGAGTCGAGACCGGCGGATCGAACATCCAGTTCGCGGTCGATCCGGAAACCGGCCGCATGGTGGTGATCGAGATGAATCCGCGCGTCTCCCGCTCCTCGGCGCTGGCCTCGAAGGCGACCGGATTCCCGATCGCCAAGATCGCGGCCAAGCTGGCGGTCGGCTACACCCTGGACGAGCTGCGCAACGACATCACCCGGCTCACTCCGGCGAGCTTCGAGCCGACGATCGACTACGTCGTCACGAAAGTCCCGCGATTCACCTTTGAAAAGTTCCCCGACGCCGACGCCACGCTCACCTCCTCGATGAAGTCGGTCGGGGAGGCCATGGCGATCGGAAGGACCTTCAAGGAGTCGATCCAGAAGGCCCTGCGCTCGCTCGAGATCGGCGCCCGCGGCTTCGGCGGAGGAGGCCGGTTGAGCGGCGACGAGCGCCCCGACGACGCCGTCATCAAGACGAAACTGGGCACCGCGAGCGGCGACCGCATCTTTTACATTCGCCACGCATTTCGGGCGGGCTACACGATCGAGCAAATCCACGACCTGACGCGGATCGACCGCTGGTTCATCCATCAGCTGCGCGAGATTTACGAGATGGAGGAGGCCCTCCGGGGCCGGTCGCTCGAGTCCCTCGGTCCGGACGTCCTCCGGCGGGCAAAGGAGTTTGGATTTTCCGACGTCCAATTGGCCCACCTCCTCGGGAGCGAGCCCCGGGCCGTGCGGAGCGCCCGGATCGCGAAGGGAATCAACACCGTCTACCGGCTCGTCGACACGTGCGCCGCGGAGTTCGAGGCCTTCACGCCCTACTACTACTCGAGCTACGGGAACGAGAACGAGATCCTGCCCCCGGGCGCCAGGAAGAAGATCATGATCCTGGGCGGCGGCCCGAACCGGATAGGGCAGGGGATCGAGTTCGACTACTGCTGCGTGCACGCAAGCTTCGCCCTGAGGGAGGCCGGCTTCGAAACCGTGATGGTGAACTCAAATCCGGAGACCGTCTCGACCGACTACGACACGAGCGACCGGCTTTACTTCGAGCCGCTGACTCTCGAGGACGTCCTCGAGATCTACAACCAGGAGGGTTGCTTTGGGGCGATCGTCCAGTTTGGGGGACAGACCCCGCTCAACCTCGCCTCGGCCCTGAAGGCGAACGGGGTGAACATCATCGGCACCTCGCCCGAAAGCATCGATATCGCCGAGGACAGGAAGCTGTTTGCCGCCGTCCTCGACAAGGTCGGCCTGAAGCAGCCTGCCAACCGGACGGCCCTGACCGCGGACGAGGCGGCCGCGTTTGCGCTGGAGGTGGGCTATCCCGTCCTCCTGCGCCCGTCTTTCGTCCTGGGCGGCCGGGGAATGTTCATCGTCTATGACGGCGAGGATTTGAAGCGCGTCGTCCGGCAGGTCTTCGACGTCATGCCGGGCAAGTCCGTCCTGATCGACAAATTTCTCGAGGACGCGATCGAGCTGGACGTCGATTGCCTGAGCGACGGCGAAACGAGCGTCATCGGCGGCATGCTCGAGCACATCGAATTCGCGGGGGTCCATTCGGGCGACGCCGCGATGGTGATGCCCCCGCACACCCTCAGCGCCGCCATGCTCGACAAGGTGCGGACCGCCACGCACGCCCTCGCCCGCGAGCTCAATGTCATCGGGCTCATGAACGTGCAGTTCGCGATCAAGCAGGACGAGCTCTACATCCTCGAGGTGAACCCGCGCGCGTCCCGCACGGTGCCCTTTGTGGCCAAGGCGATCGGGGTTCCGCTGGCAAAGCTCGCGGCCAGGGTGATGGCGGGAGCCAGGCTTGCGGACCTGGGCTTTGTCCGTGAGGTGACCCCGAAGCACTGGTGCGTGAAGGAGGCGGTTTTCCCCTTCGCACGCTTTCCGGGCGCCATGATCGCGCTCGGGCCCGAAATGCGCTCCACGGGCGAAGTGATGGGGCTCGACGACGACCTCGGCCTCGCCTTTGCGAAGGCCCAGGCCGCCGCCAAGCCCGGCCTGCCGACCCGGGGCAACGTGTTCCTGAGCGTCAAGGACGCGGACAAGGCCGCGGCCGTCGAAATAGCCCGGGAGCTGGAAAGCTTCGGAATCGCGCTCTATTCGACAAGCGGCACGGCGAAGTACCTGAACGACCACGGGGTCCAGGCGAAGCGGCTGGCCAAGCTGAGCGAGGGGCGGCCCAACGCCATCGACATGATCAAGAATGGACAGATCGCGATGGTCATCAATACTCCGAGCGGAATGATCCCCCGCCGCGACGAGAACACCATCCGCGCGGCCGCCTACGCCCACAATATCTGCATCATGACGACGATCACCGGAGCCGAGGCGGCTGTGGAGGGGATACGCGCGCTGCGCGAGAAGCCGCTCGGCGTGCGGCCGATCCAGAAGTACCGCGGAAATGTCGTACCCGCTTCACCCGGTGCCTGAACCCGCCACATTGATTGCCCTTTTGTCCGGACCCGACCAGCCCGGATTGGTCGCCCGCGTGGCCGGATGGATTTTCGAGAGGCGCGGAAACATCCTCCATGCCGACCAGCACCGGGACATGGAATCAGGCATCTTTTTTCAGCGGGTCGAGTGGGAGCCGAATCCCCACGCCCTCCCTTCCGAGGCGGCTGCCTTCGGCCAATTCGCCGCCTCCCTTGGCATGACTGCGCGGGTGACCTCCTCCGCGAGCCGCCCCAAGGTGGCGATATTCGTGTCGAAGGCCGACCATTGCTTCCACGACCTGGCCCTTCGGTGGCGGGCCGGCGAATTCGGGGCGGACTTTGTCGCCGTCATCTCGAATCACAACGACATAGCGGCGGCGGCGGCCGGCTACGGGATCCCGTTCCATCTTATCCCCGTGAAACCGGGAGAGGCCGCCAAGGCCGCCGCGGAAGCGAGGCAGCTCGAGCTTTTGCGCTCGCTCGACGTCGAGCTCGTCATCCTGGCCCGCTACATGCAGGTGCTTTCGGCCGGGTTTCTTTCGTCGTTTGGCCGGCCGGTCATCAATATTCACCATTCCTTTCTCCCGGCCTTCGCCGGCGGCCGTCCCTACTACCAGGCGCACGAGCGCGGGGTGAAGCTGATCGGGGCGACCGCCCATTACGCGACGGCCGAGCTCGACGACGGCCCGATCATCCAGCAGGACGTCGTCCGGGTGACGCACCGCCACAGCGTCGCCGACCTGGTCCGAAAGGGCCGCGACCTCGAGAAGACGGTCCTCGCCCAGGCGGTCCGCTGGCACCTGCAAAGCCGCGTCCTCGTATACGGGCGCAAGACGGTTGTTTTTGACTGAGGCGGCCCAACCGCGCCAGATTCGCTGTTTACACGCCCGCAGGGACTTGCTTTGCTCGCTCTTTTCCCAACGCAAAACCTCGTTTCATGCCCACCCCCGCATCTCCATTGAACCCGAAGCCTCCCGGTGAAGCCCCTCAAGGCGGGGCGAAGCCCGGCGGAGCCCTGGATTCAGCCCACTCGCCGATCGACGAACAGCTTCGCACCCTGTGGGAGAAGTACCGCGAGGCCATCATCGTCCTTTGCGGGATCGTGATCCTGTTCTATTTCGGAAGGGCGGCGTGGGATTATTACGCGAATCAGAAGGAGGAAGGCATTCGGAAGGAGTTCGCGGAAGCAACGACGCCGGAAAAGCTCCAGGCCTTTGCCACGACCCACCCCGACCAGGTCCTCGGCGGAATTGCCCAGCTTTTGATCGGAGACGACGACTCGAGGGAGGGCAAGGCGGCCGAGGCCGTCGACAATTACAACCGGGCCTATGCCCGACTCAAGAGTGGCCCGCCGACGGCCCGCCCGCTGGCGGCCCGGGCGCAGCTGGGCATCGCCATGGCGCAGATTCAATCCGGCAAGCAGGCCGAGGGCGAGGCGGCCCTGCGCCAGCTGGCTGACGACAAGGATCAATATCAGGTCATCCGGGCCGAGGCCCTCTATCAACTGGCGAGCCTTGCCGCCTCGGCGGGGCGCGCGGACGAGGTGCAGCGCCTGGCCATGCAGCTGATGCAAACCGATCCGAGCAGCCCGTGGGCGCAACAGGCCTTCGAGTTGGAGGCCGAGATGCCTCACCCAACGGCGCCACTGGCGCCGGCGGTCGCGGTTCCTGCGCCGGCGGTTCCCTTGAAGCCGGCCGGGCCCTGACCGCCTTAGCCGTTCCGTTGACACGGACCGGAGGGACCGAGTAACGTCGATTCGAATGAAAACCCCGGCCTACGCGTTGGAGTTTGAGGAACCGTTGCGCGCCCTGGCCGGGCAATTGGACCAGCTGCGCCAGCGTTCGCTCGAGACCAACGAGGACCTTGCCCGGGAAATAGGAGCCATCGAGGAGCGGATCGGGGCGCTTCGGACGGAGATCTACTCCGGCATGACGGCCTGGCAGCGGGTACAGGTGGCCCGCCATCCCGCGCGGCCGCACGCGCTCGATTTTATCGGGCTGATCTTCGAGGACTTCCAGGAGCTGCACGGGGACCGCCAGTTCAGCGACGACCGGGCTCTGATCGGGGGGACCGCATTTCTCCACGGCGGCTCCGTCATGGTGATCGCGCAGCAGAAGGGCCGTGACACCAAGGAGAAGATCAGCCGCAATTTCGGGATGCCGCATCCGGAGGGCTATCGGAAGGCCCTCAGACTCATGCGGATGGCCGAGAAATTCGGGCTTCCGGTGGTCGCGCTCATCGACACGCCGGGCGCCTTCCCGGGGATTGGTTCGGAGGAGCGGCACGTGTCGGAGGCGATCGCCGTCAACCTGCGGGAAATGTCGATGCTGGGGACACCCACCGTTTCGGTGGTCGTGGGCGAGGGCGGTTCCGGGGGCGCCCTTGGAATCGGCGTCACCGACCGGGTGCTGATGTTCGAGAACAGCTATTACTCCGTGATTTCTCCGGAGGGGTGCGCCGCGATACTCTGGAAGGACGGATCGGCGGCTCCGAGGGCCGCGGAGGCGCTGAAGCTCGGCGCCGCGAAGCTGCGCGACCTCGGCGTTGTCGATGAGGTGATCGCCGAACCGCTGGGAGGCGCCCACAACGATGCGGCCGCCTCGGCCGCCGCGCTCAAGAAATGCCTGCACCGGCACCTGGCTGAACTGGCGGAGCTTTCCCTGCCGGACCTTTTGGAGGCCCGCTACAACCGATACCGCCGCCTCGGCGTTTACGAGGAGGCCGGCGAAACGAAAAGCTGAGCCCGCCCGCCGGAACCTTTAGGAGCGGACCGCCCGGGCCGCCCTCCAGATGGCGAGGCAGTCCTCCATTAGCCCCGGAAGCTCGGCCAGGGGCACCATGTTGGGCCCGTCGCTGATCGCCTGTTCCGGATTCGGATGGGTTTCGATGAAAAGGCCGTCGGCTCCCGCGGCCAGCGCTGCGCGTGCAAGCGGAGGAATGAACTCGCGCTGCCCGCCGCTCCGGCCGTCCCCCGCGCCGGGGAGCTGAACGCTGTGCGTGGCGTCGAACACGACCGGCCGCCCGTTTTGCCGCATCAGGGCGAAGGACCGCATGTCGACGACCAGGTTTTGGTAACCGAAGGTCGTGCCGCGCTCGGTTTGCCAGACCTCGGCGGCTCCGCCCTTCTTAAGCTTCCCGGTCACGTGCGCCATCTCCTGAGGCGAGAGAAACTGGCCCTTCTTGACGTTGACGGCCCGCCCGGTGGCGGCCGCCGCGAGGAGCAGGTCCGTCTGGCGGCAGAGAAATGCCGGGATCTGGATCACATCGCAAACGCCGGCCACGGCCGGCACCTGTGCCGTCTCGTGGACGTCGGTAAGGACGGGAAATCCGAACTCCTTGCGGACTAGGGCGAGGAGCCGCAGGCCTTCGGCGAGCCCGGTGCCGCGCTCGCCCGCTAGCGACGTCCGGTTGGCCTTGTCAAAGGATCCCTTGAAAACGATCCGAAGCTCCGGGTGGGCGCGGCCCAGGCTGACCAGGGCGCCGGCCACCGCGCGGCACACGGCCTCGCTCTCGAGCGAGCATGGGCCGGCGATGAAAAGCAGCCTTTCAGGGTCGAAGATCATCGCTTTCGGTGTTTGATGGCGGCGGCGACAAATGCGGCGAAGAGGGGATGCGCCCGGTTCGGCTTCGATTGGAACTCGGGGTGGAACTGCACGGCGACGAACCACGGATGGCCCTTCAGCTCGATGATTTCGACCAGGTTGCGTCGCGGGTTGACTCCGCTGACGACGAGCCCGGCCTTCTGAAGCTGCGGCAGGTACGCATTGTTGACCTCGTACCGGTGCCGGTGGCGCTCGCGCACGCTCGCCGCCCGGTAGGCCCGCGCGGCATGAGTCCCCGGCTTGATCGCGCACTCATAGCTGCCGAGGCGCATGGTGGCTCCCTTGTCGATGATCTTCTTCTGCTCCTCCATCATGTTGATCACGGGATTCCGCGTCTTCGGGTCGATTTCCGTGCTGTTGGCGCCCGGGATCTTGAGGACATTGCGCGCCAGTTCGATTACGCCGACTTGCAAGCCCAGGCAGAGTCCGAAATACGGCAGCTTGTGCTCGCGGGCCCAGCGGGCGGCCGCGATCTTGCCCGCCGTTCCGCGGTCTCCGAATCCGCCCGGGACGAGGATGCCGTCGAGACCGCGCAGTTGGGAGAGCCCGCCGCCCTTTTGCAGGTCCTCGGCGTCGATCCGGCGGACGTTCACCTTGCAATTGTTCGCAATGCCCGCGTGCGTGACCGACTCGTAGACGGACTTGTAGGCGTCCTGGAGCTCGATGTATTTCCCGACGACGCCGATCGTCACTTCATGGTTTGGATTGAGGATTCGCCGGACGACCTTCTCCCAGACATTCTCCTTGGGCAGGGGAAGCTTGATGCCAAAGAGGTCGAGAACGAGCTCGTCCATCCCCTCCTTTTGCAGGGCGAGGGGAAGCTCGTAGATCGAGTGGTCGACGTCGCGGCACTCGATGACGGCCTTCACGGGCACATTGCAGAAAAGGCTCAGCTTGTCGCGCAGGTCGTGGTGCAGCGGATGGTCGCAGCGGCAGACAAGGACGTGGGGCTGGATGCCGATCTCGCGGAGCTTGGCAACCGACTGCTGGGTCGGCTTTGTCTTGAGTTCGCCGGCCGCGACAAGGAAAGGAACAAGCGTGACGTGTATGAAGACGACGTCCCTCGGCCCCGCCTCGTGCGCGAACTGGCGCATGGCCTCGAGAAATGGCAGCCCCTCGATGTCCCCGGTCGTCCCTCCGATCTCGGTGATCAGGACATCGACGTCCTTTCCGCCCGCATAGATCCGCTCCTTGATCTCGTTGGTCACATGGGGGATCACCTGGACTGTCTTTCCAAGATAGTCCCCCCGGCGCTCCTTCTGGATCACGCTCTCATAGATCTGGCCGGAAGACAGGCTGTTGAGCCGGGACAGCTTCCCGTTTGTGAAGCGCTCATAATGGCCGAGGTCGAGGTCGGTTTCAGCCCCGTCCTCCAGGACATAGACCTCCCCGTGCTGGAACGGGCTCATCGTCCCTGGATCGACGTTCAGGTAGGGGTCGAATTTCTGGATCCGAACCCGAAGTCCCCGCATTTCCAGGAGGGCGCCGAGCGCCGCCGCGGTGAGCCCCTTGCCCAGCGAAGATACCACGCCTCCAGTCACGAAGATAAACTTCATCCGCGAGGATTTAAAATGAGGCTCCCCGCCGCGCAAGCCTTTGTCGAAATTTCCACCCTACCTGAAAAACGACCAGGCGGCCCAGGCGAGTCCGCCGGCCAGAATCGCGATAAGAAGAAGCCATAGCGTCCATTCCAGAAGCTTCGCCACGATCCAGACGATCGCCGCCGCCACGAGCGTCCCCACGGCGATCACGAGCCACCTGGGATAGGCCGACACCGAATCGATGAGCGTCTGCGGTGCCATGGGGGTACACGAAACCATCCAGGGGCCGGTTGCAAGAACCGGGAAATGAGTTGCCCCGGAGTCGGACGCCCGCCAACTCCAAAGTGTGCAATCGAAGCCGCAACTCCTGGCATGGCTGACCTGCGACGGCGCCCACATGGATCCCAGCTCGGGAAAATACACGATCCTCGGGGTCTTCTCGAACATCAAGGCGCACCGCTTCCCGGTGACGCACCCGTTGATGGTGTGGTTCCTGACCCTTACCGATGTCGCGCAGGGCCAGCACAAGATGCGGATTTTGATGGGGATTAATCCCACGCAAATGCAGCCCCTGATCCAGCGAACCTTCGAGTCCCAAAGCCCGCTTCACCGGATCAACCTGATCAACGAAATCCGGAACCTGAGCTTTCCCCAGCCGGGCGACTATTCGATCATGGTTGAGATCGACGACGAGCCGCTTCTCGCCACCAACCTGACGGTGAGCCAATGAAGACCACCTCAGAGCTCCAGATTTGAAATCCGCCGAGCGGATTTCAAATCTGGAGCTCTGAGGTGGTCCTTCCACGCAACACACATGACATCCACTTACCCCCGGACCGCCAAGCCGGCTCTGATCATCGGCTCCGTCGCAATCGACCGGATCGCGACATCGGTCGCGCAAAGCGGAGACATCCTCGGCGGAGCGGCTACCTACGCCTCGATCGCCGCGAGCTATTTCGCGCCGACCCGGCTTCTGGGCGTCGTCGGGGCGGATTTTCCAAAGCGCTTCATGCAGAGGCTTCGCAGGCACGGGGTCGACCTTCGCGGTCTGAGGGTGGATCCCGCCGGGAAGACCTTTTTCTGGTCGGGCCGCTACGGGGAGAATTTTGACCGCTGCGAAAACCTGGTGACCAATCTCAACGTCTTCGAGACGTTCTCGCCGGCCCTGCCGGCCGAGTACATGGACAGCCGATACGTGATGCTGGGCGCGATCACCCCGGCCCTCCAGCACCAGGTCATGGACCAGCTGCCGCCGCAGGCGTTCGTTCTGGCCGACACGCGGGATTTTTGGATAGAGCTCTCCCGCCCGGACCTGGAGAGCCTGATCCGCCGGGTCGGCCTCTTTGTCCTCAACGAGGTGGAGGCCGAGGCATTGAGCGGCGAGAGGAACCTGATCGTCGCCGGCCGGAACATCAGGAAGATGGGCCCCCGCATCGTGATCGTGAAAAAGGGCTCCCACGGATCGCTTCTTTTTCACCCCGACGGCTTCTTTGCCCTGCCGGCCTATCCGGTCGGGCGTCTCGTCGATCCCACGGGAGCCGGCGACAGTTACGCGGGCGCCCTGATCGGATACCTGGCCTCGGTGAATCGGACGGATTTCGCGGCCCTTCGCAAGGCGATCGCCTATGCGACGGCCTGCGCGAGCCTCACAGTCGAGAGCTTCGGCGTGAACCGGCTGTCGGCTGCCGGCAGGGGCGCGGTCAATCTCCGTTTCCGGGAGCTGGCGGAGATGACGCGGTTCTAGGGCGGCCGAACCCGTGCAGTTGCCCTTGCCACGTTCGACGGAATCGGGTGGCATAGGCTAGGATCATGCGCTGCAGGTGCTTTTTCCTGGCTCAATGTGCATTGCTTTTGCCCGCACTGCTGAATGCCGATGACGGGAAACATGCCTTGGAAAGAGAACGTTATGGGCGGATGCCGGAGCCGTCGGATGGCTATGACTGGCATTCCGTCGCCCTCACACGAAAGCTGACGCCGGCTGAAATTGAAAAACTCGGCCGGGACAAGCTCCTGATCGGCCGGACCCAGTTCCGGCAGAGCTTCGAACCCTATGTCCATCCGGCGGGGCCGATGTTCATCACGAGCGACTCGCTCTTGAACGCCTTTCACGTCCTGTTCGAAGACAGTTTTCGAAATTTGGAGTTTCAACGCGCCTCCGATTTGCGGCTGCACCTGGAATCCCTGGTTGAGGCTGCGCGAACGATGCGCATCGGGTCCCCGTACCCGCAAAGCGACCTTCAACCTGGCTGGATCCATGCACAGCGCGCGTTGGGACCCGCGATGGTTTTTCTCGGGACCTCTCCCGACTCTTTCGATCCGGAGGTCCGGGGGGACATCGCCGCGCAGATCGCCAAGATCCGCGCGGCAACCTCGATCGAACTTCCGTTTTGGCTGGAGCCGCGGACAAGCGCCTTCGTTGGAATCGATTACCGCCGGATGCGGCCCGTGGGGTTTTACGCAAACGACGAGCGCCTGGCCGACTATTTCCGAGCGGTGCGATGGCTTCAAACCGTGCCTTTCCGCATTGGGCGGGACGACGAATTGTCGGCTTTGCTTTTGCTCGCGCATTCCGGCTCCCGGGATCCGGCCTGGTTTGCCGATTACGAGCGCCTGATCGGTCCTGCGGAGGGAGAATCCTTCACTGCCGTAAACATTGGATTGAAGCGCGACTTGAACTGGGCCGGAATCTTGAGCAACGCCCGGAGCAAACTCCGGCCAATCCTGGCGCGTTCGATGTCGTTTGTGAACGATGACCTGCGTGTGCAGGAACCGCCCGGCCAAGCCAAGGAAGCGCCTGCATTTCACATCCTGCGATCCTATCGGCTGCCGGACGCCGCGCTATTCCAGTATTTGGTCGATCGCAACGAGACTCCCACGGGGCTGCAGATGGCCGCAATGATCGGTTCGTCCTGGGCCAGGTCGCGCCTCACCCCGCGGCAACCACAGGTATTGGACGACGCCCTCAAGCTGGGGAGAGGGCTTGCGTTTGATGGGATGGGGCATGGACCGCTGTACAATCGGTACCTCGCGGCCCTTGGCACGCTCTTTGACTCTCCGGATCCGGATGCGCCAGCCTTCATGCGAAGCGACGCATGGTCCGCCAAGTCGTGCCAGACCGCTCTCGCCGGATGGGCGCAGATGCGGCACACGTTCACGCTTCAGGCGAAGCAAACGGTGGTCGCCTTTGGGGTGTATGAAATGCCGCCTGGCTTCATCGAGCCGAACCCTCGCTTTCTGCGGCGCATGGCGGAGCTTGTGCAAAGCGCCGAAGAAACGCTTCGCGGCACCGACACCTTATCGAACTCGAATTTCGCCGCCGCCACCCGCCTGCGGGCCGCAGCCGACATGCTGGAGACCCTCAGCGAAAAGGTGGCGGCCATGAAAGAATCGGATTACGCACTCGTTGTCCCGTCCCCGATACCCGAATATAACCAGTTTATGAGTGAATTTGGCCAAGTGGGTGGCGCGGGAGACCTGTTGATAGCGGACGGTTATCAGGGCGTCGGCAAGGCCGTCGTATCCAGATTTGCTCCACCGGCCGAGTTTTCCGCCAATCTGAAAGAATTGAGCTCCGTTGCGCGTAGCGAGGCCGTGCGATACGAGCAGGGTCAGGTGCGCCCGCGGCCCGCGAATGAATTCAACAGCCTGTCCGGCCGATGGGCCACGCTGCAACATGCGGTGGAACGCCTTGAGATTCTGGTCCAGGTGCAGTTGCGCCGCCAGGCCTTTGACCCGGAAGATTCGGGCTTCCTCAAAGGGTATGGCTCAACGATAGCTGCCGTCATGGGCTATTTCGGAAATGAATACACGCCGCGCGACGATTCCCAGCGATGGGCGGAAGTCGTGCGCGATCCGGGAAGGGATGATTCGTTGGCGGCGGCCACGGGCCGGCCGCGCCCGCTTTACGTGCTCTACCCGTGGAACGGCATGGAGGTCCTCTGCGAAGGGTCGGTCATCCCTTACTACGAGGATCATTCGAAGACCACCCTGACCGACGCGGAATGGCGGGAAAAGCTCGGCTCCCCCGGCGCGCCCCCTGAACCGGCGTGGATTCGGGATCAGCTGGAAGTTAAGTGACCGGCCGCCGTCGGCGCGGCCGCCTATTTCGTTGTCCTGGACCGAACATTACCAAAGGCAAGTTCGAGCACCGGCTTCAGAATTGCACGGGTGGCCGCTGCGAGGCATACGTTCGTCGAGCCGCGCTCGCCCCAAGCCCCTTTGCAAGGGCGGAAAACACCGGGCGCCTTGCCCACCACATCGCGCTGCTGCGCCGGAGTAAGTTTCACCATCCCCCAACCCTCGTCCGGCGAGCCAAGGGTCGCGAAAATCCTCCCGTTGACGCGAAAGTCGGGGTGATTCATGTGCGCCGATTCAACAACGCCGGCCATTGCGCGCGCCATCGTTCGAAATTCCGTAGCAGTCATTCCACTCCTTCTCTTTTGCCAAGCGCTGTCTTTGCCATGGCGGAATGGCTGGATCAAGCCCGGTTGCAAATAAAGCGCTGCGGCCGGGCGCTGCTTAGAACCCTATTTCTGCCTTCCAGCAGGGGAGACAAGTCACCACCTTACCGCGTGAACGCTATGGGCTCCTTATCGAAAGCTTTCCGCTCCCTGTTCGCTGCGACCCTGGCAGGCGCCCTGCTTGCGTCGGCCGCATCCGCCGCCGGGACGGAGCCGATCGCGACGACGACGGCTGGCAGGATTCGCGGCGTCAAGGAAGGCGAGAGTTTCGTGTTCAAGGGGATTCCCTATGGCGGGGATACGGCGAAGCGGCGCTTCCAGGCGCCCGTGCCGCCGGATGCCTGGCCGGGCGTGCGCGACTGCACGGATTTTGGGCCGATCGCGCCGCAGCCGGCCGGCACGGCGAAGAACGCCTTTCGTCACGCCGATCTGCCGCAAAGCGAAGACTGCCTGAACCTCAATCTTTGGACCCCCGGGTTCCGCGACGGCCGCAAGCGGCCCGTATTTGTGTACTTCCACGGCGGCGGCTTCGATAGCCAGTCCGGCGATCTCATCGATGGAGCGCAGCTCTCGCATCACGGCGATGTCGTCGTTGTCGGAGTCAACCACCGACTCGGCGGATTTGGCTACCTCTACCTTGGGGATATCGGCGGCGCGGAATTCGCCGGTTCCGGCAATGCCGCCATGCTCGACCTCGTCCTCGCCCTCCAATGGGTCCACGCAAACATCGCCGAATTCGGCGGCGATCCCGGATGCGTCACCATATTCGGCGAGTCCGGCGGGGGCGCGAAATGCGCAGTGCTCATGGCCATGCCTTCGGCGCGCGGGTTGTTTCAGCGCGTTTGGGCGATCAGCGGGGCAGCGATCTCCAGCATGGGCCGACAGCAAGCTTCGACGGTGGCCAAAGCGGTTCTTACGGACCTGAACCTGACGCCCGATCGGATAGGGGAGATTAGAACGCTCCCCACGGAAAAACTGGTGGCTGCGTTCCAGAAAAAGCCGTTTGCGCCGGTTGTCGATGGCCGGACGCTGCCGCGGGATCCGTTTTACCCGGACGCGTCTCCGCTGTCCGCCGATATACCCATGGTGATCGGGACCACCCACGATGAGATGTCGAGTTTTTTGGTCAGGAACCCGGCTCTCAGTGGCCTGACGTGGGATACGGCCGCAAAGGCTCTGGGTTCCATGGGCCAGTTCCCGTTCGGTCCGAGCCCGGATCGGATCGTCAGCGAATACCGCAGTATGTACCCGGACTATTCCCCGACGGAGGTCGTTTATGCGGCCGTAACCGCCGGGGGGCTGTGGCGATCGATCGTCGTCGAGTCGGAACGGAGAGCCGCGCAACACGGTCAAACCTGGGTGTATTGCTTGAACTGGCCCGGACGCGGATTGGCGGCGCATGCGATCGACACGGCCCTGGTCGTCGACGATCCAACCCAGAACTGGCGGACTGCCCGCCAGCCGACCGGGCCGCAGATGGCTGCAATCCTGAGCGCCTCGTTCCTGGCTTTTGGACGCACGGGAAACCCCAACTGCGCCGGCCTGCCCTCGTGGCCTCTGTTCAATGTCGAACAGCGGCCGACGATGATTTTCGAACTTCCGCCGCACGTCGAAAACGATCCGCGCAGCGGTGAGAGAGTCCTTTTCGCGGCGGACTCGGAGCCTGCCGCCTCCGAGGGAAGAATCGCAACCGGTGGACGATACGCGGCCCTGGGGTCATTCGTCGGCGAGTGGTCGGCTGTGCTGGGAGCCGATGCCGATGGAAATCCGGTCCGGCTCGAGCTGCGGATCGGGTGGCTGGCGGACAAGGAAGGCCAAAGCTTCGACTACTGGCTGGTCAAAGGCGACAAGCGTACGTCCCAAGGCAGCGGAATGTACGCGTGGAATTCCGCCAAGAGCCAATACGCGCTCCTGGAGACACTCGACGACGGCGCCCTGGTCGAGGGCACGGGCAGTTTGAATGGCAACGAGCTGGAATTTCTCCTAACCGTCACAAAGTTGGACGGCACGACCGAGAAGGACCGCACAATTATCAAGCTGGTAAGCCCAGACACTTTGTCGGACACCTCTTTCCAAATGAATGATCAGGGCGCGTGGAACGCGCTCTCAACAAATGAGTTGAGTCGGATGCATTAGCTCATGAGCGCCGCGCGTCGGGCGCGGCGCCCATCGTTCAAAATCCGGATACCGGCGGCTTCGGTGCCGGCCGGGCTGGCCGATCGATCAGGGCTTGCTTGCTTTTGCGACCTCGACGGCGAACGCGTAGTCCGGGCCGAAGATGTTTGCCCGGAAGATGACATACTTTTGATCCGGGGTGAACATCGGGTTCGGCTCGAGCCGGTAGTTCTGCGCTCCATGGATTGCGGTCTTGGACATATTGACCAGCCTCTCCACATCGAGGTATCCCCCCTTGATCAGATTGGTTCCCAAGGTGTTCCGGTCGGGTATGGATACGGGGCGGCAAAGAACGATCCATGGATCGCCCTGATTCCCGTCGCCGCAAAAGAGCTTCCCATCAGGCGAGGAATTATGGTGGATGGAGGCTGCATTATTTTTGAAACTGTACCAGGTGCGCTGGCCGGAGGAGACGTCGTAGCCGGCGAGGAAGGAAATATCCATGCCTCGGGGAAAATACACCTGGCACCAGAGCGTCTGTCCATCGGCGCCCCACCATTCATGGCCTGCGATTTCGTTTTCGAAAATTCGCTTGAGGATCAGCTGATTCTGCGTGCCGTCGGTGCGGATGGTCCAGATCCGGTCCACCTGCTGCCATGCCCCTTCATGGCAGTACATGAGGAGCGTGGGGTCAGTGGGCGAAAATTGGAAATGGTTCAGCCAGTCCGTGCTGTGCTCGATCAGCTTCGTGATTTGCCCGGTCTGCAGGTTTACGGTGAAGAGGGTGTTCGGCAGCTTCGCCGCGAGGCGCTCCGCCATCATCTGTGACTTGTTCTCCGGTTCGCCCAGATTTGTCGCCCCCATTTTGTTCTGGGTGTTCACCCGTCCGCCGTAGACGCCGGGGCCGACGGCATCGCCCTCGATATAGCTGCCGGCGCCCAGGGTCTCGTCCGCATTGATCGTGACCACACTGCCCCTGCGCGGAAGATCGGCGATCTTCCGGTTCGCCCCGGTGTCGATATTGGCCCCCCAAAGTTCCAGGAAATAGGGATCAGGGGTCGACTTGGTGTAGTAAATGGTCGGGGTCTTGTGGCCGACGACGATCGCCCTCACGACGTCGCTTGCCAGCGGCCTCGTCGTCAGGGTGTCCAGATTCAGCACCCGGATCGCGCCAGTGGTGGTGGTGTAGATCATTTCCTTCCCGTCGGGCGTAAATGCATTGAAATTGAAATAGAAGCTGTCGGAGCCGGGCTCGTCGGTCAGCCGGATGACCCGGTGTCCCGTATCGGGATCAATCCAGCTCTTCGGGGGAGGTGTCGCGGGCGCTTCGGCCGCCTGGGCAAAAGCGGATGAAGCCATTGAGAGCGAAAGGGCCGCGGAAAAACTCAGGGCGCGAAGGAGGGGCGAGGTTATTCTCATGGTCATGATAAGGTCGGGGATAAGACAATTGCTGGCTGTTAACAGCTTAACGGCAGTCATGGATTGGGGGTGATTTGCCGTTTAGCCAGACGCAGGCGGGCATGATAAGATGTTTTTGGCGTCTCTCATAAGGTCCGAAGACGGAACATCCTCAAGATCACACGGTCGACTGACCGAGGTGGCTTGCCCCCCCCAAGGCGCCGGCCCATTCTTAACCTGATGAACACACCGATCCAGGAAAACTCAGGGCCGGGCCGGGGACGGAAGATCCAACGCATCTTTGGCGCTCTCTGGCGCGAGTGGATTTGCCCGCTCCTGGTCGTCGGGGCGCTCGTGTTGCCGTTCAAATCGGCGATTGCCGACTGGGAGTACGTTCCGACCGGTTCGATGGCTCCATCGATCGTGCCCGTGGAACTCGTCTTCGTGAACAGGCTGGCCTACGACCTCAAGCTTCCTTTCACCACCCGTCATCTGATTACCTGGGGCGACCCGCAACGGGGCGATATCGTCATATTCTACTCGCCTCTGAATGGGGAGCGTTGGGTGAAGCGTGTCATCGGCTTGCCGGGTGACCTGGTGTCCATGAACCAGGAACGGTTGTCGATCAACGGCAGGCCGCTCGATTACAGCTCTCTGCCGCAAACCCCCGGTTTGTCCGGCGACCCCACGCATCAAAAGAGCGTCTTCGCCGAGGAATTGCTCGGGGACCGGCCGCACCCGATAATGATTCAGCCCCAGCGCAGCGCCCTGCGAACATTCGGACCGGTGCGGGTCCCGGCAGGAAGCTACTTCCTCATGGGCGACAGCCGCGACAACAGCGAGGACTCCCGGTTTATCGGCTGCGTGGATCGCTCCCGAATCCTGGGACGGGCGACCACCATTATCGCCTCGGTTGACCTCGATCGATGGGGCCAGCCGCGGTTTGACCGATTCTTTACGAAGCTTCCCTAGGCAGTGGCCGCCGGTATCCGAAGTGCCTGCATCATTGAGCCCGGCGTATTGGGGTGAATCGCCCGATCCTCACGTTATCTGCGCGTGCGGGGGTTCGCCGGGTGCGACAAAGATTTGCCCTTTGGGCGGCTATTTGCGATGATCAGGGGACGTCATGCCCGCTAAATTGGAACAGGTCGTCAGGTCCATGGCCGAACGCGCACGCGCCGCCTCGCTTGCGCTGGCGACGGCGCGGACTGATGCCAAGAACGCGGCATTGAACCGCCTGGCGGATCTTATTGATGTATCGCATCCTGCGTTGCTCGAGGCCAACCGGCGCGATCTGGATTCGGCCAAGGCCGCCAGGCTGGGGAAGGCCGAGGTCGACCGCATGACCCTTGACGAAGACCGCCTGTGGCATCTGGCGGAGTCGGTGCGGCAGGTGGCGAAGCTGCCGGACCCGGTGGGCAGGGTGCTTGAGGAATGGACGCGGCCGAACGGGCTCAAGATCCGGAAGCTGAGCGTTCCGATTGGAGTGATCGGCGTCATTTTCGAGGCGCGACCGAATGTCACGGTCGATTGCGCGATCCTCTGCCTCAAATCCGGCAATGCCGCCATTCTTCGGGGCGGGCGGGAAATTTTCGAGACCAACAAGGCCCTTGCGGAGCTGATCCGGACGGCGCTGGGCGGGACGCCCGGCCTGCCGGTCGACGCGGTCCAGCTGATCCCGACGACGGACCGGGCCGCCCTGAAAGAGCTTCTCAAGCTCGACTCGCTCGTCCATTGCATCATCCCCCGCGGGGGAGAGGCCCTGATCCGATTTGTCGCGGAGAACAGCGCGATCCCGGTCATCAAGCATTACGAGGGCGTTTGCTTCGTCTATGTCGACCGGGCCGCCGACGGCGGAATGGCCGAGCGGCTGGTCATGAATGCGAAAACGCAGCGGCCCGGGGTGTGCAATGCCGCCGAGCAGCTTTTGGTCCATGCGGATGTTGCCAACACGCTTTTGCCGCGCCTGGCCGGGGCGCTCGCGGCGGGCGGCGTGGAATTGCGCTGCGATCCGCCGAGCGCGGAAATCCTCGCCGAGGCCGGAATTGCGCACCGGGCGGCCAGGCGGACGGATTTCAAGGCGGAGTTTCTCGACCTTGTCATGGCTGTGCGGGTCGTCGATTCGGTGGATGCGGCCATTGCGATCGTGAACCGCGACGGCTCGGCGCACACGGACGCGATCGTGACCTCGGACGAGGCCGCGGCGCGCCGCTTCCAGGCCGGCGTGGACAGCGCCGTGGTCCTCTGGAACGCAAGCACCCGCTTTAACGACGGGTTTGAGTTCGGCTACGGCGCCGAAATCGGGATCAGCACGGACAGGCTGCATGCCCGCGGCCCGGTGGGGCTGCGGGAACTCTGCTCGTACAAGTTCTTGATCGACGGCGCCGGCCAGGTGAAGGATTAGACCGCCAAACCTGGCTCGCAAAATCATTTCGTTTCCGCGGAAAATGGATAGATTGTTCTGATCGGTGGAACTGTTGGAATGGGCCAATTACTAATAATCCTGACATGAACCCCCTTTGCCGCTCCCTGCTATTCCTGGCAATTGTGACCCTCGTCGGTTCCGCGGTGGCGATGGCGCAGACTGCGCCGGCGCCGTCCGGAACCCCTGCGGTCCAGGCGCAGCCCCAGCCGCCGGCTCCTGCCCCGGCCAAGCCGCAAACCCCGCCGGCCGCCGGTGCGGCAAATGGGAGCGCCGCGGACGCAAGCCAGCCGGCGACCGCCGAGCCGGCCCCTTCCACCGCGTCCCTGATCGCAGCGGGACTGCCCAAGTACGAGCCGCCGAAGCCGGCCCCGGAAAAGCCGGCGGATCAAACCACGGACCTGCGCGATGTGGACAAACCGCAGAACGAGATTGTCCGGCTGCCCAGTTACTACGTTCGGTCGGCCCGGGAGGCCGTATTGAAGGACCCGGACCTTGTCAGCCAGAAGGGGATGGTCGATATCGGATTCAGGGACTATCCCGGCCTCAAGCTGTTTCCCTTCTCATGGCTGAATTGGCTGAATTCGCTGAACGCGAGCACCGCCAAGGAGATGTACCTCGAGGACCAGCGCCTGGATAAAATAGCGGACCTGAACGACACGGCGGACGCGATCGGGCGGGGAGGGGATACGAACGGGAGCGAGTACATCAAGCGCCTGACCCAGGAAACGTACATGCAACCCATCGAGTGGGGCGGGCTCTTCCCGGAGAAATAAATTGCGGCCTTCGCGCTTTCGACGTAGGGCCGGCGCATGCCCACGCCTGAAAACATGATCCTGCGCGAGATGCTCGCCCGGGAATCCGGCTGGGTTTCGGGGGTGGCTCTCGCTTCAAAACTGGGCATGAGCCGCGTGGCGGTCTGGCATCACATGGAGAAACTGCGCGCCGAGGGGTTCGGATTCGAGGCCAAGCGGGCCCTGGGATACCGGCTCGTGTCGCGCCCGGAGGGGCTCCATGCGGCGCTGGTCGAAATGCAGCTCAAGGTCCGGCCGCGGGGGTTCACGCTGAGCGTCCTGGACGAGGTGGACAGCACAAACGACGAGGCGGCCCGGCAGCTCGCCGGAGGGAAGGCCGCCCCGTTCGCGGTATTCGCCCGGCGGCAGACGCGGGGTCGCGGCCGGTTCGGCAGGGTGTGGCACAGCGAATTTCCGGGGAACCTGTACGCAAGCTTTGCCTTCCGCCCGGAGGTGCCGCCCGAACGCATGCAGACCTTCACCCTGTGGATGGGGGTCAACATCTGCGAACTGATCGCCAATTTCGCCCGCCTTAAGCCGGGGCTGAAATGGCCGAACGACATCGTCTTCGACGGCCGCAAGGCGGGCGGCATGCTCACCGAAGCCCGCGTTGACGCGGATCGGATACGCGACCTGATCTTCGGGCTGGGGCTCAATGTCAACGGCCCCGCCGGGGGCTGGCCCGCAGAGCTCGCCCGAAGCGCCGTCTGCCTGAGCCAGCTCGCGGGCGGAACGCTTGATTTCAACCGGCTTGCGGCCGCCATCACGGGCCGGGTGATCCTCGCCTACCAGTCGTTCACCGACGGCGACCACGAGAAGTCGTTTGCCGACCTTTGGAACCGGTTCGACGTCCTGCGGGGCCGCCGCGCGACGGTGCTTGAGGGGGGAAGGCGGCACCCGGGCACGGTCGTCGGGGTGGACGACGAGGGGGCCCTCCTCCTGCGCGGCGAAGGAGGCCGCACGCAGCGCTTCAGGGCGGGCGAAGTCACACTTGAGAAGTGACACCCAAATGGGGGATGGGTCAGGATAACGCAGCATCCCCCCGCCCGTGGTATCCATGCCCGACCAACTTCCGACAGCGATCGCCGTCTCCCACCTCGTGAAGACGTTCTCCGGCGTGACGGCGGTGAACGACGTCAGCTTCACGGTGGGCCGGGGCGAAATCATGGGTTTTCTCGGCCCGAACGGCGCGGGAAAATCGACGACGATGCGCATTCTCACGGGCTATCTTCCCGCGAGCTCCGGCCGCGTGTCGATCTGCGGCTATCCGGTGACCACCCAGTCCGAGGACATCAAGCGCCGGGTCGGGTACATGCCGGAAAACAATCCGCTCCCGGAGGACATGCGCGTCAGCGAATACCTCTACTACCGCGGGCGGCTCAAGGAGGTCGCGCGGCGCAAGCTCGGGCCGCGGATTGACGAGGTGCTCGAGGTCTGCGACCTTAAGCGGGTCCGCCACAAGATCATCGGCCAGCTGTCGAAGGGGTACCGCCAGCGCGTGGGGATCGCCGAGGCGATACTCGCCGAGCCTCCCGTTATCATCATGGATGAGCCGACGATCGGGCTCGATCCGCACCAGATTCTCATCGTGCGCGATCTGATAGCGGGCCTGCGGGGCCGGATGACCGTCATCATATCGAGCCACATCCTGCCGGAGATCGAGATGACCTGCGACCGGGTGCTCAT